>JAAFKE010000002.1 GCA_013298215.1 Cytophagales bacterium | reverse complement strand
ACATCACGGTAAAAATGGTAGTACCCACTTTGGGCAATTTCGACGCTATTCTCAGACTTTCCATCAATGGTTTACTTTTTTGGCGTAAAAATACGTGATCGAAACCAATTTACGCCCACCACGAGCTGCAGATGTTGCTTTGAAGGAATCAGCACAAAAAAAGGCCCAAAAATTAGGATTAATTTTTGGGCCTTTGCTATTTTCTGAACCTTACTCACAGCCCACCGTGCCGATGCGCTTTGGTTTTGGTTGCGTTTCTACTCAAAGTAATTTGGCACGCGGTGGCCACTCTCTTCGAGGAGGCGGTCTTTTTGGAACAGCTCAACGTCGGCTTGCATCATGTCTTTCACCAGGGCGGCCAGGTCGTATTTGGGTTTCCAGCCCAGCTTGGTGTTGGCCTTGGTGGGGTCGCCGAGCAGAAGTTCTACCTCCGTAGGGCGGAAGTACCTCGGGTCAATTCCCATCACCTCTTGCCCCACAGCTACCTGAAAATTGGGATTGTGGCAGGCAACTACCCGCGCCACTTCGTCGATGCCCTCGCCTTGGTATTCAACCTCAATGCCTACCTCACCGAAAGCCATCGTAATAAAATCGCGGATGCGGGTGGTTGTGCCAGTGGCAATCACAAAGTCCTCGGCCACGTCTTGTTGGAGCATCAACCACATGGCTTCTACGTAATCTTTGGCGTGACCCCAGTCGCGCTGAGAGTCGATGTTGCCCATAAAGACTTTATCTTGCAAACCCAACGCAATCCGCGACACCGCCCGGGTGATCTTGCGCGTTACGAAGGTCTCGCCACGCAGCGGCGACTCGTGGTTGAACAATATACCGTTGCAGGCATACATTCCGTATGCCTCGCGGTAGTTCACCGTTATCCAGTAGCCGTATAATTTTGCGCAAGCATAGGGCGAACGCGGGTAAAAGGGAGTGGTTTCGGACTGGATCGGATGCTGCACCAGGCCATACAGTTCGGAAGTAGATGCCTGGTAGATACGCGTCTTTTCGGTAAGCCCAAGCAGCCGCACGGCCTCCAAAATGCGGAGCGTACCGCCACCGTCGGTGTCGAGGGTGTATTCGGGCGCGTCGAAACTCACCCGCACGTGCGACATCGCTCCGAGGTTATAAATCTCGTCGGGCTGTATTTCTTGGATAATCCTAATAATGTTGGTCGAGTCCGTCAGGTCGCCGTAGTGCAGCTTGAAACGCACGTTGCTTTCGTGGGGATCTTCGTAAATATGGTCAATCCGCTGGGTGTTGAACATCGAACTACGCCGCTTAATGCCGTGTACTTCGTAGCCTTTTTCTAAGAGCAACTCGGCCAAATACGCGCCGTCCTGGCCAGTAATACCCGTTATGAGTGCTTTTTTCATGAATTATTAAGAGGTTAAATGTAATTTTTTTGGTGCAATTTTTTTTTACGACACAGCCCGAAGCGTAACACTGTACTATTTCACCAATATGCTCTTCCGAACCTCGATGCGCTCGGCCTGAATGATGGCTGCCGAAAATTGTTGTTTAAATTGTTGTAAATACCTTTCGGCGTCAATTCGGTTCATGAAATCACCTACTTTAACGCGGTAGGTGGGCTGCGAAAAGGAAACGTAGGGCAGTATTTCGGGAAAACTCTGGTAGGTAAACAACTTGGCAGCGTCGGCATCGCGGCGTTCGTTGCCCACGTAAATCTGAATGCGGTAGCCGTTGGCGTAGCGAATAGACCGATTATTGACGGCGATGGTGTCTAAAACCGCGTCTAAGTCGCGGTTTATGTGCAGCGCACGGTCTGACACAACGCGTTTGATTTCGGCGGGTTTGCGCACCGACGGGTCTGGCGTAACGACTTCTTTGTAGCGCGGGCGCACCAACGACAGGTCTTCGTCGTAGACCGACGGCCCCGAGCCAGCATACGGCCCAGCAACCACGCGCCTGGCGCAAGATGCGTTCACGAACCCAATAAAGGCAACTAACAACACAATTTGCTGGCTTTTCATTAATTTTGGCCTTGTTTTAGAATGCAAACTTACAAATTCTCTTTCATTCTTACTATTCTATGTTCTCACTTAGTGCGTTGCCCGTCGGAATATTATTATTTGGTATGATCGAAATTGGCGCGTTTAAAAGTGTCGAAAAAGTATTTCAGAATCGATTTAGTCCCGTTTTACAACTCTACCGCTGGCTCTCTGTTTTGCATTTTGCGGGCTTTATGCTCACGCTCTTTTTGCCCATTGGTTTGCTTGTCAGGTCGGTTCAAACGGCCTTTTTTGTTTTCTTGTCCATTCCATACCTACTCAAAATAGTTTTTGCGCTTGTTTATAAAACCAACACCAAAACCGCGCTCCGCGTCATGGTGTTGGGCATTGTTGGGCTTGCGGCGGTTTTGGTATATGGCATCGTGGAGGGTGCATACCGCTACCAGGTGCGGCACGTGGTCGTAAAAATAAAGCACCTGCCCGCGTCGTTCGACGGTTTTAGGATTGTCCATATTTCTGATTTTCACATTGGTAGTTTGTGGCGGCACGACCGGGTAAAAGAAGGCGTGCGGCTTATGAATGCCCAAAAAGCCGACGTAGTTTTTTTTACGGGCGATTTTGTGAACGGTCGCGCCGATGAAATGACTCCGTTTTTGCCAATTTTAAAAAATATAAAGGCCCCGCTGGGGGTGTTTTGTATTTTAGGAAACCACGACTACGGCAGCCACAACTTTTTTATGTCCGTGGCCAACAAAGCCCGCCAGGGTGCGGCGATCCAAAAAATACCAAGTCTTTTGGGCTGGACGCTCCTCCGCAACCAGCACCAATTTTTGCGTCGTGGGGCAGATTCTGTTGCGGTGCTTGGCGTAGAAAACTGGGGCGACAGCCGACTAAACGGCCGCAAAGGAAACCTCGCCCGTGCGCGTGCGGGCAGCCAGGGGGCGGCCGTTAAGTTGTTACTTTCGCACGACCCGCTGCACTGGGAGCAACAAATTACCCGAGATTTTAAGGACATCGACTTTACTTTTTCGGGCCACACCCACGGAATGCAGATCGGAATCGACGGCCCAGCTTGCAGGTGGTCGCCGATACAATATATTTATGCCCACTGGGCGGGTTTGTACCAAACGGGCACTCAATACCTCAACGTGAACCGAGGTTTTGGGGTCGGCCTGTACCCAGGTCGCTTAGGAATATGGCCCGAAATCTCGGTGATAGAATTGAAAAAATAATTGAAAAATGTGCCTATATTTGCTAATCAGTATGTTTGCCCAGTGAAGTAAAAACCATTCATCTACACAAAATAAAAATGATCGAAGCCTTTATTTACGACGCAGTTCGCACGCCACGGGGGCGCGGAAAGTCAGACGGTTCACTCCACGACGTGCAACCGATCCAGTTGTTATCAGCAGTACTCCGCAACCTGCGCGACCGTAACCATTTAGACACCAGCCTGATAGACGACGTAATTATGGGTTGCGTAACACCAATTGGCGAGCAAGGGGCCGACATAGCCCGCACCGCCGTGCTCGATGCTGGCTACGCTCAAAGCGTGGCGGGGGTGCAGCTCAACCGTTTCTGTTCGTCGGGTTTAGAGGCCATAAACATGGCAGCAGCCTACGTAATGTCGGGCCAAGCCGATGCCATCGTGGCGGGCGGCGTAGAGTCTATGTCGCGCGTGCCAATGGGAGCCGACGGCGGCGCGTTGTTTATGAACCCTGCCATTGTGGCCAACCACAACATTGTGCCGCAGGGTATCTCTGCCGATCTTATTGCCACCAAATACGGCTACAGCCGCACCGACGTGGACACCTTCGCTGCCGAGTCGTACCGCCGCGCCGTGGAAGCCCAGCAAGACAATCGTTTTCACAAATCGCTGGTGGCCATGCAAGATGAAGTTGGCGTAACAATCTTAGACCGCGACGAGGGCGTGCGCCCTGGCACAACCGTCGAAAGCCTCGGCAAGCTAAAACCCGCCTTCGAAATGATGGGTGGCATGGGCTTAGACGCGCTGGCACTGATGAAATATGCCGAGCTCGACAAAATAAACCACGTACACCACGCTGGCAACTCTTCCCAAATTGTGGACGGGTCGGCGGGCGTGCTCATTGGCAGCAAAGAGTTTGGTATTCGGGCGGGCCTCAAACCCCGCGCCCGCATTAAAGCCTTCGGCATAGTGGGGTCGGAGCCTACGATCATGCTCACTGGGCCGCTTCCTGCCGCCCAAAAAGTACTGAAACGCGCTGGCATGAGCGTCTCAGACATCGACCTCTTTGAAGTAAACGAGGCATTTGCGGTTGTGCCAATGTTTTTTATGGATCAATTGGGCATCGACCACTCCAAAGTCAATCCCAACGGCGGCGCTATTGCCCTCGGCCATCCACTCGGTGCAACGGGAGCCATTATCTCGGCCACGCTCATCGACGAGATGGAGCGCAGCGACAAAGCAACTGGCCTGGCCACGCTTTGCATTGGTGGCGGTATGGGAATAGCCACCATTTTTGAGCGCATGAGTTAGACAAAAAACGCGACCCTCGGTGCGTATTAGCCAGAAGTATCCGTTACTTTGTGGCCGATACGCACCTTTTTGTTTATAAGTTTTGAAGCAACAACTATGAAAAAAATTACCTCCGCGCTTATCTCTGTTTACCACAAAGACGGCCTCGAACCAATTGTCAAATTACTACATGCCAACGGAGTGAAATTGTTTTCGACGGGTGGCACGCAGGCATTTATCGAAAGCCTTCAAGTTCCCGTCACAGCCGTCGAAGACCTCACTGGCTACCCTTCCATTTTCGGTGGGCGCGTAAAAACCCTGCACCCCGCCGTTTTTGGGGGCATTCTACACCGCCGCGCCGATGCCAGCGACGTGGCGCAGGCAGCCAAGTACGAGATTCCTGCCATTGATTTGGTGATCGTGGACTTGTATCCTTTCGAGGAAACGGTGGCTTCGGGAGCGGATGCGGAAGATATTATTGAAAAAATCGATATTGGGGGTATTTCTCTCATCAGGGCGGGGGCCAAAAATTTTCAGGACGCGCTTATCGTGTCGTCGCGCGAGCAATACGCCGACGTTTTAGACATACTGACCAAAAAAGACTGCGCTACCGAGCTGGCCGATCGCCGCCGCTACGCCGCCGAAGCGTTTGCCAACACGTCGAACTACGACTCGGCCATTCAGCATTGGTTCAGCGGCACCACGCCAACCACGCCGTCTTTTGGCCCAGGAACGCCCCTGAGATACGGAGAAAACCCCCACCAGAATGCCTCCTACCACGGCGATTTGGACGCTATTTTTAGCAAACTCAACGGCAAAGAACTGTCGTACAACAACTTGGTAGACGTGGATGCGTGCGTACTTTTGATCGACGAATTTACCGACCAACCCACCTACGCCATCATCAAACACACCAATGCGTGCGGCATAGCGTCGGCCAGTACGGCCCACCAAGCCTACGTAAATGCACTGGCCTGCGACCCGGTCTCGGCCTTTGGCGGGGTGGTAATCACAAATGCCAACGTCGATCTGACCACCGCCCAGGAACTCAACAAATTGTTCATGGAGATACTCATTGCGCCCACCTACGACGACGACGCACTGGCACTGTTGCAATCGAAAAAGAACCGAATATTGTTGCAACGAAAAACGGTGAAATTTACCCCAAAAACCTTCAAAACCATTCTGAACGGCGTGCTGGTGCAAGACAAAGACGACACCACCGAAACCGCCGCCCACTTTGTGACGGCCACCCAGAAAGCCCCCACCGAAGCCGAAACCAGGGCGTTGGAGTTTGCGCTTAAAGTTTGCAAACACACCAAATCTAACACCATTGTTTTGGCCACCGAAAACCAACTTTTGGCCAGTGGCACTGGGCAAACGTCTCGCGTGGATGCCCTCAGGCAGGCCATTGACAAGGCGCTGTCGTTTGGGTTCGATTTGCAGGGTGCGGTGATGGCCTCCGACGCGTTTTTCCCGTTTCCCGACTGCGTAGAGATCGCACACAAGGCGGGAATCACGGCGGTGGTGCAGCCAGGCGGGTCGATCCGCGACAAAGAATCGATCGATTATTGCAACGCCCACGGCCTGGCGATGGTCACCACGGGAGTGCGCCATTTTAAACATTAACAGCTACGCAATGTTCTACACGGTTTGGTGTACTTTTTGGTTTGTGTTCATTTATGCGCTGCTGTTTCCGATTCAGTTCGTTGCCCTCCAGCGCGAATCGTGGAAACCCTTCGCCCACTGGCTCAACAGATTTTGGGGCCAATGTTTTTTTGCGGTTGCTGGCATTAAAGTCGAAGTCAGGTATGATTTCACGCCCGATCCGAAGGGCGTTTACGTTTTTTGTGCTAATCATTTTTCGTACATCGACATTGCAATGATGGGGGTGGTAGTCGATAATTTTTATGCCTTTATTGGCAAACACGGCGTAAAAAACATCCCGGCGTTGGGGTATATGTTCCGCAAACTGCACATCCAAGTGAACCGCGACCAACCCAACAGCCGCTCCTACGCCCTCAACAAGTGCATCAGAACCCTGGCCGACGGACGAAGCGTGATGATTTTTCCAGAGGGGGGTATCAAAACAACAAATCCGCCCTTGATGACTGATTTTCAAGACGGTGCGTTCAGAATGGCCATCGAGCAGCAAGTGCCCATCGTACCAATTGCCCTGCTAACAAACTACCAAATCATGCCCGACGCGTCGCCGTTTCGGGTGCACCGCCGCACCGTAAAAGCCGTAATACTACCCCCAATTGATACCCTCGGCAAAACCCAAGCCGATGTATCCGAGCTGAAAGTGCTTTGCTACGACATCATCACAAAAACATTGATTGAGAAAGTCTAAACCCAAACCGTTGCCTCTATATTTTGAGGGCTCAGTGAGTTATTCTACCCCCTAACTCCACAAGTGATTTTACGTGTAGCAAATTTTTAGCGGTTTGAAAATCAACAGAAAACCCATAATTGATTCATTGTCAGTAAATTACAGCCTCAAAACAAACTATAAGTCCAAAGGGGGTTGCTCACTGGCTGGCCGATGTTGTTTCCGCTTCGGCACAACGTGTTCGGATAGTATTCGTTTGTTTTCGGCTTTAACGGTCAATAAATCCCTGGTTTTCCAGATTTTCTCTTTTGCTTCTTTGGTTGTTTTTTCGAGGTTTATGATTGGCCAAGGGTAGTTTTCGCCCAGGTGGAAGCCGTACAAATCTTGCTCCATGGCTGTCATTTTCCAGGGTTCGTGGATAAAGTTCGCGGGGCAGTTTTGCAGTTCTGGCACCCAAGTTTTTATGAAAACACCCTGCGGATCGTGGTCTTGCGATTGTTTCACGGGGTTATACATCCTGACGGTGTTCATGCCCGTTACCCCCGCCTGCATCTGAAACTGCGGATAATGAATGCCTGGCTCGAAGTCGAGAAACTGCTGGGCCAGAAACACCGCGCCTGCCTTCCAGTGTTGGAACAGCTGGAGCGTCAGAAACGAAACCACCATGGCGCGCATCCTAAAGTTGAGGTAGCCCGTTTGGCAAACGCACCTCATGCAGGCATCCACGAGCGGATACCCCGTTTTTCCGACCATCCATTGTTCAACCAGATACGAGTCGTCGGTTCGTTGCAGCTCGTCGAAACCTCGGTTCACGTTCTCGAACTCCATGCGCTCCTCCATCTCGAATTTCTGAATGAAGTGGCAATGCCAGCGCAGCCGCGAGCCGAAATTGTCCAAATCTCGGCGGTGGCTCACGCGTTTTTTGGCGTTGTGGGTGTGCTGAAAAACCTGTCTGACCGATAAATTGCCCCAGGCCAAATAAGGCGACAGGCGGCTGCAACCCCGGCGGCTTTCGAGCGGTTTGGAGATGTGTTTTGAGTAGTTTTTGGCTCTTTCGTTCAAAAATCCCCGCAAGTATTTGTGGGCGTAGGTTTCCCCACCTGGCTGGAACATCATTTTTGAGTCCGTCGGCGGCGGGGCGCTGGCGTATTGTTTGGGCGCAAACTGGCGGAGTATCTCGTTGTGTTCGTCAAAAACCAGGCAGGGGTTTTGGAGCTTTGCCCAGTCGGGCGTGTCGAGTTTTTGGTTCATAAATTCGTGCCATTGCTCAATCCAGCCATCGCGGTTTTTGCGCGTTCGCACAATGCCATTCGTCTGAAACTCGGCCCACTCAACGCCGTTTTGGGCAAAATATTTCGACACCTTTTTGTCGCGGTCGTAGGTTATTTTTAATCCTGTTTCTTGGTACGAAAAAACCTTTTTGACCGCATATTTTTGGTGAATGGCCCTAAAAATAGCTTCGGCCTCGCCCTCCAGAACGCTCACGGTGAGTATTCCGTTTCCTTCCAACAGCTGCGCGTTGAGGTCGGCGATCGACTGTTGCACAAAGTGCCAGTGGCGCGGGCTGTAGTGTGCGTCGGCCAGCAGAGACGGCTCCCAAATGTAGAGCATCAAAAAAGACTCGCCGCTCGCTACTGCGGCTTTGAGCGGAGCGTGGTCGCTCAAACGGAGGTCGCGCTTAAACCAAACGATGTTCATAAACGATCGAAAACGGGTAATTTTATGGCCGAAAACTTTCAGATAAATTTAGTGATAATTCCTACTTTTGCAATGGAATCACTATTTTTAATCCGAACCAGTAAGCAATGCCGCACAGCTACGAACAAATTCGCCAGGATTGGCAGCGTAATTTTCACGAGTACTATGCCTCCTACGAGTCCCACCACTGTTCGTTTGTGCCCTATCTGCTCCCCGATTTGGCGGTTCAGCTCAATATTTTTCAGATTTTTGAAGTACTCAGGCTGCGTTTGGGGCTCGAAACGCTAAAAACCTGCATTGATCCCAGCCAAACGGTGGCCTCGCCGGTGGAGGGGCAGCCCGACGGCAGCTGGCTCAAAAAGACCAACATGGTTGGCATAAACGTTCGGACGATCGGCAATTTCTTCAACGTTGTTCAGTATGCCCTCACCCTGGGTCAAACCCACGACTCCGTTCACCTGCTGCCCATTTGGGAGCCGGGCGTGGTGGGTAGTCTGTACGGAAAAGTGTCTTGGAACATTAACCCAGCCTTTTTTAGTGTCGAACTCCAGCGCATTGCACCCGCCCTCGATACCGTCGAAAAGCAACTTAAAGTGGTTGTGAATTTACTCCACGCCATGGGCAAAACAGTGGGCCTGGACGTGATTCCGCACACCGATCGGTTTTCGGAAATGGTGCTGCTGCACCCGCGATACTTTGAGTGGGTACGACGCGACTATAACAAAATTGTCGATCACCGCGCAAACGTACACCAAGAGGTTGAAGAAGAAATTTGGCGTTTTTTGAACCACCACGGCTCCGCCGATGGCAGTGCGATTAACTACGGAAAAGCCGTCTTTTTTGATGCCTCCGTGCCACTGCTTACCGATAAACAGCGGCACGAAATTTTGTTTGGCCGCCCCCAAGACCCCCAAACTCGCCTCCGCCGCCGAATAGATTTAATGCAATACCTCATTTATTTGGGCTACGAAACCCTGCCCATGACCATGGCACCGCCCTACCGGGGCTTGCACATAGACCCCGACAATTTTGTGATCGACGAGCGCGGCACGCGCTGGTACACTTACCAGTTCGACGCGCCGCAGGGAATGTCGCGGGTGTTTGGGCCGTTGGCGCGGTACCGATTTTGGGAGGCCAGAGACGACAATCAGCACTGGGAGATAGACTTCGACAAACCCAACCTGCCCGTTTGGCAGTACGTGGCCAAGCAACATTTAGACTGCCAACGCACCTACAACTTTGATTTTATGCGCGGCGACATGGCCCACGTGCAAATGCGCCCCCAGGGTGTGCCAGCGCAGCCAGACCAATATTACGACCCGCTGAGGTTTATCAAAACGTACATTCAGCGGGCTGGGGCGCGGCATTTTGCTTTTTTTGGGGAGACATTCCTGGCTCCGCCCAACGTGATGGCCTACGGCAACGAACCCGACCACTTGGAGGCCATTCGGGCCGACTCTACCCTCGGTGATCTGCAAGGCATGGTGGTGGGGTCGGAGGAATTTATGCGGGCATTTTCTGATTATTATACTTACGCGAAAAACAGGTCTTTTGCGCCAAATTTTACGGTAATAACCGCCGACAAAGACGACCCACGCTTCGATGAGTTTTACCAGACTGGCAACGTGGCGCGGTATTTTATTTCGTTATTTTTGACCGATATGCCCAGTTACACTACCCTGGGCTTTGAACAACGCGCACTGAACATGACCCGAAATGCCAACGAGACCTACTCAAAGCTGTACGTTTTTCAGATCGGCGACGATGCCCAAACCGATAAAGTGACCCACGCGCCCTACCAGTGGGGGCGCAACGGTACGCAGTTTTCGGAGCTGACCCGCATGAAACTGTTTGCCGAAAATATTTGGGAGCACATTGCAGGGCGCGACGTAACTTGGCTGATGCCGATCGACGCCACGGCCCAGAACAAACTGATTGCCTGGCAGATACAGAACCCCGAACTGGGCGGTGAGACGTACACTTTTATGGTAAACTTAGACACCCATCGCGCCCTCGAAATACCCGAATCGGTGGGTGGAACGCTCCTGTTTTGCACCGATAAAACCGACAGTAGCCCCCGAACCATCGGCGCGGGGCAGGGCAAGGTTTTTGAGTAGTTTAGTGCAACGCTCCGCCCGCGCTGGCGGCCACCAGCCCAAACAAAATCAGAACGCCCAACCAAGTGAACAGAAACTTACGCCGCTCCCTCTTTTTTTGCGGAATGTCCATTTCGAGGTAGGGCTTTACGTTTTCGGAAAACGCATTCATGAGAAAGTATAAACCACCCGCCAAAAAATAGCTCGCAAACCCCAAACCAAGTATGCCCAATGCCGCTGCTCCGCCGCCAAAAAGAAGACCCAAAAAGGTAAGGACGAGCGTGATGTACGACAAGAGCGTTCCCAACGCAAACAAGCCCAAGTAGCCAATTCGTCGGCCAGAATAGTCGCGGTCGTCGGGGGTTTTTTGGGGTTTTTTTGCGGTTAAAGCGGGTACGTTTTCTTTTATGACGGAGTCTTTTGCCGCAACTACGGGCGGTGCGCTCCATTGTATATTTTGCAAATACGGCTCCAGCTGGGGCTTATGGTCGGCAGCCGCACCGAGCCGAGTCCAAAATACCAAGGCCAGCGTTGCAAGGCAGTAATTGATTTTGTTTCTCATCGAATAATAAAGGATAGTAGTTTACTTAATTTTGCCCGATGCAATCACTTTTCGGAAGCCCTCGGTGTTGTTGGGCTCGACCATAAACAGAGTGAGCTCGTTTTTGGTGGCCGCATTTTCTATGAACGTGCCCACAACCCTGCCGCTGGGCATAATCTGCACGCCGCTGGCCAACACGCTCGGTGAAATATTGTAAGGTTCGAGGCGTAGATTGGTGCCGTCTTTGTCTAACCTGATGATTACGAGCTCATTGGAGTTTCGGGAGGCTACCATCGCGATGCCGTCGTTGGGCGTGGATGCTATTCTTGAAATGAATAACTGCGCGTTTGTGACCAATATTTTTCTGATTTCTTTGCCCTCCATCGAAAAATAAGCCAAGTTTTGGGTGTTCGTGCCGCCCACAATATCGCTGGTGAGCAGCACAAAACCTGCGCTGGTTTTGGCCAAGAACCTAAGCTGGCTCGTTGCGGCCACGGGCGTGGAGTTGATTGCCTTCAAATCTTTGTCAAAAAACAACAGACTGTTCCTCCGTTCAACGTTAGACTCGCCCCCGTATGCCACCACAATGTTCCCGTTTTCTAACTCAACCGCCTCCGCCCCTCCGTCTGGCTGGCCAGCGTTGCCGTAGCTTTGCTGCGAAATTGTGTTTCCGTTGGGGTCTAATTTCAACAAAAAGCTGGTGAATGTAGCAAACCCAGGGCCCGCTGGTGCTCGGTAGGTTGTGCCAAGAACCAAAGTGTGTCCAGATTTGAGCACAAGTAGGTTTCTAACTGTTTGGTCGGGGTTTTCTAAGCCTTTTGCCCACACCTGCTCGCCGAGCGCGTCGAACTTCACGAGGTTCAAGGTTTTTTGGGTGGTGGGGTCATAAAAATTGCCACTGCCCACAAAACCGTTATCGGGCGTTTGAGCTACTTTATTGAAGTAAGCGAAGGGGTAAAAACCGCCAGAAAGCTGTTTTTCGGAGAGCACATCACCCTTTTTGTTGGTACGAATAAGCACGCCCGCTGGCAGGCTGAACCGCTGTTGCCCAGGGCAATCGGCGGCACTGTACCTATTGAAAGCACCTGGGCAATTGGATAAAATTTTGGAGGCAAAAGTTACGAAGCCATCGGGTTGTTCGATGCTGACCTGGGCGTTGTCATAGTACGAAAAATCTAATTTGGGTGCCAATTGCGGGGCGGGTTCTACCGACGTGGAAACCCGAAACGAGCAACCCGAGGCCAAAACGGCCAAAATGAGCGGAAGTAGTTTATTTTTCATGGATTAGAAAGATTTTCCGATTGATATACCAAACGATAAAATGCCGTGGTTTGTCGTGGAGCGCACAAAGTCGTTGAGGGCTCTGAGCTGAAAAGTTTGGGTGGACGCGTAATTGCTCTGGCCGTAGATTCGGAGCATTAGGCCCGTTTTCGGCGACTGAAAACGGTATCCAAGCGCCAAGCCGGGCAGGTAGCCCGACCGCAGCTCGCCGCCCAAGGTTCCGAATCTTTTTTGGGTTAGGTACACCGCCGAGTAGCCCACCTCCCAAAAGGTGCGTTTGCCGCGCTGCATTACGTACATGATGCCGTGCGGAACCGCCGCCCTGAAGCCCGCGTCTTGGGGCAGGGGCGCAGCCGAGTCGAAGTAAGGAACGTACTCGAAATTGAAGCGGTAGTTGCTGGGCTGGTATCCTACGCCCACGCCCACCGATGCTTCGATAAAACTTTTGGTAAATTGCTTTACGTTGCGGCGGTAGTTGAGGGCTACAATTGGGCTGTTTGCGCCAAAATCTATCGTAATTGCATTGGCGCGGCTGGCCGTAAATGGCCGAGCGGTGCTGTCTTTTTGCGCAAAAATGGGCGTGGTCATCGACCACAAAACAAGAAATATTCGTGTTGCTTTCATGGTGGTTAATCGGGAGTTGTAGTTTGCCGAATAACGAAAACGCCCCCTGTTTTGTTACGTATGTTGGTTTTTAATTAGGTAGACCAAATGCCCTGCTAATTATTCCTCCTCAAAACTGAGCAGTTGCATCGTGTGGCCGTCGTACTGGGCGTAGCTAAAATGATTGATCCAGTCGCCGAGAATAAAAAAGCGGCTTCGGGCATTGATCTCGAAGTCTAACTGGATGTGTCGGTGGCCGAAGACGTAAAAATCGTGGTGGTTTTTTGTTTCAATTTCTTTGGCATACAGGAGCAGAAACTCGCGGTCTTCGCCAAAAAAGGTGGGTTGCGGCTGGCGGCGGTGTTTTTTCCAACTCGACAACGCCCAGTTTTGCCCCAACTTAAAGCTAAAATTGGGGTGCAACACCCGCCCGAAAACGAAGTGAGAGAGGGGGCTTTCAAAGATATTTTTAAGGAATTTATACGTGTAGTCGCCTGGGCCGAGGCCGTCGCCGTGGGCCACAAAAAAACTGCGGGTCTGGGCATTGTGTTCAACCTCAAAGACAGTGGCTTGGCGCAGCACCCGCGCCCCAATTTCTTGTTGAAAATAGTCGAACATCCAAATGTCATGGTTGCCCGAAAAGATAATTATTTCGATGCCCGCGTCGGCCAGTTCGGCCAGTTTGCCCAGCAGGCGCACGTGGCCGCGCGGCACAACCTGGCGGTACTCGAACCAGAAGTCGAACAAGTCGCCGACCAAAAAAACGGTCTGGGCATCGTGCCTAATTTGCTCCAACCAGCGCACCACTTTCTTTTCTCTCACCAAACTCTCGGCGTGGTTGGGCGCACCGAGGTGAAAGTCGGACGCAAAATAGATTTTTTTATTGGCCCGCAACTCCAACGTCTCGCGGCTCGAAATCGGCATGGTACATCGTTTACAATCCCCAAAAGTACCAGTTTATCCTTGAATTATGGGTACTTTGCCGTAAATTGCTGGCCTAAAATTGGCGGAGCATACCCCAAAAACTGCCCGCACTGTTTTCTTTACCGTCGTCCAATTATGCCCACAACTTTACCCATATTCTCGGTCTTAATCTTGCTAAATGTGGTGGTGAGCGTTTATTTGGAGCGCAAAATTTCGGCGTTCATCCAAGACCGCCTCGGGCCAATGGAAGTGGGCAAGTGGGGGTTGTTGCAGCTGGTGGCCGATCTGTTTAAATTGATCCAAAAAGAAGACATAGTGCCCGCTGCCGCCGACCGTTGGCTGTTTTTGCTGGCTCCCTTCGTGATTTTTGTGGCCATTTTTGCGGGTTTCGCCGTTCTGCCGCTGTCGCCCGACTGGTTTGGTTCTACGGCCAACGTGGGCGTTTTTTTCTTGATGACGGTCATCTCGGTCGATGTGATCGGGATTTTAATGGCGGGTTGGGGCTCTAACAACAAGTACGCACTTTTGGGTTCGGTGCGGGCCGTGGCGCAGATTGTGTCTTACGAAGTGCCGCTGGGCCTGTCCATTTTGTGCGTGGTAGTTACCTGCCAAAGCCTTGATTTACAAGAGATTAGTTTCCAGCAAAGCATATTTTCTAACACCCCCAACTATCTCTTTGGCCTCAAAGCCACGGGAATAGACCTGACCCAGACGGGCGGCATATTGACCTGGAACATCCTCCGCAACCCGTCGCTGCTGATCGTTTACGTCATCTTTTTTATTGCAACCCTCGCCGAAGCCAACCGCGCACCCTTCGACCTGCCCGAGGGCGAGTCTGAGCTCATCGGTGGTTTTAATACCGAGTACTCAGGAATGCGTTGGGCGCTGTTGTTTTTGTCGGAGTACGCCATGATGCTGCTGGTGGCGTTTTTGGGGGCAATCCTGTTTTTGGGCAGTTGGAGTTCGCCGTTTCCCAATGTAGGTGCGCTGCGCCTGGCCGATTGGACCACGGGCTCCCCTGGCACTTGGGCGGGCAATCTGTGGGGTGTTTTTTGGCTGGTATCGAAGGCTGGTGCGGCCATTTTAGTACAAATGTGGGTTCGCTGGACGTTCCCACGTTTGCGCATCGACCAGCTCATGTACCTGTGCTGGAAAGTCCTCACGCCCTTCGCGCTGGTGCTGTTTATGATCTCGGCGATCTGGAAATTGCTCTGATTGTCTGAACGAAGTTTCTAAATATTACTCAATCCATTTCCTGAAGGCTGGCACCCGATTGGCACTGACAATCAGCTCTTTATTGGTGTCTTTGGCTTTGATAATGAGGCGGTCGTTGAAGTAAGTTTCGAGCTTGTCAATGCTGGTAATATTCACCATTTCAGCTCGGTTGATTCTAAAGAAATGGTTGGGGTCTAACAGTTCTTCAATGTCGTTGAGCGTGCCGTTGAGCGGGTATTTTTGTTGATTTTGCCCAAAAGCAAACACCACGCCCGCATCTGACTCAAAATAGGCAATGTCTTCCACGGCCAAAATATGAATCCCGTTTCGCATCTTGACGGCAAAACGCTGTTTGTAGCTCTTGGCGTTGGGTTGCAGAGCCGTTTTGAGTTGCTCAATCAAGGCCATATTGAGCGTTTCGGGCGGGTTTGAAAGTTCTTTTTTAAGGCTCAAAAACTTCCCAAAACTTTCGGCAACTTTTTGATAACCAAGTGGTTTAAGAATATAGCCAATGCCGTTGGTATCAAAAGCCCGTTGCAAAAACTGGTCGTAGGCCGTAGTGAAAATTATTGGCGATTGCACCCTCACGGTGGCATACAACAGAAAAACGTTGCCATCGAGCAGTTCAATATCCGAAAAAATCAAATCTGGTTTTGGGTGAATTGCAAACCAAGCCGTGGCATCTTTGATACTTCTCAAAGTGCCAACAATCTCATAATCAGCATTGTATTGCCGAATGTAGCTCGCCAGTTGATTACTCGCTATTTCTTCGTCTTCGATGATGAGTATTTTCATAAGCCTCGTTTACACCGTTTTCAAAAGTGGGATTTTTACTTCAAAACTATGGCTTAATTTGACAATTACCATTTTTTTATCGGACAATAGCCTGTAACGTGCTTCCAAGTTTTTCAGTCCCGTTTGCGTGGATTCTACGCTGGTAAGTTTGGTTCTGATTTCGTTTTTGAGGCTGCACACATCGTTCTCAAAATTTACTTCAATCACCAACGGATTTGCTTGATCGCCTTGGTTGTGTTTGATGCTATTTTCGATGAGCGTCTGAATGGCCCCAGGCGGCACAAATCGGCTGGTTAAAAGTGCGGAATCAATGGTTTTGAAAGCCTCAAAATTGTAGGCTTTCCCAAATCGTTGTTGTATCAGAAAAATATAATTTTGGGCAAAATTCCATTCCTCTTCCAGCAGCACCACATCTTCGTCTTTGTGCTTGATAATGTAGCGGTATAAACTCGCAAAACGGTTCAAATATTCGGCGGCCACATCTTTATTTTGTTGAATCAACGCCCCCAACACGTTGAGATTATTGAACAAAAAATGCGGGTCTATTTGCTGTTTTAAGAGTTTAAGTTCAGCCTCTTTTTTCTCTTTTTCGGTGGTCAATAAACGGCCTTTTATTTCAACTAACTGCTTGATAAACAAAATCATGGAAATGGGTGCGGCCAGCAACACCGCAAATTGCATTTGTCGGGTAATGGCATTGTAATTGATGGTAAAATTTTGGCCCGCAATAAGCCCCAAAACTTCTACTGCCAACAATGCTTGTACGTTGAGAACAACGAACAAGGCGATCATAAGGAAAAAAATATTCTTACCGTTTATGAATATGGGTAAAAGATAATACACCAAAATATATACGAGTGCCAAAGGATTAATATATTGGTAAAGTGCAAAAAGCACACACCTAACTAACCCCTTTTTCTGATAATAAGCCGCAAAGTCTTCGTAAAAAAAAGGTAGAACTAAGGCACAACAAAACAGCACAATCCAGCCATCAGATTCTGATATTTTTTGTTTAAATCCTAAAAAATCATCTATTCTTTTTTTCATTTTCACCTTTGTTTTTCGCCCACTCAAATACTTCTATGTGGACATTTTCAAGACTATTTTCCTCCATTGCTAAAAAAATTTTGCGATGAGCGTAGCGTTGTAACCCGCAAAAACCCCCAGACCATTTTCTACATTTCCGTTCAAAAAAACAGGTTCGGGAAACAGATTCGAGCTGTTTTGACGACGTTGAAGTATCTGCTTTGATCCCCATTCGTAATAGTTTTTGTCGAGGGTTGCCACGGCCACGTAAATGATACTTTGCGCGGGGTCGTAGTCGAATCCAAAACCCGAAAATGTCAATTCATTGCTTGTCATTTGGTTGTTTGTGGCCTCGCTGCCGGTATTATAAACATAAATACTCGAAAAAGTACTTTGTACGCCTTTTGATAAACCAATCCCCACCGAACACATATACCGCGTGTTGGCCTCGGGCAGGTCTTTCCAGTCTATTCGGCACCTTATTTTGTCTTTGCTTTTTTCGACAATCGTTATTTTAATGTCGTTTTCGAGCACCCTGTTTGGAGGAATGGTGCAACTGCTTTCGGTGCGCAGGCCGTTGGGCGTGGTTACGGTGAGCGTGTAGTTTTCGGCGGCTTTTACCGCAAACTCGCGGTGGGCCACGCCATAACGGCGCGTTTGGTTGAGTTCGTCGGCGGCGTTGGGGGCAAGCAGTCGCAAATTGATGCGTTGATTGCTCGAAGCCAGCGTAACGGTGGCATCATTGATTTGTTCTTTTGTTTGACCACCCACTATCGGTGTGTTGGTCGAAACAGCCACCAAAATACTGTCGTTTTGCACAATGGCTTGCGCGGGGCGTAAAAAACAGTGTACTACCAATTTTTTGTCGAAAGGCACCGTAAAATCAATCACCCGCACGCAGCTGCCCAAAAGTAGCAGCAATAAAACCGACGTAAACGTTCGTTGAAACATTGTCTTTTTAGAATTTATAGTTGTAAGAAACAGAGCCAATTATCGGAAACAAACTTACTTTCTGGAACTCGCTGGGGTTGGTTTCAGAGAACGTAAAAAAGAACGGATTGAGGCGATTGTAAGCGTTGAAAACGCCAATTTCCCAAGTTCTGGCGCGTTTTTTTGTTTTGTTCTTGTGAAATTGCACGTTCAAATCGAGGCGGTGGTAGTCTGGCGTTTTAAAATTGCCGTAGTTGCTGTACTCATAAACTGCGTTGGTGCTCGAACTACCAACGGTATTCCAAATGCTGTGGTCGAAAGCCCCAAAATTGCTTACGGGTAGCGTGAGGCGTTGCCCCGAGGCGTAAGTCCACGTTCCCGAGAGCGTTGTGCGGGGCGTGAGGTGATAAATCCCCACCAACGAAAGGCTGTGCCGACGGTCGTAGCGCGGAAAGAAACTGCGTCCGTTGTTTAGTTCGGCAAACTGATTGGTTACTTTCGACCAAGTATAGCTCAACCAGCCCGAAAATTTCCCTTTTTTCTTTTGAATCAATACTTCAAGGCCGTAAGATAGCCCCGTGCCTTGCACTATTTTGTTGTCCCAAGTTTCTTGTTTTGAGGCCAAACTGGCCCTGAAAATATCGAGCGTGTTGCCCGAGAAAAAAGCCGCGCCTTCGCGCAAACCGATTAAATTGCGCATTTGTTTATAAAAACCCTCGACCGATATTTCTACGTTTCGACTGAACACATCTTTGGCCAAACCCAGCGAAAACTGGTCGGCTTGTTGGGGTGCAATGCGGGCAGTGGACGGAATCCAAACATCGAACGGAAACCCCACGCCGCTGTTGGAAGCCAAGTGCGCAAACTGGTTCATGCGGGCGTAGCCACCTTTGAGGGCCAAGTCGTTGGGGAACAAGTACGCAAAATTCAAACGCGGTTCGAGATTGAGGTAGTTTTTGGTTTCAACCCCAAAACCAGTAAATCGCAGGCCCGCATTTAAGGTAAAACGGGCGGTGGGCTTAAATTCTTCTTCGACGTAAAGATGGTACTCTCGCGCCAACACCGTAACGGTCGTATCTTTGCGAAACGCGTTGGCCGAGTTGTAAAGTTGGATTCGCTCTGGCACAAAACGGTGGCGCGTGTAGCCGCCGCCAAAACGCAATTGGTGTTTGTCGTTGATAAAATAATCGAAATCCGTTTTGAAACCCAAGTCTTGAATACGGGCTTGGTAGCTGCTTTCGTCAGTTACTTTGGCTTGGGTGCTGAGGGTTACGTTGGTCGTAGTGTTGAAATACCGAAAATCGTAGTTGGAGAAAATAAGCGACGTATTGGCAAACATTTTTTTTGAAAACACCCTATTCCACCGAACTGTGGCGGTTTGGTTGCCCCAGTTGAGGCCAAAATCAAACGCACTTTGCAGCATTTTTCGGTCGTCGCTCAAGCGTCCGTTTTGGCCTTGTTTCCACACAAAACTATCGCGCCCCGCGTAGGTACTCACGTAGAGTTTGTCTTTGGGGCTTATTTCCCAGTGTATTTTGGCGGTATAGTCGTAGAGGCTGAACAAAATGCGGTCGTTGGCTTTGGGGCGCACCAAGTCATAGATTTTGTCCCAGTAGCTCACGCGCCCCGACAGCAAAAACGATGCCTTCCCCTTTTTGAGAGGCCCTTCCAGCACGGCACTCGACGACAGCAGCCCCACCGTCAAGTCGCCCGCTGTTCGTTCTTTGTTGCCGTCTTTGGTTTGCACTTCAATCACCGACGACAGCCGCCCACCGTAACGAGCGGGAAATGCGCCCTTCATCACTTCAAAATTTTTGAGCGCGTTGCCGTTGAAAACCGAAAAAAAACCGCCCGCGTGAAACATATTATAAACGGGGGCTTCGTCGAGCAGGAGCAGGTTTTGGTCGGCGGCCCCGCCCCGCACAAAGATGAGCCCATTGCCGTCGTTGCCGCGCTGAATGCCTGGCAGCAGTTGCAAGATTTTCATGATGTCTTTTTCGCCCAACAGGGCAGGAATCTCGCGCACTTGCTGAATCGGAATGTTTTGTACGCTCATGCGCACGGTTCGGCTGACGCTCGGCTCTTGGGATTTTACCACCACTTCTTGCAATTGGGTGGCCACGGGCGCGAGCGCAACGTCCAGTGCAGCCGTATTTTGGGGCAACAAGCGTTGGCTTTTAGTTTCATAACCCACCAACGAAAAAACGAGCGTAACCGAGTCTTTGACCACGGGAAGCACCAATGAATAAAAGCCGTATTTGTTGCTAATTGCTCCTTTTTTGGTTTCGACACAAAACACGCTCACCCCAGTTAGTTGCTCTTGGTTTCCAATTTCACGAACAAAGCCCGTGAGGGTTTGGGCAGTAAGTTGGGTTGAAAAAAGCAGTAGAAAAGCGAAAAGAAGGATATTCTTGTGTTCGCTACGGGCTTTATTTTTGTTGCGCTCGATCGACATTTTGGGAATTTTATGGTTATTTGATTGTCTTTTCTCGGAATATTTTGGCTTTGTGTGGCGGGTAATGACTTTCAAGAGTAGGTACTTTTGGTGTTTGTGTAAACGTCCGCCTACCTTTACTTCTTAGGAAACATATTGCCGCCCTTTTTCTTACGACCTTCAAAAACTTTTATGATCCCGTCTTCAACTGGCGTTCGTTTGATAATGGCATTGTTTTCCCAAAACTCCGGGCTTGCTTGGGTCGTTCCGAAAATTACATCTTCTGAGGGTAGTTGCTCTGACATTTTTAATTCTTCGCCATTTTCTGGCTCGCCGTTATCGTACATGATTAGACTCACATGATCAACCACCTTTCTATTGACAGAAGACGCATATTGAACCATTGTAACAAAATCTAAATTCATACCCGAAAGTACCGATACTCCGTTATCTACACGATAATTTACGTCCATGTCCAGATAGTATTCTTTGACCTTAAATAAAAAACTGCTTGGCCAACTTTTCTTACTCAGTCCTCTACGCCCTTTGACTCTCAAAACCGTATTTGAGGCTGTGCTGATATAAAATCTTCCTGAAAAAGCCATTTCAAGTGGTTGTCTTGGGGTGCATAGCACAACGGCTATTTCGTTAGGTGTATCTGCATCAATGTAGTTTTCTATTTCAAAATGGTAGTACTTTGGAATATCGATCGAAGGTATTGCATTATTTATTTCGAAACGAAACTGAATCCGTGGACTTGGGGCACCGTTGTTTAAAGTATAAAATATGATTGATTTATTTTCTACATTGCCGTCATGGAGCGTATATCGGCTTGCGGTAGGTTGCCATTCAGATATTCCCCATCTTCCGTTAATGTTTGCATTAAAAAATAGTTCGTGTAATAGGGTATATTTGTTGCCCTCTTTCTGAATCCTTCTGTAAAAACCCCTTGAAAAATGGCTGTAAACAGAATCTTGATTTGCTTTGTCCATCGCCTTTTTTATTAGTTCAAAGGCATAATTACCCACTTTGGCTTCTGGCAATGTCTTTATGCTTTCTTTTAAAATGAGGCTGAGTGCTTGCTCATCGGTTATGTTTATGGCTGCGGATTGGTAGCTTACATGACTAACAATGAGCGTAGTAGGTATCGTTGATACTTTCAGGCTAAACTCGCCCAAATCGTTGATGAGTGTTCCCTCTCCAGTTTTAGTAAAAATACTCACCAACGGAATAGGTGTTTGACTACTGTCTTTCACAACGCCCGAGATTGTGTAGTTTTGGCAAAGTGCTGGAAGAGAGAAAAGGAATAAAAAGGCTGTCAATAGGTTCTTCATTTTATTGCTGTTTTAAATTTACCAAAACAAACCTAAAACACCACCACAAACCAAACCAACACTTTTTGGTGAAGGCGGGAAAAGAGGCGTTGAAATAAGGAAAAGTAGTTTGATTGTTTCTTGTCGCGTTGCACTGGTTGGACGTATTGCCAGCAAAGACTATTTCTTTTTCAAAATCCTGGGTGGCATCACCCCGTAACAAAAATGTTTATCGTAGATTACAACCCAAATTGAATACCAGCATTTTTTGAAGAACACCTTTTTATGTACGTTTCGGGTTTTACTTTTATTCGCAATGCGCTCAAATACGACTTCCCGGTAGTCGAGGCCATCTCGTCGATACTGCCCCTGTGCGATGAGTTTGTGGTGGCCGTTGGGCGTTCGGACGACCAAACGCGGGCGTTGATCGAGGCAATTGACCCCGCCAAGATCAGAATTATTGATACCGTTTGGGACGAAGACCTGCGCGACAATGGCCGCGTTTTGGCCGTGGAAACCGACAAGGCTTTTCGGGCTATTTCGCCGCAAGCAAACTGGGCATTTTATATTCAAGGCGACGAAGTGCTGCACCAAAAATACTTGCCCGCCGTGAAAGAAGCGATGCAACGCTGGCAGCACACGTCTGCGGTAGACGGACTGCTTTTTAAATACAGCCACTTTTATGGGTCATACAACTACGTGGGCAACTCGCCAGGTTGGTACCGAAACGAGGTTCGGGTTGTCAGAAACGACCCCAATTTCTACTCGTACCGCGACGCTCAGGGGTTTAGAAAGTTCGACAATCAGAAACTGAGCGTAAAACAGATCGATGCCACGATGTATCATTATGGCTACGTCCGCGACCCGCGCGCGCTCGAAGGCAAAATACAGTACTTGCACAAATTTTGGTTTGGCCAAGGCAGTTCAAACGACGCTGCCGTGCCAACCGACGGGTTCGATTACGGGAAAATCGACTCGCTTGCGCGTTTCGATGGCACGCACCCAGCCGTGATGCAGGCGCGGATTGAACGCCAAAACTGGCACTTCGAGCACGATATTTCGTACCAAAACCTGTCGCTAAAACACCGCGTCAAACTTTTTTTTGAACGCTACTTCGGTTGGCTGCCAGGCGAATACAAAAACTACCAAAAAATGTAATCTCGAACTCATTTCTATGAACGCAAACGTGATAAAACAACCTACCTACTGGCTAATGATTGCAGGTGCCAGCCTGCTGCTGCAAGCCTGCGCCCCCAAAACGTACCTAAAAGTACCGAACAGCGCGGCAACTTTTTTTAAATACCAGCCCAAAAAAACCGCCATGATAAGCGCCCACCGGGGCGGCGGCGACTACCCAGGCTACCCCGAAAACTGCGTAGAATCGTTCGATTTTTTGGCCAAACAAATGCCCGTCATCATCGAATGCGACATAGCCCTGACCCAAGACAGCGTGATGGTGATGATGCACGACGACACCTACGAGCGCACCACCACGGGCACGGGGCGCGTAAACGAGCGTAGTTTTGAGTACAGCCAAACGCTGCTGTTGGAAGACAACGCGGGCAAACTAACCGATTTTAGAGTACCAACTTTGGCCCGCGTGTTGGCGTGGGGCAGAGACAAAGTGGTTTTTACGCTCGACGTGAAAAGGAGCGTGCCGATGCCCAAAGTGGTGCAGATGGTACAGCGCCTGAACGCCCAAAACTACGCCGCCATCATCACCTACACCGTTGCGCAGGCCAAACAGGTGTATGAGTTAGACCCAAGTTTGATTATTTCGGTGACGATCCGCAACCGCGACGAGTACCAGCGGCTGCGCGACGCGGGCGTGCCCGATGCCAATATGCTGGCTTTTATTGGCACGCGCGAACCCAACAAAGAGCTGTGCGATTTTTTGCACCAAAAAGGCATTGCAACTATTTTGGGAACGCTGGGCAACTTAGACAAAATGGCCGCCGCCCGGGGCGACCAAGTCTATAAACAGTTCACCGACGCGGGGGCAGACATCCTGTCGTCGGACCGCCCCATTGAAGCCCAACGCGCCGTTCGGAAATAAAATTGCCGCTGGTTGTCATGTTTGCTCGCGCCAATCGGTTTGGGGCTTGGCTAAGAAGGGCAAGAAAAAGATTTGTAACTATTTAGCAAATTCAACAATCGTGCTGCAACGAATTTTAACCCAATGCCAAATTATATTTCCAACGCGTTTAAGTAATTTGCCAGTGTTGAGGGTTTCCACGGCACCAAACCCTACCACCCTAATAATCGCGCATAAAAGTCCACTTTTCGCTAACTACGCCGCCCAAATTTTCCTTGAACCGCACCAAAGTAGGCTTCAAACTCCCTTCGGCATCGACCGAGATACCCAAGTCCAAAACCCGAATGCCACTGCGTTGGGAAAACTCGTAGAGCCCCTCCGTGAGCATAACCGACGGGCTGTAGGTTCGGTAATCTAAATTGTCGGCGGGGCAAAAATTGTAGAGTGTCCCCTCGTTTACGCGCACGGCCAGGGTGAGGCAGGCGATGTTTTCTTGGTCTTTAACGCAAAAAATAAGAACCTGGTCGGGAAAATCGCGCATGAGACGCTCCATTTGCGGCCATTCGAGGGTCATTCTGTAGTGCTGCCGCGCCCGGCTGGCGGCTATAAAATCATACACTTGCTGCGCACTACACCCGTGAAGCTGCTCAAAACTAAACCTCGCGCGTTGGCATTTGCGCAGGCGGCGGCGGTTGGCGTTCCCCAAAATGCGGTAAAACGGCTCCTCCGACACCAAAATATGGTGGTTCACTTGGTTTTTTGATACCCTAAAACCCTGCCCAACGAGCGTCTTGCGGATACGCTCGGCAAGCTGGGGCGCGTAGCACTGCGGGAAATTACGAATTTCGCCGCTTTGCCAGCCCTGTTGTAGGGCAAACTCGTTCGTGCAACTGAACAAAAAAATAAGCCCAGCATCGGTTACGTTTCCGTGCCAATCTACCGACCCAAACGAGGCCCTTTGCAAGCTCACAGCTTGGTTATTGGCCACAAAAAAGTGGATTAATGCACCAACATCAGCTTCACTTTTGTTGCGCAATCGCAGGCTAAAAAGCGAGCCATCAGTGTGTTGAGTGCGTAAGTGGGCAGCGCTGTTAAAAATAAAACGAGCGGAACTACCGTTGGTCTCCCCGAAGTCGTTTTGCAGTACCTGCACCACAAAATCGTCGGTCTCGTAGGTGGCAACTACGGCCTTTTCGTTAGTAGCGGCTACCAACAACGACCCTTTTTTTGAACGTTTCGCGGCGGCCATCAAGGTTTATTAGTTCAATCAGTACCACATAATTTCCCGTTCGCACGCGCTCACCGCTGGCATTTATACCGTCCCATTGCCACAAACCCTCCGTGGCCAACGACTGGCTCTGGGCTATTTGGCCCACCTGGCGACCCAAAATGTCGAAAACGCTCACGGTAGCCACATTTCCCACCGACGGAAAAACGTACCTAATCGTCGTGAAATCATCCACTCCGTCGCCATCAGGCGTAAACGCCTGGGGTTCTACGCTAAAATTATCGTTTTGGGCGGGCCCGTTCAGCCCCTGCGAGTTGGCAACACCAGGCGTGGCGTAGCCAGAGGCGGCAGCGGCAGAGTGCCAATTGTTGCGGTCGTTGGTGGGTAGGTTATAATTTATCCGCTCGAGCGACACACCGCTCCTCTCGTCTAAAAGCGCAAAATGGAAGTCTTGGTTATAATCAAAACGGTCAAAAACACGCCGCTGGGGGTCAATCAAAACAACGCCCCCTTGGTCGTCGTTGAAACTGGGTAGCTGGGAAACTTCCAGCAGACGCGTACTTTTTGCCTGCGAATACTGGCTCAACACCGTTTTTGAATTTGTGCTGAGGGCCAAAAACTGGCGCGGTGGCAAAGTAAAATTAGTTTCAATGATTTTTTTCTGGTTGCCTACGGTGGCGTTCGTAACGTTGGCCAATTGCCAGTCTTTGAGGTCGATATACTTGTCGGTTCGGTTATAAATTTCCACAAAATCAACGCCGCCTGGGCGCGGGTTGAACAAGATTTCGTTCAGCACGACATCGCCCACTTCGGCTACCGAGGGCAGCGCAACCGTGGTTTGGGTTTCGGCCAGGAGATTCCCCGCGCAGTCGGCTACATTCTTGGCCGTCACATTATACCCCAAGCCTACTTGCATCGGAGCCGTCAATGAAATTGTAATTACCTTGTTTTGAGGGCTTTGTAGTTTTATATTTTTAATAACAGCGCCCCCATCTATCTGATAATTGCTTTTGTTGGTGGCCGAAATACTATCAATTTTTTCGTCAAAAACCAGATTTATTTCGGCAGGTATTGGCGTAACAGCGTACACAATTTGGGGCGGCACACGGTCAGGGTTGGCGGCTGCAACCGAATTAGCCTTTCCAGGCGTACCTCCCAGGGCATCGGTGGCTTCTTTCCAGTTGGCATCCTCGCCGCACGGGTTGCCCACGTCGACCATTTCTAAGGCCCAGCCACCCAGTTTTTTGGTGGCATTTCGATACCAGTTTTCCGAGTAAGTAACCGAAAACAACAGCTTATTGGCTGGGCTATAGATGGAGAGTGTAGTGCCAGTATTGGTGAGCGAGAGCGACGAAACAGGTATTATCTTGCCAAATGCGGCCAACAGCGTGGCTTTGTCGCGATGGCAAAGCACTGCATATTCGTTGGGAAGGATGGTCTGGTTGGGCAGCAAGACACTGCTATTGCCGAACGAAAACCGGCAGCGATTGAGCGAAACTGCCCGTGGGCTTCGGTTATAAATCTCCACGTACTCGGCCTCTGGCAGCCCCGCACTTGGGGCTTCATCGGCCATTATTTCGCTAATTATCAAGTCATTGTAATTTTGCGATTGCGCCGCTTGTGTAAAAAACACAGTAAACAGCGCGGCATAAACTGCCTTCTTCATTAACCAACAGAACGGCCAAGCACAACTGGGCTCCAACTTTGATAAAAGTAAGGGATCAATGATGGAATGATTGGGCATAAAAAATTGTGAAAGCTGCTTTTTGCTACCGCCCGATGCGGCAGAAACCAGCGCATTTCGCACACCAATAATCATCGAAAGCACCCTCTGCAATAAGTCACTAACTACTCCAGAGGGTGCGGTCTGATTATTCGGCGGTCGTTGTTTGATCTTCTGGTGCGGGTGCAGGCGTTGGAGCTGCCGCTACTTTTGGAGCGCGGGGTTTGTAGACCTTCTTTGTTTTGGCAACTGGCACCGCCTTGGCGTTTTTGCGCACTTTTTTTGCTTCCACCACCAGTGTCTCCGTCGAAACCGCTGCTTTAGCGTTTTTGCGCACTTTTTTCACCTCCACTGCTGGCGTTTCTATTGTCTCGACGGCGGCTTTTATGATGTTGTTATTGGCAGCTCTCTCGGCATTTTTGGCCGTTTTTTCAGCGCTTTTTTTGGCTTTCTTGGCACTTTTTGCGGCTAACTTAGCTGATCTTTTGGCAGCTTTTGCGGCTTTCTTTTGAGTCTTTTCAGCCTCTTCATTTTTTGCCTTCGCTTCCTTCTTTTTGATCTTAGCTACTTTCTTAGCTAATTTCTCCGCTGCTTTTGCAATACTCTTCTCAATTTTTTTTGAAGTAGTCTCGCCAACTACCGCGCTCGATAGACCTTGAACAATTTTGTCTGCCAACGCTTTTTTCTGTGATTTCATCCTAAATTACTTTGTTTTTTGTGTTTGTTATAAAAAAATCTGCAAATAGATAATTATAAATTCACAAAAACAAAATTTTTACGTTAAATTCCTATTCTCCCTACATAAATTCTGTGCAGTTTATGAACAAAAAACAGAGTCATCTGTGACGAATTTTAAGAATTTTGAAGATTACCAAATTTTTGTATTTTGGGCTATTCTTGGCCACCAGACCGCGCTAATACCACTTTCTGTCTCTACTTTTTTTTGCAAGTCTTCCCAGGCTTGTTAGTTTGTAGGCGTTTCCATTCGGCCAAAAGCAATAGACTGTTTGACCATAAAAAATGTGCGTTTTGCAAAAAAAATATTTTTTTATTTTTAAGCTCAAAAAGCGCACCTTTGTGGCTAATGTGAGCAAGCAATGCTCATCGACCGATCACAAACCCACCAAAAGCCACACTTTATCTATGTTAAGTAGCACGCGATCGCTGTTTGTGAAATACAAATCGGTCAATTACTCCGATGGTATTTTATTGCAGTGGGTGTCGATGCTGTCGCACAACTTAGCATTGGCACACCACCGTTCGTTAATGGAGTCGGGTGGGCCAATCAAAGCTGGATTCGTTCGTCGATGTCAAAAAAAAGAGCGTGTCGCAGTGATGCAACCAGCGAACGCGCTCGGATGCGCGAAATCCGCGCTTTTGCTTTTTAGTATCGTTATTCTCCTTCCTTTTTATATCCAGGCCCAAGAAGCCACACCCAAAAAACGGCCAACCGCAGATGTCACCGTTGGTAGTGTGGTGTCGTTGGGAGGACAAGCGCCGTTTTGGCTGCGAGCGCGGCA
This sequence comes from Cytophagales bacterium, assembly GCA_013298215.1. Lineage (GTDB taxonomy): Bacteria > Bacteroidota > Bacteroidia > Cytophagales > Spirosomataceae > JAAFKE01. Next base: position 158,025 of record JAAFKE010000002.1, on the reverse strand, counting down.
ATACGGTACCATGCCGATGGCAACAGGAACGCCACCTTTGCTGCGCTTAGAAGCTTCTCTGCATGCCAGCTACTCGGCAGACAGCGTACTTAAAAAAACAAAAAAGAAATGGGACTGGGGCTACGGAATTTCGGCAGTGGCCAACGTGGGTGCGGTTTCGCAGGTGGTCGTGCCTGAGTATTACGTGAAGCTAAAATACCGCTCCTTTGAGGGTTACATTGGGCGGCAGCGCGAGGTGGTGGGCTTGGTCGATACGGCCCTCACAATGGGAGCCTACAGTTGGTCGGGCAATGCACTACCCATACCCAAAGTGCAGCTGGGGTTCATAGACTACACGCCGCTCAAATTCACGAAAGGGCTTCTCGCGTTTAAGGGCTGGTTTGCCCACGGTATTTTCGACAATACTTTTTGGGTGCAACACGCCTTGCTACACCAAAAACAACTCTACTTACGGCTGGGCAAACCTCACTGGCGAGTCAAGCTATACGGCGGCGTAAACCACCAAGTGATGTGGGGCGGCAGAAGTGCGTTTTATACCAACAATGGCAAGCCACCAGGCGACCTGCGGGCGTATTTTTATGTAGTAACGGGTTTCAGACTCTCAGGGGAGGTTGCCAACCCGCTGCTCACTAATTTTGATGCCACCAACCGCATTGGCAACCACCTCGGCACGGTGGACGTGGGGGCTACGATTGATTTTGACCACAGCACGTTATTTGGCTACCGACAGAGTATTTTTGAGGATGGCTCGCTCTATTACCTAACCAGCATTATAGACGGCCTCAACGGCGTAAGCTGGCAAAACAAACGGCGGAATTATAAAATGGTTTACCTAAAAAAAATAACCGCCGAATACCTGTACACCAAAAGCCAGGGCGGAGCTGTTTTTGGGGGTACCAACCTGCTTCGCGGCAAAGATAATTATTTCAACCACGCGCAGTTTAAAAATGGGTGGTCGTACATGGGGCGGGGCATTGGCACGCCTTTTATAACGCCCAACGCCGACACCCAAGACCGCTACCCCTACAATGGTTTCGAGTTTACGAACAACAACCGCGTGGCCGTTTTTCATCTGGCCGCCGAAGCCCTCGTCAATCGCAACATCAACGTGACTGCTCGGGGGTCGTGGAGCAGCAATTTGGGTAACTACGACGTTCCGTTTCCAAGCCAACCCCAGCAGTTTTCGGGCTTGTTTACCTGCCAAGTGCCCACAAAGTGGTTGGGTGGCAGCCTGTTGAGTGCCTCGGTGGCCGTCGATAACGGCCAGCTCTACCAAAACTCGGCAGCCGTGTGGTTGAGCCTCAAAAAGGTTTGGAAGTAATACCCGTCAGTTGGGAGCACAATTCGTTTTTTTTTGACAACATGTTATACTATTGTACGATTATAAACGTCTTATTAATATCCGAAAATTAAATCGGTTCGTGGCATGAAAAAGATAATTGGATTGGTATTGATTGTGCTTTGCTGCCAAGTGGAGGTGTATGCCGCGCCAGTTGCTGCGGCCAAAACCACCATTAAGCAAAGCGAGGGATTGTTTGGCAAGCGGCGCAACAAAGCGCCCCGCCGCAAAAAGGGCTTCATGTGGGGGATTTTCAAAAAAAAGAGTTCTTGCAACTGCCCCAATCATTAGAATTGTTTATCTGACCAAACATTCGTAGCATTGTACTTGTTAGACAACAGGTATGCAGGTTAGTTCGGACGTAAAAATAAAGATGGCGAGGGGCATTTTAGCACTTTTTGTGCTAATGCAACTCAACTTTGTGGTGTTTCGGCACGCCCACCGCCTGTCAGACGGCAAGATAATCACCCACGCCCACCCCTACAAACCCGTTGGCGACTCGCCCTACCAGCCCAACGGCCACACCACCAACGAGTTATATATTCTGGATTTGGTCAGCAATGGCAGTTTCGTGTCCAACCCAGTTTTGGGTTTCGTGGCCCTCACAGTTGTTTCTTTTGTTGCGCACGAAATTTCTTCCTTTCAATACCAGCAGCGTTTTTTGACGCGCTCGGTTTCTTGCCTTTCGCTTCGTGGGCCGCCAGTTTTTTAGTGTAAATCAGAAGTTTGCCAATTGCTGGCAAACGTTTTAGTCGGCATTGAGTTAGCCTCGTACATCAGTCCGAAGCGGCCCTGCTTGGCATTTATCACCACACCAAAATACTGAAAGTCAATGAAATTTCCTTACTTATTACTGGCATTTATGCTGGTTCAAAGCGTTGTTTTTGCCCAAACTGGAAGCATTCGGGGCACAGTCACTGTAAAAGGAAAACCGTTGGAGTTTGCTACGGCGGCCCTGAAAGGCTCGCAATACGGCACGACGACGGACGAAAAAGGCGTTTTTGAAATCAAAAATGTAAAATACGGCACGTATCAGCTTGTTGTATCGGGCATTGGCTACCGCAACATCAGCAAATCAGTGACAATTTCGGCCACCAAGTTTTTCCAAGAATTGACCCTACAAACCGAAGAATTAGAAAACTCTCTCAGCGAAGTGGTCGTAACGGGTACCATGAAAGAGGTCTCGAAACTCGACAGTCCCGTGCCGATCGAAATTTACACGCCCACGTTTTTCAGGCGCAATCCCGTGCCTAACTTATTCGAGTCGTTGCAAAACATCAATGGCGTGCGTCCGCAGCTAAACTGCAACGTCTGCAACACCGGCGACATTCACATCAACGGGCTCGAGGGTCCCTACACCATGATTCTAATTGACGGCATGCCGATTGTATCGGGGCTTTCGACGGTTTACGGTTTGAGTGGCATTCCGAGTGCACTTATTGAGCGGGTCGAAATTGTAAAAGGCCCCGCTTCAACGCTTTACGGCTCAGAGGCTGTGGGTGGGCTCATCAACGTAATCACCAAGAAACCGTCGGCAGCTCCCCTTGTTTCGGCCGATGTGATGGGAACAACTTGGGGAGAATACAACACTGACCTTGGTGTTAAATACAAATTTGGCGAGAAAGTGCAGGCGCTCTTCGGGCTGAATTATTTTAACTTTCAAGTACCAACCGACAAAAATGGGGACGGATTTACTGATATTACCCTCCAAAACCGCATTTCGCTGTTCAATAAAATCAATTTTGAGCGCAAGGAAAACCGTATCTTTACCATCGGAGGCCGCTACGTGTACGAAAACCGCTGGGGTGGTGATGTGCGCTGGACACCAGCCTTCCGAGGCGGCGACGAACGCTACGCCGAAAGTATTTATACCAAACGCTGGGAGACGATCGGTGCCTATCAGTTGCCGATGAAAGAAAACGTTACCTTTCGCTTTTCGGCCAACGGACACAATCAAAACTCGGTCTACGGCACCACCATCTACAACGCCCAACAGTACATTGGTTTTGGGCAATTGACTTGGGACAAAAAAATAGGCGAAAAACACGATTTACTCCTCGGGGCGGCGTTGCGTTATACTTATTACGACGACAACACCCCCGCCACCGACCTCAACGGACGGAATGCGCCATCTAAAATAACGCTACCGGGCGTGTTTTTGCAGGACGAGATCTCGCTCAACCCCAACCACAAATTGCTCTTGGGCATTCGCTACGACTACAATTCTATTCACGGCAGTATCCTTACGCCACGCCTTAATTATAAATGGGCATCTGCCGACAAAAAAAATGTGTTTAGGGCAAGTTTTGGCAACGGCTACCGCGTGGCCAACGTCTTTACCGAAGACCACGCCGCCCTCACTGGTGCCCGAAAAGTAGAGTTTACGGAGGCCCTCAAACCCGAACGCTCGTGGAATGGCAACCTGAACTACGTCCGAAAGTTTTTCTTGGCCGATGGTAGTTTTATTGGCCTCGACGCTACGGCTTTTTATACCTATTTCAACAACCGCATTATTCCCGATTATTTGACCGATCCCAACAAGATCATTTACAGCAACTTAAACGGCAATGCGGTGTCGCGGGGGGTGTCGCTGAACGTGGACTTTTCGTTGAAAAATGGCCTAAAAATTATGGCGGGCGCAACGGCCATGGATGTTTTTCAGCGGCAAGACAACGGTAGCGGCCAACTCGTGAGACAAACCCAGTTGCTAACCGAAAAATTCACGGGCGTTTGGTCGGTGTCTTATACGTTTCCCAACGCAGGTCTGACGATCGACTACACGGGCAACTTATACGGCCCGATGCGACTACCCATTTTGGGCGAATTAGACCCGCGTCCCGCCACTTCGCCGTGGTGGAGTTTACAGAATATTCAGCTGACCAAAAAGTTTAACAACGGCCTCGAAATTTACGGCGGCGTAAAAAACCTGCTGAACTTCACGCCCACCCGCGATGCCATTGCCCGGGCGTTTGACCCGTTCGACAGGCAAGTAACTTTTGACGCGACGGGGCAGGTAGTGCCAACGCCCAACAACCCCAACGCGCTCACCTTCGACCCTTCGTATGTGTATGCGCCCAACCAGGGTATTCGGGGTTTTGCGGGCGTTCGGTACAATTTGTTTAGGTGAAATGAAACCAGCTAAAACCCATTCTTCCGAAGCGAGGGTTGGGCGTGGGCACGCGCCAAAGCTGCTCATTTTCTGGTTGATTGTGGGTAGTTTTGGGCTTTTGCCCGTTGCCAAAGCCCAAAACCTGCGCTGGACTTCCTTTGAAAACCTCAACGACAGCCTCCGCAAAGAACGCCGCCCGTTGTTGGTTTTTATTCATACTGATTGGTGCAAATATTGCAAGATGATGGAGGTAAAAACCTTCGCTGACTCGGCCTTGGTGCGAACATTGAACCAACATTTCTACTGCCTTGATCTCGACGCGGAACAAACCAAAACGCTGCCTTTTTTGAACCGAAAATACCGATTTAAGCCCTCGGGCGTTGGCACGGGCCTGCACGAACTGGCCCAAATATTGGGGACTGAAAAAGGCCGATTGACCTATCCGACCACCGTGTTGTTTAATCAAAACCTCCAAATGCAAGCCCGAAAAACGGGGGTTTTGGAGGCCGATTACCTTTTGCGGTTGCTCTCCCAGTTGCCTCTACAAGACTAAAAGCAACAATATTTTGCCACACAGAAGCAATATTTTATCCCACCAACGGCCCGTTGCCCTTATTTTCCTTAATTTTGTCATCCAATCCAAAACTTTTGCCGTCGTATTAGAATATTGGCAAGGTTTTGGCCGTTGAAGAATTAAAGGAAAATTAAAAATAGTGGTTAAGACTCTTTACTTAAAGCTACTCAAGCTGACTTTTTTGGGTTTTATTTTGAACTGGTTTCCCGTTTTGGGGCAGGTTGCGCCAAAAAATACCGCCAAAGACTCCGTTCGTTACCAAAAACAACGTCGCCCCTACTCCACCTGGCGCGACCGCTCGGCCACTCGTTTCAGCGTGCCGCCGCCGCGCTCGCCGTTCTACCTAAAAGATCCAAAAAACGTTAAAAACGACTTCAATCTCGACAACCAGCGGCGGATGTCGGTCTATGAACCCATTATATCGCCCCAAGGCAGGCGCGATTTTCGCACGCCCGAGTCGATGTCCTACCCCGATTTTTTAAAGATCCAGGACTACCGCGTTACCCAGAGTGCCATCCGCGAATATGCCGCCGAACGCGACGGCAAAAGTTCTGTGAGCGGGCGAGGTCTGCTGCCCAAACTGGACTTACCGCCCGTTTTTGACCGTATTTTTGGCAGCAACGGACTGGATTTTAAACCCAACGGTTTTGTGCTCCTCGATTTTGGGATCATCCACCAGAACATCGACAACCCGCAGATTCCGATCAGGTTGCGGCGAACCACCAACTTTAATTTCAATGAGCAAATAAACATCAACTTCAACGGAAAAATAGGCGACAAACTCGGACTTTTGACCAATTTTGACACCAAGGCCAGTTTCAATTTTGAAAACGCCCTTCGGCTCAACTACAAAGCCGACGAGGAGAGTATGCTCCAAAAAGTGGAGGCGGGCAACATTAGCTGGCCGCTCCAAAGTCAGTTGATTCCGGGGGTGCAAAACCTCTTTGGGGGCAAGGTACAATTTAGACTCGGGCGCACCAACATTACGCTGGTGGGGTCTCAGCAGCGCTCCAAACAAGAAACCATCACGCTGCGCGGCGGTTTGCAGGGCAAGAATTTTGAGATACGGATGGATAACTACGACGAAAACCGGCACTTTTTTCTGTCGCAGTTTTTTAGAAATCAGTACGAACAATCGCTCAAAAACCTACCCATGATTACCTCGGGCGTGACCATCACCCGGGTGGAAGCCTACGTAACCAACCGCACCCAAAGCACCGAGACACTCCGCAACATTCTGGCTTTTTCTGACCTGGGCGAGGCGAAGCCATTTGCCAAAGAAAACCCCAACGTGCAGCCCATTACCAACCCCAATGCACCCGTGGGCAACGAAAGCAACGGCCTGTTTAAGAACGTTACCAACGACCAAACGCTCAGGCAGTCGGACAAGACGGTGTACGAATTAGACACCCGCTACGGCCTGCGGCGGGGTATCGACTACGATATTTTGCGCGGGGCGAGGCGACTATCGGACCGCGACTTTAAGTTTCATCCCGAATTGGGGTACGTTTCGTTGAACACCGCCCTGCGAAACGACGAGATTTTGGCCGTGTCTTACGAGTACAGTTTTCTGGGACGAACCTACAAAGTGGGCGAGCTCACGGAAGACTACCAAGTGCGAAAGGAAGACGAAGTGCTAGTGCTGAAACTCCTAAAATCGTCTAATATCCGCAACAACACGCAGATTCCGCTCTGGGATTTGATGATGAAAAACGTCTATTCGCTCGGCACGGGCGGCCTCGACAGCAAGGGCTTCCAGCTCCGTGTAATTTATAAAGACGACCTTACGGGCCTCGACAGCCCCAACCTGCAAGAAGGACGGAGGTTGCAGAACGTGGCCTTGGTCAAAATTATGCAGTTAGACCGCCTCAACCAACTCCAAGACCCCCAACCCGACGGCAACTTTGATTTTGTGGAGGGCAAAACCGTGGACAGCCGCATGGGCAGGGTTATTTTTCCCGTGCTTGAACCATTCGGTACCCACCTCAACAAGTTTTTTGATGCCGACGAAGAAGACCTCCGCCAGAAATACGTTCACAACACGTTGTACCGCGCCACGCTCATTGACGCGCAGCAAGTGGCCGACAAAAATAAATTCTTTTTGAAGGGAAGCTACCAAGCAGGAGCCGCAGGAACGCCCATTCAGCTACCCTACGGCGTGGCCGAGCAGTCGGTGAAGGTCACGGCGGGGGGCGTGTCCTTATCGCCTGGCACCGACTACGTGGTGGAGGCGCAGATTGGCCAGCTGCGCATTATCAACGAAAGTGTGATGAACTCGGGGCGCGAGATCGTGATTAGCTACGAACGCCCCGACCTGTTTCAGCAGCAAATTCGCCGCCTTTTTGGCACGCGCATCGACTACGAGGCCAGTCCCGATTTTAAGTTGGGTTTCACTGGGATGAACCTCCGCGAAACCCCCGCTGGTTTCCTGACCCGAACGCCCATCGGCAACGAACCCGTGAACAACACCATTTTGGGGGCCGATATAAACTTCAAAAAAGACTCCAAGTGGCTCACCCGAATGTTGGACAAACTGCCGCTGTTGCAAACCAAAGAGACCTCCAACGTACAGTTTCAGGGCGAGGTGGCGCAGATGTTTCCGGGCATCAATCCCAACGTAAGAGGAGTAATGGTCGATGATTTCGAGTCGGCCCGAACGCCATTTGACCTCACCCGCCAACCCACCCGCTGGCGGCTGGGCAGCACCCCGCAGCAGTTTTCGCAGGGAACTCCCACCAACCCGCTCGAGTTTGGCTACCAGCGAGCCAGAATCTCGGCCTACTCGGTCGATAACGTATTTGACCCGCGCAGTACTTTTGGGTCTCTTGGCCGGCAGCAACCCCAACTCCCCGCTGGGGCTTTGGACAACTTTTACCAGAAATTTTACCTACCCACCGACCTGTACCCAGGGCGGTCGCTGCGGCTCATAAACCTGCCCGAAAACATATTGGATGTGGCCTATTTTCCGTCTGAGCGCGGAATGTACAACTTCAACCCCGCCTTAGATGCCAACGGACGGCTGGCCAACCCACGTAAAAACTTTGGGGCCATTACGCGCGCCATCGCATCTGATCCCGATTTTGACAACGCCAACGTAGAAATCATGGAGTTCTGGATGATGGACCCTTTCATTGGCGGTGCAAACGGAACGATCTACGACGGTTTTAGCAATACGCCCAACACAAAGGGAGGCAAGCTGGTTTTTAATTTGGGCGATATTTCGGAGGATGTAATCAAAGACGGACGCTTCAATTTTGAAAATGGCCTGCCAATTGGGGAGTTTACGCGCCAAAACGTGGACTCGACCGCGTGGGGGCGCGTAACAAAACAACAGTTTCTGATTAACGCATTCAGCAACCAACCGGGCGCGCGCCAAAAACAAGACGTGGGCTTGGATGGCCTCAACAACGAGGACGAAAAACGGTATTTCAAAGACTACCTCGCCAAGTTGCCCGCCAACTTAAATCCTGCGGCGCGGTCGGAGATTGAGGCCGACCCCGCCAGCGATGACTTTAAGTTTTATCTCAGCGAGGACTTCGACGCGGCGGGCAAGCAAGTTGTGGAGCGCTACAAGAGTTTTATGGGTATGCAAAACAACACGCCCGAAAGCAACACCAACGCCCAAGAGCTCACGGCGGCATCGACCAACTTACCCGACATTGAAGACCTTAATCTCGATAACACCATCAACGACATAGAATCTTACTACGAGTACGAGATTGACCTGCGGCCTGGCTCTTTGCAGGTCAATAAAGGCTTCGTCGTAGACCGGGTGGAGGCACTGGGTGCTACTTGGTTTTTGTTTAGGATTCCCGTTCGGCAGTTTTCTAAGGCGGTGGGCGGTATCAATGGCTTCAAAAATATACGCTTTGCCCGAATGTACCTCACCGACTGGGAGCAGCCCGTGGTGCTACGGTTTTCGCAACTGCAACTCGTTGCCACGCAGTACCGTAAGTTTGTCGGCGATCTCAACGCGCGTAGCCTGCAAGAAGTACCCGAGCCCTACGACGCGCAGTTTAAGATTGCCACGGTGAGTATTGAAGAAAACGGCCAGAACGCCCAAACCGCCAACACGGGTAAAAAATACGTGTATGCTGTGCCACCAGGATTTGTGCGCGACCGCGATTTTACGCAGCAAAACGTGGTCGAACTCAACGAGCAGGCCATGAGTTTGTGCGTGACCAACCTCCGCGACGGCGACTCGCGGGCGGCGTTTAAGAACGTGAATTTAGACCTGAACTTTCGCAAGCGGCTTAAAATGTTTGTGCACATGCACAACGACCAAAACGAGTCTGACAAAGTAACTGGTTTTTTGAGGCTCGGCACTGATTTTACGGAACACTTCTACGAAATTGAGGTGCAAAACCTTAGAAGTACGCCCGAAAACGTGAACGATCCCAACGTGGTATGGCCCGAGTCGAACACAATCGATGTGGCTTTTGCTGACCTCATAAACGCCAAAGCGGAGCGAAACCGCCAAGGAAAATCATTGACAGTGCCATTTTCGGTGCAAACTACCGACGGTCGTTACCGCATTACGGTAGTTGGAAACCCCGACCTAAGCGCGGTGCAAACGCTGATGATTGGCGTGCGAAACCCCCGCGACGATGAGCAGTCTAAAAGCTTTTGCCTCTGGGTGAACGAACTGCACGTGGAGGGTTTCAGCCAGTCGTCGGGTACGGCGGCTATTTTTACGACCAATATTAAGCTGGCCGATTTTGCCACCGTGCAGGCCACTGGCCGCCTGACGACTTTTGGTTTTGGAAGCGTACAGCAGAAAATTGGCGACCGCGCCCGCGAGACCACCAAGGAGTTTGGCGTTTCGGCCAATGTGCAATTGGATAAATTGTTGCCCGAAAAATGGGGTTTTAAAATTCCCCTTTACGTCAATTACGACCACCGAAACGTAAATCCGCACTTCAACCCGCTCAATCCCGACACGCCCTTAGAAACTGAGTTAGACCGCTTAGAAACCGCCAGCGAGCGTGACCGACTCCGTAGTTTGGTGCAGGAAAACACCACCCGGCGCGGTATTAATTTCTCGAACGTGCGGAAAACCAAGACCAATCTGACGGCAAAAAGGCATTTCTGGGACTTTGAAAACCTATCTTTTACCTACGCCTACAACGACTTGGTGCGCAGCAATGTGCTCATTAGCGAGTATAACCAGTTGCAGCACAAAGCGGGCATTGCCTACCAGTACGCGCCCCAAAACAAACCGTGGGAGCCTTTCAAGAAATTGGCGCTGCGCGGAAATTATTTGCAGTGGCTCAAAGATTTTAATTTTAACCCCGTGCCAACGCTCATTTCGGTGCGGGTTGGCGGCGATCGGAGCTTCATTAAAACCCAGCTCCGAAACTCCGACCTGACCACGGGCGGCCAACAGCCACTGTTTGAGAAGTATTTTTTGCTAACGCGCAATTATGACCTCAACTGGAACCTGACCAAAAACATGAACCTCACCTACAACGCCGTGGCCAACGCCGTGGTAGATGAGCCCATCGGCGAGCTGAACACGCCCGAGAAATCGGACTCGCTGTGGCGTAATTTCAGAAACCTTGGCCGCATGAAAAACTTCGACCAGCGCCTAAACTTGACCTACCAAATACCGTTAGACAAAATTCCTGCCTTAGACTGGATGCAGGCCACCTACAGCCACAAAATTGGGTATCAGTACCAGGCCAACTCGCTCAACATCAGAGACTCCCTCAACGCACCCTTCGGAAACATTATTAGAAACAACCGCGAGTACGGCTTGCAGGGTAAGGTAGATTTTGTGCGCCTCTACAACAAACTACGGTATTTGCAGTTTGCCAACAACCCCCGCCCGCAGCGTAAAAACTTTGCCCGCAGCCCCGGCGACGACGAAGACCTGCCCGCCGAACCCAGCCGCGCCCTCAAAGACGTGACCCGCCTGCTGATGACCGTGCGCGGCATTGACGTGAACTACACCGTGACCGAAACCACGCAATTGGCGGGTTTTTTGCCCGACAAACCCCGCGCACTGGGTTTAGACGTGATCGATGCCCCTGGCTTGCCGTTCATTTTTGGTAGTCAAAATCGGGATATTCACCGCACGGCCGCCGCCCGAGGGTGGCTCACCAATAGCACTGTTCTCAACACGCCGTTTCTGCAAACGATCGCCAAAAGTTTCACGGCCCGCGCCCGTTTAGAGCCTTTCAAGGGTTTCAACGTTCAGATCGAAATGCGGCTCACGCGGCAAGATGCCTACCAAGAGTTTTTTAGGCCACAAACCCCCGACGGCGCGTTCGAGAGCCAAAGCCCGCTCCGAAACGGGCAGTTTAGTATGTCGTTTATGTCGTTCAAAACTGCTTTTAGGCCCGTCACAAACGACAATTCATCGCCCACTTTCCAAGTTTTTCAGCAAAATAGGGCCATTTTACGAGAAAGGTTAAGGAGAGAAAACGGGCTCGAATACACCGACAACTCGCAAGATGTGCTGATACCCGCTTTCTTTGCCGCCTACAACGACAAAGACCCCGAGAAAGTGACCCTTAACCCGTTTTTTGGCTTTCCGTTTCCCAACTGGCGCATCGATTACGCGGGGTTGGCCCAGTTGCCTGGGTTCAAAAAAATATTCAAATCATTTAGCTTCCAGCACAGTTACAATTCTACGTACAGCGTTGGAAACTTCACATCGTCGCTCGACTACGCGGGCGTGTACGTAAACCTGGCCGTGATGGACTACAAGCCAGGCTTTCAGAGCAACACGGCGGGGCAGATCATCCCTATTTTTATAATGAGTACCATCACGATGCAAGAAAAATTCTCGCCGCTGGTTGGTATTCAGTCGCAATTGCAAAACGGCATGAGTTTCAATCTGGCCTACAACAAAGACCGCTCCATTGCCCTAAGTCTGTCGAACGCCCAGGTGGCCGAGCTGGTAAACGACGACATTACGGGTACGTGGGGCATTACGCGCAAAAACGTTCGGATTCCGTTTCGGATAAATGGCAAGTTTCAGCGATTAAAAAACGATTTGCAGTTTCAAACATCGCTCACCTTCCGCGACACCCGGGCCATTCAGCGGCGTTTAGACGGCGAGAGCGTGCCCATAAACGGCAACGTGAATTTTCAGTTTCAGATGCGCACCAACTACGTGGTCAATAAATTGTGGAGTCTGAGCCTGTACTTCGACCGAATGTTTAACGACCCCGTGGTAACTAACTCTTTCCGCCGCGCCACCACTGCTGGCGGCGTGCAGGTTAAATTTAACGTAGCCGAACTGTAAAATTTTCGGAATTTAGATTTACTTTTGCGTCCTCATTCGTGCCGTTTGATGGCATAAAACACCTTTTCTGCGGCGCAGAGTCCCGAAAATCAAGTCGATGATGAAGGATTTTAAGTGTGCACTCTTTTCAAAATTCTAATTAATGAAGTTTTTCAACGTAGTTTACGAAGACAACCACATCATTGTGGTCAATAAAGCCCCTGGAATTTTGGTACAAGGCGACGCAACGGGCGATGTGACGCTGCTCGATCTGGTCAAAAAATACGTAAAAGATAAATACGAAAAACCGGGCGATGTTTTTTTGGGGACTGTGCACCGCCTCGACCGGCCAGTGAGCGGGCTGGTGGTGTTTGCGCGTACTTCTAAGGGCTTGGAGCGCATGAACGAGCTTTTTAGAAAACGCGACGTGCAAAAAACGTACTGGGCCGTTGTGAAGCGCCGGCCCCAAGAACCAGCCGCAAAACTTACGCACTGGCTCGTGAAAGACGAAGCCCGCAACGTGACCACGGCCCACGACCGCGAGGTGCCAGGCTCGCAGAGAGCCGAATTATCGTACCGTTACATTGGAGAAATCAATCGGTTTCACCTGCTCGAGGTCATGCCCGTCACTGGGCGGCCGCACCAAATTAGGGTGCAGTTGGCCTCAATTGGCTGCCCCATTCGGGGCGATTTAAAGTACGGGTTTCCCCGAGCTAACCCCGATGGCCAAATTAATTTGCACGCACGCCGACTTTTTTTTACGCATCCCATCAAAAACGAACCAATATTGTGCCGCGCCACCGTGCCGAGCAACGGCTTTTGGGAGGAGTTTTTAGAAATTGATCCCGAGGAGGTCAGAGATTTAAACTTAAGTTTTTTGCACGAAGGTTAGGCGGTACTCAAATGTTGGTCTGGACAAAAGCGACAGCAAACTAATTGCGGATAATTGCATTTTTGTGCGCTCGCCCAAAAATCATAATTTATTAATAGTCAGTGGGTTCAATCGTTGTTTCGATCGAAAGAACGTCGTTTTTAACCTGCTGAACAATGTTTTCTACGCTGTTTGCAACCCCCTGCAACGCGCCAAAGACGATGCACAATGGCAGGATAACGGGCATAAAAACGAGCCATTGAAAGGCCAAATGATAATTTAATTTCTTCATTTTTTTACTATTTAAGGGTTTATCAATGGTACTATAATTCCAGCTTATCAATAAACGTGCCAGATTTTTTTCTATGCAATTAAAATTATTGTGCGGTTTAAAAGTACGTATTATTCTTAGAATAGAAAAAGAAAATGTGTATTTATTACCATAAATTTCACCAATCAATCCTTGGCATTTTTGGTGGACGTAGCGGCACTGTCAATAAAATTTGGAGGGACATTGATCTAACACGGGGGTTGATAACAATAACGCCAGCAAGAAATAGCAGAAATTTTAATCGACAACATTTTGACGAAAATTTTGGGCAACCCACTAAAATCAATATTTACGTTCAATTTGAAGAGAAAGTCGTAGTTTCGCACAGATAATCTGAAAACAAAATGAGCAAGAAATTAATACGATTTGATTGGGCAATTAAGAGACTTTTGAGGAACAAAGCCAACTTTGTAGTCTTGGAAGGCTTTTTGAGCGAACTTCTGTTCGAAAATATCAAAATTGAGCGCATTTTAGAAAGCGAAAGCAACCAAGATTCAGATACAGACAAGTTTAATCGTGTGGATATCTTGACTCAAAACTCAAAGAATGAACTGCTGATCATTGAAATTCAGAGCACTTATGAAATTGATTATTTTCACAGAATGGCCTATGGTGCTTCAAAAAGTTTAGCAGAAAATCACACCTTGGGTACCAAATATAAAGAAATCAAAAAAGTGATTTCAATACACATTGTCTATTTTGACCTCGGTCAAGGGCAAGACTACATCTATAAAGGCAAAACAGATTTTATTGGTATTCATCAAAAAGACAAACTGGGTCTTTCGGAAAAGCAGAAAATAACTTTTGTGAAAGATCAAGTATCCGATATTTTTCCTGAGTTTTATTTATTGAAAGTCAATCAGTTCAACGACATTGCAAAAGACACACTAGACGAATGGATTTATTTTTTGAAAAATAGCGAAGTAAAAGATAATTTCAAAGCCAAAGGACTTCAGGAGGCTGGACAAGTTTTAGATATCATGCGGCTGGACAAAGACGATCAGTATGGTTATAATCGGTATATGGACAGCTTAAGTTTGAAAGCAAGTGAGATTTTCACCTTACAAACAGAGGCTGAATTTAAAGTAAAAGAACATAACACTTTTGAAATTGCCTTGAATTGTATAATTGAAGGATTCGATGATTTAACAATTAGCAAAATAACAAAATTGACAGTTGAAAAAATTCAAGAATTAAGAAACAGTTTGAAGAAATAAATATTCGCACAACAAGAGATTTGGCTTGACGGAATAAGCCTCGACATTTACGCAACTATTTAGCTGCAGTTCTATCTTGACATAACGCTATTTGGTAAATGCATAACCATAAACTTTTAACTATAAATTTAGCTTGAGTTCCAAACAGAAAGAATTTAACTATCCCACCTGCACAAAGCCCAGTTCGTTTGACGCTGTAAAAACAATGAGAGACATTAGAGATAAAATTAGCTCTGAAACTCAAGACATGACTTTTGACGAGTTGAAATTGTATATCAAGCAAAAACTTGCCGATAACAAAACTAAGCTTGTTGGCCTGTAACGTTTGACACAAATAGGCATCATTGCTGACAGCCGCTACTCAAAAGGCGGAGCCTCGCGCTCCAAAAACAGTTTTTTGGTTCACGTATATTTTGTGGTAAAAGTCCCAGGCTTCGGATACCTGCAAAACGATAAACCCAAAATAAAATGCAACTTAGCAGGCCATTGAAGCATTTTGGCCGAAACTGCTGGCAGCAGCGCCACAAACGAAGTTGATTTTTTTGATCTTTATACCGACTTACTCGCTATCTTTATCCTGCACAATTTTCTAAAACCATGAAAAAAACACTTTTCTTACTTATTTGTGTACTTTATTTGCCCCACAGCGGTTGGGCGCAAGACGGCGGAAAAGCTTGGGAGAAAAAGGGCAAGAAACCGACGAGTACGCCAACATATTCGGACTTCGACGCTCCCCAAATTGACGGCCAGCGGATCATTTTGAACGCCCAACCCACCCCAAAAACCAGGTTGTTCACCGACCGATTATTGAAAGCCAAAGTAATAAAGGGCGAAAATAACCTACCCATTTTTGTTGAATTTGACCAAAAAATACCAGCCACCACCAACGGGCGCGTAGCCAAAAGTGCGGCAGCATTGGCCTATTTGGAGGCACTAAAACCGATCTTGGCCCTCAAAAACCCCGCTCAGGAGTTTGAAGTTGGTTTGGTAGAAGACGACGAGATGGGGCAAATGCACGTGCGGCTCAACCAGGTATTTGGCGGAGTACCCGTTTATGGCGGCGAACTTGTGGTGCACGGCCACAGCGGAAGCATCTCGCTAATGAACGGCAGGTATTTTCCAACGCCCGAAATCGAAAACATGGTTCCTAAATTGGCAGAAAAGCAAGCCGTCGAAACTGCCTTTTCGGACTTGAAACAGACAACGGTGGTGCGGGATTTGACACTGTCAGAAAAAAAGTTTGTCAAAAACCCAACTCCCCAAACCGAGCTCGTTGTCTACCACCCGAACGAAGATTGTGAGGCCGAACGACTTGCCTGGCACATAACCCTAAAACCAAATTTTGTGGAACGTTGGGAGTATTTTGTTGATGCCCAAACGGGAAATATTCTATCCAAAAACAACCACACCTGCGGCATCGACGGCCCCGCCAGGGCCACCGCCACCGACCTTAACGCCAAAAGACAGGCTTTGAACGTGTACCAGAAGGGTGCGTCTTTTTTTATGATCGATGCCGCTCGGTCTATGTTCAAGGCTGGCACCTCCCAAATACCCGACCAACCCGTGGGCGCAATCTGGACAATTGATGCCCGCAACACCACCGCCGACGACATTTCGGTGTCGCAGGTGCAATCGTCGAACCTCAATGTGTGGTCGCCAACGGCGGTGTCAGCTCATTACAATGCGGGCGTGGCCTTTGAGTATTTTCAGAACGTGCACCGTCGGGTTTCGTTGGACGGAAAGGGGAGCAATATCGTGTCGGTGGTGAACATCCGCGATGAGGACGGCAACGACATGGACAATGCCTTCTGGAACGGCGAGTTTATGGGATACGGCAACGGCAAAGACGATTTTAAACCACTGCCAGGTGCATTGGACGTGGCTGGCCACGAGATGACCCACGGCGTGATCGAAAACACCGCCCGCTTGGAGTACAATGGGCAGTCGGGGGCCGTCAACGAATCGTTGGCCGATGTCTTTGGCGTACTCATTGACCGTGCCAACTGGACCCTCGGCGAAGACGTGGTGAAACGAAGCTCATTCCCGTCGGGGGCGTTGCGGAGCCTGTCGAACCCCAATCAGGGTGGCCCAACCGACCCAGGCTACCAGCCGCGCACGATGAGCCAGTTCGTAAACACATCGAAAGACAACGGGGGCGTTCACATCAACAGCGGGATTCCTAACTATGCTTTTTACCTTTTTACGACCAACAACAGCGTGGGCCGCGACAAAGCCGAAAAAGTTTATTACCGCGCCATGACGTTGTATTTGACCCGAAGTTCGAAGTTTATTGACCTCCGATTGGCCATCGTTCGGGCGGCCACCGACCTGCACGGCGCGAACAGTGCCGAAGTGGCCGCCGCCAAAAGTGCCTTCGACCAGGTGGGTATCATGGAGTCTGTGACCAACCAACCACCGTCCCAAACCCAACTGCCAACCAACTCTGGTACGGATGCGCTGCTGGTGACGAGTGTAGCCAACAACAAGATTTTTACGGCCAACACCAGCGGCGGCGGCATTGTGCAACGGTCTAACTCGGAGGCGATTTCTAAACCGAGCGTGACCGACGACGGAATGAACGCCTACTTTGTGTCGAAAGACAAACGGATTCGTGCCGTGACCCTCACGGGGGCGGGCATCAACGAGACCACCGTGTCGGACGAGCCAATTTGGGGGAGTGTGGCCATTTCTAAAGACGGAAAACTGCTGGCCGCCGTGAAAAGTGCCCCCGAAAAATTTATTTGGGTGTATAGTTATGACCGAAAAGAATGGCGAAAACTAAAACTCTACAACCCAACCTATACCAGCGGCGTGAGCACGGGCGATGTGCAATATGCCGATGCGATTGAGTGGGATCAGTCGGGCGAGTTTTTGGTGTACGATGCCTTCAATGAGTTGAAAGACCCGACAACCAGCAAAAAAATTGAGTACTGGGATTTGGGTTTTATAAAAGCTTGGAACAACCAAACGGGCGACTTTGGCGATGGCACAATTGAAAAATTATTCTCGGACCTCGAAAAGGGCGAGAGCATCGGCAATCCGTCTTTTGCCAAAAACGCCACCAATATTCTTGCCTTCGACTACATCAACGAAACTGACGGCTCTAACTTTGTGGTGGCCACCAACATAGACAAAGGCACGCTCGAAGCGGTTTACGAAAACAACGCGCTCGGGTATCCGAGTTATTCCCGACTGGACGACAAAATGGTGTTTGCAACATCGGCAGGTAGCAGGCAGAACGTGGCGGTTATTAACCTAAAAGCCGATAAAATAACGCCCAACGGCGCACCAACCACGCTCATTACCAACGCCACTTGGCCCGTTTGGCTGGCGCAAGGAACCCGCAAGTTGCCCACCATCAATTTTGCCATCATTGCAAACAAGTTCGAGAACGATTCGCCTTTCGACCTCAGCGCGGTGGCATCGTCGGGGCAAACCGTATTTTTCACGGTGCTTTCGGGGCCCGCCCGAGTAACTGGAAAAACCATTACCCTCAGTGGTACGGGGCGCGTGGTGGTGCGCGCTTTCACGGTGTCCGACACCAAGTTTGCGCCCGCACCCGTCGTCGATCAGTCGTTTAATGTGGCGGCCGTTTTGGGCAATAACATCTTAGAAAACACTGGCGTTGAGGTGTTTCCCAATCCGACGAGGTCTGACCTGACCGTAAAAATACCAGATACCTTAAATTGGCAAAGAGTAATGATCTCGGATTTAATGGGCAAAATTGTGGCGCAACGGCTGCGCGAAAACCAAGCCCCTGGCACTGTCATCGACCTCCAAGATGTGCCAGCGGGGTTGTATATTTTAGAAGTGCAAGCCGAGCAGGGCAACGTACACCGAAAAATCTTAAAGTTATAATCTGGCCTTTTATCGTACCGTATGTTGCTCTACCGAAACATCATAAAACCTGCCGCCGACCGTTCAGTGGCACTGCTGGCGCTGCTGGTGTCGTTGCCCGTTACGCTGGTTGTGGCGGGGTTGCTTTTTTTTTATAACGCGGGCAAACCATTTTTTTTCCAGCTGAGGCCAGGTTTAAACCAGCGTATTTTTAGGATCGTGAAGTTTAAAACAATGACCGATGCCCGCGACGAAAACGGAGACCTGCGCCCCGATGCCGACCGTTTGACGTGGGTTGGGGCGTGGGTCAGGAAAACATCGGTGGACGAGCTACCCCAATTGTGGAACGTTTTGCGGGGCGACATGAGCCTGGTGGGGCCGCGCCCGCTGCTGGTCGAATACCTGGAGCACTACGATTTGCGCCAGCAGACGCGCCACAGCGTGCGGCCAGGCATAACGGGGTGGGCGCAGGTAAACGGGCGCAACGCCATCTCGTGGCAACAAAAATTTGAGTACGACGCCTGGTACGTCGAGAACCAATCTTTTGGGTTAGACTTCAAAATTTTGTGGCTCACGGTGCTAAAAGTCCTCAAATCGGACGGTATCAACTCGGCGACCGCCGCCACCGTAGAGAAATTTGTGGGCAACTAACCTACCCTTTTTGGAGTTCAAAGATGGTGATTTCGGGCAAAATACCCACCCGCCCAGGGTAGCCAATGTAGCCAAAGCCCCGGTTTACGTACAGGTATTGGCCGTTTTCTTGGTACAGGCCGCCCCACTGCTTGTACCTGAGGCTCACGGGGCTCCACTCGAAACTCCCGATCTTGACCCCAAACTGCATTCCGTGGGTGTGGCCAGAAAAAGTGGCACTGATGTCTGGAAACATCGGCCGCACTTGCGCATCCCAGTGCGTGGGGTCGTGCGAGAGCAGTAATTTTACGGGGTATTCTTCAGTGCCCGCGTAGGTTTTTTTGATGTCCCCGTATTGTGCAAAACTCATTCCCCAGTTTTGAACCCCCAGCAGGGCTATTTTTTCGCCGTTGCGCTCCAGCACGCGGTGGTCGTCCAAAATTAAGTCCCAGCCCATGCGGGCGTGGTTTTTTTTGAGTTGCTCCAAATTGGCTTTTTTGGCCGCTTCGGTGGGCCACTTAAAATAATCGCCGTAGTCGTGGTTGCCCAATATCGAAAACGTACCCATTGGCGCGTTGATCTTGGCAAAAATTTCAATGTATTTTTCTACCTCATCGGCGGTGTTATTGACGAGGTCTCCCGTAAAAAAAAACAGGTCGGGTTTCTCGTCTATCAGCATCTTAACGCCGCGCTGCACGGCTTTCTCGTCAAAAAAACTCCCCGCGTGAATATCCGACAGCTGCGCCATCGTCATACCGACGAACGAATCGGGCAAGCCCTTTATTTTTAGTTTTATGCGCCTTATTCTGTAATCGTGCGCACCCGAAATAATACCCCAAGCAAAACTAAAAAAAGGCACTGCGGCCGCAAAAAGGGTGAGTTTCATTAAAAATTCGGAGCGGCTAATTGCCCCAACCGAGGCTTCTTTTGCAATGCCATTAGGCTGGAAAAAACCGCTTATTTTTTGGAAGAGCCAGCGCAAAAGGCGGCCAAGGTCGTCGATTAAAAGAATGAGTACGCCAAATATCTTGGCGAAGTACGGGATCAGAAAAGCCGCAAAAATAAACTGTTTTTGCACGCGCGTGAGCGAATCGGGCGGCAATACAAACTGCACCACCAGGGCCATTACGGCCATCGCAACCGAAAAACCCCAGTATCCCCACGCCACGTTGCGCTGCGCGTTAGCATCCATCGAACGCGTAACGCCCCGCACCGCCTGAAAAAAGTACCAATCGACCAGAAAAAAAACGAGAGCTACCGTGCAGATGGTTAAAATACGATTCATGGTTATTTTTTGATAGTAAAAAGGTGACGCGCCTATTTTTTGAAGAGCGAATCTACAAACTCAGATTTATTGAAAACTTGCAGGTCATCTATTTTTTCGCCAACGCCAATGTATTTTACGGGAATCTTAAATTCGTCGGAGATACCAATCACCACGCCGCCCCTGGCCGTGCCGTCCAACTTGGTGATCGTCAGGGCCGTAACCTCGGTAGCTTTCGTAAACTCGCGGGCTTGAATAACCGCGTTTTGGCCCGTACTGCCGTCGAGCACCAGCATGACTTCGTGGGGGGCATCGGGCAAAAATTTCTGAACGACGCGCTTAATTTTGGTGAGTTCGTTCATCAGATTGACCTTGTTGTGCAGGCGGCCAGCGGTGTCGATAATAATCACGTCCACGTTTTGCTCCACGCCTTGCTTCACAGCATCGTAGGCCACCGCCGACGGGTCGGTGTTCATGCCGTGTTCGATGACGGGTACGCCCGCGCGTTGCCCCCACGTTTTGAGTTGATCTACGGCGGCGGCGCGGAAAGTATCGCCAGCACCCAGTATTACTTTTTTGCCGCGCTTATGAAACTGCGCCGCCAGTTTGCCGATGGTAGTAGTTTTGCCCGCTCCGTTTACGCCCACCACCATAATTACGTATGGTTTGGGCAGGTGTTCGGTTTCAAAATGGTCAGTAACGTCGGTCGAACGGTTTTCGGTGAGCAGGGCGGCCACCTCCTGGCGGAGCAAGCTGCTCAACTCGTCGGCGGTTGTGTATTTGTCGCGGGCCACGCGTTCTTCAATTCGGCGTATTATTTTGATGGTCGTCTCCACGCCCACGTCCGAACTAATCAAGATTTCCTCCAAATTGTCGAGCACCTCCTCATCAACCTTCGACTTTCCGATGAGCGTTCGGCTAATCTTACCAAGAATACTTTCCTTCGATTTCTCGAGGCCCTTGTCCAACGATTCTTTTTTGTCTTTCGAGAAAAAGTCAAATAACCCCATTTTAGTTTTTCAATGTTACGATCCTACTACTCACTACAATTTTACGCACAAAAAAAGTCCCAAACTTGGGACTTTAAGACAACACACCAAACGCCACGGCGTTGATATTAGTTTTTGAGGGCTGCCTGAACTTCGTCCAAAGGAACAATCTCCTCCTTGAAAGTGTAAGCACCTGTCTTTGGCGATTTTACGGCCTTGATGATCTTGGCAAAGCTTTTGCCCTCACCTTCTTTTTTCAATGTTGCAACTACCTTCTTTGCCATTACTTGGTTATTTTTATTGTACGATTAAACACTGCACGCCCGTGGAGCCTCCACGGGTGTTACACTACTTTATTTCTTTGTGAACGGTCACACGCTTCAAAATGGGATTGTATTTTTTCAATTCCATGCGTGCAGGAACGTTCTTACGGTTCTTGGTGGTAATATACCGCGACATCCCTGGCATTCCAGTGGTTTTATGCTCAGTACACTCTAAGATTACTTGGACTCTATTGCCTTTCTTTGCCATTGCTATACTTTTTTTACAAAACGGAGTGCAAAAATAGTGGTTAAGAATCGTTATGCCAAACGATTCTCTGATTTTTTAGCCCAATTACGCTTTTTTTCTCAAACACGCGGCCGTTACGCCACTGCTTTGAGCACAAACGCCGACGAGTGCTCAAACTTGTCGCGGGCGTAGTCGAGGGTGATCGTGAAGGCTTTCGTACCCGTTTGCGAGGGGAGTTCAAACATGACATCTTTCATAATCGACTCGCAGATGGCCCGCAGGCCGCGCGCGCCGAGTTTATAGACCAGGGCTTGCTCAACAATGTAGTCGATCACCTCGTCAGAAAACGTGAGCGCGATGCCTTCCATTTTAAACAATTTTTGGTATTGTTTCACCAACGCGTTTTTGGGTTGAACCATAATTGTGCGTAGCGTACTGCTGTCGAGTGGTTCAAGATAAGTGAGGGCTGGCAGCCGCCCGATTAATTCGGGGATTAGTCCGAACGATTTGAGGTCTTGCGCCGACACAAAGCGCATCAGATTACCCTTGTCGAAAATGTCGTTGAGGCGGCGATCGCTCGAAAACCCAATGGGCCGGCTGTTTATTCTTTTAGCAATGTGCCGTTCTATGCCATCGAAGGCCCCGCCGCAAATAAACAAAATGTTTTCGGTGTTGATGGCGATCATGCGTTGGTCGGGATGTTTGCGCCCTCCCTGAGGCGGCACGTTCACGACCGACCCCTCCAGCAATTTGAGCATGGCTTGTTGCACACCCTCCCCGCTCACATCGCGGGTGATGGACGGGTTGTCGGAGCGGCGCGCTATTTTATCGATCTCGTCGATGTAAACAATACCCCGCTCGGCATCTTCAACCTTGTATTCGGCGGCTTGGAGGAGCCGCGTCAGAATGGTTTCCACGTCTTCGCCCACGTAGCCGGCTTCGGTTATCACGGTGGCATCTGCCACACAAAAGGGTACTTCGAGCATCTTGGCAATGGTGCGCGCCAGGTAGGTTTTGCCCGTACCGGTTTCGCCAACCATCACAATATTCGACTTCTCGATCGTCACCTCGTCGTTGCTTTCGGGCTGCATGAGTCGTTTATAATGGTTATAAACCGCCACCGTCAGGGTCTTTTTGGCCTCGTCTTGCCCAATAATATACTGGTCTAAGAACAGCTTCATTTCCAAGGGTTTGGTCAAGTTGAGCTTCGGAAAAGACACCTTCTTTTTGTCTTTCGAGTACATCTCTTCTGTGACCACCTGGTGGCCTTGCTCAATGCAATGGTTGCAGATGTGGGCATCCGTTCCCGCCAACAACACTTCAACCTCGCTCTTACGGCGACCACAAAACGAGCAACTTACGACTGGCATTTTAGGGGGTTTCAATATTGTTTACTTTATCTAAATTTATACAAAAAATTGGCCTAATTATTTGTATATCGTTGGTTATTAAGACTTTAATTAGCAAAACCCCGCACTATGGTATTACCAACAGTGTGGGGTACTTGAGACACCTCTCCCTAATTCAACACTTCAATTCTAATTAAATCTACTGGATAGCCATCTGTTTGAGGTATTTGTCCATCACTTGGAACATAAAGGTAGATTAGATTACAATCAAATTTTACCCTACGCTCTGAACCAATATTTCTAATTTTATCAGGCAAATTACAGAGGTAAAAAACATTACCATAATATTTGAACATAGGCAGCTGTTTGTCAGAGATATTAAAAGCGGAGTCGGGTATTACAGCCGTTATTCCTGGCTTACCGTCGAGACTATAACCCGTAATTAACAACTTTCCTGTAACATTTTTTAACGATACTGGCTTGCTACATGACTGGCAACACGTAGTCAAGTTTTCAAACACTGTTTGTTCAGGCACAATAATTGGCTCGGTGGCTTGTTTTTTACAAGAAAAACAAACCATTAGCCCCACAAAAGAGGCTAAAAGAAATCTATTTTTCATGATTATTTGTGGTTTACAAGTACTGGAATTGTAAAGATGTCTATGAAAAAATAAATTTAACTCAAATTACAGCGAAGCTCAAAAAAACGGGTGCTAAAATGATTTTACGGCAGCTAAAAGCCCACAAAAGTACGGTTTACCCATGAAGCCCACCGCACTTTTGTGGGTTTTAGTTTCAACGGCGCAGTACCTCGTCGATGAGCCCGTAGGCTTTGGCTTCCTCGGCCCTAAACCACTTGTCGCGGTCAGAATCTAACCCGATTTGCTCAATGGTTTGGCCAGTGTGTTCGGCCAAGATGCCGTAGAGCTCCTCGCGAAGTTTTACGATTTCGCGGGCCGTAATTTCAATATCAACCGATTGACCCTGCGCACCACCCGATGGCTGGTGGATCATGACCCGGGCGTGGGGCAACGCCGACCGCTTGCCCGCCGCGCCGCCAGCCAGAAGTACCGCACCCATCGATGCCGCCAAACTGGTGCATACCGTGGCCACATCGGGGCGCACGTACTGCATGGTGTCGTAAATTCCTAAGCCTGCATAAACCGAACCACCAGGACTGTTTAAGTACATCAGAATGTCTTTTTTGGGATCTGCTGATTCTAAAAACAACAGCTGGGCCACAATGATGTTGGCGATGTTGTCGTCTACGGGCAGCCCCATGAAAATAATACGGTCGGCCATTAATCGCGAAAAAACATCTACCTCCCGGAAGTTCATCGGACGCTCTTCGATGACCGAGCGGGTCATGTTTTCGACGGTGTGTTTCATCACTCCGTCCACCGTAAGGCCATTGAGACCCATGTGGTGTACTGCAAATTTTCTAAATTCTTGTCCTTGATTCATTGATTTGGTCTGAAATTTTATGGTTTGACTAAAAAACACAATTCGGGCGGGGTTGGTTCGAGACGGCTTTTTGTTGCTACAAACACGGGCTCAACCCAACACTTAATTTTGGGGCTTCACTTGCGACCGAACTGTGTAAACTGGGGTAATTGTTAAATAGTTTTGCGCCAAATTCAAAGTTCTTGCGTCAAAAAGTTGGCAACGGGGGCGGATAATCTTATTTTTGCGGCCAATTGCTTGTTGTCAGACGCCAAAACCTTGTATCATCTAATGCTTAATATTGTTATTTTTGGCCCTCCCGGAGCGGGCAAAGGTACTCAAAGTGCCAAATTGATCGCAAAGTACAATTTAGTACACATCTCTACTGGCGATCTGTTTCGGATGCACATCAAAAACCAAACCGAACTCGGTAAACGCGTCAAAGACATTTTGGACAGCGGCTTGTTGGTGCCCGACTCGGTGACGATTGATATGCTCGAAGAGGAAGTGAAACGAAACCCGCAGGCAAACGGTTTTATTTTTGATGGTTTCCCGCGCACGGTTGCGCAGGCCGAAGCATTAGACGCTTTTTTGGAAAATAAAAACAGTGCCATATCAGTAGTACCGCAGTTGGACGTTAATGAGCAGGAACTCAAACGACGCATTGCCGAGCGCAAAAAAGTGAGCGGCCGCGCCGACGACGACGAGGACAAACTCATCAAACGAATTGATGAGTATTTTAATAAAACCATTCACGTGCTTCCCTACTACCAAGCCCAGCGCAAGGTAGTGACGGTGAACGGAATCGGTGAAATCGAAGAAATTTTTGATAATCTCTGCGAGGCCATTGATTCAGCACGATAATTGCTAATAAATCAGTAATGGCAGATTCTAATTTTATTGACTACGTTAAAATAAATGTAACATCGGGCCACGGAGGGGCTGGATCGGCGCATTTTAGGCACGAGAAGTTTGCCGCAAAAGGAGGCCCCGACGGCGGAGACGGCGGGCGGGGAGGCCACATTGTTTTGCGCGGTAACTCTCAGCACTGGACGTTGCTGCACCTCAAATACCGAAAACACATCAAGGCCGACCCTGGCAACGGAGGCGAGGGCGGTAGGCGGTCGGGTTTGCAGGGAAAAGATATTTTTATTGATGTGCCCCTGGGGACTATTGCCCGTAACCCCGAAACTGGCCAGCAGCTTGCCGAGGTTACTACCGAAGGCCAAAAAGTGATTTTGTTGCCAGGCGGGCGCGGTGGCATGGGAAACACAAACTATAAAACATCGACTAATCAGGCGCCGCAGTATGCCCAGCCAGGTGAGGATGGCATAGAAATGTGGGTGATTTTAGAGCTGAAACTCCTGGCCGACATTGGTCTGGTAGGCTTCCCGAACGCGGGCAAATCGACGCTTTTGTCGGTGCTGTCGGCGGCCAAGCCCGAAATTGCTGATTATCCCTTCACCACCCTCGTACCCAACTTGGGCGTGGTGGCATACAGAGATTACAAGTCGTTTGTGATGGCCGACATTCCAGGTATTATAGAAGGTGCCGCCGAGGGAAAAGGCTTGGGGCTGCGGTTTTTGAGGCACATAGAACGCAACTCGGCCCTACTTTTTGTGGTGGCCGCCGACAGCGAAAACGTGCGCCAAGAATACGATGTGCTGTTGAATGAACTGACCAAATATAACCCCGAACTTTTAGAAAAACGGCGCATTATGGCCATTTCTAAGTCCGAATTTTTAGAAGAAACTGATCGGCAGCAGATTTCTGCCCAATTACCCGCAACATTACCCCACGTGTTTATCTCTTCGGTTTTACAACAGGGCCTCATCGATCTAAAAGATATGATCTGGGCTACTTTGACCGAAAAATAACTTTTTGTGCGCTACTGTTTTTTGTCCGCTAATTTAGAATTTTGGGGCCAAAAAATGTGTCGGTATGAAGCAACTTATTTAAAAAATGTTGAAAACAACTAATACGCTCCTCTTTACTGCTATTGTATGGTTGGGTACTCTCGGGTTGGGCCACTCCCAAATGGTCATTACCTACCCAGCATCTCGCATTGTTTTGCAACGAGATGCCAACAACCAAGCCAATCTACAAATAGCGGGCACCTACAGCCAACCCATAGACCGCGTTGAGGCCCGTGCCTTGGCCGTAAACGGCGGGCAAAGCACCGACTGGACGACGATTCAGAACAACCCACAAGGCGGTTTTTTTGCTGGTAACATTTCTGTGAGAGGTGGCTGGTATCGGCTCGAAGTACGCGGGATGTTAGGCGGCACGGTCGTTGAATTTGACGATTTAGCACGTTTTGGAGTGGGAGAGGTTTTTTTGATTGCGGGTCAGTCCAACGCCCAAGGCATCGATAATAGCAATTACGGCGCGGTGGCATCGGCCGACGAACGAGTAAACTGCATCAATTATTTCAATGCCAACAGCGACCCCAACCAAGTTCCGCGCCCGTCGTTTTCGGGCGTAAGTGCCACTACTTCGATAGCACCCAACGGGCATACGTCGTGGGGGTGGGGCAAGTTAGGCGACCTGCTGGTGGCACGTCTCGGCGTACCCGTTTTATTTTACAATGCGGCCTTTGAGGCCACCGCCGCCCGAAATTGGCGCGCCAGTTTGAACGGTGGGGCTACCCAAAATGTGTATTCGGGACTTACCTTTCCCGCAGGCATTCCGTATTCTAACATGCGTCTGGCGTTGCGCAACTACGTTTCTACCACTGGAGTTCGGGCGGTGCTTTGGCACCAGGGCGAGTCCGACAATTTTGTAAATACCAGCATTGGTTCTTACGTGAGCGACATGACGGCAGTCATCAACCAGATGCGCGGCGAGCTGGGGCGAGCTGTGCCGTGGGTCATTGCCAGGGCCTCCTACGACAGTCGCAACGGCAGCAACCCCAATGTGCTCAATGCTCAAAACCAGCTGATTGCCAGCACGGGGCTGGCCTTTGCTGGCCCCAACACCGACGTTGTTCAGATACCCCGCCCCGACGGTGTTCACTTTGGTGGCAATGGTCTCATAGATTTCGCCAACGCCTGGAATGGTAGTTTGAACGACTCTTTTTTTGCCAACGCCACCCCAGCAAACCCAACTATTTCTCTGCCCACCATCAATGTCAGTTGTGGTGGCAACGGTACAATGAACATCAGCGTGCAGGGCAGTTTCGGTTCGGTGGCTTGGAACAATGGCCAAAACAGCCCCAACATCAACGTGGGTGCGGGCGAGTACACCGCCACCATTCGCGATGCGAACGGGATGGTGATCTTCGCCCCGATCATCAGAATACCCAACAATGTTCAGCCCAGCAAACCCACCATAACAGTAAAAGGTTCGACGGCACTCTGCCAAGGCTCGAGCGTAGAGTTGGTCTCTAACAGCACATTGACCAACAATTGGAGCAACGGCGCAAACACGCCTTCTGTTATGATTGGCGCAACGGGAAGCTACACCACCACCGTTCGCAACCAGGTGTCGGGCTGCAGTGCGGTTTCTGATGCCGTTACTATAAACGTTTTTCAGTCACCGCTGCCAAGCACGCCAACCGTGACAGCCTCGGGCACGACCGTTTTTTGCCAAGGCGGCGAGGTCAAACTCATGGCTGGGGCGAACGTCAATAATTTTAGGTGGTCGAACGGCGAATCAGGTTCGGCTATCACGGTGCGGTCGTCGGGGGCGTTCACTGTTCAGTCAATAGATCCCAACGGTTGCTCGTCGCCGTCTTCGAGCACCATCAATGTCACAGTCAATAACGCACCCTCTCCGCCTGTGGCCGTTGCCCAAAGTGCCACTACATTTTGCGAAGGTGGCAGCGTAACGCTCACCTCGACATACGACAACGGCAACGTTTGGAGCAATAATGCTACCAGCAAGAGCATAACCGTGAACGCCACTGGAAACTACAACGTGCGCGTGAGAGATGCCAACGGCTGCGAGGCGTTGTCAGCCAATGTGGCCGTAAAAATCAACAAATTACCCAGTACGCCCCAAATCACCGCCGAACGCCCCGTCGTTTTTTGCAAAGGCGACAGCACCACCCTAACCGCCCCCAATTCAGCATCGTATTTATGGAGTACCAACGCCCGAACACGGCGCATAAACACCACAAACGAAGGCAGCTACAGCGTGCGGATAGTTGACGAAAACGGTTGTGTGTCGGCAAGCTCTGAGGCGGCAGTTGTACGGATAAATCCGCTCCCAACTGCGCCCGTCATTCAGGCACTGGGCGCAACCACTTTTTGTTTGAACCAAAGCGTGGTGCTACGCGCCAACAACCAATTTGGCTACGTCTGGAACAACAGCCGAACCACCCAAGAAATAACAGTTTTGCAGCAGGGCACATACTCAGCTCGCACAAAAGATGCCAACGGGTGCGTCTCAGAGTCGTCGGCATCTATTTCTGTGGTTGTCAATCCATTGCCCGTTCAGCCCACAGCCATTGCGCAGGGGCCAACCACATTTTGTGAAGGTAAGAGCGTAGAAATAACCTCTACCTACAGCAACATAAACACGTGGAGCAGCGGAGAAACATCCGACAAAATAGTGGTAGCCAAGGCGGGAAACTAT
Organism: Cytophagales bacterium; assembly: GCA_013298215.1. GTDB lineage: Bacteria > Bacteroidota > Bacteroidia > Cytophagales > Spirosomataceae > JAAFKE01. Next base: position 128,753 of record JAAFKE010000002.1, on the reverse strand, counting down.
TCAGTAAAAGTCAAAAACGCCAACGGTTGCGAATCTACCTCGGCCGAGGTGGTAGTGAAAGTGAACCCATTGCCCGCCAAGCCCCAAATAATTGCACTTCGCCCGATGACTTTCTGCGAGGGCGATTTCACAACGCTTCAATCTACGGCAGCATTCAGCTATAATTGGAGCAACAATGAACGTCAGCAGGTCAATAATATCACCAAACCAGGTTTGTATGCGGTGAGCGTTACCGATGCCAACGGTTGCACATCTCCCCAGTCGGACGCCCTCGAAATAACGGTCGTAGCACTGCCGCCCAAACCAGTCCTAACGGCAAACCGTCCCATTATTAACAATGAAACTACATTTTGTGCCGATAAAAACGTGACGCTATCCGCTCCAAGTTCCAGCAGTTACCTATGGAACAATGGCAGCACCAATCAGCAAATCACCGTCAATCAGGTGGGTGGTTATTTTTTACGGGTCAAAAATAGCTTCGGCTGTCAGTCGGTCGAGTCTAACATTGTAAGCGTCAAAATAAACCCGTTGCCACCCACTCCAAGCATTATTGCCAGCGGCCCGCTCACTTTTTGTGACGGAAAAGAGGTAGTTCTCCGCACAAATTCTACGTTGAACACTTTCTGGAACTCGGGCGATTCGACCCAAGGTATCACCGTTAAAAAATCAGGTAATTATTCGGCGCAAGTTCGCGACCAGAACGGGTGTTTCTCGGCCTTTGCCAGTCCTCCCGTTCAGATAGACGTAAAATCAGTACCTGAAACCCCGGTCATTGCGCAGGTAGGAACTTTTACCCTCCAAACCAACGGCACAGCTTTGGGCAACACAACCTACAACTGGACGCTCGATGGAGCGGCACTGGCAACAACCAAGCCCACCATCAAGGCCAACAAAGCGGGTGAGTATGCGGTTCAAGTAAGTGCCAACTACGGAGGAGGTCTGGTGTGCAGTTCTTCGGTATCGGCACTTTTTAATTACAAACCCGAAACCACGGGCAACGGACTTAGCATTTACCCAAACCCAGCCTTCGACGGCGAAGTTACGGTAGAGACCCTAAATGACCTCAAAAATGCCACCATCCAAATTTTTGCGGTCGATGGGCGTTTGCTAAACACTTTCACAAATGTGGTACTGACCGAGCGTAGGAAATTAGATTTGACCAACTTACCCGCTGGTAATTACATTGTCAGGGTCATCGACCAAGATTTTAGTCAATCCAAACGACTTCTAATCCGGATTCCGTGACAGGTTTTCGGGCATAAAATCTTACGGAGCCAAATTCTATTGCTAACTTTGTAGTGATACCAAATTTTGGGTTAGCAATATAACTGTGCACTGCCGATTAAAACCATGAATGAGAAAAAATTATTTTTATTATTACTCCTGTTGTTTGGAGGATTGAGCTTGGCGCAAAGCCAAATAAAAATTACTACCCCCGAAAGCCGCTTTATCTACCAGCAAGACAACAGCGGGCGCTCAACGCTGTACATTTCGGGAGTTTATACCAGGGCTATCGACCGCGTGGAGGCGCGTTTAGTGCCCGTTTTACCAGGTCAGGGGTTTGCTACTGGCTGGCTGGTTGTGCAAACTAATCCCCAGAATGGCATTTTTCAAGGCTCACTCAGGGCGCAAGGCGGCTGGTACACCCTCGAAGTGCGCGGCCTGCAAGCAGGCGTTGTAGTTGGTACAGACGCGGTAGCGCGGGTGGGCATAGGCGAGGTTATTATTGTGGCGGGGCAGTCGAACGCCCAAGGTATTGTGAACTATGGCGCACCAAGTGCCGCCGACGACCGAGTAAACTGCGTGGTCTACGATAATTTCAGCACGGGTACGACCATCGATCCCGCCAACGTTACAGTTGCCCAGCTAAAAAGCGACGTGAACATAGGCCCGCGCGGGCGAAGTGCCTGGTGCTGGGGCGCATTGGGTGACCTGCTGGCCGAAAAACTGAACGTACCCATTCTGTTTATGAATGTGAGCTACGAATCTACGTCCGTAAAAAACTGGGCCGAAAGTGCCCAAGGTACTAATGTTAGCAATTTGTTTACGAGCGTGCCGTATCCAGCGGGGCAACCCTACGCCAATTTGAGGTTTGCGCTCCAATATTACGGTGCTATTTTTGGCACGCGAGCCATCCTGTGGATGCACGGCGAAAGCGATAACATTCCGCTCCGAACGAGTAAAATTGACTATCAAAATGGCCTTCAACTGCTCATTAATAGCCAACGCCGCGACACGTACCAGTACATTCCGTGGGTTATTGCCCGCAGCTCGCTCACCCTCGACAACGACGGGCTTTCTAAAACGAGTGCCAACGTAATTGCTGGCCAAAATGGCGTAATAAACGCTATTTTTAATAACATCTACCCAGGCCCGCTCACCGACGGCATCCAGGTGCCGCGCCCAGATGGAGTGCATTTTCAAAACAATGGGCTAAGTTTGTTGGCTAACGCCTGGAACCAGACCCTAAATTTACAGTTTTTTAGTAGTACCATTCCCGCCCAGGCACTGCCCGCCCAACCGCTCACGGCGAGCTGCGTGGCCAATAACTCGCTGGCACTGACCGCCCCCGCAGGCTTTACTGCATACCGTTGGAGCAACGGGGCGGCTTCGTCCAACACCATCGTAAATGCCGCAGGTAGCTACCGCGCCACCCTCCGCGATGCGCAAGGAAACGTGTCGTTATCGACTAAAATAGACCTAACCGAAGCCGTACAACCACCCACACCAACCATTGTTCCGAGCGGTAGCGTACAAGTCTGCGCCGATTCGTCGGTTGTGGTGACGGCCACCGCATCGGCAAACAATACCTTGACTTGGAACACCAACGCCACCACCAATAGTATCCGCACCACGCAAGCGGGCAGCTACTTTGTGCGGGCTACCAACATTTTTGGGTGCACTTCGGGCAATTCTGCCCGACTCACACTCGGCGTTAGGCCCCGCCTCAGTACACCCACAGTTACGCAGGTGGGACAGTATGCGCTCCAAGCCAACATAACCGACAAAGTGAGTGCCGATATTCAGAGTGTGAAGTTCGACTGGAAACGCGGCACGAACGAACTGATGGTTAACACCAGTGAAATTCGGGTCAATCAATTGGGCGATTACAATGTTCGGTCGCGCATTGGTTTCGACCTGGGCGGAGGTGTCATAAGCACATGTGTGTCAGACCTTTCGCCATTTTTACGCTACACCCCACCTGCCTCCGACGAGGGGCTGTTGCTGTATCCGAACCCCAATGGTAGCGGCAGGTTTTCGGTCGAGACCAAAGAAGAGCTTACCAATGTGCTTTTGTCTGTTTACACTATTTTAGGCCAAGAGGTGGTCTCAAATAGTTATTCTATTTTAAGGCAACGCGCCACCATCGATCTTTCTACGTTGGCGGGTGGCTACTACATAGTGAAGTTGCGGGCGGCTGGTTTCAACGCGAGCAAGCGTATTTTTATCGAAAAATAGCAAAACATAAAAACCTACATTTGGTTACTCACTCAGTGGATAGTAACTTTGAGAGTTTAGAAAAAACAAACTACAAATGGAAAAAATGCACCTGCCATCAGACTTCCTGCCGATATTTATTCAGCTCGGTTTGGCTCTCGGTTTTATCATTACTACCATGCTGGTTACGCACAGCATTGGCCCAAAACGCAACAGCAAGCTCAAAGATGAGGCGTTTGAGTGCGGTATTCCTGCCGAAGGAGATGCCCGCACCCCTATATCGGTCAAATATTTTTTGATTGCCATTTTGTTCGTACTGTTCGACGTAGAGGTGATTTTTATGTATCCTTGGGCAGTCAATTTCAAGTCGCTGGGTTGGGCTGGGTTCGTAGAAATGCTTCTTTTTATGGGGCTGCTGCTGGCTGGCTTCTACTACGTCATCCGCAAGGGCGTACTCAAATGGGAGTAATAGTTGTGCCGTTGGTACTACCAAAGTTGCCCACGGGCGCTCAAATCGAAACTGTTTATCAATAAAAGACAAAAATATGTCAAGTAACGTAAAAATGGTTGAAGCCCCCGAGGGCTACGAAGGCTCGGGTTTCTTTGCAACCTCGTTAGAAAAAGTAGTGGGCTTGGCGCGCAGCCACTCGTTGTGGCCGCTGCCGTTTGCCACCTCGTGCTGCGGCATTGAGTTCATGGCCACCATGGGGTCGCACTACGACTTTGCCCGCTTTGGCTCGGAGCGTCCGAGCTTTTCGCCACGCCAAGCCGATTTATTGATGGTGATGGGCACAATTGCCAAAAAAATGGCACCCGTCGTAAAACAAGTTTACCTGCAAATGGCCGAACCCCGCTGGGTGATCGCCATGGGTGCGTGCGCTTCGAGCGGCGGCATTTTTGATACGTACAGCGTTTTGCAGGGCATCGACCGCATCATTCCAGTGGATGTGTACATTCCAGGCTGCCCGCCAAGGCCCGAGCAGGTTATCGACGGGTTGATCCAAATTAGGGAAATGGCGCAGAACGAAACCCTGCGCCGCCGAAATTCGGCCGAGTACGAAAAACTATTGGCATCCTACAACATTCAATGAAAGAATGACCGAATGAGTGGGTACTTTTCCGATTCACTCCGTATTGGTAATCCCAGTTCAAACATTCAAAAATTCATTCATTCACTCATTCAAAACTATGCTGACCAACCAAGAAGTAGCCGAGGATTTAGTAAAAAAATACGGGGCGGATGTCTTTGATTTTGAAGATCCTTTCGACCTGCTGACCCTCAGCACCACCCGCGAGCAGATTGTGCCAATGCTGGGCTACCTGAAAGCGCACGCCAGTTTTCAGATTACTTTCTTGACCGACATCACGGGGGTTCATTATCCCGATAGCCCTGGGCAAGAGTTTTGCGTTGTTTACCACGCCCACAGTTGGGTGCACAATTTTAGGGTTAGAATAAAGGTGTTTTTGGCCGAGGCCGATCTGCACATTCCAACGGCCATCCCTGTGCACGCCTGCGCCAACTGGATGGAGCGCGAAACGTTCGATTTTTTTGGGATAATCTTCGACGGCCATCCCAAGTTAATTAGGATATTGAACATGGAGGACATGGACTACCACCCCATGAGAAAACAGTATCCGCTCGAAGACGGCACCAGACAAGACAAGGTAGATGCCCTTTTTGGCCGATAATACAACCGTAAACTCCCAACACCATGGCAGATACACTCATTGCTCCCAACGACAAAGACTTGCTCAAAGACGAGCCCGTTAAGTACATAAACGAACTAACCACCCTAAACCTGGGGCCAACTCACCCCGCCACGCACGGTATTTTTCAGAATATTTTGCAGATGGACGGCGAGAAAATAGTCTCTGGCGAACAAACGATCGGTTATATTCACCGGGCGTTCGAGAAAATAGCCGAACGCCGCCCGTTTTACCAGATCACCACGCTCACCGACCGGATGAATTACTGCTCGTCGCCGATCAATAATTTGGGCTGGAACATGACGGTCGAAAAAATGCTCGGTATCGAAGTGCCCAAACGCGCCCAGTACATTCGCGTCATTATGATGGAACTCGCGCGCATATCCGACCACTTGATTTGCAATGGAATTTTAGGGGTAGATACTGGCGCGTTCACGGGGTTTTTGTACCTCTTCGAAGAGCGCGAAAACATCTACGAAATATACGAAGAAGTGTGCGGGGCGCGGCTCACCACCAACATGGGGCGGTTTGGCGGCATGGAGCGGGATCTGTCGCCAGTGGCGCAGCAAAAAATCCGAAAGTTTTTGAAGACCTTCCCCGCCGTTATGAAAGAGTTTGAGACACTCTTCAACCGCAACCGTATTTTTATGGACAGAACCGTGGATGTAGGGCCGCTCTCGAAAAAGATGGCGATGGACTACGGTTTCACGGGGCCAAACCTCCGAGCGGCGGGCATCGACTACGACGTGCGCGTGATGAACCCGTACAGCAGCTACGAAGATTTTCAGTTCGATATTCCCGTGGGCGAAAACGGCGATACCTATGACCGCTTTATGGTGCGAAACGAAGAAATCTGGCAAAGCCTCCGCATCATTCAACAGGCCATGGACAACCTGCCCGAAGGACCGTATTTTGCCGATGCGCCAGAATATTATTTGCCTCCCAAAAAAGATGTTTACAACAATATGGAGGCGCTGATCTATCATTTCAAGATTGTGATGGGCGAGATAGACGCGCCCGTTGCCGAGGTTTATCACGCCGTGGAGGGAGGCAACGGCGAGCTTGGCTTTTACCTCATCAGCGACGGCGGCCGCGCACCCTACCGCTTGCATTTTAGACGGCCAAGCTTTATTTATTACCAAGCCTTCGCCGAGATGTGTAAGGGCATTACGCTTTCTGATGCGATCGTAATTATGAGTAGTTTGAACGTAATTGCTGGAGAATTGGACGCTTAAAAACAAAAGTGAACATGACAACGGCCACAAACTGGGAAGAACTTGCCACGACATCGCACTTAGACACGGTTACTAAAATTAAGTGGTTGCTCGACGAACAAGAATACGACGAGGCCCGCGAAGGCTTAGAAACATTAGAAGAAAGTATGTCAGTTGCCCAAAAAAGAAGTATCGAAAGCCAACTGATACGGCTCATGTTGCATGTCCTGAAATGGAAATACCAATCAGAGAAGGCATCAACAAGTTGGGTAAGAACCATTGCCAATGCGCGTTTGGAGATTGAAAGATGGCAGGATGAAAAGCCTTCTTTCAACCAAGAATTTATAAATAAAAGCTGGGAGAAATGTTTTAAGTACGCGCTGAGGGAAGCAAAAGCCGAAATGAATCTATCCCGAAAAGACCCGTTTGAACCCGCGCCACTCAGCTGGCAGGAAGTTTTTGAAGACGAATATTTATTGCAAAAACAATGACCGAAACAACCCCAAACATAGCCTTCACGCCAGAGCGCATGGCCAAGGTGCAAGAAATTATAGCGCGGTATCCAGCGGGCAAACAAAAATCGGCGTTGCTGCCTATTTTGCACGTAGCCCAGGCCCAGTGGGGTTGGTTGAGCGACAAAGTGATGGACTACGTGGCGGGTATTTTAGAGATAGCCCCCGTTGAGGTTTATGAAGTGGCCACCTTTTATACCATGTACCACCTCCAACCTGTGGGCAAGCACGTTATCGAATACTGCCGCACTGGCCCCTGCTGCACCATGGGCGCCGAGCCCGTTTATGAGTACATTCAAGAAAAATTGGGCATAAAAACGGGCCAAACCACCCCCGACGGCAATTTTACGCTCAAAGAAGTGGAGTGCCTGGCGGCCTGCGGCTGGGGGCCCGTTTTTCAGATCAGAGAGCAGTACTACATGAATCTGACCAACGATAAAGTAGATGAAATAATCGCGGACTTGTCTAAATAAATACGGTTATGTTGGACGTGCCAATTATGGGAACAAATGCACCACGCGAACACCAACGGGTGATTCGGAAACTGATTGCGGGTCTGGACAGGCTGTACGTACTTGGCGATGTTCCCTACGAACCGTTTCCAGAAACAATGCTCGATGAAGGGCGCACCAGTCCAACGCCCGATGTTTTGTTGTATGACGCGGTTTCGGACACGGACGTGGTAATGATTGAAATATCTACGACCAAAGGCGTAAATGGTGATTTTAAAAAAGTGTCCGAGTTGGTTGATTATTACGGAATAAAAGAAGGTTTTGTGTATAATTACAAAACCTACAACTGGCGAAAATACAAACTGGGCGAAGGCGAAATAACCACAAACTCGTCTTTTTGTGATTCGATTGGGTATGATTTAAACGAGTTTTTGAAGTAAACATCGTTGACTTATGTTAGACGTACCAGTTATGGGGACAAATGCACCAAAGGAACACCAGCGGGTAATTCGTAAACTTACCACTGGCCTCGACAAGCTATACATGGCGGGTGATATTGCGTTTGAGCCATTTCCCGAAACAATGATAGACGAGTCGAAAACAAGTGCTACTCCCGACGTTTTGCTTTTTGATGCAGTTTCTGAGCAAAACATCATGTTTGTGGAAGTAACGATTCCTGTTTCGGAAAACTTTGACTTTAAAAAAGTGATAGAAGTAGCCGAAAAATATCAAATTCCAGAAGGTTTTGTTTATAATTACAGAACATACAAGTGGCGCAAATACAAACTGGGCGAAGGCGAAATAACCGAAAACCCATCTTTTTGCGATTCGATTGGGTATGATTTAAACGAGTTCTTAAAATAAATGGCCTTTACGCAGTTCAAATCTTTGGGGTCGGTGTTGTTGAAGTACGATTTGTCGCTTCAAGAAACCGATTTTTTGGCCCAAAATTTCAGCCCGAAAGCATCGCTGAATGAACTGGAAAAAGAAATAAAATTGTCATTGAACGAACTGGCCTACGATGTTTCGGAAGCGGCAATCTGCGAAACGTTAATTTTTCCTATTTTGAGAGAAAACTGGAAAAGCTTCAAGGATAGTTTTTTGTTGTGGAGCCATCCAACCATCAACGTCAATGAAGATTTGATGGGCATCCCCGATTATTTGTTTGCCCGAAAAACAAAATTTGGCCGAGCCGTAGTAGGACGCCCAATTTGTATGGCTGTTGAGGCAAAAAAAGACAATTTTGACGAAGGTTGGGGGCAATGTGCCGCCGAAATGGTAGCTGCTCAAAAATTGAATTGCGAAATAGCTGACATAGATGTGTACGGAATTGTAACCAATGGCGAATTTTGGGAGTTTGGAAAACTACAAACCGACACTTTCACAAAAAACAAAACCATTTATTCGGTGTTTGAACTACAAACACTCTGTTCGGTTATTGAGCACATACTTACTGAATGTAAAAAACAAATTAAAGATTAGAGAACAACATGGCAACCAAAATTCTCACCGAACACATCAACGTTCCTGGCATCGAAACCTTGGCAGTTTACCGCAAGATGGGCGGTTATGAGGCCGTTGAAAAGGCAATTAAAAAAATGACCCCCGACGAAATAGTGGAGGAGGTAAAAAAAGCTGGCGTGCGCGGGCGCGGCGGTGCGGGTTTTCCGATGGGTATGAAATGGAGCTTTTTGGCCAAACCCGAGGGCGTTCCGCGCTACTTGGTTTGCAACGCCGACGAGTCGGAACCTGGTACGTTCAAGGATCACTACTTGATGAAAAACCTCCCGCACCTGCTCATCGAGGGCATGATCGTGTCGAGCTTTGCCCTCGGCGCAAACACCTCTTTCATCTACGTGCGCGGCGAGTTGCTCTACGTCATCGATATTCTTGAAAAGGCCATTGCCGAGGCAAAAGCGGCTGGTTTTCTGGGCAAAAACATCCTCGGTTCGGGCTACGACCTCGAGCTGGTGGTGCAACCTGGCGGCGGCGCGTACATTTGCGGCGAAGAAACCGCACTTTTAGAATCATTGGAGGGCAAGCGCGGAAACCCCCGCAACAAACCACCCTTCCCCGCCGTGAAGGGCCTATACCAATGCCCAACGGTGGTAAACAACGTCGAGTCGATTGCCACGGTTTCGTGGATCGTAAACCACGGCGGCGATGCCTACGCGGCCATTGGCGTGGGCCGCAGCACGGGCACAAAACTTATCTCGGCATCGGGCCACATCAACCGACCTGGGGTGTACGAGATCGAGTTGGGCGTGTCGGTCGAAGACTTTATTTATGCCGACGAATGGTGCGGGGGTATCAGACCTGGGCACTATTTGAAAGCCGTGGTAGCAGGCGGCTCGTCGGTGCCGATCTTGCCAGCCGAACGCATCCTAACCACTATTGCTGGCGAAAAACGCCTAATGACCTACGAATCGCTGTCGGACGGTGGCTTTGTGTCGGGTACAATGTTGGGGTCGGGTGGTTTCATTGCCATGGACGAGACCGTCTGCATCGTTCGCAACACCTGGAACTACGCCCGTTTCTACCACCACGAATCGTGCGGGCAGTGTAGCCCCTGCCGCGAAGGCACTGGCTGGATGGAGAAAGTACTCCACCGCATCGAACACGGCCACGGCTCGATGCACGACATTGACCTGCTGGTAGATGTAGCCAAAAAGATTGAGGGCAACACCATTTGCCCACTCGGCGACGCGGCAGCTTGGCCCGTGGCGAGTGCCATTCGCCACTTCCGTGATGAGTTTGAGTGGCACATCACGCACCCATTCGAGGCCACACAGCCTGGCGCGGTGTATCGGGGTGAGTTGGAATTGGTGTAGGCAGATTGTAAATCTTAAAGGATAGCTTGCTTAAAATAACTTCTCTTAAATAATTACTATGAACCGAAAACATATTTTTCCAGTGCTGTTGGCTTTCTTTGTTACGCTGACTTTTTCATGTCAGTATGAACGTATTTTATCATCAGAACCAACTCTGATTGAAGAAGCAAAGCAATATTTTGAGAGTTCGCAGATGTCGCTTAGAAATTTAAGAACGACGAAAAAAGCCAAATCACCGATATGGAAATTTGCCAAAGACTTTCGATATCTGAACAAAGATATAGTTGAAGTTCCCCTGCGTCTTAACGACCTTGACTATAAGTACAGTATTCGGTTCAAAACAGATACAGCCCCCGTTATGAAAGAAGAATTTAACGGTGTTACTAAACTTGTGTTATTCAGGGATAAAAACAAAAAATTTCAGATGAAAATCATGCAGTTAGTATGCAATCCCGGTTTTTTAAAAAAGAATCAAAAGAATTATAAACAGTTGTCATTGAGTAATTTAAAAGAAAAGAAATTTTCTGGACATCTTTTCTTTTTAGATGAAAATGATGAAACTACTGCTGGGTATTTATTGGAAGATGGTTATGTAACTGGCCAGACTTGTAATATTCCTACTTCCATAAAAAATGCGAGAACAAATGAAACTTGTATAACTAATTGGCGTTGCGAAACAATGACTATATGTTGGTGGGCTCATAGTTGTACCGATGAAGAAATTGCCTATGGCGGTGCTGGTTGTATAGGGGTGAATCCTATAACAGATTGCTACGTATTGGATTTGGGCTGTTATGTTATTGGTTCTTATTGTCTTCCTGATCCCGATCCAGAAGATGAGGATATGAGTAAATGTAAGCCATGTACACCTGTGTCAGTAGGAGGTCTTGCTTTTGAATATCATAGTGTAGACAATGGAGAAAAGCCACATAATGGTATGCCATATCATACACATCATTTCAGAATGAATCAGAGCCCCCCAAAAGCAGGGTGTAAGTGTTTTTGGGATAGAGACTATATAAATCCTACGTCTGGATATTCTCCTCAGCCTGGTGCTATTTCGGTAGAACCTGCTTCTGGCGGAGGTGTTCAATAGCCAATCATGAGTCTATTTGTTACATTTCGACTGCTTTCTAAAGATTAAGATGAAATACAAGAATAATAAACTTGTAAAGACAGGAGACATAATCAATATCAATTTTTTGGGTAAAGTTCACGAAGTTTGTGTTCGAAAAGTAATTTTGCCCGATACACAAGATGCTTTGGATTGGTCTGCGTCGCAAGGAGGCATACTTATTGAATCAGAGCAAATAGGTCTCATTTTATGTAGGATTATTGACGAGGACATTGTTTTTGTAAAAAGAGGAAATTGATAAAGGAATCATGACATAACTGGTGTAAACTGAAATTAGTACTGCCATGAATAATTGGTAAATATGGACTTTTCTATAACTATTAGTATTCGTGGCGAGTACTTTTCACCGCGTAAATTACTTTTTATGACCTCTTTACCTTTGAAAAATTGTGTAGAGAAAGGAGGTATAGCTTTCATTAAAGACCACAAAAAAGAATACCTCAATGGTTGTGCAGAAATTAAAATAGAAGTAGGAACTGCCGAAGAAAAGATTCATCAGTTCAATAAATTGCTTGATTTGTTGGCGGCTAATCATGATGCTATCAGACAAACGGGTGGTTCTGTGATTTCTATCTGGATTGCTATATTGCGCTCTTTGCAAGGCAATTGGGGACTTACTTCCGAGCAAATTAGAAAAATAGCCCAGATAAATGCTTCATTGGCCATAACTTACTATCAAAAAGTGAATGAACAACATAGAATTGATATAGAATAAAATCCATGGAAGAGTTGGAAGCCTTACGCAAAATGGTAGAAGACCACGATTATTCGGCGGCCTTGGCTCTGATTGACGAAATGGACGAAATGGCCAGGGATGATAAAATAACCAAAATAGTTAGCTTTTTGCACGTGCTGTTGGTGCATCTTATCAAACAGAAAGCCGAAAAACGAACTACCAGTTCGTGGAATAGGTCGGTAAATCACTCGGTAAGAGGGGTTATTAGTGCCAACAAAAGACGTAGTTCGGGAGGATATTATTTGAAAGTTAAAGAATTGGAAGATGCCATCGACGAGGCATTTGCTTTTGCCATGAAAGAAGCCGCCGACGAGGCATTTGAAGGCAATTTCTCGGCCAAAGAATTGGCGCAAATGGTTAATGAGCAACAAATAAAAACCGAAGCATTGAGTTTGATTTTGAATTATAGAGACTAAACACGCCATGGAAGAGTTGGAAGCCTTACGCAAAATGGTAGAAGACCACGATTATTCGGCGGCCTTGGCTCTGATTGACGAAATGGACGAAATGGCCAAAGATGATAAAATAACCAAAATAGTTAGCTTTTTGCACGTGCTGTTGGTGCATCTTATCAAACAAAAGGCCGAAAAACGAACTACCAGTTCGTGGAATAGGTCGGTAAATCACTCGGTAAGAGGGGTTATTAGTGCCAACAAAAGACGTAGTTCGGGAGGATATTATTTGAAAGTTAAAGAATTGGAAGATGCCATCGACGAGGCATTTGCTTTTGCCATGAAAGAAGCCGCCGACGAGGCATTTGAAGGCAATTTCTCGGCCAAAGAATTGGCGCAAATGGTTAATGAGCAACAAATAAAAACCGAAGCATTGAGTTTGATTTTGAATTATAGAGACTAAACACACCATGGAAGAGTTAGAAGCCTTACGCAAGATGGTAGAAGCCCACGATTATTCGGCGGCCTTGGCTCTGATTGACGAAATGGACGAAATGGCCAAAGATGACAAAATAGTAAAAATAGAAAGTTTTTTGAAAATATTGTTGATTCATCTTATCAAGAAACAAGCCGAAAAACGAACCACAAAATCTTGGGAACGTTCCATCAGAAATGCCAAAGATGGGGTTCAAAGTTCCAACAAAAGACGCAACAGCAAGGGGTTTTATCTCTCAAAAGACGACCTGCAAGAAGCCATTGACGAAATATTTAATAAATCGTTAAGAGATGCCGCCGACGAGGCATTTGAAGGCGATTTCTCGGCCAAAGAATTAGCGCAAATGGTTAATGAGCAACAAATAAAAACCGAAGCATTGGGTTTGATTTTGAATTATAGAGACTAAACACGCCATGGAAGAGTTGGAAGCCTTACGCAAAATGGTAGAAGCCCACGATTATTCGGCGGCCTTGGCTCTGATTGACGAAATGGGCAAATGACTACACAACTCAAACAATGCCGTGGCCTGTGTCATAGCCATTTATGTTTAAAATGCACTAAAACAGAAAAGCCTTTCACAGAAATGCGAAAGGCTTTTTTGTTTTGAAAGTGGTCACGTAGGGACAAAAACGAAAAGCCATATTTATTCGACAACTATATAATCTCAACTTTCAATATTTTTGATAGTTCCTTTTTGCTAATACTTGCTTGTTCCGACTTATCATAAATCGTAACCAAGTAAATCACTTCCCCCTCGGCCCGTTGTTCAACAAAGTAAGTGATAACCCGAAATCCACCACTTTTACCTTTGCCTTTACTTTGGCTTGCCATTCTTATTTTGTAGAACCCCCCGCCCATGTTTGAACCCTGCATAGGTGTTTGTTTGAGCGACACACTAAGTTCTGCAATGTCTTCAATCAGTGTATCATACTTTTTTTGAAGTCGTTTAGCGCGTCTTTCAAAGTGCGATAGGGCTTTTATCTTTACGCTCATTTCGCATTTCGTTTAAAAGATCGTCTAAGTCTTTGGCTTGTACCTTACCTTGCCGTATGGCTTTTATTTCACGAATACCGTCTTTGATTTGTTCCAAAACGGGTACATCGTCTATTTCGCTCACTATCAGCCCCCTAAACTTGTGCCGTTCCCGTTCGGGTAGGTGCTTATACAACTCAAACAATGCCGTGGCCTGTGTCATAGCTATTTATGTTTAAAATGCAATTAAAACAAAAAAGCCTTTCACAGCAATGTGAAAGGCTTTTTTGTTTTGAAAGTGGTCACGTAGGGATTCGAACCCCAAACCTCCTGATCCGTAGTCAGGTGCTCTATCCAATTGAGCTACGCAACCATGCTACTATCCCTAAACCTTCCTTGTGAACTGATTTAGGAGTGCAAAAGTACGATTCTAAGCGGTGACTTCAAAGAAAATCTTCGTTTTTTATTGCTATTTTATGCCGGTAGTTTCTTTTAGAGCCCTTTATAGGTTGCGGTTCGTTTCTGCAAGAAGGCCATTATTCCCTCGGCGGCATCGCTGGTGCGGCCAAGTGCGTCCTGATTTTCAGCTTCGCGTTCGAGGATTTCGGCCAATGACAGCCCGAACGCGTCGTTGAGCACACTCTTCATGCGTCCAATTGCTTGCGTGGGTGCGTTTTTGTAGTAGGAAAGGGTTTCGGCCAGCGCGTGGTCCAACTGATGCGGTGGCACAGCGCGGTTGATTAGGCCAATTCGCTCGGCCTCGGGACCGTATACGCGCCGCCCCGTGCTGGCAAGTTCAAAGGCCAAGCGCGCGCCAACGAGGTGCGGCAAAAAATAGCTCGAGCCTGCATCGGGCATCAAGCCAATATTAATAAAAATCTGACACAGGTAGGCATCATCGCTGGCAATGACCACGTCGCAGGCCAATGCCAGCGAGCAGCCCGCTCCCGCCGCCAGGCCGTTCATGCGGCAAACCACGGGCTTAGGAATGGCACGGATGGCCAAAATCATGGGGTTGTAGTTGGCCCGTAGGTTGTCGCCGAGGCTCACTCCTGCTTGCATTCCCGCTTTGAGGTCGGCACCCGAGCAAAAGGCTTTGTCGCCCGCGCCCGTCAGCACCACCACCCGAACGGAGGCATCGGCTTGGGCGTTTCCGACGGCCTGGGTTATGTCTTGGATCAGGCCAGGGCTGAGGGCGTTGTGCACCTGTGGTCGGTTGAGGGTGATCGTCGCCACGCCGTCGGCGGTTTGGTAAAGTATATTTTCGTACATTTTAGGGTAAGTAAGTAATAAGTCTTATTTTTTCATGGCCTCAACAAACCCTTCGGCCACCCGAACGTGCTCGTTGTTGCCAGTAAGTTGGTTGAAAAGCTGCTCCAACGATCCTGTTTCGCGCTGCGCTTTCAGTTCCTCAAAAGAACCGTCGGCAATAACCACGCCTTTGTCGATGAGTACGATGCGGTCAGATATTTTTTCGACCACATCCATTAGGTGCGAGCTGTAAAAAAGCGTCTTGCCCGCCACGGACAACTGAGCCAATATTTCTTTGACCAAAATAACCGCGTTGGCATCTAAACCCGACAGCGGTTCGTCCAAAAAAATGACCTCTGGGTTGTGGATCAGCCCCGAAATTAGCAACACTTTCTGGCGCATTCCCTTCGAAAAGGTCGTCATGCGGTCGTCGCGGTTGGCGTACAGGTCGAAGATTTGGAGTAAATCGTTGGCTTTTTTGTCGATACTTTGTTTTTCTAAACCATACAATTGCCCAATAAAACGCAGGTATTCGAGTGGTGTAAGCACCTCATAAAGAGACGCTTGCTCGGGTACGTAGCCAATGTACCGTTTTACTTCGAGTGGGTTTTGGCGCACGTCGATGCCCATTACCCGTACATCGCCCGCAAAATCGGGTAGCACGCCAATCAGGGTTTTGATGGTCGTAGATTTGCCCGCGCCGTTGGGCCCAATGTAACCAACAATTTCGCCCGCATTCACCTCCAAGTTTATGCCCCTCAGCACCAGATGATTTGCGTAGGCTTTGTGCAAGTTTTTTATTTCTATGACTGGGCTTCCCATTTGCTTTGACATTTAATTTGCAAGTTTATAAAACAACGGCAGACCACCAATTTGCCAGCGCATTTTTATTGTAACTTTATGGCCTAAAACCACGTTTGCCCACCCAACCTAACCCGCCATCGCTCCCGCAATGCTAAAAAAAATACTGCTCCCCCCCTACTTGGCCGCGTTGGCTTTCAAAGATTACGTGTTCAGAACCCAACTCATGTACGTGCCGCTGCACGCAGTAAGGCTGTTTTTTGCAAAAAGAACCGTGGCTCACGTGGGCAAAAACTGCACTTTTTTGATTGGGGTTGAGATCAGAACGGGGCAAAATATATCGGTTGGCAACAATTGTGTTTTCAATAAAAATGTTTTGCTCGACGGACGCGGTGGCAAGATCAGCATCGGAAACAACGTGGACATTGCCCAAGAAACCAACATCTGGACGCTCGAACACGACGTGCACGACGACTACCACACCACGCGCGGGGCGGGTGTCACCATAGAAGACTACGTTTGGGTGGCCAGCCGCGTCACAATCCTGCCGGGCGTTAGCATCGGGCGCGGGGCAGTGGTGGCGGCGGGGAGCATCGTTACCAAAGACGTGCCGCCAATGGCCATCGTGGGCGGAACGCCCGCCAAAATAATCGGCACGCGGCGGAGTGGCCTCAAATACACCCTCAATTACCGCCCGTGGTTTCGGTAGGTGCGTCTTGCTGCAACACGTAAATAGCAGCCAGGTTACGGCCCAGGCCGTCGTAGTCGAGGCCGTATCCCAACACAAATTTATTGTCGATCTCGAACCCCACGTAGCTCGGCGACACATCGGCACGCAGGGCGGTTGGCTTAAAAAGCATCGTGGCTATTTTGAGCGAGTTGGGTTTTTGGGTGGCCAATTGGCCGCAAAGCTCAAACATCGTCAGGCCAGTATCTACGATGTCTTCCACAATAATTACATCGCGGCCACGGATGTCTTCGGTCAGGCCTAATATTTCTTTTACTACCCCCGACGACTCGGTGGCCTGGTACGAGGCCACCCGCACGAAGGTAACGTCGCAGGCCACGCTGATGCCCTTCATGAGTTGGGCCACAAACATAAAAGAGCCGTTGAGAATCGCCACAAAAAGGGGCTGACGGCCAGCGTAGTCGGCACTAATCTGGCCAGCCAAGGCCGCGATGCGCGTTTCGAGCGTGGCGCGGTCGATCATCGGAACGAAATTTTTGTCTTTAATGGTAACAGGTTGCATAGAAGCTGGTTGGAGAGTGAGGGTAAAGTGCAGCGGGCAAATACCACCGCATGTCGCAAAGATAACAACATACAGCCGTGATTGCTACCAGCTCCACGCCAGCCGTCAATGAGCAGTTTTGGGGCCACAACTCCTCCTCACCCGCCACAACTCGCGGTGGGTTTGGCCAATATGAGCAGCCAAAAGCACGTTTTTTGTGCTACTTTTGTTAAAAAAACAACAACCTACGTGGCCGAACACAACGATACTGGTAAATTTGGTGAGGAAAAAGCCGTTGAATTTCTAACCAAAAATGGCTACGAAATTGTGGCCAAAAACCACAAACACCAACACGCCGAAATTGATATTATTGCAAAAAAAGAGAAACTGCTGCTGTTTGTGGAGGTCAAGACGCGCACCAACGTGAGCTTTGGCAATCCCGAAGAGTTCGTAAACTACACCAAGGCCAAGCTCATTATGAAAGCTGCCGAACACTATATCTTTGCCAAAGATTGGCAATTCGATATTCGTTTCGACATCATTGCGGTTACAATTAAGGGAAGCTCGGTGGCCATTAAACACATTGAAGACGCTTTTTATTGACCAGTTCCCCCATTTTTTTGACCCATGAACATTATCGGGATCATTCCAGCGCGGTACGCCTCCACGAGGTTCCCCGCCAAAGCCCTGGCAGACATTGGCGGCAAGTCGATGGTGAGGCGGGTGTATGAGCAAGCTCTCAAATCTGAACGGCTCGATGCGGTGGTTGTGGCAACCGACGACCCACGGATCTATGACCACGTGCATGGCTTCGGTGGCAACGTTGTGATGACCAGCCCACACCACCAAAGCGGTACGGATCGGTGCGCCGAGGTAGTTTTGGGAGAGCTTATCTTTAGTGAATACGGGATAACTATTGCTGAACCAAGCGACTACGTCATTAATATTCAGGGCGACGAGCCGTTCATCCAGCCCCAGCAAATTGATACGTTGGTTAGTTGTTTGGACGGCCTGGTGGAGCTGGCCACTTTGGCAAAAAAAATCGGGGACACCACCACGCTCTTCAACCCAAACACGCCAAAAGTGGTGCTGAATGCCCGCCACGAAGCGATTTATTTTAGCCGGCAGGCCGTTCCTTTTTTGCGCGATGCTGCCCCGCACGATTGGTTGGCGCAGCACGATTTCTACAAACACATTGGCATTTACGCCTACCGCGTGGATGTGTTGCGGCAAATTACCCAGTTGCCCGTATCAATTTTAGAAAAAGCCGAGGCTTTGGAGCAACTCCGATGGATCGAAAATGGTTTTAAGGTTAAAGTGGCCCTGACCCAGTACGACTCCCACGGCATAGACACGCCCGCCGATTTGGTGGCAGTTCAAGAGCGATTTCTCTAAATTTTTCCCGACTTTTGGCAATTCGTACCCCCCTCTGGCGTTGCTTAATGAAACTTTGTATTTTAAAACCACAAGACCATGCAATATAAAATCCTCTGGGCCGACGACGAAATTGACCTCCTAAAACCACATATTTTGTTTCTGACCGAAAAGGGCTACCACGTCACTCCCGTGAACAGCGGCGCAGATGCCCTCGATAAGGTCGAAAACGAGCGTTTTGACTTGGTTTTTTTGGACGAAATGATGCCTGGCATGACTGGTTTGGAGACCCTGGCGGTGATAAAACAACAAAAACCCAACCTGCCCGTGGTGATGATTACCAAAAGCGAGGAGGAGCACATTATGGAGGGGGCGATCGGCTCTAAAATTGCCGATTACATCATTAAGCCCCTGAACCGCAATCAGGTGCTCATGTCGGTTAAAAAAATATTAGACAACAAACGTCTCGTAACCGAAAAAACAACGTCGAGCTACCAGCAGGAGTTTAGGCAACTGGCCATGCAATACCAAGACCGCGTGGGCCACCAAGAATGGGCCGAAATATATAAAAAACTGACCTACTGGGAGTTGGAGCTCGAAGACGCGCAGGACAGCGGAATGGGTGAGGTTTTTAATATGCAAAAGGACGAGGCCAACGGAAATTTTTGCAAATTTATCAAGGAAAACTACGAAGACTGGCTCAACGACCCCAAGGCCGACAAGCCCGTGCTGTCGCACCAGCTGATGAAACGGATGGTTTTTCCGCTGCTCAAACCCAAAGATCCACTCTATTTTATACTCATCGACAATTTTAGGTACGACCAGTGGAAGGTTGTAGAAACACTGCTGGCCGAGTACTTTACGGTCGAGGAGGAATCGAACTATTACGCCATTTTACCAACCGCCACCAGCTACGCCCGCAATGCGATCTTTGCGGGATTGATGCCCAGCGAAATCGAAAAACAGTTTCCGCAGTGGTGGGTAAACGACGAGAACATCGAAGGCAGCGAAGAGGGCCTCAACCAGCACGAAGAAGACTACCTCCGCAAGCAACTGGAGCGCAACCGAATGCAGGTAAAGTTTAGTTACAACAAAATTATTAGCCAGAACCAGGGTAAAACGTTGGTCGATAATTTCAATAACTTAACCCAAAACGACCTCAACGTGGTGGTGTTTAATTTTGTGGATATGCTCTCGCACGCCCGCACCGACATGGCCATGATTAAGGAACTCGCCCCCGACGAAGCCGCCTACCGGTCTATTACGAAGTCGTGGTTTCAGCACTCGCAACTGCTCGATTTCATCAAAAAAATTGCTGAAAAAGGCGGGCGCATGGTCATTACGACCGACCACGGGATGATTCGGGTCAAGAAACCGCTCAAAATTGTGGGCTACCGCGAAACCAACACCAATTTACGCTACAAACACGGCAAAAACTTGGGGTTCTCCGAAGACCATTTGTTTGTGGCCCGCCGCCCCGAAAAACTATTTTTGCCCAAAATACACGTGTCGTCGGCTTATGTGTTTACGCTGGAGGACTACTTTTTTGCGTACCCAAACAACTACAACCACTACGTAAAAATGTACGGCGACACGTTTCAGCACGGGGGCGTGTCGATGGAAGAAATGATCGTTCCGTTCGTATATTTGAAGGCCAAATAAAAGGAACGTTGTTCTGAGCTACTATAAATTGTATGAGAGAAGCCGTTTTTGTAAAACGCAATACCCCCAAATGGCAGGACTACGAGCAAAGTTCGGCCCAAGACCCCGACGAGCTCACCGATCAGTACATCGAACTGACCGATGATCTGTCGTTTGCGCGCACTTTTTATCCAAACGCCGCCGTTACGCAATACCTCAACAACCTGGCCACCACCAAGCACCGGCAACTGTACGCCAACAAAACCGAAGATCGAAACCGATTCGTGTCTTTTTGGGCCGTGGAGCTTCCCGTTGTGGTGCGCCAAAACCACCAAAAGCTACTTTACTCGCTGCTGTTTTTTTTGGCTGCCGCGCTCATCGGTGCCGTCTCAGCGGCAAACGACGAGACCTTCGTTCGGCTCATTTTGGGCGACGGATACGTGAACCAAACCCTCGAAAACATCCGCAAAAACGACCCCATGGCCATTTACAAGTCTGGTTCACAGGCCGATATGTTTTTGGGCATTACTTTCAATAACATCAAGGTGTCGTTCATTGCGTTTGTGGCGGGCTTGTTGTTTTCGGTCGGCACGGTCTATTTGTTGTTCAGCAACGGGGTCATGTTGGGGGCGTTTCAGTATTTTTTCTTTCAAAAAGGGGTGCTCCTCAAGTCGGTGTTGGCCATCTGGATTCACGGCACACTCGAAATCTCGGCCATCGTCATAGCGGGCGCGGCTGGCATTGTTTTGGGCAACAGCCTGTTGTTTCCTAAAACCTACTCCCGCCTGGTTTCTTTCCAACGCGGTGCCAAAGATGGCCTAAAAATGGCCGTTGGACTCGTGCCAATTTTTATCGCCGCTGGTTTTTTAGAAAGTTTCGTCACCCGCTTGCCGTTGCATCCCGTGGTTAGTTTTAGTATTATTGCGGTGTCGGCGGGGTTCATTGGCTGGTATTTTATCATCTATCCCATCAAGGTGAGCCGCCAAATTGACTAACTTAGCCTTTTGTCACCACATTCATACCAAATGAAACCTCCCATTGTCATGCAGCAGGAGCGTGATTTTAGCCAAAACATCAACGCTACCTTTGAGTTCGTCATCCAAAACTTCAAACCGCTCGTGCGCGCGGTGGTGCTCATTGCGGGGCCCGGTGCGGTGCTGGCGGGGGTGTTTGGGGGCCTCTACCAATCCAATATGCTGGCATTCGGCAACACACCCAGCGCTGATCCGTTCCATGCTTTTACCCAAGTATTTAGTTCAGACTACTTATTCATGGCGGCGTTCTCGCTGCTGGCCTACGTGCTGGCGGGTTGCACCGTGTATGCCTACGTGATCGAATACGAGCAAGAACAAGATGGCCACATTAGCACCGAGCAAGTTTGGGCCCGGGTTCAAAAAAACCTGTTGCAATACGTGGGCGCACTCATTTTGGGGTTCATCCTGTTGGTGTTGGGTGGGCTACTATTTGTGCTACCAGCCATTTATCTGATGGTGGTGTTTTCGTTGGTGTTTGTTATTATCATGGCCGAGGGGCTTTCGCCAATAGATGCCCTCAAACGGGCTTTTTACTTGATTAATGGCAATTGGTGGGCGCATTTTGGACTTATCATCATCGTGGGTATTATCCAGGGGGTGTTCGGTTTGGTGTTTCAGGCCCCCATGCTCATCATCACTTTCTTGAAAGGCATCGGCGTTCTCAGCGGGGACCTTCAATATGCGCTCGTTGGCAGCACCGTGCTATCTACCATTGGTTCTACTTGTGTTAATACCCTCAGCTGGGTGGCCATTGCGTTTCAGTATTATAACTTCGTCGAACGCAAAGAAGGGCGCGGAATGCGCCAAGCCATCGAGGCCATTGGCCAAAAACAAACGCCGCCCGCCAGCGGAGGCCAAGAACAATACTGACGATGCGCCAACTTATATTTTTGTGCTTTTTTGTTCTGATGGCCACGCTTGGCATCTGCCAAACCGACTCCACGGCCGCGCAGGCACGCTACCCAACCCGTGCCAACGTAGAAAAATTTAGGAACGACCACCAATACCGCTACGACCGCGACCCCGCCCCGCCCCAAAACCCAGCGCAAAAATTATGGAGTTGGCTGATCCGCCAGTTTTTCGACGGCCTGAGAAGCAACGCCTACCAAAATTTTTGGCAGTACGTACTCATGGCCGCCGTGGTGTGTGCCGCTGGGTGGTTGCTCATCAAAGCCAACCTGCTCAAAGGCGCGTTTGAACGGCAGCCCGCCCCTAAACTTGCTTACAGCACCCTCACCGAAAACATCCACGAAATAGATTTTACTGCACTCATTGAAGCGGCCATCCAAAACCACAACTACCGACTCGCCGTGCGGTTGTATTACCTAAAAACCCTGAAAGACCTCGCCGACGCGCGGGTTATCGACTGGCAACCCAACAAAACCAACCGCAGCTACCTGCACGAGGTCGGCAACCGATCCTCGCTCTACGAACCATTTAGCAACCTCACCCACCAATTCGAGTACATTTGGTACGGTGACTTCCCAGTGAGCGAGGTTTTTTTTGAAGAAGTGAAAAGCAATTTTGCTACTTTTTCGGGTCAGATAAAAGTGTAGAGAAAAGTGGGTTTTTGGCGGAAACCGCCGAAGGTTGCTCACACCTGCCCAAAACGCTTGGGCGTGGTGCCGAACCTTTTTCTGAAAGTTTCTACAAACTTAGTTACGTTTTCGTAGCCGACCATGGTCGATACCTCATTGACGCGGTATTCTTTGGAGGTCAGTAGTTGTTTGGCGTATTCAAAGCGCATATCCATATAGTAGCCGTAGGGGCTCTTGTTATAAACCCGGACAAAACCCAATTTTAGTTTTGATTTGCTCATATTTACCTTCAAAGCCAGCTCGGCGACTGACGGAATGGCAACCGAAAAATCTTTGACAATTAGCGACGCCACCAGCTGTACTTTTTGTATATCTGGGGCATTTTTCGACTGGTGTAGAACTCCCATTGCCGTCGTTGGCGTGTCTATGCCCGACAACAGACCCACCAAAAAAGAATACAGAATAGATTTAGTGACCATCTCGCTGGCATCCGACGAACGAAACAGGCAATCGATCAATTGGAGCGATTCGACTCCAAATGGCAGCTCAAAAGTAGATGTCTGAGATTTAAACTGAGCCATTTCGGGGAGAGAACCATCCATGACAAAAAACAAAGCTTCGGTGGTTTGTTGAGCCCCAAAACCGATACCATGAGACTGCGACGGCGGCATTACGTGCAGGGTGGGCGCTTGACTATAATCCGAGCCAGCCTCTGGTTTTGTCGAACAATAGGCTATCAGGTAATGTTTGTTGCTAACGAGCGTTATCAGAAACGATTCCACCATTTTTACCGAAACCTTAATGGCGGTGACTCCCTCTTGAAGGGTAAAAACCTGACACACTGCCTCCTTTTGCTGGTCTAAGTGCGCAATCAAATTGACAATCTCCTCGGGTTGGTTCACATGTAAGGTCAGGTTCATGGATTAGATGTCTGTTTTTGAAAAGTAGTATGCTCATTGGACGCTATTTTACGCCAAAAGTATCTGCCCTGTGGCCGATATAAGTTTTATTACCGATTTGGGTACTTTTTTGCACGTAAAGATGTTTTCCAATTATGCTAAAATATTTTCTTTGTGCACTTGTGGCACTATCCAACGCGGCGGTGGCGCAGCAAGTTATTGAACCAAAAAACGGGAGGCTCACTGGCAAGGTCGCCGATGCGGCCACAAACGAGGCCCTGCCCTTTGCATCGGTGCAGGTTTACAAGCCGCTTGGCAACAAAGATTCGCTGGTGGGTGGGGCCACAGCCACGGAAACGGGACTGTTTTTGGTGGGTAATTTGCCAGCGGGGAGGCTGGTCGTGAAAGTTTCTTTTTTGGGATACAAAGACTCGAAGAACAACGTTCAATTGGCTGACAGCACCCTCGACGTGGGCACGGTTCGGTTGGTGTCGGACGCTAATTTGCTCAAAGAAATAACTGTAAAGGGCGAAAAAGACCCCCTCTCATTGGGAATGGACAAGCGCGTTTTTAACGTCGATAAAAACCTAACGACCGTCGGCGGAACCGCCGAAGCATTGCTACGAAACGTGCCATCGGTTAATTTGGACGAAAGCGGCAACGCCACCATTCGCAACATGGCCACCACTATTTACGTAAACGGCAAGCCCACGCAACTTACGCTGGCGCAGATTCCAGCCAACCAGATTGAGGCCGTGGAAGTGATTTCTAATCCGTCGGCACGTTACGATGCCTCCACTTCGGGCGGAATTGTGAACCTGGTACTCAAAAAAAACCTCCGAACGGGCTACAACGGGTCGGCCAGCGTGGGCATCGGCAACAACCACCGCTACGACGGCTCGCTAAACGTAGATTACCACCAAGGAAAGTGGAACCTAACGGCACTCTACAACATGAACTCGACCCAAAATCCGCTCAACGGATACGTGAACCGCACCAATTCGGAGCAGGGCGTACCCGTGGGTTATTTCAACCAAAACACCACCATAAGCCTCAACAACGCGTTTCATAACGGGCGGCTGACGGTAGATTACGCGCCAAATAAACAAAATACCTTCTCGGTGTCGGCCAACGTGGTGGGCGGGGCATTCAACACTGCCACCGACCAGCAATACCAGTACTTAGACGCTCAAAAAACGGCCACCAGTTTTGGTAGCCGCTCCACCTTGCCCGCCAATGCCTACACAAACGTGGGGGTAGAACTGGACTGGAAACGCACCTCTGCCCAAAAAGGCCGCGAGCTAAGTTTGGTAACGTCGTTTACGCGCAACAACGTGTCGAACGCCGCCAACTGGCTCACAACCGCCCAGAACGCCGACGGAAGCGACCAAACGGATTTTCCTGAACGCAACCGCATAACGGGGCGGCAGGTCGGCAGCCAATACTTGGCACAACTCGACTACGTGCATCCGCTCAACGACTCCACCAAAATAGAAATGGGGCTGCGCAGCTATACCTTTGGCCGCGACCAGCAATATTTGTTCAGCCAGTTGCAAAACGACACGCAACAGTACAATTTGCTGGTTGATTTTTCGCAGGATGCGGACGTGTTGGAGACCATCAACGCGGCCTATTTTTTGTACAGCCGCCGTCTGCGCGGCCGGCTGCAAATGGAGGCGGGGCTGCGGGTAGAGCAGTCGTTTTTGAAAGGTCTTAGTCGATTTGACGGCGCAACGTTCGGCTACGACTACCCGACGGCCAGCGGTGGCAATTGGCTGCAAGCGTTTTTTCCGTCTTTTGCATTGACCAAAAAAATTAATGACAACACCGAAATGGGTCTGAGCTTGAGCCGCAAGGTGGGCCGACCCAATTTTAGGCACCTCTTTGTGGGTATTCAGGCCAACGACCGCCAGAATATTACGATCGGAAACCCCAAAGTGCAGCCCGAATTTGTGAACACCGCCGAACTTAACTACAGCCAAAATGCGGGTAATTTGAGCTGGATAGCATCGGCCTATTATATTTACGAGGACAACACTATTAAGCCTTTTGTGCAGCCATCGGCCAGCGACCCAACCATCTTGGTCACGACCTTCATCAACGTGAAAGCCGATATTCAGTACGGCATCGACAACACGCTTAAGTACTCGGCGGGGCGGTTCACGGCGTTGGCCAACGTGAATGTGTATAATTTTGCGTTGCAGTCGGCCACCGTAAACAATCAATTGTGGGTGTACCGGGCCAAGGCGAGCCTTTCTTACCGACTGCCAGCTGGTTTTTCGGCCCAGCTAAATGCCAACCGCGACAGCCGCACGCCGTCTTTGCAGGGTTTTAGATTGCCCGTTCAGGCCGCCGATTTTGCCGTCCGAAAGTCGTTCATGCAAAACCGCGCCAGTGTTGTTTTTACGGTAAACGATATTTTTAATTCGAGGCGATACATCACAACCTTCGAGCAGGCCAATACCTACCAAGTGAGCATGAACCGCCGCGATGTGCGTTTTTATAAAATTACTTTGCAGTTGCCCCTCGGCAAACCCGACGCTACTTTCAAACGTAAAAGCCAAAAATTAGACAAACCCGACGTAGATTTTAGCAATTGAAAGCCATTTGCGGCGGCGTAAAATTATCCGTATTTTTGAACACTAAAACTCCAAATTAAAGCCATTTTGACCATGCTCAGAATTTTTCTAATTGCTTTTTTGATTACCCAAACAGCCTTTGGGCAAACGGGCGGCAGTACGTACTGGATCGACAACGGAAATGCCTACGTGGCCGCCGATGCCAACCAATTGGTAAAAACCACCATGCCCGACCGTCAGAAAACGACGCTCGTTACCAGCGGCCAACTTACGCCCAAAGGCAGCACCGAGCCGCTGGCAATTCGGTCGTTTTCGATGTCTGACGATCTGCAAAAAACACTTGTTTTTACCAACACCCAGCGCGTTTGGCGCTACGACACCCGGGGCGACTACTGGCTGTTTGACAAAACAACCAACGCCCTCAAAAAATTGGGTGCAACCCTGCCCGAAGCCTCGTTGATGTTCGCCAAGCTGTCGCCCGACGGCAAAAAAGTGGCCTACGTCAGCAAAAATAACGTGTACGTGGAAGACGTAAAATCGGGTACAATCAAAAAACTTACGTCGGACAACAACACCAAAAAACTCATTAACGGTACTTTCGACTGGGCATACGAGGAAGAATTTGACCTCCGCGACGGTTTTAGGTGGAGCCCCGACGGCCAGTCTATTGCCTACTGGCAGGTTGATGCCAACAAAATTCGGGACTTTTATATGATTAACAACACCGATTCGACGTATGCTTTTACTGTGCCCGTAGAATACCCAAAAGTAGGCCAAAGCCCCTCGGCTTGCCGCATTGGCGTGGTGAACACCGAAACAGGCAAAACAAAGTTTATGAACGTGCCAGGCGATGCCCAGCAACACTACATTACGCAAATGGAGTGGGCAAACAATGCCAACGAGCTGGTCATTCAGCAATTGAACCGCAAGCAAAACGAGTCTAAGATCATGTATTGCAACGCCACAACGGGTGCTACCAAAACCGTTTGGCAAGAAACCGACGCCGCCTGGATTGATGCCAAAGACCGTTGGAACAACAACGACCCCGCTGGTTGGTATTGGCTCAAAGGCGGCCAGTCGTTTTTGTGGGTTAGCGAGAAAGACGGTTGGAGGCGCATTTACAGCATCAGCCGCGACGGCAAACAAGAGAGGCAGATCACCAACGGCAACTACGACATTATGAGCATTGCTTGCGTGGACGAGGCCTCGGGGTACGTTTATTTCATGGCCTCGCCCAACAATGCCACCGAGCGTTATTTGTATCGCACCGCCATAGCCGGCAACGGAGCGCCCGAACTGCTGTCGCCGGCCGAGCTAAAAGGGACGCACGCGTACAGTATTTCGCCCAATGGCCGTTTTGCACAGCACAATTTTTCTAATTTCCACGCCACAAAGCGCGGCGGCTGGGTAAGCCTACCCGACCACAAACCACTCCCCGGCGAAACCGCCCAAGTGACCGATCTGGGTGCGCGCGCACCCAAGGTAGAGTTCATGAAAATACGGATCGACGAGGGCGTGGAGGCCGACGCTTGGATGGTGAAACCCACCGATTTTGACCCCACAAAAAAATACCCGCTCGTGCTGTTTGTGTATGGCGAACCCGCCACGCAGACCGTCCAAAACCGCTACGGCGTGGGCATGAACAACCTCTACAACGGCAACATGGCCAACGATGGGTACATTTACGTGTCGATAGATAACCGAGGCACACCCGCACCGCGCGGGCGGGCGTGGCGCAAGGCCATTTACCGCCAGATTGGTCGGCTCAACATCAGCGACCAGGCCAATGCAACCAAAGAACTCCTCAAACTGCCCTACGTAGATGCCGAGCGCGTGGCGGTTCACGGCTGGAGTGGGGGCGGCTCTTCGACGCTCAATTTGATGTTTCAGTACCCCGACATTTTTAAGGTGGGTATTTCGGTAGCCGCCGTTGGAGACCAACTGAGCTACGACAACATTTACCAAGAACGCTACATGGGCGTGCCGCAAGAAAATCGCGAGGATTTTGTGCAGGGATCGCCCGTTACGCACGCCAAAAACTTAAAAGGAAAACTCCTGTACATTCACGGTACTGGCGACGACAACGTACACTACCAAAACGCCGAAATGCTTGTGAATGAGCTCATTAAAAACAACAAACTGTTTCAGTTTATGCCCTACCCGAACCGTTCGCACGGTATTTCGGAGGGCGCGGGCACGCGCCAGCACCTCAACAATTTGTTTACTACCTTTCTCAAAGAAAACTGCCCGCCTGGGGGCCGATAACCGCATTATTGATGATCCAAATAACCCAAAGACCCCGCCGAAACCGAAAATCTGAGGCCGTAAGAGCGCTGGTAGAAGAAAATAAATTGGCGGTGTCGGATTTTATATTCCCAATGTTTGTGCTGGATGGCCACGGCATAAAAGACGAGATAAAGTCGATGCCCAGTATATATAGGTTCTCGGTCGATACCCTCTTGGAAGAACTCCGCGAGGTGACTGACTTGGGAATAAAATCGGTTTGCTTGTTTCCTAATTATGCTGAAAACAAAAAAGACAAGTACGCCACCGAAAGTACCAAAGACAACACGCTATACCTAAATGTGTTGAGGGCGGTGAAGGATAAATTTCCCGATTTGGCCATTATGACCGACGTGGCAATGGATCCCTACAGCTCGGATGGCCACGATGGCCTGGTAGAAAACGGGCAAATCGTAAACGACGCGACGCTCGACATTCTGGCGCGCATGGCGGTGGCACAGGCGCGGGCGGGGGCCGACATCATCGGGCCGTCTGACATGATGGACGGACGGGTTGGCTACATCCGCGCCGCGCTCGATGCCGACGGACACAGCAACGTGAGCATTATGGCCTACACCGCCAAATATGCCAGTGCTTTCTACGGCCCTTTCCGCGACGCGCTCGACTCGGCTCCGCGATTTGGGGACAAAAAAACGTACCAGATGAACCCCGCCAACAGCCGCGAAGCCCTCATCGAGGCCAGGTTAGATTACCAGGAAGGAGCTGATTTTCTGATGGTTAAGCCAGCGCTGGCCTACTTAGACATCATAAAAGCACTGAACGATAATTTTGATTTGCCGATTGCCGCCTACAACGTATCGGGCGAGTATGCCATGGTGAAAGCAGCAGCCAGCAATGGTTGGCTCGACCACGACCGCGCGATGCTCGAAATGTTGCTGTCGATTAAAAGAGCGGGGGCAAAGGTAATTTTGACCTATTTTGCCAAAGAAGTTGCCCGCTTGCAAGCAACTTAGCACTGTATTTGCTTAGGTTCTACGATTGAATGATTGCGTAATTCTAAAATTCAACGACAAACTTCCACGTTAAGTCATTGGATTGGTTGGTATTGGCAGTAAAAAAAGAAAAGAAATGGACACGGTAACGGGAATTTTAGAACAGATTGGGGCCTACCGGCGCAAGTTTTACATCAACCAGCTCACCAAAGGAGTTATCTTTACGGCGGGTTTGGCGTTGAGTATCTATTTAACCATCAACACCTTAGAGTATTTTGGGCGGTTCGATAGCGTAATTCGGGGCGGGTTTTTCTTTGGCTTTTTGGCCGCGCTGGCCGTTGCGCTTTTTCGGTGGGTGCTACAACCCCTCATACACCTGTACGGAGTTCAAAAGCCGCTTTCGGACGAGCAAGCCGCCCAACAAATTGGGGCGTTTTTTCCAGAAATTGGCGACAAACTACTCAACACCCTGCAACTGCGCAGCCTAAGCGGCACGCAAAGCGACCTGATCGAGGCCAGTATTCGCCAAAAATCGAAGCAACTGCTCGTCGTTCGGTTCACGGATGCCATTAAGCTCAACGAAAACAAAAAATACCTCAAATATGCCGTCTATCCACTGGCAGTTATTGCGGCAATTTTACTCTTCAACCCCCAATTTTTTAGCAGCAGCTCCGACCGCATTATTCATTTCAAGCAAGATTACAACGATGCGCCGTTTCAATTTAAAATCGAAAATAAAGAACTAAAAGCGTTCCGAAACGAAGACTTTACGCTCAAAGTAACGCTGGTGGGCAACGCCCTGCCCGAAAACGTGTACCTGGTTCAGAACAAAGCGCGGGTCAAATTAGAGCCCATCGACGGGCGGGCGTTTGAATATACCTTTAAAAACCTGCAACGAGAGGTCGATTTTAGGTTCGACGCGGCTGGATACCAGTCAGACGGTTTTAAGATCGACGTGGCCGACCGCCCCAGTCTGCTGTCGTTTGATGTGACGCTCAACTACCCCGCCTACCTCAACAAACCGAGCGAACAATTGGCCAACGTGGGCAACTTGACCGTGCCCGAGGGAACAACTGTTTCGTGGGATTTCAACACGACGGCTACCGAAGATATGTTGATCCAGTTTGAGGGAGACCCCAAAAAATACGAAGCCAACCACCAGCTGACGGGCGGCTTTGATTTTAGGCGAAGTGCCAGAAAATCAGGCCAATACCAGATTAGTTTGCGCAACCAGCAGGCTCAAAACCGCGAGAAGATCAGTTATTTTATGAACGTGATTCCCGATAAATTTCCGATTTTGACGCTCGAAAACTACCAAGACACCACCCTCTACAACTACCTTGTGTTGGGAGGAAACATAGCCGACGACTACGGTTTTACGCAGTTGAAGGTTTTTTATAATGTACTAAAAAGCAAGCCGAAAGACACCAACGGCAAAACCAACTACCAGGCTTTTGAAGTGCCTTTCAACCGCTCAATAAACAACCAAACGTTTTATTTTCAGTGGTACACCGACAGCTTGAAGTTGGCCCCTGGCGACAAGATTGAGTATTTTGTGCAGGTCTGGGACAACGACGGCGTAAATGGCCCGAAAGCGTCCAAATCGCGGGTTATTAATTTTACCGTGCCCACCAAAGACCTCGTGAACCAGGAGATTGGAAAATCGGCCGAAAAAACCGAGAAACAAATCGATAAGGTTTTGAACAAAGCCGAAAACCTGCAAAAAGAATTAGAAAAACTCGACCAACGCCTCAAAAGCCAGAAAGAGCTCGATTATCAGGAGAAAAAACAGATTGAGGACGTACTCAAAAAGCGCGATGAGTTAGAAAACGAGATCAGGTCTATGCAGGAGCAGAACCAGATTACGCAGCAAAAACAGCAGCGGTTTGCCCAGCAGAATCCTGAGTTGATGAAAAAATTGGATCAACTCCAAAAAATGATGGATCAGATGCTCGACCCAGAAACCAAGAAATTGTACGAGGAACTCAAAAAGATGCTCGAGCAAAAACAGCAGGACGACAAGATGTTTGAGATGATGAACCGCCTCAAAAACAAGGAGTTCAACCTGCAAAAAGAAGTGCAGCGGGCGCAGGAGTTGTTCAAAAAAATGAAGATGGAGCAGAAACTCGATCAGGTTATAAAAGACCTTGAGGAGCAGGCCGACAAGCAAGAAAAACTGGCCGACGAAACCGAAAAGAACAGCAAAGACCAGAAGGAGTCGGACAAGAAAGACCAAAAAGCAGACAAAAAAGACGGCAAAGATCAAAAAGACGGCAAAGACCAAAAGGATGGTAAAGACGGTAAAGAGCAGAAAGACGGCAAAGAGCAAGAAAAAAAGCAGGAACAACTAAAAAAAGAGCAGGAACAACTGAACAAGGAGTTTGAAAAAACCAAAAAGGACGTTGAAGAGGCCGAAAAAATGAACAAAGAGCTCGACAAGCCCGAGGACTTAGACCCTCAAAAGGAAGACCAAGAAAAAATTGACAAGGAGCAGGACGACAGCATGGAGCAGATGGAGCAGAACCAAAACAAGGGGGCTGCCAAGTCGCAAAAAAAGGCATCGAAAGCCATGCGGGCCATGTCGGCGGGCATGATGAAAGCCAAAATGGGGGCCGACAAAAAGGAAGCCGAAGAGGACTTGGAAGCCCTGCGAGCAATTTTAGAAAATTTGATTCAATTGTCATACGACCAAGAAAAGGTCATGAAAGACTTCAAGGGGGTGAGCTTGCAAGACCCACGTTTTATAAAATTGGCGCAGGATCAACTCAAAATACAGGACGATTCTAAGGTGGTAGAAGACAGTTTGTATGCACTGTCTAAGCGGGTTATGCAGATTCAGACGTTCGTGACCCGCGAGCTGGCCGACATGAAGTACCACTCCGCCGAAAGTTCGCGCTACATCCGGGAGCGCAAAATTGGGCTGGCTACCAGCAAACAACAATTTGCGATGACCTCGATGAACAACCTGGCTGCTATGTTGAGCGATGTTTTTAAGCAAATGCAGCAGCAAATGCAGGCCATGGCCATGCCTGGCGCCGGAGGCAAGGGAAACCAGAAAGGAAAAAGCAAAAGTCCTGGCCAGAGCCTGGGCGAAATGCAAGAAAAGCTAAACAAGCAGATGCAAAAAATGAAAGGCCAGGGCAAAGGTCAGGGCGGCCAGGGCGGAATGATGTCGGAGCAGCTCGCTAAAATGGCCGCCGAGCAAGGGCGCATTAGGCGGCAGTTACAGGAGCTCATGGACTCGCAGAAAGGCTCGGAAGGAGGCAATAAAGTAAGCGACCAAGTGCGGGAGCTGATGAAGCAGATGGACGAGTCGGAGACCGACTTGGTAAACAAACGCCTCACCGAAGACCTCATAAAACGCCAACAGGACATTCAGACGCGGCTTTTGGAGTCGGAAAAAGCCCTCCGCGAACAGGAAGAAGACAACAAGCGGAAGTCTGAAACCGCCCGGCAGATTCAGCGCCGCCCGCCCGCCGCTTTTGAGCAGTATGTGAAAGACAAACAAAAGCAAACCGAGCTGTTGCGGACTGTTCCGCCCACGTTCTCGCCATTTTACAAGCGCGAGGTGGACACGTATTTCAAAAAATACCAGCAGTGAAACCGACCCGTTTTTTAGTTTTCTGACACCTTGCGGATTACTTTGGCGGGGTTGCCAGCCACGATCGTGAACGGTGGCACGTCTTTGGTAACTACGGACCCTGCGCCAACGATTGCCCCCGCGCCAATGGTCAGGCCGCAGAGTATCGTGACGCTCGACCCCAGCGTTGCGCCCGCCCGCACCCAGGTCTCTTCCATTTTCCAATCGGCATCGGTCTGCACCGAGCCGTCGGCATTGGTGGCGCGCGGAAAACGGTCGTTGATAAACGTCACGTTGTGGCCAATAAAAACGTTGTCTTCAATGTGCACGCCCTCACAAATAAAACTGTGGCTCGAAATTTTGCAGTTCTTACCCACGGTTGCCCCTCGCTGAATCTCCACAAAAGTACCCACCTTGCTACCGTCGTCTATTGAGCAATGGTAGGCGTTTACGAAGTCAAATATTTTTACATTTTCGCCTACTTGCACGTTGTTGAGGGAGCGTTTGGGCGAATTTTCGTTCAGGATCGTCATTTTTTGGGGGCGTTAGAGTCTAATTTCTTTTCCATTCTGCTTGATGGAGGCCTCGGCAGCTTCCAGCACTCGTACTACTTCGAGGCCCTTTTGGCCATCTACGAGCGGCTTTTTGTTGGTCGATACCGCACTTACAAAATCGGCGGCCATCTCGGCGAGGGCCTCTTTTTGGGGCACTTTGGGCAGGTAAATATCGCCCGTTCGGTAGTCAATCAGCATCTTGTGTTTTTCTTCTTCCGAACCATTGAGCTGGTAGGTTGTATCGTAAATTTTAATTTTTTCGGTCGGTTCCACGTCGTCATAGATCACCATTCGCTGGTCGCCGCCAATCAGGATGCGGCGCACCTTGAGCGGCGAAATCCATGAACAAGAAAAATGTGCAATGAAATCAGACTGGTAGTGAAGTGTGAGGTAGGCTATGTTTTCTATTTTATTGATGGCGTGGGCTTTGCCCGTGGCCGACACGCTGACTGGTTTTTCGTCGAAGATGTGAAACAAGATCGAAATGTCGTGGGGAGCCAAGTCCCATATCACGTTCACGTCCGACTGAAAAAGCCCCAGGTTTATGCGCGTCGAGTCGAAATATTGCAGCTTGCCAATCTCGCCCCCGTCGCAGAGGGCCTTAATTTTTTGCACCGACCCAGTATACAAAAAGGTGTGGTCAATCATAATAGTCAGTTTGCGCTGGGCGGCCAGTTCGATCAGCTCTTCGGCCTGCGCCACGCTGGCCGTGAACGGTTTTTCGACCAACACGTGTTTGCCCGCCAGCAGGGCTTTTTTGGCCAACGGATAATGCGAAAAAACGGGGGTTGCCAGCACAACGGCATCAATTTGCGCATCATTGAGAAGCTCATCGAAGTCGTGGGTGACGTGTAGGTGCTGGTAGTTTTTTTTGGCAATTGCCAGCCGCTCGGCACGCGGATCGCAGACGGTGCGCACCGTTGCGTCTTTGGTGTTCATAAAGTTGCGGAGCAAATTAATGCCCCAATAACCGTAACCTACTAAACCTATATTTACCATTTCTGCAACGTTTACGCGGTCGTGTTTTATTTATTTACTGAGCCAATCGGCTCGTCAGATTTCACCAAAGCAACTACAAAATACCCCAAACAACCCACAATAATGACTTCGAGGAGGTATTCGGTGGCGTGCCAGCCAGGGGCGAGGTCGCTGAGGGTTTTGAAGATCGGCATCCTGAGCCCCCACCAAACGGGCGGCTGCACCACGACGGCAAAATTAAGTAAAAGCAGCAGAAAAAACTGCGTTTTTTTGGTCAGTTTCACCGCTGGTACGTAGAGCATGGGCAGCAAAAAAAGGTAGGCATAGTTGGCCAACGAACTCTGCTGCACCACCATCACAAAGGCGTAAGTGGCCACAAAAAGCGTTGTGAAACCCACTACGAACTGACCCCTGCCCCGCCAACGGTGGGCCACAAAACACCCCAATCCCAACACCGAGACCAAGCCCACCCAGTTGAGCGTTTTATGGCCCAGCGGGACGATTGGGCCCAGAACGGGCCGTAAAATTGTCCACAGGTTGGGCGTGCGCGGGTCGTTGGCCTGCTGGATAGGTTCCAAAAACTCGAGCCCAACGAGTGCATACATGACCACCAGCGCGGGCAAACCCACCAAAACAAGGCCCAAAAAGTAGCGAATTTTGTTTTTTACCAAGAAAAAAACGGGGATCAGCGTCAGCACCAGCAGGGCTTTGGTGGCCACCATGCCCAGCCCCAAAACGAGCCCAACCCAGAGGTCGTCGCGCTTTTTTTGCCAAACAAGCAGGGCCCACGCGCCAAAAAGCCACATCAAAATATCTTCCTGGCCGCTCAACACCGACAGCACCAGCGGGGCGGGCAGCAGCAGGTACAAAATGGCCTTTTGGTGCGCCCGCCGATCGTCTCCGAACAGCTGAACCGTGAGCAAAACGGCGAGACCCTCGGCCAGAATCAGCAGCAAAACAATGGCTTTGCCGCTGTTCCAAAGCAAGAGTGGAAGCGCCGTGAGGTACACGAAAAACGGGGAATAGGCCGAGTCGAAGTCGCGGTAAACTATTTTTAGTTGCAACGCCTGGCGCGCCGAGTCGTAGAACATCCAAGCGTCTGACCGAACGTCGTAGTCTAAAAAAAGGTAAACAACCGCAAACGGCACCAACCTGAAAAGCACAAATACCCACAAAACAGCGCGCGGCGACTCAAAAACGCGCGCGTCTCGGTTGGTCCAATACCACCACGCCACCAGCAAAAACAATGCGGCGATGGCAGATTTTTGATACACTAAAACTGAAAAATCAGGCATTTGAAAGAAACTACTGAATAAAATAAAACTGGCAGGACGCACTGCGCACGCCAAACGCCACAAAAATAGGATTTCAAACGGCTACAAATAACCGATTGTTGGTAATTGATTATTAAATATTAGTTAAACAATTGTTTTTCAATTACTTACAAAAAAATATTATTTTAATCTACCCCCACAACCAGAAAATATTTTCGTTTGTTGGGGCAGGATCAATTCTCAAAAAGTAGTTCGTCGTATCTTTGCGGCATGAAATTAAAAAATGATTTACTGCTTCGCGCCGCGCGGGGCGAGCAGGTGGAGCGCACACCCGTTTGGATGATGCGCCAAGCAGGACGAATTTTGGCCGAGTACCGCGCCGTTCGCGCCCAAGCGGGGAGTTTCATAAAGCTGGCCACCAACCCCGAGCTGGCCGCCGAGGTCACGCTGCAACCCGTCGATCTGCTGGGCGTGGATGCGGCCATTATTTTTTCGGACATTTTAGTTGTGCCCGAGGCCATGGGTCTGCCCTACGAAATGGAGGAGAACCGTGGCCCAGTTTTTCCAAACATCGTTCAAACCCACCGCGACATCGAAAAACTGCGCGTGGCCGATGCCCAAACCGACCTTGCCTACGTGCTCGATGCCATAAAAATCGTGAAGCGCGACCTCAACGGGCGCGTACCACTGATCGGTTTTGCGGGCGCACCCTTCACTATTTTTTGCTACATGACCGAAGGACGGGGTTCAAAAACCTTTTCGGTGGCCAAAAAAGCGCTGTACACCGATCCCGTTTTTTCGCACAAACTACTCCAAAAAATAACCGATAGCACCATCGGCTACCTCAAAGCCCAGGTGGTGGCGGGGGCCGATCTGCTTCAGCTCTTCGACTCGTGGGCGGGCGTGTTGTCGCCGCAGCAATACCGCGAGTTTTCGTTGCCCTACATCAAACAAATTTGCGACTCCATCAGCGAAGTGCCGCTGACGGTTTTTGCCAAGGGCGCGTTTTTTGCCCGCCACGACATCGGTGCGCTCAATTGCGCGGTGGTGGGCCTTGACTGGAACATGGACGCGCGCGAGTCGCGGGTGTTGATTCCCAACAAGACTTTGCAGGGCAACCTCGACCCCTGCGTTTTGTACGCCGACTACGCCCAAATAAGAACCGAAGTAAAAAATATGACCCACGCTTTTGGCACCCAACGCTACATTGCCAACCTCGGGCACGGTGTTTATCCAGACACCAACCCCGACAAAGTACGGTGTTTTATTGAGGCAGTAAAAGAGTTTTCGGCGGTGTAGGGCGAAGGCAAAACACTAAAAAAAGTGGGTGCGTCATAAATAAGTGGTCGAACAGCGCAAAACAGTTGTGACAAAAACAAATCACGGCTATTTTTCTGATTATCAATTAATTATGAAAGCCACGGCACGCGGTGGCAAGTCTGATATTGGTAAAAAAACACCAAAACCACCACCACTTCCACCTTTCGGGTTTTGTTGCCATCACGCTGTCTATTTGGCTGTATAGTTGGGTCGTGTCACTGGGTCTTTTGGCGTTTCTGACGACGATGTTTCCCAATCTATCCGCAATAAAATACCTTGGAATAACCACTTCGTTGTCTTTTGAACCCACTACCTGATTAAAAATAACACTGTAATCTTCTAAATTTTCAAAGGAAAATAGGAAGAAATAGAGACTATGTTTTAGGGAATTTCAACGATACCTCTGAGTATGTTGCCTCAAAGAATGGAATTTTATGGCGCAAGATGATTATCCAAAAGCCAATTTCTCGATGAAACACACCCAGGCTAAAAAAATCAAAGAATAACCCGCAGTGGACTGAAAAGGTACGGATTTTTGGCAGGTCGTCCATAATTTTAACTCTCGGGAGGGTTGCTAACGACAAAAACGCCGTCAGACCTCCCCGATTCCTTGGGAGATGTTTTGGTAAATTTTGAGCAAATGGGGGTGGTTATCGATCAAAAAAAGCTGGTGGTTCTGCATCGTGTCGGTGTCGCGGCGTTTGGCTGGCCCAGTTTGCACCAAGCGCGGATCGTCGGCGGCAAGGGCTTTTTGGTAGGTCTCTCTGATGAGCGGGCGCAGCATAGCAAAATCGAGCGAGGCGGTGTCTAAGATCATCTTCGATTCGGCCAGCAGGTAATTGGTAAAATTACAGGCAAAAACCGCCGCTAAATGCAGTACTTTTCGCTCCTCAGAACTAACCAAATACACCACGTCACTGAGCGTTTTGGCAAGATCCACGAGTATTTGTTCGGTTTGGGCGTTGTGGGCCTCCACGCAGATCGGAATTTCTAAAAAATCGAGGGCGCGTTCTCGGCTAAAAGTTTGAAGTGGGTAGAAAACGCCCGTTTCTACGGGTACGTCGCTGTATATCTGCACCAGTCGGTCGAGCTCCTCCAAACTTTTTGTGCCTGAGGTATGCACTAAAATTACGTTTTCGGGCAACACCATCTTTTCTATCACGTCGGCAATGGCATCGTCGGGAACGGCCAGAAAGATAACTTCGGCTGCGCTTTCCGAAAAATCGAGGTCGGGCATAACCGTTGTGTTATACAGCCTCGACACGAGGCGACGCGCATTGGCGGGATCACGGCTATAAACTTCCAGCAAAGCGTGTTCGCTGTTTTCGAGTGCTTGCGACAAATGCCAAGCCAAATTTCCTGATCCGACGATAGAGATTTTCATGTTGCACTAAAATTGACGTTCGACAATACTTACTTGGCGCTAAATATCACAAAATAGCTCAGAAACACCAAAAATGTTTATCGCCATTCCTGCCTCTGGCCAAGAGAACGCAGTTGAAAAACTGCCCGCCGCGTTCAAATCAAACGACCGATGCCACCAACGGTTAGGCGGTGGAAGTGCCGTTTAAGGTCAAAAAATACTAAAAATATGAAATAAGTGGCCGAAAAAAACTAAATTTCGGCCTTTTTACCCTTCTATAACGTCTCCATGAAAACCACACCCGCCGCCGCGCCCAAGTTCATGTCCACCACCGCCAAAATAGTCTGTTTTTTTGCGCTGATCGTTCAACTGTCGGGCTGTTCCAAGTTGAATGAGGTCAAAATTATTGGCCAAAATTTTGAGGATGAAATCCAGTTGGCGCAAAATTTAGTTTTCACCTTCAACAAGGATGTGGTCAAAGAAAGCGACCTAAACGTTTGGGAATCAAGAGAATACGTTGAGTTTTCTCCAAAAATAGCGGGCAAGTTCAAGTGGACCGCCACCAACGAGCTGGTGTTTTCGCCAGGGGCGGGTTTTGCGCCCGCCACCGACTACCGCGCCACGCTAACCCCGAAAATAACCGATAAGGTTGCCGAAAAAAAGTACCACATTTCGGGTCAAGAGTTGAAGTTTCATACCGCCTACCTTGCCATTGAAACAACAGAAATATACTGGGCAAGGTCTAAAGAAAACGCCAAGCCGCTGGCCAAAGCCAAGTTGAGGTTTAATTATGCCGTGAACGCCGCCGAAGTTGCCGCCAAACTAAGCGCAACCGCCGCCGACAAACCACTGGCCACCGCAGTGGGGCAGCTACCACAAAGCCAAGAGGTGACGGTGTCGCTGCCCGACGCACCAGCCCAAAACGAAGGTAATCCGTTGTTTTTCAGCGTAGCCAAGGGAATAAAAGTACCCAATACGGCCTTTGAGAGCACTGCCGAAATAAAAGCATCGGGCGTTTTGCCGTCGCCGTTTGAACTGGAAATTGTGAACGTGGAGTCGGGTTTCGACAACAACCAAGGCTACGTGCGCGTAGTGACCACGCAGGAGTTGCAACCCGAAGACATCGCCAGCTACTACAGCATACAGCCCGAAATAGCCACAAAAGCCACGCTCACCGAAAATGGTTTTGAGATTAAAGGCGATTTTGGCGAGCGCGAAACGTACATACTCAACCTGACCGACAAAATGAAGGGCGTTTTGGGCGCGCGCTTGGCGCAGGCCGTCAGCAAAGACCTGTTTTTTGGCAAGATGCCCTCCGCCATTGCATTTGCCAACAAAAGGGCAGTTTACTTGTCGTCGAAAGGGAGCAAAAACGTGGGAGTCAGCATCATAAATATACCAAAAGTGCAAGTAAAAATCTCGAAGGTATATGAAAACAACATTATTCACTTTTTAAAATTGGGCCGTTACCCCGATTATCAGTACGACGAAGACGGCAACGGCGAAGCCAACGGATGGGTATATAACGAAGACTACGACGGGCAATACAGCGACGAGGTGGTCAATAAAACCATTGAAACCCAAAACCTACCCCAGGCTGGGGGCGTGTCGGTGCTGAACTTGGCCCTGCCCGATACCCGCCAGCACGGCGGTAAGGGCATTTACGTGGTCTCGGTGCTGTCGAAAGACGAAATGTACCAAAGTGCCACAAAACTAATTTCAATTTCAGACATTGGGCTCATTGCCAAACAGTCGGGCGACGATATTTGGGTTTTTGCCAATTCGATTAAGACCACCAACGCACTGGCCGACGTGGAGGTGAACCTGATTTCGAGCAATAACCAGTCGGTTTATAGCCTCAAAACCAACCGCGAAGGCGTGGCTCATTTTGATAAAATAAGCGAGAAAGCGGCGGGTTTTAAAATTGCGATGATTACCGCCAGCCAACCAGGCAACGACTCAGACAGCGACTTTAATTACCTGGCTTTTACCGACACCCGCGTCGAGACATCACGGTTTGAAGTAGAAGGCGCCCGCGACAACACCTCTGGTTTTGAGGCCTTTGTCTACGGCGACCGCGACATTTACCGCCCCAGCGAAACGTTGCACTTCAACACCGTGCTCAGAACCCAAACCTGGCAAAGTGTGGGCCAAGTGCCCGTAGTGCTAAAACTAATTATGCCAAACGGACGGGAGCACACAGTTTTGCGCCAAAAAACCAACGCACAAGGCGCAGTGTCGGTGGACATTCCGACGGACGTGGCGGCGGTGACGGGGACTTATACTTTTGAGGTCTATAACGGAAACGGAGTGCTGCTGGCCTCGAAGGCGGTTGGTATTGAGGAGTTTATGCCCGACCGCATTAAAGTGGTGGTGAGCTCGAACCAAGAATTTTATACGAACGGGCAGACCGTGAACCTGTCAGCCACGGCCACAAACTTGTACGGGCCGCCCGCCTCGGGGCGCAACTACGAAATGGAACTGAGCCTGAAACGACGGGTTTTTACGGCCCGTGGTTTTGAGAACTACGTTTTTGACGGATTAATTGACGAAAAAAACGGCACCAAATTCGAGAATCAAGTGCGGCAAGGTGTGACGAACGACGCGGGCCTGGCCGCCGAAAATTTTGTAATACCAGCCGATTATGCGCACATTGGAGTGCTGGAAGGAAAAGTATTTGTGAGCGTTTTTGACGAAACGGGTCGGCCCGTAAACCGCCTCAAACGCTTTGATATTTATACCCAAAACGTGTTCTACGGCGTTCGGCTGGCCGACAAATACGTGGGCCTCAACGCCCCGCTGCCCATTGGCCTGGCGGCGGTAGATAAAAACGGGGTGCCGCAAAAAGCGGCGTTGGCGCAGGTGCAGGTGGTGCGCTACGAGTACCATAATGTTCCAGAAAAACAGGGGGATAACTTGCAGTACGTATCCCGAAAAAAAGAGACGGTGGTCTATACCAATCAGGTAAACTTTAAAAATGGCCAGGCCGAGTGCAGGTACGTACCAACGGTGTCGGGCCAGTACGAGGTGCGGGTGCGCCAACCCGCCGCAACGGGCTACACCAGCGTGGGTTTCTACGCCTACGGATGGGGCGGCACGGCGGCATCGTCGTTTGAGGTGAGCAACGAAGGAGAGGTTTTGATGCAATTCGACAAACCCACTTACGACGTCGGCGACGTGGCAACGGTGCTTTTTAAGACTCCCTTTGCGGGCAAAATGCTGGTGACAGTGGAACGAAACAAAGTTTTGGAGTACCATTATTTGCAGACCGATAAAAAATCGGCCGAGTGGAGTTTTAAAATCGGCAACCAACACCTACCCAATGTCTATGTGACGGCCACCCTGATTAGGGCCATGGACGCGTCTGACCTACCGCTCACGGTGGCGCACGGGTTTGCACCCGTGCGCATCGAAAAACAAAACGCACGCCTCGGCGTAGAAATTACGGCAGCGGCCAGCTCGCGCTCAAAGACCCGGCAGGTTATCAAAATAAAATCGTCGCCAAACGCCCAGCTCACAGTGGCAGTGGTGGACGAGGGAATTTTGCAACTCAAAAACTTTAAAACACCCGATATTTTTGGGTATTTCTACCAAAAACGCGCCCTCGAAGTAAACAGCCACGATTTGTACGCGCTGCTGTTTCCCGAACTCACCCTTGGCTCGCGGTTGAGCGTGGGTGGAGACGGCTACGACCTCGAAAAAAGGATCAATCCGCTGTCGAACGGGCGGGTAAAATTAGTAACCTTTTGGAGCGGTATTATTAGCACGGGTTCCGACGGGAGGGCCGAGTTTGCGGTGGACGTTCCGCAATTTTCGGGCGATCTGCGGGTGATGGCCGTGGCCTACAAAAACGATGCGTTCGGGTCTGACAACGCCAACATAAAAGTGGCCGACCCCGTGGTGATTAGCACCGCCCTACCCCGCTTTTTGAGCCCCAACGACGAGGTGATGGTGCCCGTAAACGTGGCCAACACCACCAAAACGCCCATGAACCTAACGGCCACGCTGGCGCTGAACGGCCAACTAACCACTGTGGGCAGGCAGCAGCAAACACTGACGGTCGGCGGCGAAAAAGAATCGGTCGTGAACTTTGTGCTGAAAGCAAGCCAAACCACTGGCGGTGGCACGGTGACGGTGACGGTGGACAACGGGCGGGAGAAATTTACCGAAAAAACTGACCTGACAGTTCGGCCCGCCGCGTCGCTGCTCAAAACCACCCAGTCGGGCGTGGTGCAGGGGGGCGCAACCGTGGCCATAAACTTTGCCAACGGTTTTGTACCAAGCAGCGTCGAAAGCAAACTCATCGTGAGCCGTTCGCCGATGGTTCAATTCGCAAAATCGTTCGAGAGCCTGCTGGGCTACCCCCACGGGTGCGCCGAGCAGACGGTCTCAAAGGCCTTTCCGCAGTTGTATTTGGCCGACTTGGCAAAAACACTCCGCGCCAAATCATATGTATCTAAAAACCCCGAGAGCGACTATAACCCTACTTTTACGGTACAACGCGCCATCGAAAAACTCGAATCTATGCAACTCTACGACGGCGCGTTGAGCTACTGGCCGTCGGGCGAGCAGGAAAGTTGGTGGGCAACGGCCTACGCGCTCCATTTTTTGGTCGAAGCCAAGAAAAATGGGTTTGAGGTGAACCCGACCGTTCAGGGGAAAATGTTGGATTATTTGAGCCTAAAAACCAACGCACCAGCCACCGAAAACGAAAGATTTTACGACGAAAAGGGGAGTTTCGTGGTGCGCAAAGTAGCCAGTAGAGAGGCGTTATACTCGCTCTACGTGCTGACCATGGCGGGCAAAGCCAACCGAACATCGATGAATTACTACAAACAAAACCAGGCGCTGCTCACCTCCGATAGCCGCTACTTGTTGGCTGCCGCGTACCGAACAATCGGCGACGAGCGCAGTTACAACACGCTCATTCCCAAAACATTAGACACAAGAAATGAGACGTTCCAAAACGAAAGCAGCTTCGCGTCGCCGATAAGAAATGTGGCTTTGGTCTTACATACCCTCATCGAAAGCGACCCCAACAACCTGCAAATACCCGTGCTGGCGCGGCAGTTGTCGCGGGCGGTTCAATCGGCAAAGTCCCTAAACACCCAGGAGTCGGCTTTTGTGTTTTTGGCTTTGGGAAAATTGGCCAAAAAAGCGGGAGCATCCACCGTAACGGCGCAGATTTTGGGCAATAAGGGTGAGCAATTGGGCAGTTTTTCGGGAACCGACTTGACCTTAAACAAAGGGTTGAGCGGCCAAAAGGTCAGCATCAGAACCCAGCAAAAGGGTGCTTTGTACTGGTTTTCGCAGAGCGAGGGGCTCTCGCAGACGGGTATCGTCAAACAAGAAGACGCGGGCTTGGTAGTTCGTCGGCAGTTTTTGAGCCGAAACGGCCAACCAACGGCTGCTTTTCGGCAGAACGATCTGGTGGTTGTAAAAATAACCCTGGCCAGCAAAAACGGCCTGCCCGTGAACAACGTGGTAGTGACGGATATGCTGCCCGCCAGTTTTGAGATCGAAAACCCGCGCCTTACCGCCCCGCGCGATATGCCGTGGCTGAAAGACGGAACAACGCCCGATTATTTCGACCTCCGCGACGACCGCGTAAACTACTTTACCGATGCCACCGCCCAACCCAAAACTTTTTATTACCTGGTGCGGGTGGTGGCGCGTGGTACGTTCGCGGTTGGGCCAGTAGCCGCCGATGCCATGTACGATGCCACCATGCGCAGCTACGCGGGCGGAGGCAGCATAAAAGTAGAGTGAGCACGAATGGCAGTTTCAAGAAATCGGCACCAATCAGAAAAAACGAGCGACCATTGATCCCCCATGACCGATAACAACTACGACACTTTGCTTTCGTCCATTTCAAAAATTGGCATTCTTGAAATGGACGAAATCCATAACATTAAAACGTACTTTCAACCAATAACGGTTTCTCGGAACACTATTTTGGAGGAACAAGATAAAATTCCGAACTGCCTTTATTTTGTTGTTTCGGGGTTTATGCGGCTTTTTTATTACGACGACAACGGCGAAGAACAAACCACTTTCTTGTGCGCCGAAAACGGCTTTATTGCTTCATTTTCAGCTTTAATCAATCAAACAAAAGCAAATGAAAATGTGGAGTGTGTTACCGATTGTACTGTTTTGAAAGTTTCTTACGCTGACACCAAAACGCTGATTGAAAAAAGCGAACGATTTAAAACATTTAGTGTAACCATGTTTGAAAAAGCGATGCATTCAAATTTACTTCGCGCAAACGACTTGGCAAACCTCAATGCCGAACAACGCTATCAAAAAATGATTGAACAACAACCCCACTTTGTTCAAAATATACCCTTGCAGTACATTGCTTCTTATCTGGGCATCAAACCGCAAAGTTTGAGCAGAATACGAAAACAGATAATTAAGTAACATTTGTGAAGTAGATTTTTAAGCGCGTG
The DNA here is from genome assembly GCA_013298215.1 of Cytophagales bacterium. Classification (GTDB taxonomy): domain Bacteria; phylum Bacteroidota; class Bacteroidia; order Cytophagales; family Spirosomataceae; genus JAAFKE01. Next base: position 83,768 of record JAAFKE010000002.1, on the reverse strand, counting down.
CATGACCTTTGCGTATCATTTTAAAACGATAAAAAGGTATGGAACTTCTCAAAAAATTTATTGAGCAACTGCCACAGGCGCTCGGACAATCTTCGATGAACTATTTGATAATTGTGGCTGTCTATCTAATTGTGTGGAAACTCTTAAAAAAACGCTTGCAAAATTGGCGAATTCAGGTAAAAAATCGGGTAGATGCCAAGCAAATAAAATCCGAACTCATCAATAGTTTGTTTACATTGACGGTAAGCCTCGTATTTATTTTTGTTATTTATTACCTTAAAGATGAGGGCTATACCAAAATTTACACGGACATCAACGAGTACCCGAAGTTCTTTGCGTACTGTGGCTTTTTCATATTTCTTATCATTGACGATACTTGGTTTTATTGGGTGCATCGCTTGTTGCACCACCCAAAAATATACAAGTATGTGCATAAAGTACACCACAATAGTATTGACGTAAATCCGTTCACTTCCCTATCTTTTCATTGGTTTGAAACCGTTGCCTTGACCAGTTGGATTATTCCATTCAGTTTGTTTTTTCCAATGTACGTGCCAGCACTTGGTGTTTTACAAATTTGGGGGTTTTTAGACAACATAAAGTCGCACGTTGGCTACGAGTTTTTTCCAAGTTGGTGGAACAGAAGTGTCGGTAAACTAATGACTTCCAGCACCCACCACAATATGCACCACAGCAAGTTTACTGGCAATTATGGCGTTCATTTTAGAATTTGGGACAGGCTCTTAGGAACAGAATTTAAAGACTACGAAGCCGAATTTGACAAAATTCAAGCGCAGAAAAAGGGCAGACCGTAACAAAGGATTTGTGCAAATAGAGTTGATCTGTGAGACAGTACGTTCGCGGTTGGGCCAGTACGATGCCACCCTGCGCAGCTACGCGGGCGGAGGCAGCATAAAAGTAGAGTGAGTGCGAATGGCAGCGCGGCAAACTTAAAGTCGTCGGTGCGGTGTGGAAGTCATTGTATTGATCGTTTTGAAGGTAATCGGAATGCGCACTCTGCAACGCACGGGCTCACTTTGGCGGAGTGCGGGCAGCCAGGGTGGCATCAAACTCACTATTCTGACAGCCTCCTCCTCGCAGCCCGCTCCTACGCCACCACTTACGCCAAACAATTGTAGCCTGCCCGTGGCCAGTACGTACACCTCCACGTAAACAGTACCCTCAATTCCTTCCCGATAGGCTCTTTCAGGAAACTGGGCATTCTGAACAATAAATTCCTCAAACGCCTTTGGGCCGCCCAAAAACATGGGTGGCCTGCACTGACGTACCAAGGGCAAAGTACCAATAGAATCAGGAAAAGAGGGTTGAAAATGCGCCTCATACGAGTGGCTCTGGGCAAAAGCAATGCCCAGGGAGGCAAAGAAGACAAGAATCAAGTTTTTCATGAGAGTAACGTTTAAGTACCCCCAAACGTACTCTTTTGATTGTTACCAAACTGCCAGACTTGCTCAACTGCGGGTACGGGTTGCTAAAATAGGCGAACAAGTTTTTCGGACGAGGGTCTGTTGTCAGAAAATGCACAGCTTTCCGAGCAGTTCAGTCTTCATGCCGCGCGACACGCTCACTTCCGTGCCGTCTGGCATCACCACCGCCCCGCCCTCACCGCGCACGTAGCGTTCCACAAAATTGATGTTGATGATGTGTGATTTGTGCACCCGAATAAAATCTAACTTGTCGAGGTGCGGCTCAAACTCCGACATTGATTTGGAGGCCACAATCTTCTTTCGTTGGGTTAAATAAATGGTGCAGTAGCTACCCAGTGCCTCGAGCCGAATAATGTCGGCAATGGGCAGCAGCAGTACGCCCTCCACGGTCGAAACGGCCAGCTTTTTGTTTTTTCCGCGCTCAGTTTGTATTTTCTCAAACAAAAGTTGGAGGTCGTTGGGGGCAGTGGCAGGAAGGTTCTGCTCGAGTTTTATTTTTTCTTCTAAAATACAGTTGTGCGCCAGCAGCAGTTTTTCGTTTTCTGCCGACCGCTGCAATACCAGCGCGTGGGCATCGCGGGCTTCTTTTCTAAACAAATTGAATCGGTAGGCCACCGCAAACGAAAGCAGCAGCGACTCAATGGCCATTCCCAGATGAATGGAATAATCGACCAAAAAAAGGTGTTTTGGTAGGATGTTCGACAGGCTCAAAAAACGGACTACCACCGATACCAAGAATAAAAACCAGGCCAACGTAAAATACTTGGCGGGCTCGTAGCCCAGGTACCAAATATAAACGCCGCCCAAAATAACCGACAACGAATTGATGATAATGAGCACATCTAAAACGTTGTTGTGCCAGATCTTGTAGGGTAGCAACCACTCCGTAAACATGAGGGCCATTAAAGCCGCCAAAATTGACAAGTTCCAGACGTACAACCTGGGAGCCAACGCCTTTATGTTTAAAAACTTATTGACAAACAGGAACGAAAACGTGGCACAAAGCACAGTCGAAGTAATGTTGTCGGCATTGAACCATGGATTATTTCGCGTAAAAAAAACTTGGTGCGCACCCATTCCTTTGAAAATTAGGTAGAAAAGTATCAATTCATAGCTGGAGTAGTACAAAAAAGTAAGGTCTTTGAGCGAAAAATACAGGAACAAATTATAGAGCGACAGCGACAAAATGAGCCCTAAAAGCGCACCTATGAGCAGGTCGTATTTGAAAGTATAAGCCACCAACGGTTGGATGGTACCGAGCAAAAACGGCAGGTATAAAGTGGGAGATTGAGCCCGAAAAATGACCTGTTTGGGGTTTCTGCCCAAGTTAAAACTGTAATTGTTGGTCAAAAAATGCCGTCCACCCAAAGGCCGTAGCAAGCCCGTTTTCCAGACGGTCACGCTGTCGTTTTGGTCTATCAAATAGACATCTAAGTAATGGAGCGGAAAATCGGTGAAAAGGTATAAATCTTCGGGGGCGGTAGCGTCGGTAAAGTCAATTCGAAACCAATGCGGCAGTTCTTGGTTGCCCAAACTCAGCCCTTCTTTGCCATTAACCACAAAAGCCGCGCGCGGCAACCGACGCACCTGCCCGAACGTGAGTTTTTGGGCGGTGTCGGCCAGGTATGCTACGTAAGGTGCTACGTCAAGTAGTTTATCCGTTTTTTGATAATCTACTTTGGGTTGCGCCCACGTACTGAAGGCCATCAATGATCCATACACGGCAAGTATGACTCGGTTCATTAGCAAGTTGAGATATCACCCAAAAGTAGCAATGATTCGTAAGACAGTTCCTATTGAGCGGGTACTTATGATTAAACGGTAAACGGCGCAACCCTGCCCAGGAAACTTTCGGCCTTTTTGTGGAGTTAGTGTACTTAACGGACTAACAATAAAATTGATGACCAACCAGCCACTGCCACTCCAAGCCACGGGTGCGTTCCCGAATTTGTTTTTGGACTATATTTCCCAGAAACCAACGCTCCGGCCGTTCTATGACAGTTTTCCCGCAATCGAAAATTTTGGCGGCATCATTGAGGCAAAAAAGATGGACGCGCAGAGCCGAGAAACGTTGGTTGAGGTGCTCGATAAACAGTACGCCAGGCTCAACAACCCCAGCGTTTTGCCCAACACGGCGGCGCTGGCGCAGGCCGATACTTTTACCGTGACGACGGGCCACCAGCTTTCCATTTTTACGGGGCCGCTCTACGTAATATACAAGATTATTACAACCATTAATTTGGCCAAACGCCTCAAAACTGCTTACCCCAATTATAATTTTGTGCCGCTGTATTGGATGGCCTCCGAAGACCACGATTTTGCCGAAATTGCGTCTTTTAACCTCTTCGGAAAAAAATACCGGTGGGAAACCAAGCAACGCGGTGCCGTGGGCCGTATGAACCCCCAAGAGCTGGGCGCCGCCTTAGACATACTCCCCCAACGCGCACCACTCTTTGAGCAAGCCTACCTTGGCCACCAAACCCTGGCCGATGCCGCGCGGTTTTATATGAACGAACTATTTGGAAATGAAGGACTTATATGTCTGGATGCCGACGACCGCGACTTGAAAAAGATGTTTCGACCCGTGTTTAGAGACGAGCTTTTGACGGGAACAAGCACCCAAAAAGTAGCCCAGACCACCGCCGAGCTCACCCAACTGGGCTACCATTCGCAGATTTCGGGGCGCGACATAAACCTGTTCTACCTCCACGACCAGCTCCGCGAGCGCATCGTGCGCCACAAAGACGGTTTCCAGGTTTTGAATACCGATCTGGTTTTTAGTGAAACCGAGATGCACAATATCATTGAAAACGAACCCGAAAAACTCAGCCCGAACGTGGTGCTACGGCCACTGTATCAGGAGATGATTTTGCCCAATTTGGCCTACATCGGTGGGCCGTCCGAGGTGCCCTACTGGTTGCAACTCAAAGGTGTTTTTGCGCATTTTGCCGTGCCAATGCCCGCGCTCATGCCCCGTAACTTTGTGCTTTACGTGGCCACACCCCACCAAAAACGGATGGAAAAACTGGGCGTTGAGGTGGCCGATTTATTCTTAGACGAAACCACCCTGCGCCGCAAATACATTGCCAAAGTGAGCCCCAATAGCTTAGACTTAGACCCCGAAAAACAAGACTTCGAGGATTTGTTTGCCCGCATAAACCAGAAGGCGGTGGCCATCGACAAGACCATGCAGGGGGTGGTGCAAGCGCAAAAAGTGAGGCTAATGGCCGCACTCGAAAACGTAGAAAAACGCATTCGCAGGGCCGAAGAACGCCACTATGAGACCGAACTTGCGCAGTTGCTGGCCCTCAAAAACAAGTTGTTCCCTGGCGGAAACCTCCAAGAACGCTCCGACAATGTGCTAAATTTTTTGATGGACGACGCCGACTTTATCCAAAAGTGTTTGAATGCCCTCGATCCCTTGCTGTATCAGTTCAACGTACTTTTGGAAGACGAGTAGGCTCAAAAATAGAGCCAGTGCCAGCGCAAACCACTTTGGGAGTTTAGCTCGAGGGCGGGAGCGGGAATTTTGAGCGTATTGGCCATAAAAAATAGCGTTTTGAGAACTTTTGAGCGGGTTTTGATGCGCGTCAAGTCCACGTCGAGCGACAGGTAGTACTGGCGGTAAGGGGCGTAGCCGAGCTCCAAACTTTTGGCCACCCGCGCGCCAACCATGTCTTGAACGCCGTAGCCCAGCGACACGTTGAGCCACTTCGGAAAACCACTCCCCGAGCGCAAAAACGAGGCCACGTTTACCGACAGCCAGTACGTTTGACCGTTGTAGTCCTTGAGCCACTCCTCACCCAGATTTTTGCCCAGTAGTTCGGGCCGCACCCGCGCCAGGCTGGTGCGGTGGTAAGAAAACTTGGGCTGTATTCGGGCTTCGTCCCAGAGGGCGTATTGGCCCAGATAAAGTGCTGGACCAAGTACGTTGGCGGCCATGTCGCTCGGCGAAAACCCGTAGTCGGGCTGGAAACCGTCTAAAATTTCGATGGGTGTCAGAAACATAAACCCCGAGATGGCCCCGTAGAGTGCAGCTTGTTTGCGGCTCACGCCCGTTTGTTGGTAGAGCGCGGCGGTGTGCCGGCAAATTTGGTAGGCCGAAAAAAAATGTCCCGCCTTATCAACCTGTTTCCACTCGTCAAAGTCATCGGCCACCCGAAACTGGGTAAACTTGGTTTTATACCAAGCGCGGCTCAGTCCGTACATAGACCCCGCGTAGAGGGTAGTCTCGCCAGCCAGTATCCAGTGCAGGGCGCGGTAATTTGGTTTTTTTGCGCCAGCTGTGTCCAATTGCGCGCGCGATTGTGGGCAAAAAAACAACGCCAACAACCAGAAAATCAGCCCCAAAAATACCTTTTTGGTGTTGCCAGGTGTTGTATATTTGCTCGCCGATGCCACCCTATTTTTCAGTACGAACCTTGGTATTTGCGCGTTCCCCATTCGAGAGAGACCAGCAAAAGAAGCAAGAAAAACAACCACTTTCGGTTTATCAGTTCGGTCATTTCCTCGGTGCTATCGAGGCGATCGGGGGCTTTTTGGCTGGTTAGCTTCTCGATTAATTGCTCCATTTGGGCGGGTTTCACAAAATATCCGTCGGTCTGGGTGGCCAACTGGCGCAGCATCCCAAAGTCGGCGGTTAGGTTCAGTGCTTCCAACTGCAAGTCTTTAATAATAAACTCACCCGATGCCTGCTCCTGCTTTCCGCCGTTGAGGCTGGTGGTGGCCGTGTACCGATACACCCCCGCCGTCAGCCCGCTGAGTTCAAATCGGCTGCTGCCATCGGCGTTGGTATAGTTGTAGGTTTGCCGTTTGCCGTTTTCGCTGGTTATGTCCAATTTCACGCTCTGGCCGTAGGTTTTTTCGTAAATATCGTTGTAAATCTCCGTTTCAAAACTGACTTTGTCGCCGATGAGCAGGTCGGTATTGAGCGGATAAACCCTAAACTTACGTTTGTCTTCTTTCACCGAAATGAGCTGGATTGTTTTCTGGATCAGTTCATCGACCGCCACCTGGGTTTCGTTGAGGGCATATTCTTCGAGCCGCCATTGCCAAATCCCCTCGCCCGCCAGCACGGCGGCCTTGCGGGTGGTGGAGGTGTTAATCATCAGCAGTGGCTTGTTGGTGCGCACACTACCTACGTTCTGAAACAGCACCACCTCGCTGCCCGCCCCCAGTTGGTAGTCGCCGTAGGGCACCGACAGCGGTGGGAGTTTTTCGAGAACGGCCAGTTTGTCGGCATCTAAATTGAGGAGTTTGAAGGCCGTATTAAACCGCGCCGTTACTTTGTCGGTTTGGCCATTTGGGGCATTGATGCGCACCACCTGATTGAGGCGGCTGGCGCTTTGCGCACTGGCTTGGTTGCCCAACACGATAAATAGCGGCGTATTGTCGCGCTGCAAAAACTTTTGAATCGCGTCGTTACCCGTCCCAAAATGGTCGGGCAATTGGTGCAGAATAACAAGGTCGTATTTTTTGGTATAATTCAAATCAGCCCAATTATTAATCGACCCAAAAAGCACCACATCGAGCTCATAATTATCGTTTTTTTCAATAATCGTCCGCAGCGTCTTTACATCGGGGTGCGACGACAAGGCCAGCAGCAGAATTTTTTCTTTTCCGTCCACAATATCAATGTAAATGTCTCGCTGGTTGTTGCGGGTCGTAAACTCACCCGCCAGCGGCTCCACCTCCACCACGTAGTGTTGGGTTCCGTTTGTGTTTGACGACACCTGGAAAGTAACCTGCTGAAAGGCATCGTCTTGCCCAAAAGCTACATTTTTTCGGTCCAATATCCGTCCGTTTTGTTTGAGATACACGTTGGCTGCCCGCCCCGAAAAACCGTTGGCGGCCACGTCTGCCTGCACTGGAAACTGGTTTCCGAGGTACGCAACGTTGTTGGCCACCACATTTTTAATGGCCACGTCGCGCTTCGGGAGCGTATCGCCCACGCCCACGCTGTGTACCTTAAATGGGTAGGTATTGAAAGTGGGCGTAAGCCCTTGATTAACAATGCCGTCGGTGAGCAAAACCACGTCGGTCAGGTTGCGGCCTTCGTAATTATTTTTTAGGCCAATCAGCAACCCCGACAGGTCAGTACTTGGCTGGTCAAATGTAAGATCGCTTAGGTTTTCAGTGGCATTGTTTGGGTTTAGCGTTTGCACGGCTACCTCCAAGCCCGCCGCCGTAAGTTTTTGGCGCAATTCGTCGGCCTTGACCAGCACGGCCTTTGGCAGGTTTTTCATCGATTCGGAGTTGTCGATGGCCAGCACCACTTTTGGCTTATCGACGGTAGTTTGGGTGGTTTTTACGAGCGGACTCATCAACAAAAAACAGAGCAGACTCACCAAAAAACCGCGCAAAAACGCCAGCCCCACGTTGAGCGACTTGCTCCAAAACGGTTTGGGCTGGTACAAAAAGTAGGCGTAGGCTGCGCCAACGGCCAAGCACGCCAGGATGAACCACGGCGAGGTGGTAAAATAGAGTTCGTTTCGCATTTTTTAAGTTAACATTCCTCCATCGACCTGCAAAACCTGCCCCGAAATGTATTTCGACATATCAGAACCCAAAAACACCGCACAGTCGGCCACCTCTTCGGGTTTGCCACCGCGCCGGAGAGGAATACTCTTCGTCCATTCTTCAACGGCTTTCTCGTTGAGTTCGCCCGTCATTTCGGTTTCGATAAAACCTGGGGCAATGGCATTGCACCGAATATTGCGCGACCCCAACTCCAAGGCCACCGACTTCGTAAAACCAATAATACCAGCCTTAGATGCGGCATAGTTGGCCTGGCCAGCGTTGCCGCGCAAGCCCACCACCGACGTAATATTAATAATTGAGCCGCTTTTGGCTTTCATCATCACCCGGGTGGCCGCTTTGGTCAGATTAAAAACCGACTTCAAATTGGTGTTTATCACCACATCCCAGTTCTCTTCGCTCATGCGCATCAGCAGACCGTCGCGGGTTATGCCAGCGTTGTTTACCAGCACATCAATTGTGCCAAAATCGGCGGCAACCTCCGCCACCAATGCTTCGGCAGCTTTGTAGTCGGACGCGTCCGAGCGATACCCCTTTGCCTTGATCCCAAAAGCAGCCAACTCGGCTTCGAGGGCTTGGCCTTTTTCTACACTCGATAGGTACGTAAACGCCACATTTGCGCCCTCTTGGGCAAAACGAATGGCCATTGCCCGGCCAATGCCACGCGATGCCCCCGTAACGATGGCAACTTTATTGTCGAGTAATTTCATGCAAAAGTTAGGTAGGTGTGTTCAGAACGGTTTATGAATCAATGTTTATTGTGGCAAATATACAGACTAAGCATCGAACCAGCGCAAAATACAACTGGCGCGGCTTAGATTCTAATAAAAACTTTGTAGGTTTGATGAATGAGATTCGTAAAAAAACAAAACACTGACCCGCAACAACTGCCAAAACGACGTGTTATTTCGTGCTTGGTTGGTTTGATACTTTTGTGGTTTTCTGCCCCCGCCGCCGCCCAACCCGACAGCCTCCGCACCCTGCAATTGGCCCCCGTGGTGGTAATAAGTACCCGCATCGAGACCAAAGAAACCCGCATTCCGATGGCCATGACGGTGTTGGACGGCAGCCGCATCAAAACGGGGCAGCAACAATTGTCTTTGTTCGAATCGTTGGGGGCAGTGCCTGGGCTTTTTGCCCAAAACCCCGACAATTACGCCCAAGACTTGCGCATTTCCGTCCGTGGTTTTGGGGCGCGGGCAGCCTTTGGCATTCGCGGCATTAGGCTGGTGGTGGACGGAATCCCCGAATCAACGCCCGACGGCCAAGCCGACATCGACAACATTGACCCCAGCATGATGGCCCGCATGGAGGTTGTTCGCGGGCCGTCGTCGAGTTTGTACGGCAACGCCGCTGGCGGGGTCATTAACCTACAAACCGACAACGCCGCCGACCTACCGATGCTCGAATTTAAAGCAGCCAGCGGGTCGTTTGGGTACAGAAATTTGAGCCTAAAAGTGGCTTCCAAAAAAAACAAATGGCAGTACGTTTTGGGGGGATCGTTCAACCAGTCGGATGGCTACCGCGCCCACAGCCAAATGCAAAACACCATTATCAACGCCAAAGTCCGCTACGATTTCGATTCTTTGACCAAAATTTCGGTGCTGATAAACTACGGCAACAGCCCCACTGCCAACGACCCTGGCGGGCTAACGGCCCCACAAAGCACTGAGTCTCGCCAGCAGGCGCACCCCAACAACCTCAGATTCAATGCTGGCGAAGCCGTGCAGCAGGGGCGCGTGGGCGTTGTTTTCGAGAAAAAGGTGCGCAACCACCTATTTTTTGCCCGGGGCTTTGCCACCCAACGTGCTTTCACAAATCTGTTGGCGTTTCAGGCTGCGGGCGCGGGGAGCATCGACCGCCTTTTTGGGGGCCTCAGCTTGCAGTACCAATTCTCATACCCCAAAAACGAGCGTTTCGAGTACCAGCTCAGGGCAGGTATGGATGCCGAAAACCAAAACGATACCCGCCGCCGTTTCGACAATCTATTGGGCGAGCGCGGCAAATTGACCTTCGACCAGTTGGAGCAGTTCAAAAACGTGGCGTTTTACTTGACTCAGCGCCTCTCGTTGGGTAGGTGGGGGCTGCTGGCAGGACTGCGCTACGACAACATCAAACTAAACGCCACCGATAATTTTATAGCCGACGGCAACCAGTCGGGCAGGCGGGCCTACCAAACCATCAACCCAACGCTGGGAATTACGCGCCAAATTGGCCAACAAAGCAGCCTGTACGCCAATGCAGGTACCAGTTTTGAAACCCCCACCATGAGCGAACTGTCGAACAACCCGAGCGGTTTGGGCGGCTTCAACGCCGAACTAAACCCCCAACGCGCCGTAAACTTTGAGGTTGGTGCTAAACTGTTTTTACACAACAAACTTCGGATTGACGTGGCTCTTTTTAACATTGATGTTTCCGACGAACTCGTTCCTTTTCAGCTAAGTGGCCAAACGGGGCGCGTGTTTTTTAGAAACGCGGGGCAGTCTAAGCGGCAGGGCATTGAGTTGGGCGTGAGTGCATTTTTGGCACGCGGCCTTACGTTTCACGGCAGCTACACCTACTCCGATTTTAAGTACAAAATATACCAAACTACCACCAGCGATTTTGCTGGAAACGCCCTGCCAGGTATTCCTCGGCAGACGACCTACGGCGAGTTGCGGTATTTTGCCCAGAATGGTTTTTATGGCATTGCACAGGTACGCCACGCCAGCGATTTTTTTGCCAACGATGCCAACACCGTAACGGCCAACGGCTACCAGGTGGTCAATTTGAGGGCGGGCTGGGCAATAAATAAAAAACACCGCACCCACGTAGAACCATTTTTGGGCGTAAACAACCTCTTTGGTGCGCAGTACTTTCAGAACGTGCAAACCAACGCCGCCGCCAACCGTTTTTTTGAACCCGCCGTGGGCAGATACTGGTTTGGAGGAATAAAAATAATGATTAATCAACGCTAATCCCCTCGAATGAAACGCTGGATTTACCGCAACCCGCTCTCCGAAACCCAACAACCCGTTGCCGAAACGTTGGCGCAGCAACTTAATCTGAACCCTTTTTTGGCTCAGTTGCTCGTTCAGCGGGGTATCGACACGTTCGACGAGGCCAAGGCTTTTTTCCGCCCCGAGCTGTCGCAGCTCCACGATCCGTTTTTGATGGCCGATATGCAAAAAGCGGTTGATCGCCTAAATTTGGCCATCGACCGAAAAGAAAAGATATTGGTTTACGGCGATTACGACGTTGACGGCACCACGTCGGTGGCGATGTTTTACGGTTTTTTGAGCCGTTTCTACGACCAATTAGAACACTACATTCCCGACCGCTACGTGGAGGGCTACGGCGTGTCGAGCCAGGGCGTGGAGTGGGCCAGAGACCACGGATATTCGCTCATTGTGGCGTTGGATTGTGGCATAAAGTCGGTCGATAAGGTTCAACTGGCCGCCGAATACGGCATCGATTTTATCATCTGCGACCACCACCGCCCGGGCAGCCAACTGCCAGCGGCCGTGGCTGTTTTAGACCCCAAACGTGCCGACTGCGCCTACCCCTACAAAGAACTAACGGGCTGCGGGGTGGGGTTTAAGTTGCTCCACGCTTTTTGTCTCGACCACCACTACGACCTCGAACTGCTCTACCAATACCTCGATTTATTGGTTGTCAGCATCGCCTGCGACATTGTGCACATCACGGGCGAAAACCGAGTAATGGCCTACTACGGCCTCCAACGCCTCAACGCTGCCCCGCGCACTGGCCTAAAAGCGTTGGCACAGGTGGCGGGTTTTACCAAAAAGATAGACATTATGAACGTGGTCTTCGGTTTGGGGCCCCGCATCAACGCGGCAGGGCGCATTGCCCACGCCCGCCAGGCCGTGAACCTGCTGCTGTGCGAGGACGAAGCCGAAGCCGCCGATTTTTCGTTTGAAATAAACAAGCACAATCTCGAACGCCGCACCTTCGACTCGAGCATTACCGACGAGGCTATTGCGATGATTGAAGAAAACCAATGGCTCCAAGATGCCAGCAGCACGGTGCTTTTTAAGCCAACTTGGCACAAAGGCGTGGTCGGGATCGTGGCCAGCCGGTGCATAGAACGCTACCACCGCCCCACAATCATCCTCACGCTGTCGCACGACAAAGCGGCGGGATCGGCGCGGTCGGTGCCTGGTTTCGATGTGTACGATGCCATCGAAGCCTGCGCCGATTTATTGGAACAATTTGGCGGGCATACCTTTGCGGCGGGGCTCACGATGCCCTTAGAAAACGTGGATGCTTTCCGCATAAAGTTCGACGAAGTGGTGGCAAAAACCATTTTGCCTGAGCAACTCACCCCCATGATCGACATTGATTTGGAACTGAATCTGGCGGCCATTACGCCCCGGTTCTTCGGCATCATTAACCAAATGCAGCCCTTTGGCCCCCAAAACATGACACCCGTGTTTTCGAGTGGTGGGGTGATGGTGGCGGGCAAACCCACAATTATGAAGGAAAAGCACCTCAAAATTGAGGTCTATCAAACGGGTACGCCCGTGTTTACGGCGGTGGGCTTCAGCATGGCGCACCACTACGCCGACCTGATGACGGGCAAGCCATTTGCCATTTGTTATTCGATTGAAGAAAACGATTTTAGGGGGCAAAAAACCCTGCAACTCATGTTGAAAGACATCAGATTTGAGTGATTTTGCTGGCGCAGGTCGTATAAATTCACAACCAAAAAGGGCGTTCGGAGATGATCCGAACGCCCTTTTTGGTAAAGTAATTAAGCAGATTTATTTGTTCAACAACTCATCGAACGAAATGCTCACGTAGTACATTGCCCCAACGGTTGAGCTACCAAACGCTTGGATGTAGGGCGTACCCAAAATGTTGCTGCCACCAATCTTCAAGATCGATTTCATGCTCGACAACTTGTAGCTTACTTGGGCATCTAAGTTGCTAAACGCAGGCACAGTGGTATTTTGGAACTGCCGCACGTTTGCTTCGGTAGGCACGCCGTAGCCCTCCCACACAAAAGCATCTTGGCGCTTAAACGCCACGTTGAAACCAACCTTTGAGCCGTTCACGCTGCGATTACCAAAGCTGATATTCCAGCGGTTGGCGGGCGTGTTGAAAGCCGCCGTTTGAAGTTCTGCGGTAGGCGTAAAGTTGTTCAACTGGTTGTGCGAGAAGTTTCCAGCCAGCGAGAAGCCTTTTGGCAGTTGGTAGGTTAGGCCAACAGCCCAGCCCGACGCCGTGATGTCTTTGCTGCTATTAACGGGCATCGAAAACGCTCTGCGGGTACCGCCGCCCAACACACCCGTAACTTCGGGCAACAAGCCTGGCTGAATTGAGGCAGTAGGCTGGAGCAAAATAACGCCGCCGATAAAATCTTTGTAAACGCTGTAATAGTAGTAGGTGTCAATAAACAGTTTTTTGCTAATAACCCCACGGTAGCCGATCTCGTAGTTGGCCACGCGCTCGGTCTTAAACTCTTTGCGCTGGTAGGGCACGAGCAAGCCCACGTTGGCCTGAATAGACAACAACTGCACCACGCTGGCACCGTTGGCAGCAATGGCCGCTGGCAAGTTTGCCGCCACTTGGCCTGGCACTGCCGCCGCTACCTGCTGCTGAATAATGCCCGCAGCGGCAGCAGCTGGTATTTGGCCAGCCGCCACACCCGCCTGAACGGCGGCTGTTACTGCCGCTGTTACCGCCGCCGTTACTTGCTGCGTTACTTGGGCCGTAATAAACTGAACCGCCTGCTGCTGCGTGGCTGGGTTTGCGCCCGTTTGTGCGGCCGCCGCACCAAAAGCAACTACGCTCTCCCGCGACACCGCGTTGGCCAGGTTGTAGCGAGCATAGCTATCGGGCAAGCCGCCAATCAACCGCGCCGCTGGCGTGAGTAGGTCTATGTACTGGTTTTGGGTGGTCGGAATCCTGAAGCCCGTCTGGTAAGATACCCGGAAGTTTTGCTGACCAAAAGTCGTAACCGCCGACACGCGTGGCGAGAACTGGCCCGTAAAATTCTGGTTTTTGTCGTAGCGCAACGAACCGCTCAACTTCAAGTGGTCGTTGAACAACGTCTTGGCAACCTGCACAAAACCGCCGTATTCGTTTATATTAATGCGGCCATTGCGGCCATCTACTTGGTCGGCAAAAAGTGTTCCGTTAGAAGCCAATTGGTACTGGCGGAAGTTAGCACCCACGAGCACGTCGGCAAATTTGATCTGATTTTTGAAATTGAAAACACCCTCCACGTGAACCAGGTTGGAGTTGTCGGTGAAACCACCACCACCAAAACCAGGGATGATCTGCGAGGAGATCGACCCGTTGCGCGCTTTGTCTAACAATTCGGTGTAGGCGGGTGTGCCTGGCACTGGGCGGCCTTGGTCGGCCACGCCGCGTGCCAACAGGTGCGCCGCGTCTTCGGGCTGGCCGCTACCACGGGCTTGTACAAATGCTCCCAAATATTGGCCGTACCACTGGGCGCTGGGCTTCCAAAGCTCGTTCATGGTTATGGCCGTCAAACCAGCCGTGTACGACTGTCCCGAATTCTCGCGGGTTGTGTAGGCGCGCAGCGTAAAGTTGTCGCCTTTGAGTTCTATTTTTCCTTGGGCAATGCTAAAATTGCGCAGCGAGTACCGGCCACTGGCCGTATAAACGGTTGTGCCGTAGCCGTAGTTAATTTGGGCAATGGCCTCCACTTTTTCGCTCAAACGGTAATGCACCGCCGCGTTGAACTTAAAACTTTTTGTGTTGTAGTCTACCAAGTCACGCTCAATGAAACCCGTCCGGCTTATGCTGCGGTCGGGCACCAAACCAAGCGCAGCGGCTGGCAGCAACCTGGCCGCTATGAGCGATCTGGCCACAGACTGCATATTTTGCTGGTTTTCGTCGCCGTACACGTTCATACCATCGTAGTTTGGCGCAGTGCCAGGGCCACGGTTGGGGTCGGATAGGCCGCCCACGTTTAGGTTCGTGTAGTCGGTGGCTTGCCAGTCTTTGGCGGTTATGTAAGCCAAGTTCAGTTTAAAAGCAAACTTGTTGTTGAACGCCTTGGCGTAGCGGATAGACGCATCGTAGAAGCCCGTCGTTTTTACGTCGCGATTTTCGGCACTCATCACACCCGTTTTTACGTTGGCACTGAGTCCTTGGTACAAAAACGGACTTTTGCTGTTCATTAAGATCAAACCCTGGATGGCGTTGGGGCCGTAGAGGGCCGATGCCGCGCCAGGCAAAATTTCTACGCTTTCTACGTCTAACTCAGGAATACCAGCGATGTTATCGACGGGGAAGTTCAGTCCCGGGGCCGAGTTGTCCATACCGTCAATCATCTGAACGGTGCGCGGGTTTCCAGTTTGTCCAAACCCCCTCATGTTTATTGATTTAAACAGAACACCTTGCGTGGCTATGTCGATACCCTTGAAATTAGCCAAGGCACCGTAAAAATCGGGGGCGGCGGCTTCGCGGATGGCCCGAATGTCCATTTTTTCGACCGCCACTGGCGACTTCATCACGCTCTCCTCAATCCGCGATGCCGAAACGACCACTTCCTGGCCCATGATAACCTGCTCGGCCAATGCAATTTTCAGGTCAGTGCGATTTCCTTTTATTTCGATCTCCTGACCCTGGTAGCCCACCGAGCTAATAACAATTGTAAATGGTGGCGGTGTGGTGGTGGTGAGGGCAAACTTACCCTTGCCGTCGGTGATGGTGCCGAGTACCTTTCCTTTTATGGCCACGCTGATACCGATGAGCGGCTCTTTGGTGGCACCGTCGGTGATGACCCCCGATACGTTAGTCTGTGCCAACGCTCCAAAGCTAAAAAGCAATGCAGTTAATGACAAGCACAATTGATTGAATAAATTTTTTCTCATGATTTTCAAAATAGTTAGATTAACTTGACTTTTTAAATGGTACAGAATCTTATTTGACCGCAAAGCAACTAATTTCTAAGATCATACACAATTTTTCCCTTAAATTCTTAGAATATTCTAACTTTTACCCTTCTAAACGTTCAAATAGTTCAAAATACGGCGTGAGTTAGGTTTGTTTAAGATTTTTGGGGAACGTAACTTTGTAGCCATCGTTTATTTTATAGCCCCAGGTTCAAATGGGGCTTCCACAAAACCAATTACATAATCCGCGTGAACAACAACTTTGTAGTAATTATGGCTGGCGGCGTTGGAACGCGGTTTTGGCCTTTTAGCAGAAACAACTACCCCAAACAATTTCACGACGTGCTTGGCACGGGGCAGTCGCTGCTCCAGCAAACGGTGACGCGCTACGACGGCGTGGTGCCGCCCGAAAACGTGTACATTGTTACGAGCCAAGAATATTATGGTCTCACAAAAAGTCAGTTGCCCCAACTTACCGACGACCAAATACTGCTCGAACCCGCCCGCCGAAACACCGCGCCGTGCATTGCCTACGCCTGCTACAAAATTGCGGCGCGCAACCCAAATGCCAATATTGTGGTAGCCCCCGCCGACCACATTATATTGAAGGAAGACCTGTTTAAACAAAAAATAGTAACCGCGCTGCACGCCACCGCCACCCAAGATATTTTGGTGACGCTCGGCATATTGCCCACCCGCCCCGACACGGGCTACGGCTATATTCATTTCGACGCCGCCGACACCGCCGACGTGAAACGCGTGAAAGAATTTAAGGAAAAACCCGCCCTCGAAACCGCCCAAGCCTACTTGGCCAGTGGCCAGTACGTCTGGAACGCGGGCATTTTTGTTTGGAACGTCCGCGCTATTTTAAGGGCTTTCGAGGCTTTTATGCCCGCCACTGCCGCCCTATTTGCGGCTGGCTCAACGCACTTCTACAAAGACACCGAGGCGGCTTTCATTGCCCAGATGTACGGCAACTGCGGCAGCGAATCGATTGATTTTGGAATCTTGGAAAAAGCCAACAACGTGTTTGTAGTTCTGAGCGACATCGGTTGGTCTGACCTTGGCACGTGGAAGTCGCTCTACGAGGCATCGGACAAAGACGAGAACCTAAACGTGACCGACGGGCTCGTTCACCTGCGCGACACGCGGGGCTGCATAGTCAAAACCCCCAAAAATAAGCTGGTGGTAATCAACGGTTTAGAGGATTTTATTGTAGCCGAAAACGAGAACGTACTGCTCATTTGCCGCCGCGACGACGAGCAACTCGTCAAAGAATTTGTGGGCGTAGCCAAAGCAATACACGAGCGGTTTGTGTGATTTTAGAATGCATCAACGAAGCCCAGACGCGTTTTTGTTTGGGCTTGTTGCGCCTGGTTTTCTACGTTTTGGGTTTAATACCTGGCCTGAAAACGGGGCGTTTGGCGGGTGCGTCTGCAACGGGCGGAGCGGGAGCATCGGCAGGCGGGCTCGCGGCGGGCTTTGCCAATTCGTTTCTTTTAAAGGCTTCTTTTTCGAGTTGATACTGGTCCCAAAGTGCGCGTTTTTCGGTGGCTTGGGCGGCAGTTAGGTTGGCAAACGGAAACAGCATCTCGCCCACATCGAAACTACTAAAATCGTATTCGTGGGTCATCGTCAGGCACTCAGTGGGGCAAACGGTGGTACAAAGGCCGCAAAAACAACACTTGGCCATGTCAATATCAAACTTGGCGGCGTAGAGCCTAATCGAGGAGCCATCGGAAGCCTTACCAATCTCTTCCGACGACCGAATGGGCTCAATGTCAATGCAATCTACGGGACAAATCTTGGCGCATTTGTCGCACACAATGCAATCGTCCATCTCGTTGTGGAGTTGGTAGCGGGCGTTGTCGGGCAGGGGCAGTTGCTCGTGCGGGTAGGTGAGCGTAACCATGCCCGTGTCTTGTGCAAAATAGTTCGGGTCGGTCACGTACAACTCCGACCGCCGCCGCCGAGCCGCCCACAAGTGCCTGACGGTGAGCGACAATCCCACGACAGTGCTTACAATTCCCGCCCGAATGTTTTCAAAATAAGTGCGCTTCAAAGTGATATACTGGTTTGTTTTGGGTACAAAAATGACTTGAAAATCTTACTCTTTTGGTTCGGACAACTCCAAGAGCATAATGTTCCAGTGGTCGGTGCTGTCTTCAAAATGGTGGATTAGCCTAAAACCCACTCGTTCGTGGGCGCGCATGGAGCGGGTGTTTCGCACGGCCACCTCCGTAATGCAATATTTGTAGCTTTGGCCCATGCGTTCGCGGTGTTTGGCGTAGAGCGCGTCAAAAATCCCCGCGCCACGGTAGCCATCGGCCACGCAAACTTGCCCCATCACGTAAAAATCGGTTGGCTCAATTGGCCGCCCGCGCCAAGTTAAGTCGGCCAGCATCTCAAACATGGGCTTCAGCACGGGAATCATGTCCTGAAAACTCGGCAGCATAACAAGGGCGTATCCCACCACCACCTCCCGATCTTTGGCAATAATTTGCGGGGCGGCTTGGTTCATTTGGGTCAGTAGTTCGTAGTTGTGTTCGACCGTCACAAACCCCTGATCCTGAGCCACTTTTGCACTCACATGGCGCACCAAATTTTGCTGCTGCAAGGCCAAAAGTCCTTCAATATCGGCTTTGGTCTGGGCAGTTGTAATAACGAAAGACATTGTTTAACTTCAATAAAATTACGCGTGGTTTTGTTTTTGGATTACGGCTACCAGTTTTTTCAGCAAGGCTGCCCGTTCTGGCGGCGACTCTGGGTATGTCATCAGCATTTCTTCCATTTCTTTCACCAGAATCTGGCTCACAATCAGCCTCATATTCTTCTTATCGTCGGCGGGGATCACGTACCACGGGGCTTTTTTGGTGGCTGTTTCGTTGATGGCATCCTGGTAGGCGGCGTGGTACTGGTGCCAGTAGTTACGCTCTTCGACGTCGCCTTCCTGAAACTTCCAGTTTTTTGTCGGGTCTTCAATCCGATCAATAAGCCGTTCGGCTTGTTCTTGCTTGGAAATATTAAGAAAAAACTTGACGACCTTAATTCCGTTTCTCACCAAATATTTCTCGTAGTTCGCAATATCTTCGTAGCGTTGCTCCCATACCTTGTCCAAGTCTTCGGTCAGTTCGGCGGGTATTTTTTGTCCCTTCAACAAAATATCGGGGTGCACTTTTACCACCAAAACCTCTTCGTAATAACTCCGATTAAAGATCGTAATCGACCCTCGCTCGGGCATTTGGAGGGCGCTGCGCCACAAAAAATCGTGGCTAATCTCCGTTTCGGTGGGTTGTTTAAAGGCGGCCACTCGCACCCCAGCGGGGTTCACGCCAGCCATTACGTGTTTGATGGTGCTGTCTTTTCCTGCGGCATCCAACGCCTGAAATATAACCAGCAATCCGTAGCGGTTGTGGGCATACATCATACTTTGGAGCGCATCTAACTGGTCGCGGAGGCTTGCTATCTGGGCTTCGTAATCGGCCGTATCGTCGTAAAAATCTTTGATTTTAGTCGGTACCTCGTCGGTGTTGTAGCGCCGCTTGCCGTCGTAGCGGTAATCGTCTATGTTAAATTTTGCCATTTGGTGTCCAGTAATTTGGGTGCGGATTTACCTTTGTTCAAAAGTAACGGTTAATTCGTGATTTCATGCTAACATTTTACCCAGGGCCGTCAAAAATCTACCCGCAAGTCGGTCAATTTTTGCAAGATGCCGTGTGCGACGGCGTTCTGAGCCTCAACCACCGCAGCGCGGAGTTCATGAACATAATGCGCCGCACGCTCGAATTGTTTCACGAGCGGCTCAACGTTCCGACCGACTATACCATTTATTTTACCTCATCGGCCACCGAATGTTGGGAAATTGTGGCGCAATCGCTCGCGCTCAAGCAGCGTTTTCATCCGTATAATGGTAGTTTTGGCCGAAAATGGTTCGATTATACGGCCAATATCGTCAATGCCACTGGCGGGGTTTGGTTCGATCCCGAAACCAACCTAACCGACATCGAAAACCTGGCTGGTTGGCTGCAAAACACCGACTTGGTGGGCATTACCCAAAACGAAACCTCCAACGGAACGCGGGTGTCGATGGCCTCACTCCAAAAAATAAGGGCCGTCGCTCCCCACAACTGCCTGCTGGTGCTCGATGCCACCTCGTCGATGGCCGGGACGGCGTTAGACTGGTCGCTGGGCGATGTTTGGCTGGCCTCCGTCCAAAAATGTTTTGGGCTTCCACCTGGGTTGGGCATCATGGTATGCTCGCCACGCGCCTTGGCACGGGCAGTGGCCATCGGCGACCGCACCCGCTATAACAGCTTGCTTTTTATGCACCAAAATGCCGAAAAATTTCAGACGCACTATACGCCCAACACCCTCGGTATTTATTTACTGATGCGGGTGTTGGAGGAGCGCAAAAATATTGACGAAATTGGCCCAAAGATCACTGCCAGAATGAATGACTTTACGGACTTTGTGCACAAAAATACCCGCTTTGAAACATTGATAAAAAATGCGGCGGTTCGTTCCAAGACGGTCATTGCACTGGAAAGTGAAGCGGAAACGGTACGACGCGTCAAAACGGCGGCACTTACAAACGGCATTATACTCGGAAACGGCTACGGCCAATGGGCAAAAACGACAATTAGAATTGCCAATTTTCCTGCTATCGACGATGCAGAGTTCGACCAATTAAAAATGTTTTTAGCTCATTATCAGTAAGTTTTGGGGCACATGTTAGGAAAATAAATAACTGAGCAAAAGTAGTGCAGTATTTTTCACCTATTTGACTCAATATTTCGTCTAATTTTAATTGTAAAGTTTCGGGGTCTTTGTAAGCCTCTACACTAAGCCCGTAGTATTTAATTGGTTTCCATAATATTTCAATACAGTTGAGTTCGGGACAGTAGGCAGGAATAAATTGCACAAAAAGATTTTTAAGTTTCCACCACGGTGGCGTTCCGTTTCTTGTTTGAAAAATTCAAAAGCCGCATCTTCCTTTTTTAAACTTGGTATTTTGCGTATTCTTTTGTAGCTAAATTTATTCTTGCGTAGGAATTTTCTAATTGTAATTTTGCGTAATTTTTTACCCATTTCAGTGGAAATTCTATTCAAAATAACCTTTGTCTCTTGAACAAAATCACCAAAATAGTCGCTCTGGCGCCGAAGCGTTAAAGTTTTTTTTCGGATTCTGTCAACACACTCGGACGACCGCTTCGGGGTAAATCTTTTAAAGATACAAAATCAGTAGATTCATAACGATTCAAGCATATCTCCACTGCATCACGACTGATAGATAAAGCAATGCTGACTGATTTAACGTTCATTTTTTGATGACTCATTAGTATAATTTGACTCCGCTGACGCTCTCAAAAGTCCGTAGAATCACGTAAATTATTTGTTGAAACTGTTATATCGTTGATTGTTAGTCCTTTAACGTAGCGCATGGTTTTTTGTCAGAAATAAAAAAAATACCGCAAAACTTACAACATCATTACTTAGACCCAAAGTAGCGGTATCTTTGCGGCTCATATTCATTTAGTATCATGTCAATGAACACCCAAACCAGTCAATCACTTTTTGAACAAGCCAAGACCGTCACCCCAGGCGGTGTAAACTCGCCCGTTCGGGCGTTTAGGGCAGTGGGCGGCTCGCCGCTGTTTATTAAATCGGCCAAGGGGCCATATATTTTCGACGAAGACGGCAACCAGTACCTCGAACTTATTAATTCGTGGGGGCCCATGATTTTAGGCCACGCGCACGAGATCGTAGAAAAAGCCGTTGCCGATGCCATCCAATTTGGTTTTTCGTTTGGTGCGCCCACCCGCAAGGAGGTCGAAATGGCCGAACTCATCGTTTCGATGGTGCCCTCGATCGAAAAGGTGAGAATGGTAAATTCGGGGACGGAGGCCACCATGTCGGCCATTCGGGTGGCACGGGGTTTTACGGGCCGCGACAAGATCATTAAATTTGAGGGCTGCTACCACGGCCACGGCGACAGCTTTTTGATTGCGGCGGGCAGCGGGGCCGTCACGATGGGCGTACCCGACAGCCCGGGCGTAACCAAGGGAGTAGCCAACGATACCCTCGTGGCTACTTTCAACGACATAGCGTCGGTCGAAAGCCTGGTTTTGGCCAACAAAAACCAGATTGCCGCCCTCATCATCGAACCCGTGGTCGGAAACATGGGGTGCGTGCTGGCCGAGCCTGGTTTTTTGCAAGCCCTCCGCCAGCTGTGCACCCGCGAGGGAATCGTGCTGATTTTTGACGAAGTAATGACTGGGTTTCGCCTCGCTAAGGGTGGCGCACAAGCGCGTTTTGGGGTCGAACCCGACATGACGACGCTGGGCAAGATCATCGGCGGAGGAATGCCAGTAGGTGCGTATGGTGGCCGCCGCGAAATTATGGACTGCGTTTCGCCGCTCGGCTCGGTGTATCAGGCTGGCACGCTGTCGGGCAATCCCATCGCCATGTCGGCGGGCTTGGCCGTGCTGCACCACCTCAACAGCCACCCCGAAGTTTATACCCGATTAGATCAGATTGGCGCAAAAATGGTCGATGGCTACCGCGCCTCCATGGCAAAACTGGGCGTAAACTTCACCATCAATCACGTTGGTTCTATGTTCACGTTGTTTTTTACGGACCAACCAGTGACCAACTTCGAGGCCGCTAAGGGGTCGGACATGGTCTTTTTTGGGCGGTATTTCCACGCCATGCTCCAGCAGGGGGTGTATTTGGCACCGTCGCAGTACGAGAGCCTGTTTTTCTCGGTGGCCTTGCAAGACGCGCACATCGACCAGGTTATTGCGGCCAACGAAAACGCACTCCGCCAAATTTTGTAGCAATGCGCAAGTACTCCGTTGTGATACCCGTTTATAACCGCCCCGGCGAACTCTCCGAGCTGCTCGAAAGCCTGACGCACCAGCGCTATAAAAACTTTGAAGTGCTCGTGGTGGATGACGGCTCGCGGCAACGCGCCGACGAAGTGACGGCGGCTTTTGTCGCAAAATTGTCGATTCGGTATTTTTATAAGCCCAACACTGGGCAGGGTTTCAGCCGAAATTATGGTTTTGAACGCGCCACTGGCGACTACTTCGTGGTCTATGATTCGGACACGATCGTGCCGCCGCAGTATTTTCAAGAATTAGACAACGCCTTGTCTCACAATTGGTTGGATGCCTTCGGCGGCCCCGATGCCGCCCATCCGTCGTTCTCGGATTTGCAACGCGCCATTAGTTACTCAATGACCTCCATTTTTACGACGGGGGGCATCAGAGGCAACAAAAAAAATGCGGGCGGGGCCTTCCAGCCGCGCGGTTTCAACATGGGGCTGTCGCGGGCGGTTTTTGAAGCAACGGGCGGTTTTGCCAAGCGCGATGCTGGCGAAGACGTGGAGTTGAGCGCGCGCCTGGCACAGTTGCACTACAAAGTTGGCCTCATCGAAACCTGCTTTGTTTACCACAAGCGGCGCAGTACGTTCGGGCAGTTTTTTTGGCAGATTGTACAATTTGGCCGCACGCGCGTCGATCTTCGGCGGCAGTTTGGTACACCCCTCAAATTGGTTCATGCCTTGCCGGCGGTGTTTGCTTTGGGTTGTGTGAGCGTGCCGTTTTGGTATTTTGTGAGCAGCGCACTTTTCAAGTTTTCGCTGGTCGTTTTAGGCCTTTTCTCGCTGGCTATTTTTGCCGATGCCACCCGGCTAACCAAAAACGTGCGCGTGGGTGCTTTGAGCGTGGCGGCGGCCTTTGTGCAGCTCACCGCCTACGGATTTGGGTTTATCGGCGCGCTCTTTGGGCGCACCCAAAAAACACTATAAAGTCTCCATTATCTGGACCTGATAGGCGCTGGGGCTTTTTCCAGTAATATCTTTAAAAGTTTTATTGAAGTGAGACGGCGTGTTGAAGCCACTCTCAAAACAAGCCTCTATAACCGTACTGCCCTGCGAAAGGAGCTTCTGAGCCTGGTTTATGCGGTATTCGTTCACAAAGTCGGTAAAGGTCATCTGCGTTATTTTTTTGAAATACCGGCAAAACGACGGCACGGTAAGCCCCACAATGTCGGCCACGTCGGGCAGCTGAATGTCTGACTTGAAGTGCAGGCTCACAAACTGGTATATTTTCTCGATCCGTTCCTTTTCTTTCGAGCTAAACTCCACCTGCGCACCGTCGGCACTAATGGTGTGGCTTTCGGCGGAGCTGGCCATGATATTCAGTATTTTGAGTAGCTCGACCAGCCGCTCAAACGGCGGCAATTGTTTGAAACCATGTAGTCGCTGGCCCACCTCGTCGGCGGTTGCTCCACCAAAGCAAACACCCTGTTTGGCTCGTTCAAAGAGCCGCCTGACGGCGTGCAGTTCTTGTTTAGCCAGAAAGTGTTCGCCCAAAAAATCGGCCTTAAATTGCACAATAAACTCCCGATGCTCGCCCTCAACGCCGTACCCGAAGCCCAAATGGGGTAGGTTCGGCCCCATGAGCACCAGTTCGCCTTCCTCGTAGGGGGCAATTTGCGTACCAATTTGGCGGCGGCCGCGTCCTTTTTTCACGTAAATGATCTCGTACTCGGGGTGGTGGTGCCAATAAAAGCGGTCATTCACCGACTCCCAATCCATAAACCGAAACGAACTCCCGTGGTCTGGTTCGATGCGCTCGTATTCTGCTTTCATCGTTGTGCTGAGTTACTGTTTCCAAAGTAAATCAATTTTTGTGGGTGTTATGGACATTAGAATCCACACATTTTAACCCAATGTTAATTTAGCAGTAAAAAATGTTAAAAAAAAGCAAAAAACAAGCAACATCACAACTTAAATTTGTGTCAGTAATCTGACCTGACCCAATACGACATGACACCACCGCCAGCCACCACCGTCCAGTTGTGCATTAAAGGAAAAAAAGAGCATGTTTCTGTTGACCAAATCATGCTCATGGAAAGCCAACGCAACTACACGTTGTTTCACCTGGCCGACGGCCGCCAGGTGTTGAGCTACAAAACCCTCGGTCTGTTCGATGAGCTGGCCGACAGCGTTCCGTTTCTGGTGCGCCCCAATCGGTCATATATCGTAAATCTCAATTATATATCCACCCAAGTGAGCGACGTGATCTGCCTTTGGAACGGCAAAGAAATTAAGGTCTCCAAGTGGAAACTACCCTACATAAAAGCCAAGCAGCAAAGCATCCCAGCGTTTGGGCAATACATGCCAATGGCGGGTTAGCGTTTCCGTAAGTTTATGTTTTTCTAACGTATTTTTTAGGCTATCGTGGTTGAGTTCGGCTACTTCAACCTGCCAGCCCGCTATTTTTGGGCCTTCGATGGCCTACTTAGAAAAACACGCTGCTCTCGCAGACCAATTCTTCTTTATTGACTTTCCACCGCTCGGTGTCGTATACCTTTCAATTGGTTAGGGCTTTTTGGTAGACCAACTGGGTTTTTTGGGGCGCAGAGCAGGCCGTACAAGAACCGATGATGGCCAAAAAAAATAATTTTTTGGGTAGAAGTGTCGTTATTTACACGATTTTTGCGCAGAATACTATTCATAGATTTCCAAAATACCCAATAAATTAATACCATAATGAAATGTTTCCTCCAATTTCGTATAGTTCTCCGCTTTTTGGGGCCGTTGTTTGTGTGTCTATTTTTGGTAAACTGCAAGAAAGACGACCAGCCGCAGCAACCCCAGAGTTTGTCGGACGTGTTTACGGACAATGCCAATTTTTCGGTGCTGTCGGCGGCCATTAAGCACGCTGCCCTCGGCGATGCCCTCAAAACGGGGAGCCTCACCATTTTTGCACCCACCAACGATGCCTTCAAAGCGGCTGGTTTTAACGACATTGCCGCCGTGACCGCCCAAACCCCCGCCGTCATCAGAAACATTTTGCAATACCACGTCCTGAAAACCAAACTGCCGTCGGCCAGTATTCCAACGGGCGATAACCTGTCGGTGGAGGCCTTGAACGGGGTTTCGTTGTTTATCACCAAGACCAACAATGGTTTTTTTGTAAACGGCGCACGCGTAACTTCTGCCGACCAAGAGGCATCTAACGGGGTTATTCACACCATCGACCAGGTGCTGGTGCCGTCGGTGCTGAACGTATCTCAAACCATCGAAACAAACCCAAATTTTACCTTCGTGAACGCGGCCCTCAAAAGAATTATTCAGCTGAGTCCGGCACTTGGCGCAGCGCTCAACAACCAGTTGGCCACCACCGAAAACATAACTGTTTTTTTGCCCACCGACGATGCCTTCCGCACGACGAGTGCCTTTACGACGCTGGGTAGCATTCAGAACGCCAGTGCGGCCAACGTCATTGTGTTGGCCAACGTGCTGGGGTATCATGCCGTCCGAAACCGCCTTTTTACCCACACCCTCGAAGCCCTCACCAACGCTGGCACTGCCAGAGGAAGCCTCACGTCGCTCAACAACAACCGGATGATCGAGGTGAGTTTCAACGCAACAACCAGAACTATTTCGCTGAAAGGCGCAAACAATGGCAATAATCTGGCCAACGTATTGGGTGGAGCGCGTAGCAATATCGTTACAAAAAACGGCGTGATCCACGCCATCGATCGGGTGCTGCTGCCTTAATCTTGGGCTCTGTAAATGACCTCTGGCACGAGCGATGCGTCGTTGAAAAGTACGGTTAGTTTGAATTTTTGTTCCGAAACCTCATCAACCAAAACTGGTATTCTCGCGATCGTACTGTAGGGAACTTCGTATCGAATCGTAAAGTAGTAGTCTTTTCCTTTTTCAAATTTAATATAACCAATTTTTTTGTCGGCGTAAAATCCGAGGCTGTCGGAAGTGGTCTCTATGACCACGTGCTGCCCAAATGGCACGTTTAGCGTTTTGCCGAGCAATTGTACTGGGTACAGATAGGTGCCCGCACCCCCGCCGCGTGTGAGCCTAAACAAGTGGATGCGCGTGGTTTGGGCGTTGGCAAACGCAGCCGATGCCAGCACCAGCACGACTGCAAAAAGTAGTCTTTGGTTTTTCATTGCAATCAAGTAGTTGGTGTTTTTCGTTCAAGTAACGCGAAATTCCTTAGTTTTGTTGCTCCAATAACACCGCAAACGCAATCATGAAACACGTAGTAAAAAAAATTCTTTTTTCGACACTCTGCCTTTTTTCAACTTTGGCGCAGGCCCAGTTCGACGACTCCCCCTGGCACATTGTTGGCAAAGACATAAACCCAAGTAAGTACTACGGCGTTACGGTGGCCAACGGTGCCATCGGGTTGGTGTCGTCGCCAGTGCCAATGCAGGTCAAGGACGTTATTCTGAACGGAGCCTTCGACACATACGGGCGCGGGCGGGTGTCGAATATTTTGAAGGTGTTCAATTTTATGAACATGAATTTGGACTTGGACGCGCGCCGCATTGGCCCCGCCGACATTGCCAACTACCGCCAAACGCTCGATATGCAAAAGGCCGCCCTCACGACTACCTTCGAGGTGGGCGATAAGCTCTCGGTGAAACAAACCGTGGTCGCGCTGAGGCATTTGCCGTATTCGGCGTTGAGTATGGTCGAGATGACGGCCAAAAAAGACTGCGAGATTATGCCCATTAGTTTTATCGAAGCCCCCGAAAACCTCAAAGATGTAAAGAATTTGTACGCCGAGATCGACCGTCCCCACGCGCTCATCAGGCTGATGAGTTCGGTGGCCAAAAGTCCCACGGGCAAGCTCACGGTGGCGGCCTCAAACAGTTTTATCTTTGAAGAAAAACACGGCCTCGAACCCGACGTGATCCACGAAGATTGGGATTATAATATGCACCTCATGAAGTTTAAGGTAAAACTAAAAGCGGGGCAGACCTATAAATTTAGCGTGGTGGGGTCGGTTATCTCTACCGCCCAAACGCCCGATGCCCACAACGAGGCCGAACGCCTTACTATTTTTGCCGCCCTCGAGCGCACCGACCGACTACTAAAACGCCACAACGACGAGTGGGCCAAACTGTGGCAGAGCGATATAATTATTGACGGCGATCTGCCGTCTCAAAAGGCCGTGCGGTCGGCGTTGTACCATTTGTATTCGTTCACCAGGGCGGGCACTGCCTACAGCCCCTCGCCGATGGGGCTTTCGGGGCTTGGCTACAACGGCCACGTGTTTTGGGACACCGAAATATGGATGTACCCCGCCCTGCTGCTGCTGCGGCCCGAACTGGCAAAATCAATTTTGGAGTACCGTTTTGAGCGCATGGAGCAGGCCCGAAAAAACGCGTATAGCCACGGCTACGCGGGCGTTATGTTTCCGTGGGAGTCGGATGCCGACGGCCAAGAGGCCACCCCCGTTTGGGCATTGACGGGGCCGTTTCAGCACCACATAACTGGCGACGTAGGTTGGGCGTTTTGGAAATACTACCAAGTGACCAAAGACAAAGAATGGCTCCGCACCCGGGGCTACTCCATGCTCAAAGAAGTAGCCGAGTTTTGGGCCAGCCGCGTGGAGCGAAACGGCCCAGGGAAGTTCGACATCAACAACGTGATTGGTGCCAACGAGTGGCAAGAAAACATCGACAACAACGCCTACACCAACGGCATGGCCATAACGTCGTTGCAATTTGCCTCCCAGGCCGCCCGCGAATTAGACATAGTGCCAAACCCCGACTGGCAGGTGGTGGCCGACAATATTCCCCTTTTGAAATTTGCCGACGGCACTACCAAAGAGAATACCACCTACAACGGCGAGGTCATCAAGCAAACGGACGTGAACCTGCTGTCGTACCCAATGAAGGTGGTGAACGACGAAGCCACCATCAAAAAAGACTTGGCCTATTACGAGCCGCGTTTGTCGCCCGAGGGGCCAGCCATGTCGCACTCCGTTTTTGCCGTTTTGTACGCCCGTTTCAACAATCCCGAAAAAGCCTACGAACTGTTTGTGAAAAGCCACAAGCCCAACGAAGTGCCGCCGTTTGGGGTGCTTTCGGAGACCGCTGGCGGCACAAATCCTTATTTTGCCACGGGTGCGGGTGGTTTTTTGCAGGTGGCACTCAACGGTTTCGGGGGTTTAGACATCACCGACGCGGGTGTGGTGCAGCTCAAAACCAAGCTACCCAAAAAATGGAAGTCGCTCACCTTAAAGGGAATAGGCGTTGATAAAAAGACCTTTGAAGTAAAATAGTGACACCAAACAACCAAGAAGTATTCGTTGGCGGCGGCGCACCAAACCGAACTGTGGTGGCGGGCGGCCGAGCGTACCTGTTTTTTAGCGGCACGGCTTACTTGGGTTTGCCAGCCAACGCGGCGTTTCAGGCGTTGGTGGCCGACGGGCAGCGGCGTTTCGGGACGGCATTTGGCAGTTCGCGCAACGGCAATTTTCAATTGGATATTTACCAGCAAGCCGAACACCAACTGGCCCAATGGACGGGCGCGGCGGCGGCACTCACGCTGTCGTCGGGAATGTTGGCGGGCCAGGCCGTGGTGCGGCAGTTGTGGGCCGAGGACTTCGATTTTTTGTACGCCCCAGGCGCGCATCCCGCCCTGTGGCACTTGCCCACGGTGAGTTTGCCCAGTTCGTCTTTCGACGATTGGGTTTCGGGATTGAAAAACGGACGGTTCTCGGGAAATAAAACGGCTATTCTCACCAACTCGCTGGATGCCCTGCGCGGCCAACGCTACAATTTTGATTGGGTCAATGACCTGCCCGCCGACCAAAATATAACGCTCGTCGTCGATGATTCGCACGGCATCGGCACAACTGGCGCGGGCGGTGCGGGTATTTTTGGGCAGCTGCCCCAGCGCCCCAACGTTCGGGTTATTGTGACGGCTTCGTTGCACAAAGCAATGGGTATTCCGGGCGGATTGATTTTGTCGGATGCGCCCACGAGTGCCAACATTAGGCAGTCGGCCTATTTTAGCGGTTGCTCGCCCGTGGCACCCGCGTATTTGTGGGCATACACGCAAGCCGCTGGTTTGTACGCGGAGGCAATGGAAAAACTAAACGCCAACGCCGCGTCTTTTTACCACAAAACCAAAAACCTCGGTATTTTTGAAAACAGCGGTGATTTCCCCGTTTTTTACACCCTCCAAGACGGACTTTATCAGTACCTACTCGCCAAAAACGCGTTGATCTACAGTTTTTCGTATCCCGAAGCCACCAGCAAACGCAACACCCGCGTGGTGCTGAGTGCGTGGCACACCCCCGAAGACGTAGAAAAACTGGCAGACTTATGCGCCCAATGGCTACGCTGAGTATTGTGACCGTGACCTACAACGCCGAGGCGTTTTTGGAGCGAACCCTGCGGAGTTTCCAGGAATGCTTGGCCGACGACCCAGCCTCGAAAAATGAGGTAGAATATTTGGTCATCGACGGGGCATCGACGGACGGTACGCTCACAATTGCTCAAAAATACGCGGGTATTATCGACCACACCATTTCCGAAAAAGACGCGGGTCTCTACGATGCCATGAACAAAGGCTTGACCCGTGCCACGGGGGCGTACCTGTGGTTTTTGAACGCTGGCGACGAAATTCACGGCCCCAAAACGTTGGCGCGGTTGCTCGGTTCGATCAAAGAAAACCGCCCAGACGTACTCTACAGCGATGCCCTGATCGTAAACAACGCTGGCTTGCCGCTCGGGCTGCGCAGCGAATTGATGCCCCACAAATTGCCCAAAAATATTGTTTGGCGCGATTTTGCCCACGGGATGAAAATCTGCCACCAGGCGTTTGTGGCAAAAAAAAGTATTTGTCCGCTTTATGATACCACCAATTTGAGTGCCGACCTCGACTGGGAGATTGTTTGCTTGAAACGCGCCCAAAAAACGGTGTTTTTAGATTTTATTTTGTGCAAATACCTAACGGGCGGCCTGTCGGCGAAGCGGCGTTGGCGGTCGTTGGCCGACCGCTATTTGGTGCTCAAAACCCATTTTGGGATTTTTCGCAACCTGCTCAACCACCTTTGGATTGTGGTGCGGGCGGTGTTGCACCAAGCCGCCAGGCGGATCGAACCAACCAAACGGCGGTAATTTTCGTATATTTCAATAGCGCATTTTTTGTGGCCTTGGCAACACAATGGCGTTGGTTTTTGTTCTATTACCATATTAACAGACATTAATTTTGGGAGAACCAAAACTTTGTGCTAATTTTCAATCCTAACGGATAGTTTTCTTTTTCTCGTAAATACCCTCCTATGAAATATTCTTTTTTACGATTCATTTTTGTGTTGGTTTTGGCAAGTTGCGGCGGGCGGGCATTCGGCCAGCAAAAAACCGTTTCGGGCCGCGTAACCGATGCCCAGTCGGGGGCGGCTGTTCCGGGCGTGAGCGTGGTTATTAAAGGCACAACCAACGGCACCCAAACCGACTCCGACGGCAGGTATCAGATCAAAACGGGCGAAGGCCGCACCGTTTTGCAGTTCTCCTTCATCGGCCTCGAGCCCCAAGAACTGAGCGTGGGCAACCGATCGGTGGTCAATCTCCAAATGTCAGAAAGTGCCACCGAACTCACGCAGGTGGTTATCACGGGGTATAATTCGACCCAAAAGAAAGACATCATCGGCTCGGTGGCGGTGGTGAACAACTCCAAATTCAAAGAAATGCCCGTGGTGGGCATCGACCAAGCCCTGCAAGGCCAGGCGGCGGGCGTGCAGGTTACGCAGTCTTCGGGAACCCCCGGGGGCGGTATAAAAGTAAACATTCGGGGCAATACGTCTATATCGGCCTCTAACCGACCGCTTTACGTGGTGGATGGCATCCCCGTTTTCGACGGTGCGCTCACCAATGGCTACGGTGGCCAAACCGACAACGCCCTGTCGTTCATCAACCCCAACGACATTGAGTCGATTCAGGTTTTGAAGGATGCCTCCGCCAAGGCTATTTACGGCTCGCGGGCGGCCAACGGCGTAGTAGTGATCTCGACCAAAAGGGGCAAAGGCAACAACCGAACCGTGATAACCGCCGACGTACAGCGCGGGGTGACGCAGGTTGTCAAGAAAATTGACCTGCTAAACGCCTCCGAGCTGCTCGATTTGCAGATTGAGGC
This sequence comes from Cytophagales bacterium, assembly GCA_013298215.1. Lineage (GTDB taxonomy): Bacteria > Bacteroidota > Bacteroidia > Cytophagales > Spirosomataceae > JAAFKE01. The sequence continues at coordinate 51,945 of JAAFKE010000002.1, read as the reverse complement.
CGTCAAAAATGCCATTACGGCCAATCCTGACCTAAAAAAAACCATTGGTGGTCCTGACCAACTGGGTCTTATTAAAGGCGTAACCGATGCCACCAACACCCGTTGGTTGGATGAGGTGCTCCGCCAGGGGGTGTACCAGCAGTACCAGGTTTCGGCAACGGGCGGCAGCGACCGCACCACCTTCTATATGAGCGGCAACATGCGCGACGAGGAGGGCGTGCAGCTCAACAACCGTTTTACCCGCTACGGCGGTACGCTCAACCTCGAACACAAAGCCAACAACAAGCTCAAATTTGGTACGAATATCACCCTCGGCGGCACGCGCAACAACCGCGTGGTGAGCGACAACACCGTGGCGGGGGTCTACGGCCCCGCCCTCCGAAGTTTGCCCTACAACACGCCCGCCAACGAACAGGGAAAGTTGTACGGCTTCAACGATGATAACTACCCGGGTTTTCCGAACGGAAACCCCGTTGGCGAGGCACTCCTAAACCGCCAGCTGGTGCTGGGGCTCAAAATGCTCGGTGGCATATTTGTGGAGTACGAGGTGGCCAAAAACTTGAAGTTTCGCACAAAAGGAAGTATTGATTACAACGCCGCGCAAGAAGATATATACAACCCCGTGGGTACTTTTCTGGGGAGTATTCCTGGGTTGGGTGGCTCGGGCTACGGCGAGTACAGCACCACCAGTGTATCTACGTGGTTGAGCAGCAGCACGCTGACCTACAACCACCAGATCGGCGACAAACACCATTTTTCTGAACTCCTCGGTGTGGAGGCATTGCAGACCAACATCCGATCGTCGTTTGTGAATGGCCGTTTGTTTCCGAGTGCCGATTTTACCTACATTGGTTCTGCGGGCGTGACCGACGACGGTAGGTCTAACCTTGAGCAAAACGGATTGCTGTCGGCTTTTGGTGAAATAAAATACGACTACGCCGAAAAATACTTGGTAGCCCTTACCGCCCGGGCTGATGGTTCGTCGCGCTTTGGCCCAAACCGCAAGTACGGTTTCTTTCCGTCGCTGTCGGCTGCCTGGCGCATTTCAGAAGAAAACTTCATGAAGCGTTTTACATTTGTGCAAGACATAAAACTCCGCGCCAGCGTGGGCTACACGGGCAACGAGCGGATTGGCAACTTTCAATTTTTGAACGTCTGGTCGAGTGCTACCTACAACGGTCTGTCGGGTTTGGGCCCCAACCGCGTGGGTAGCCCAGGCTTGCAGTGGGAGCGCACCCGCGAAATGAACGTGGGCTTGGATGCTTCCTTTTGGAACGGCCGCGTGAGCATTGTCTTCGACGCGTACAGCAACCTGACCGACAACCTGCTGTTTGCCCAACCCGTGCCGTTTACGACGGGTTTTGGAACAGTACAAGGCAACATCGGAGCCATTACCAACAAAGGACTGGAGTTTACGCTCTCCACGGTGAATATTGACCGCGCCGTGCGTTGGAGTACCGACATCAATATTTCTCAGAACGTGAATAAGATCACGCAATTAGCCTCCGAGCAACCCATCCAACGCGGGTTTCAGTCCGACGGTGTGGGTTCTACCAACGTTGTACAGCAGGGCGAACCACTGGGTACTTTCTGGGGCTTCAAGTTTTTGGGGGTAGATGCCGCCACTGGCGATGCCATTTACGACGATTTTAACAAAGATGGGATTATTTCTGCCAGCGACGCGCAGCCCATTGGCAATGCCCAACCCAAACTCATTGGCGGTATTACCAACCGCATAGCTTGGAAGGGTTTCGACGTGAGTGGTTTCTTTCAGTTTTCGTATGGCAACAAGGTGCTGAACTTTGCCAACGAGTTTTTGCTAAACCCTGGCACCGACCTGCGCTCTAACCAAGTTCGGGCGGCGTTGCGGCGTTGGCAAAAACCAGGCGACATCACCGACGTGCCGCGCTACGAATACCAGAACAACAAAAGCTCCTTTCATAGCAGCCGCTACATCGAAGACGGGTCTTATCTGCGCCTCAAAAACGTGACGATTGGCTATAATATTCCTAAAAAATGGGCCGCCAAAATTAAGATGAACTCTGTCCGGGTGTTTGTGTCGGGAACAAACCTCTGGACGCTGACCCGCTACACGGGCGGCGACCCTGAGATTAGTACCTTCAACGAGGTGCGCGGGCGTTTCGACGACACGACCATTGCGCAGGGTGTTGATTTCTTTACGCTGCCCCAAGTCAAAACCCTGATGGGTGGCCTAACGGTTTCGTTCTAATTGTCCAGTGGCTGCCAAATAATTTTTTAATCAACTGACCTTTTAAATAGATGAAAAAAAATAGTTCAAATACAGTCCTCAAACACGGCACCAAGCTATTTATTTTGGTGGCGGTGGTCTGGTTGGGGTCATGCAAACAACTCCTCGAGCCGCGCCCAATAGACCTGCAAACCGACCTGGTGTCGCTCAACGATGCCGCCGACGTGCAACCCGCCCGCGTAGGAATGTACAGTGCTTTTAGGGGCATTGGCACCACGCTCATCATTGCGGGCGATGCCACCGCCGATAACCTGATTCATATTGGTACTTTTACCGAGTACCGCGAGCTGACCAACAAACAAATTACGACCGCCAACGGGCAGGTGTCTGCACTGTGGAGCGCAGTTTTTAGGGCCGTTTATCTGGCCAACTTTGTGTTGGAAAGACTCCCAACTGTGCCGGGCGTGCGCGACACCGAGCGAAAGACCGTTTTGGCAGAGGCGCGCTTTTTGCGGGGCATGGCCAACTTTGTGGGGGCAAATACCTTCGGTGGTATTCCCAAAGTAACCACCACCGACCAGCTTACCAACACCACCATCTCGAAGGCCAGCAAGCAAGATATTTTAGCGTCGGTTTTAGAAGATTTCCAGGCCGCACTGGCCGATGCGCCAGCTTTTTCGCGCAACATAAACGCGGGCTTTATCAACAAAAACACCGTGAATGCCGCGTTGGCGCGGTTTTATCTGTACCAAAAAAACTACACCCAAGCCGAGCAGTTGGCCACGGCCGTTATCAGCACAAACAACTACACGCTCGGACTTTTTAGCGACGTGGTGACGAAAGATTTTCCGACCGAGGCTATTTTTGAGCTGGGCTACACCCTGAACGACGACCCTGGAACGCTCAACGATCTTTTCATTGGCCGCCGCGAGCTGATTCCGTCGAACAACGCCATTAACGCGCTCCGCGCCACGTTGGAGGCTGGCGACCGGCGCACGACAATTGCCTTTGATGGCACCAAGCAAAGAGGAAACGACAACGGCTGGGGCGTGCAAAAATACGGAACCCGAGATGCCGACAACAACAACATCGTTATTTTTAGATTGGCCGAAATGTACCTCATTCGGGCCGAGGCGCGGGTGCAGCAAAACCGCGTTTCGGGAGCCAACAGCGCCATTACCGACTTGAACGTGCTCAGAAACCGCGCCAAAGCCCCCGTTATTACGGGCGGCAGCCAGTCGGCGGTCATTGATTTGATCGAAAAAGAACGCCAATACGAGCTCTCTTACGAAGGACACCGCTGGTATGACCTCGTTCGGACGGGGCGGGCGCAGGTAGTTCTGGGGGCGTTCTCGCCCAATTGGAACGTTAAATTCGAGCTTTGGCCCATTCCGCAGAGCGAAATTCAGCGCAATGCTTCGCTGGCCAATGCCCAAAATCCTGGTTATTAATTCACGCTTTTTAATTGTTCAATACCAATAAAAGAATGAAACTAAACATCAAACATAGCATCGCATCGTTTTTTGTGCTGGCGGCGATCTCGCTGGCCTGCAAAGAAGAACTCCAGATTTTTCAGGGGCCATTTTCGGTGCGTTTTACCGACACTACGCTTAGTTTTAAAGAAAGTTACTACCAGGTAGTCAAGATTAAAGTCCACAACACGGGGCCGCAACTCGACCAGGCCGTAACGATAAACTACACCGTGGGCGGTACTGCCCGCGAGGGCCGCGACTACACCATTCAGGGTATAAAAGGAACGGTGACGATTCCGGCGCGCAAGAGTTTTGGCGAGATCGAACTAAAACTCATCAACAATGCCAATAATATTCTCGACAACAGCAACGTGGTTTTTACCCTCACCGATGTGAACCCCAAAGACCGGTTGCAGGTTGGTTTTGGGCAGGATGGCCGAATTGGCAAGCGGCTCACCTTTACCATTAATGATGCCTGTATTTTTGACGGCACTTACACTGGCATCAGAACGGTGCGCAGCCAAACGGGGCAGCTCCAAAACGTGGGCGTGGCCGATATTGAGATAAATAGCACCGACTGCCGCCGCTACACGGTGGCCAACTGGAACATTGCGCTCCCGCTTTTTAGCTTTGATGCCGAAGAACCCAAAATCACGTTTGTTGATAACGGCAACAACTCCCTGACCATTCCGCGCCAGGTGATTCCTGAGCTCAACGCTGGCTACGATACCATTTCGGGAACGGGCGTTTACAATCCCCTCAACAAACGTATTACGTTGAATTTGCGCATAAAAACCCAGACCGCCGCCCGCCGCGATACCTTCGTGATTGTGCCGATCTTGTACGCACCCCAACCACTCTGATGGCCGTTGGCACGCTAATTTTTAACTAATTTTGTCACTACATTTAGGATGAAAAACACCAAAATATACCCCCAAATCCTGCTCTCGCTTTGCGTGGGCGGCCTGCTGTTTTTGAATAGTTGTACCCAAGTAAAAGACCCAAAACCACTCACTTTGACGAAGTTTCTGACGGGTGAGACCAAAAAATCGTGGCTTTTCACGTCCATTATCGTGGTAGATAAAGGCCAAGCGTCCACGTCTTTTCCTGCCAGCCAGGTAATAGATGCCTGTTTTGCCGACGATCTATATACTTTCTATGCCGACGACCAGAAAAAACTCGAGCTCTCCGAAGGCCGCAGCAAATGCAGTCCGGCTGACCCAGATATTTATTTTACCGACAGCTGGTCGTATGTTAGCAGCAGTGCCCAATTGCAGTTTGTGTTCCCTGTGCTAACGGGCCAGTCGCTGCCCTACACCGTTAAATCATTGACCAACAACACGTTGGTGGTAGAGTATTACTTCGGAGACATCGATGCCAGCTACCGAATCACGTTCACGTCGCGCGAGTAGGCGGTGAACACACCCGTGGAAATACATTCATTCACAACCCAAAACCACTCTTGAAGCCCACGCGCCATGAGGAAAACGATACTCTTTGTAATTTTACTGTTTGCATTCAACGCAGCACGCACCCAAAAGCAGTGCGCCACCATGGAAATGGACAGTGCCTTGCGCCAAAAGTACCCCCAAATGGGTACGCTCAACGATTTTGAGCAGCGGTTGCAAAAAAAAATGATCGAGCTAAAAGCCAGCATGACCAACCAACGCAACACCGCCGAAGTACTGGTGATTCCGGTGGTGGTGCACGTGGTGCACAACGGCGAGGGCGTGGGGCAGGGCCGAAACCTAAGTGAGGCCCAGGTCAAATCTCAGTTGGAGGTCATAAACGAGGATTTTAGGCGCAAACGCGGTTCGCGGGGTTTTAATGACGACCCACGCGGGGCGGATATCGAAATTGAGTTTTGTCTGGCCGCTACCAACCCCCAAGGCCAGCGCATGGCCGAGACGGGAATAGACAGAGTAAACGGCAACCGCAATAATTGGACGCGCTCCGACATTGAGGGGTCGCTGAAGCCCAGTACAATCTGGGATCCCAACAAATACTGCAACATTTGGGTGCTGGACTTTGCCCCTGGCCAGTCGGGTGGCGGCGAGCTGCTCGGCTACGCGCAGTTTCCGAGTGGGTCCAGCCTGCCAGGTATCGACGGTGGCTCGGGAAGCACCGACGGCGTGGTCGTGACCTACAAGAGTTTCGGGAGCATCGACAAGGGGGCTTTTCCGCTCCAAAATACCTACAACCTGGGGCGCACCACCACCCACGAACTTGGGCACTGGTTGGGTTTGAGGCATATTTGGGGCGATGCCAACTGCGGCAATGACTTTGTGGACGACACTCCCACGCAGGCCTCCGAAAGCACGGGCTGCATGAAGGGGCGCGTAAGTTGTAGCACCACCAACATGGTAGAGAACTACATGGACTACTCGAATGATGCCTGTTTTAATATTTTCACGAACGGCCAAAAAGCCCGGATGCGCGCCGTTATGGATTTAAGTCCGCGTCGCGTATCGCTCAAAACATCGAACCTTTGCGGAATTACAATAGCTGGCAGACCACGCGCCGACTTTTTGACCGAAAACCGCACAGTATTGCTGGGCGGTCAGGTTTCTTTCACTGATTTGTCGTCGAACTTCCCCAACCGCTGGCAGTGGACCTTCGAGGGCGGAGACCCTGCCACGTCGGGCGACCAGAACCCCGTGGTGGTTTATAAAACTGCGGGAAAGTTTAAGGTCTCTTTGGTGTCGTCGAACGGACTTGGCACCTCAGACACCGAGGCCAAGACGGCCTACGTGGAGGTGCTCAACGTGGGCCTTTGCGCCGAACAAACCAATTTTAGAGGCACCCCTACGCTCATTAGACAACCCGCTGGCACGGGCTACGTGGCTGGAAACAACAGCCGAAACGTGCGGGCGGTTTCCGAGTTTTTTGCCAACCCGCTCGGATACACAAACCTGAGCGGCACCACGGTTCGGTTCGGTTTGGCCAAGGCCATCAAAGGCCGCGAAACCGAGAGCACCGTCAAGATTACCGCCTGGAACGCCCGGGGTTTTCAGAACGGCCCAGGTGCGGTTCTCGAAACCAAAGAAATTCCGCTCCGCCAGGTTATCGACGATGTGGCCGCTGGCCGTGCCACCAGCGTAACCTTCGACCGCACGCTGCCACTTTTCGGATTGCCGTATCACATTGGTATTCAGATCGATAACACCACGACAGGCGACAGCATTGCGCTCATTACCACCCGCGACGGCGAATCTACGATTGCCTCGGCCTGGGAACTCAGTAGCGGCAACGAGTGGGATCGGTACATTATCAGAACTGGCCTCAACGTGGCGCACGCCATCACGGCCAAGGTGGGCATGAAACCCTCGGTGCAGGTGTCGGCATCGGCGTTGTTCATCGATCCGTTGCAATCGGTCACGCTGCTGGCGCGCGGGGCAGGTATTTTAAGTTGGAGTCCTACGGCTGGTTTGAATACCAACATGGGTGCGCAGATTATGGCATCGCCCGCCCGAACCACCACCTATACCGTGAGGGGGAGCGGTGCGGATGTGTGCACAGACTCGGCCTCGGTAACGATCAACGTGCGGAATATTACCGTTTTGGCTACCGAACCACGTGCCGAAATGGACGCGTTTTTGGTGAGCCCGAACCCCGCCACCGACGTGGTGGTGGTAACTTGGACCAACACCGAACGCGGCTCCGTGAAAACACAAATTTTGAATTTGGTGGGCCAAGCGGTGCTCAGTGAGACCCACCCCAAACAGACCGACACCTACCAGCAGGCGTTAGACCTGGGGCGCTTGCCAGCGGGAAGTTACGTAATCGAACTCCAGCTGGGGGAGTCTGCTGTCCGAAAAAGAATACTTAAATTTTAGTAACTCAATAGATGTCATTGCTTCGATTATTGATTTTTTGTTCGACTTTGGTCTCGGTCTCAGCGTTGGGACAAAATAGAGACTCGCTGGAAATCAGTGTTTTAAGTTATAATATTCGGCACGGTGTGAAAAACAACGGCCAAACCAACCTACTGCGGGTGGTCGAAATCATTAAAGCGTACAAACCCGACTTGGTGGCCTTTCAAGAGATCGACAGCGGCGCGGTGCGGTCGGGCAGGCTAAACCAGTTGCATATTTTGGCCTTGCTTACGGGCTACGAAGACCGTTTTTTTAGTGCCAATAATTTCAAGACGGGAGGCTCGTCGGGCGTGGGCATTTTGAGCCGCTTGCCCGTTGAGGCAGTTCAAAAATTGCAGTTGCCCAACCCCAACAACGCCGAAGATCGCGCCCTGGGCTGTGCGCTGGTCGAGCTTCCTAATTTGCAGTTCCTGCGTTTTTGTAGCACCAACTTAGACCAGCAATCGAGCTTGGCCCGGGCCATGCAGTTGGGCGTGTTGCAGAAATTTTTTGAAAATAGCGTGCAGTCAGTGGTGTTGGCAGGAAGTTTGAACGCCGACCCGACCGACCCGCACCTTTTAGACCTACTGACTGTTTTTGAAGACGCAGGACGGCAGAGCGACCAGGCGAGTTTTATTGACCTCGATGCGCGATTTGACTATGTTCTCAATCAAAAAAAAACCGCGTTGGAGTGCGTATCGCACCAAGTCCTCGACGAAGTTGGTACGTCTGACCACCAGCCCGTCTTGGTAAAATACCGACTGAAATAAGTAGAAAACCGCTCTTTTTTTGTTAGTGTTCAGTACAAGATTGTACCAAGATAGAGGTCACTCATGAAAATAGCCCTGTTTGTTCCGTGTTACGTAGATCAATTTTATCCGCAGGTGGGCATTGCAACGCTCCAGCTGTTGGAGAAACTGGGCTGCGAGGTGGAGTTCCCGCTGGGGCAAACCTGCTGCGGACAGCCCATGGCCAACAGCGGTTGTGAGCAAGATTCGGTGGGGACGTACCACCAATTTGTGCGGACTTTTGCCGATTATGACCACATCGTTACGCCGTCGGGGAGTTGCGCGTACCACGTAAAAAAACATTTCGACATCATTGAGCAGACCCCAGCAGTTAGAAAAGTACGCGAAAATACCTTTGAACTGATTCAGTTTATAACCGATGTCTTGAAGGTAACGCACATTGGCGGCACGTTTGCCCACCAGGTAGGTTTGCACCTGAGTTGCCACGGCCAGCGCGGGTTGCACTTGGCCAATGCGTCGGAGATTACGCCCGAGCGCGGTGGCCAAGTGAGCCAAATACTTAGCACCATCGGGGGTTTGACGCTCACCAACCTCACCCGAAACGACGAGTGCTGCGGCTTTGGGGGTTCGTTCTGCGTGACGGAAGAGGCCGTTTCGGCGCGGATGGGAATTGACCGCCTGGGCGACCACCTCCGCAACGGAACGGAGATTCTGACGGGCGGCGACGTGTCGTGCCTCATGCACATGGAGGGCATCATTCGGCGGCAACGTTGGCCGATCAAAGTAATGCACGTGGCCGAAATCCTCAACCAAACGTTGCAAAGTACCACTACAATACCAAAAACGCTCTGTTAATCACGCCCATGTCACATTCTGATTTAGCCGAAAAGTTTAATACCGATTTTGACAAAACTACCTGGCACGACGAATCGCTGTGGTTTGTGCGCCAAAAGCGCGACCGCGCGGTGTTTCAGGTCGAAGAGTTTCAAGAGCTACGCGAGCTGGGTTCGCAAATTAAAGACCACACACTGAGCAAGTTGGACTATTATTTAGAGCAATTTGAGGCCAACGCCCAAGCCAACGGCGTGGTGGTTCACTGGGCGGCAGATGCCCACGAACACAACCAAATTGTACTCGATATTATTAAAAAATCGGGCGAGAGTTGCCTCGTCAAGAGCAAATCGATGCTCACCGAAGAATGCCACCTAAACCCTTTTTTGGAAAAAAACGGAGTAGAGGTGGTCGATACTGACCTGGGCGAGCGCATCATTCAGTTCTTAGACCAGCCGCCGAGCCACATTGTGATGCCGGCTATTCACCTAAAAAAAGAGGAGATCGGGGAGGTTTTTCACAAACACCTCGGCACGGCCAAGGGCATGAGCGACCCCCAGCAGCTGACCGAAGCTGCCCGCCAGCACCTGCGCCAAAAATTTATGGCCGCCAAAGTTGCGCTCTCAGGCGTGAACTTCGCCGTGGCCGAGACGGGTGGCATTGTGGTTTGTACCAACGAAGGCAACGCCGACCTGGGCATAGACCTGGCCAACGTGCACATTGCCAGTATGGGAATCGAAAAAGTGATCCCGACGCTCGAGCACTTGGCCGTGTTCACGCGGTTGCTGGCGCGGAGTGCCATCGGCCAGCCGATTACCAGCTACACGTCGCACTTTACCAAGCCGCGCCAGGGTACGCAAATGCACGTAGTTATTGTGGATAATGGCCGCACGGCGCAACTTGGCCGACCCGATTTTAGGGCATCGCTCAAATGTATTCGGTGCGGAGCCTGCATGAACACCTGCCCCGTATACCGCCGCAGCGGCGGCCACAGCTACGATGCCACCGTGCCCGGGCCAATCGGAGCCATTTTGTCGCCCAACATCGACCTCAAAAAACACAGCAGTTTGCCCTTTGCCAGCACGCTCTGCGGGTCATGTTCGGATGTTTGCCCAGTTAAAATCGACATTCACGTGCAGCTCTACAAGTGGCGGCAAATTGTGAGTAAATCGGGCGACTATTCTGCCAGCAAACGCTTGGCCATGAACGTATTAGGTAGGGTTTTAGAACGCCCCCAAATTTATGGGCGCATCGGTAAAGTGGCCCGCAGAATGTTGCAAATTACGCCCCACGCCCTCAGCCACGCCGCCGCCCTAAACCCCTGGGCAAAAGCCCGCGAGCTCCCCCAGCCGCCAGCCGAAAGTTTTAAAGAATGGTACGGTAAAAACAGAAAATGATATGTTGAGCCGCCAAAAAATACTTGGTCAAATTCGTGCCAACAAGCCCCCAGAACTGCCCTCGCCCATTGTTCCATTTTTTAATGAAAACGAAGGCAAGATCAACGCAGTAGAAAAATTTGGAGAGGTGCTGCGCTTCGTTGGCGGTAGTTTTTATGAGCTACCCGCTGGGGAGACAAACCCAAACGCGTGGTTGGTTCGGGAGCTGAAACGACTGTTTCCCGCGGCCAAAAGCGTAGTGTCGAGCCTTAGTTTGGGCATGGAAACCCAGACCATAACCCCCGAAACCGATACCAGCGTCCTCGAAGGCATCGACTTGGCCGTTTTGTATGGGGAGATTGCCGTGGCCGAAAACGCAGCCATTTGGCTGCCCGAGGCGCAGATGCCGCACCGTGCGGTGCCCTTTATTACGCAATATTTGGTGCTGGTGGTAAAAAAAGAAAGTTTTGTGCGCAATATGCACGAAGCCTACCAGCTAATTCCAAAACAAAACCAAACCTACGGTGTTTTCATATCGGGGCCGTCTAAAACCGCCGACATCGAGCAGTCGCTCGTTATTGGAGCCCACGGCGCGCGCGGCCTCACCGTTTTTGTTGTTTGAAGTGACCGTTCGGGTATTTAAGGGTCAATAAGTAGGCCAACGGTCGTAAATTTCTCGAACACCGCCGCCGTGTGGGGTGCGTCGGAGAGTTCGGCGGTGAGGTCTTGGCCAGCCCAGTGCTCGTAGTGCTTGCCGTTTCGCCACAGCCGAGAGGCCGTTACGTCGTAGATAACGCCTCGGTAGGCGCACCATATTTCGTCGCGGTCTTGCCCATTTCGCAGTGCTAATTGGGCGCGGGTGTAGGTTTTCAAAGTAATTAAATATAATTTTGAATGCAATAATAATTTTTTTGTCTCGTAATCAAATACACTGGAATCATTTTCATATTTTTGACCTAATCAATAAGAAGAAAACAATATTTTAAGCATGAAAAAGCTAAACTACATACTCATCGCCCTGTCTTTTATTTGCATGGCCAACTGCTCGGGTTGCAAAACAAAGGTAAAACCAGTTTCTGAACTGATAGCCAAAGTTTGGTCGGCCCAGAAAGTAGAGGAGGGCTCGGCGGTTGTGTTCACCAAGGGAGCGGCCAACAACGTGCGGGCGGGCTACACCAACTTCCGTTTAGATCTGACCAATGCCACCACCGTTTCGTACCGCGACTGGGACAATACGTCGTTTTCGGGCCAGTGGGAGCTGCAGGGCGACACGCGCCTGGTGCTCAAAAATCTAACGCCCGTGCCAACTGGAACAACGGGGACAATCGAGTTTACGATCTCGCCCACGCCCACTGAAACTGAGTTTATCATAACCCGCACCACTGGCAACCAGAAAACGGGCGGCACCGTCAATAAATACACGTTGAGCAACCCGTAGGTAGTATTGCCCAAAAAGCACCGCCGATTGCGTGCCAAGAAACCTTTTAGCATCCGAAGCCGTTTCGAATTGAAGCGGCTTTTTTTCTTTGTTGCTAAACTAACCAACCAGATACATGAAAAGAACAGAACTGTCGTCGCTCGGTGAGTTTGGGCTAATTGACAGAATAAAAGAGAAATTTACTGCCACCCACCCAAGCACTGTGCGCGGAATTGGCGACGACGCGGCAGTGATTGACACGGGCGGCGACCACTACCAGCTGATTTCGACGGATTTATTAATAGAGGGGGTTCATTTCGACCTCACTTACGTACCCCTGCAACATTTGGGCTACAAGGCCGTGGCCGTGAACGTCTCCGACATTGCGGCAATGAACGGCGTTCCGGCGCAGATTACGGTGAGCGTGGGCCTGAGCAACCGAATATCTTTGGAGGCCATCGACGCACTGTACGAGGGAATCCAGTCGGCCTGCGATGCTTACGGCATTGACCTGGTGGGCGGCGATACGTCCACGTCGCGGTCGGGGTTGGTTATTTCGGTAACAGCCACCGGGCGGGTGCATAAAGACAAAATTACTTACCGAAATACCGCTCAAGCAGCTGATATTCTGTGTATTACGGGAGATATTGGCGCGGCCTATTTGGGTTTGCAGGCGCTGGAGCGAGAAAAAAGGGAGTTTCTGGAAAACCCCAATATGCAGCCCCAATTGGACGATAAATCGTATGTGGTGGGGAGGCAGCTGAAGCCCCAGGCGCGCACCGATGTGGTGCACGACCTGGCCGAGGCGGGCGTGGTGCCAACGGCCATGATTGACGTGTCTGACGGTCTGGCTTCGGAAATTATGCACCTCTGCACGCAGTCCGGGGTGGGTGCAACCATCTTTGAAGAAAACATTCCGATTGATGACCACACGTTTTTGGCCGCCGACGAGTTTCAGATCAGCCCCATTACGGCGGCACTCAACGGTGGCGAGGACTACGAGTTGCTGATGACCATTAAGCAGGCCGACTACGAGAAGATTAAGAACCTGCCCAACATTACGCCGATTGGCTACATAAACGCCGACCCCAAACAGATTGATCTGGCCACCAAAGGCGGCAACCGCGTGCCGATCCAGGCGCAGGGATGGCAGCATTTGTAGGCTACTTACCTTTTTTACTTAGCATTTTATCCGTTCATTATTTAACTAAATATAGTGCAAATAAACATTAGAAAAGGCCAGCCGCAGGATGTACCACAGGTTTTTGAGCTGGTGCAGGAGTTGGCCCGCTACGAGCGCGCCCCCGAACAAATAACCAACACGGTTGAACAAATGATGGAAGACGGTTTTGGGGCAAACCCGATTTTTGGACTCATTGTGGCCGAAACCCAGGAAAAAATCGTCGGAATAGCCATTTATTATACCCGATACTCTACCTGGAAAGGCCGCCGCCTGTACCTCGAAGACCTCATCGTGACCGAGCCCATGCGCGGACACGGGGCTGGAAAACTGCTTTTAGATGCCACCGTGGCGCAGGCAAGAGCCACCAACTGCACGGGCGTAATGTGGCAGGTACTCGACTGGAACGCACCGTCGATTGCGTTTTATGAACAATACGGTGCGCGCCTCGACGGCGAATGGATTAATTGCCACATAGATTTTTAAACATGAGTGCCCATACCTACTTTCAAAAATCTAAAATGACGAACGAATCGCAGTATTTCAACGCCGACCATTTGCTTTTTAGGCAGTCGGTCAGGCAGTTTATTGAGCGGGAAGTGATCCCGAATACCGAAAAATGGGAAACCGAGCGGCGCATTCCCATCGATGCCTTTCAGAAATTGGGGGCGCAGGGTTTTTTGGGGCTCATGATGCCCCAAGAATACGGTGGCTCGGAGGCCGATTTTTGGTTTTCGGTGGTGTTTTTAGAAGAACTGGCCAGGTGCGGCATGGGCGGCTACGCCACCGCTGTGAGCGTGCACCAGTTCATGGCCATAAACCACATCATGAAAATAGGCAGCCCCGCCCTCAAAGAGCAATATTTGATACCCGCCATTGCGGGCAACAAGGTGGCCTCGCTGGGAATAAGCGAGCCAGATGCGGGTTCGGACGTGTCGGCCATCAGAACCACGGCCACGCGCCACGGCGATGAGTACATCATAAACGGCTCCAAAACCTTTATTTCTAATGGTACTTACGGAGATTTTATAACCCTAACCGCCAAAACCAAGCCCGAAGCTGGCGCAAACGGCATCAGCCTGATTGTGGTCGATCTCGACAGCCCGGGCGTGAGCCGCACCAAGCTCAACAAAATGGGGTGGCATAGCTCCGACACCGCCGAAATAAAATTCGATGACGTGCGCGTTCCCGTCGGCAACCTGATCGGAATGGAAAACGCGGGCTTTTATTACCTCATGGAAAGCCTGCAACTCGAACGCCTCGTGGCGGGCGTAATGGCGGTTTCGGGTGCGCAGTGGGCCATAGACGAGACCGTGCGCTACCTCCACGAACGCCAAGCCTTTGGCCGGCCAATTGCTAAGTACCAAGCCATTAGGCACAAAATGGCCGACATTGCCACCGAGGTGGACGTGGCCCGCGAGTTTGTGTACAGCACCTGCTGGAAATTTGTGGCTGGTCAAGTGGTGGTCAAAGAATGTTCGATGGCCAAACTGTTTACCGCCGAACTTCAAAAACGGGTGGTGGATGTGTGCTTGCAGTTTTTCGGCGGCTACGGCTACATCGAAGACTACCCCATTTGCCGCGCCTACCGCGACGTGCGCGTGGGAACGCTGGCGGGCGGAACGTCGGAAATCATGCGCGAAATTATTTCTAAAATAGTCATTGATGCAGTACAATACAAGGCTGTTTACTGAAAAAAACAGCCAAAATGCCAATATGAACCTCATTTACACCATTTGTTCGATCAATTATTTGGCCCAGGCCTTCACCCTTGGGCAGTCGATCCAGAAAACCAACCCAGATTTTAAGTTTGTGATTGGCCTCATGGACAAGTTTGTTGATAAGCCACCAATTGACCTTGCCCAGTACGGCAACCCCGAAATTGTTTTGGTAGAAGACATCGGCATCGACGATTTTGCGGGAATGTGCCACCGCTACAACATCACTGAGCTCAATACGGCGGTGAAACCCTACTTTGCGCTGTATTTTTTCGGGGCGTATCCCGAGGCGCAGAACGTCATATATTTAGACCCAGACATCATTGTTTACCAGCCGCTAACGCACCTGCTACAAAATTTGGAGGACAACAATGTGGTCATTACGCCCCATATTTGCTCGCCCTACAACGACGAAAAACGCCTCAACGAAGAAGACCACTGCAACAGCGGTATTTATAATTTGGGGTTTGTGGCCATGCACCGCACCACCGAAACAACGCGATTTTTGGAATGGTGGGCCGAGCGCCTCCGCACCAAATGCAAGATGGACTTCAAAAATGGAATGTTTGTCGATCAGTTGTGGGTTAATTTGGCCCCCGTTTTTTTTGAAAAAGTACGCGTCGAAAAGCACCTGGGCTACAACGTGGCCTACTGGAACCTGCACGAACGGAGTATCAACAAGCGCGGTGGCTCGTACTGGGTCAATGACCAGTACGAACTCCAGTTTTTTCATTTCAGCGGCTACAACATCAATGCGCCCGAGGTGCTATCGGTGCACCAAGACCGCTTTCAGCTCTCCGACCGCCCCGACATACAGCCCTTATTTGCCCAATACCGCCACACGATGGCGCAAAACGGTCAGGCTTTTTTCAAGCAATTTCGCTGTTCTTACATCAAAGAATCGAAACGGACGAAATTTAACTTTTGGGTTGGGCACACGCTCAATAAATTTTTTGGGTATAGATGAGGCATCAGAAAAAGCTGACCCGGATTACCCAGGGGCTGTTGTAGGGTAAAAAATTGGCGTTTGGGTTGCCCGTGTAATTGAGGTTGTAGAGCGCCGTAAAATTGAGCGCGAAACGCCCGCTGATGGGCTGTGAGTAGGTGCCGCCGATCATGGGCAAACCCACCCACTTGCGCTCGCCGACCCGCGAAGTTGGCACGCTCAGAAACTCGTATTCTGCCTGGGCAAAAAGGTTTGGAAAAATGCGTCGCATGGCAAATGTCCGCCCGCCAAAATAACTAAAAGACCCCCCCGGAAACTTGGTGTAAATGTAACTAACGCCACCGCCGAGGGTGGTGCCGTCGGTAATGTTGTAGCCGACCAAAGGCGATATGTTGATGTTGGCAAAGGTGCCAAACTGGCCGCCAAAGCTGCCGCCGAAACGTATTTTTTCGCGCCAGGTCAGCGGCTCTTCCTCGCGCGGGGCGGGGCGTTCTTCCAGTACCCGCACTGGCGACTGTTCGGGCTCGGTTTGGGCCGTGGCCGAGATCGCACCCATTGTAAAGACTAAAATGTAAAGGTATTGGTGCAGTTTCATTGCAAATATTTGTTAGGTTTGGTGATGCGTATAACGCAAAGAAATAAATTTTATGCTAAACTTACACAAAAACTAAAATCGATTCGTAAACCCGCCAACAATTATATGGAAAACGTGGCCTACTACATCAGAATGGCAATGGCCGAAGACATCGGCAACGGCGACCACACCTCGCTGGCCACCATACCCGCCGATGCCCAACGACGCGCTCGTTTGCTGGCAAAAGAATCGGGGGTTTTAGCGGGCGTGGAGGTGGCCAAAATGGTGTGCCACGAGGTCGATCCAGCTTTGAGGGTGGTGGTTTTGATGCAAGACGGCGCAACAATTAAATACGGCGACGTGGTGCTGACGGTGGAGGGCAACGCCCAGTCGATCCTCAAAGCGGAGCGGCTGCTGCTAAACTGCGTGCAACGCATGAGCGGAATAGCCACCTACACCCGCCAGTTGGTGGGGCTACTCGACGGCCTGCCCACCAAACTACTGGACACCCGAAAGACCACCCCGAATTTCAGGATTTTTGAAAAAATGGCCGTTAAGATCGGAGGCGCCGTAAACCACCGATTTGCGCTTTACGACATGATTTTGATAAAAGACAACCACGTAGACTACGCGGGGGGCATAGAAGCGGCACTCCAAAAAGCCCACGATTACCTCCAAACCACGGGCCTACACTTGAAAATAGAGATCGAAGTCCGAAATTTGTCCGAACTTGACCGCGTTTTAGATTGGTGTAGTGCGCGGGCCGACGAGCGGATTGAACGCATTATGTTAGACAACTTTGGTTTAGACGACCTCCGCACGGCGGTGGCGCGGGTGGCGGGGCGGTTTCCGACGGAGGCATCGGGAGGCATCAGAGAAGACACCCTGCGGGCGGTGGCCGAAACGGGCGTAACCTACATTTCGTGCGGGGCGCTCACGCACCAAATCAAAAGTTTAGACCTAAGCCTCAAAGCGTTCTAAAATAATCTTAAAACAGTATTATCTCTCATTCATCATCGTTTCATGGAAATCCTCGAACAAGTTTCAAAATACGGTTTTGTGACCGACCCAATTGGTAAAAACGTAGATTTAGTGGCTGAAATCCAGCGGCTGAAAAAGGAAAAGAACGCCGTCATTCTGGCGCATTACTACGTAGACGCAGACATCCAAGACCTGGCCGATTACGTGGGCGACAGCCTGGGGTTGTCGCAGCAGGCCGCCGCTACCACTGCCGATATGATTGTGTTTTGCGGCGT
Organism: Cytophagales bacterium; assembly: GCA_013298215.1. Lineage (GTDB taxonomy): Bacteria > Bacteroidota > Bacteroidia > Cytophagales > Spirosomataceae > JAAFKE01. Next base: position 34,363 of record JAAFKE010000002.1, on the reverse strand, counting down.
GCATTTCATGGGCGAAACCGCCAAGATACTCAGCCCGTCCAAAAAAGTGGTTTTGCCCGACCTCAACGCGGGGTGCTCGCTGGCCGACTCGGCCCCCGCCGACAAGTTTGCGGACTTTAAGGCCCAACACCCCGACCACCTCGTGATTAGTTACATCAACTGTTCGGCCGAGATCAAGGCGCTGACCGACATCGTCTGCACGTCGTCTAATGCGGTAAAGATTGTGGACGCGCTGCCCAAAGACCAAAAGATTATCTTTGCGCCCGATGCAAACCTGGGGCGGTATGTGGCCCACAAAACGGGCCGCGAGCTGGTGCTCTGGGACGGGGCGTGCATTGTGCACGTCGATATTTCGGAGGCCAAATTGCGGGCTTTGCGCACAAACCACCCCGAAGCCAAGTTGGTGGCGCATCCCGAGTGCAAGGCCGATGTGCTGATTCAGGCCGATTTTGTGGGTTCTACCACCGCCATCTTACAATACGTCATCGAGAGCCCCGAACAAGAATTTATAGTGGCCACCGAAGCGGGGATTTTGCACAAGATGAAACAGGCCGTTCCGCACAAAAAACTGATTCCTGCGCCCGCCATCGAAAACAATACTTGCGCCTGCTCGGAGTGCCCGTACATGAAAATGAACACCGTCGAAAAACTCTACAAGGCGCTGCTCCACGAACAACCCGAGATAACTGTGCCCGAAGACATTCGCCTAAAAGCCTACCAATCGGTGAACCGAATGTTGGAAATGAGCAAAGCGTAAACAAAAAAAGCCCCGATTGCTCGGGGCTTTAATAACGTTATTGAGTACTAAGGCAGAAAATTATATCTTCGACACATTGTTAGCATTCAATCCTTTCTTTCCTTCAACGACCTCAAATTCAACGCGGTCGTTTTCACGGATTGTTACTCCGTTGAGACCCGTTATGTGAACAAAAATCTCTTTGTTTGAACCATCCTCAACGATGAACCCAAATCCCTTGGTTTCGTTAAAGAACTTTACTGTACCTGTTTGCATAAAATTTGTAAATATTAGGGGTGAAAAACGCGTAGAGTAGTTGCTTACTCCAAAATCGAACACAAATAAGTAAATAAATAGTTACTGTACAAAACAATTGGATATTTTTATTTTTCGACAAGAATTACTATCTTGTCATTCAAACCCGAATAATTACATGAATAGACTACGCTACTTTCTTGAAAACCAGGTATTTGGGGTGTGTACAGCCTTAGGCGAGCGGCTCAATTTCTCGGCCAGTAATATCCGAATGTATTTCATTTACGCCTCTTTTTTAACTTTCGGCTCTCCCGTGATCGTTTACCTGGCGATGGCTTTTTGGATGGAGGTCAGCACACACCTGCGCCGCCACAGTAGCCCAACAATCTGGGAGTTTTAGGTTGCCGCCACAAAATTTGCGTTGGCAAGGCTATTTAAATATACCGAGTGGGTCTGGTTTTTTGTCAATAAGTCTGGCCATAAAAGTAAAATCTATCAGGTTTACATCCAACGCCCTAACGCGGTGGCAGTTTTCCCAGGCGGCCTCAAAGTCGTTGCGGTGGTATTCTAAAAGTGCTTTCTTCAAATAAACATTGGCATTGGTCGAGTCGATCGCACTGGCTCTTTCCAACAAAATACTACATTCTCTCAGTTCTTCGGTATCACGGCTTTCGTCGAAATGCACAATGTCTACCGTTGCCAAATCTACCAGCAGTCCCACGTTGCTCGAATCAATCATTACGCCCTTGCGCAGCATTCGTTCGGCGGTGGTGAGTTCGCCTTTTTGGTAGCAGATCACCCCGAGCCCCCAGTATGCCTCGGCGTTTTGTTTGTTGAGCAGCCAAGCCAAATTAAAGCGGTAGCAGGCCGTGTCTTGTTCGCCGTCGCTGAGGTAGTCCCAGGCGCGGTCGGCAAAAAACTTGCTGGCCTCCTCGCGGCTGTTGAAATTTTGGTCGCAAACGTTCAGAAAGTTTATCTCTTCCTCGATCTGATCCATGCTTTTAGACATTTCGCCGAATAGGGGCATGGTGTGGCACTCTTGCAAGGTATATTGGCGGAGCGGGGCTTCGGCGGGTTTTTTGGTGCTATCCAGCGTTTTGTTGCTTACGTACTGCATTTTTTGGGCGTGCACCAGGGCGGGCATTAGCAGGCATACTCCCCAAAAAAAAGTATTTTTCATTGTTGTCAGATTAGAAATGGAGCGTTGGCAATAGAGTCCGAACTTATACAACTGCCCAACGAGTTTGGGCCTGGTTTATTGTGTGTTTATGAGGTATTGTGCCATTTGCAAACCCGACTGAAATGCTCCCTCCACATTTCCCGCTCCGAAACCATCGCCGCCTAAAAGTAGTTTGAACGGGGTCGAGGCTGTTATGAAAGGCTGCGGATGCCGTCTTTCGGCCAAACTATACCTCCACCGGTGCACCTGAAACTGCCCCACGCTCGCTGGTGCAACCCACTCTGCCACTTGGTCTATTAAATACTGGCCCACCCCGTCGAGATCGGTCTCTAAGTTTTGGCTGCTAAAAGCCGCACTGGCGTGAATCGTGACCGAGGTTTGCAGCGGCGATATACCCTTTTGTTGGTTGTCGGCCAGCCAAGCCACTGCGCCTTGCTCAAACTTAATGTTGCCAGGTTTGGGTATATTGGTGGCCTGGCCTGTGAGCGCCACCACGGCAATGCAGGGCAGGTAAACGATCGAACGGAGCGCGGCTAACTCGGTGGCGGGCAGCTCGATCGCGCTGTCGGCCAGGAGGGTTATTATTTGCGGGGCGGGCGCGGTAACAACGAGCGCGTCGGCTTCATAAATATGTCCAGTATCCGTTGTGACGGAGCACCCAAGGGTGGTTTGAGCCACACTAACCACGCGTTGGGCGGTTTTTACGGCGAGGTCGCGTGCCAAATATTTGGCCACGGCACTCATGCCGTCGGTACCCACAAATCGGGGGTTTGGTGGCAGGTCGCCGTCGGAGGTGTGGCCTACGTGCCACTCCGACACCACTCCCGCTTCTTTGAGTTGCGCCACGCGTTGTTTAAAGTCTGGCGTGCGGGCCGAAAAATACTGTGCGCCGTGGTCGGCGCGGGCGTTTTCTATGCGGCGGGTGGCCATGCGCCCACCCACGCCCCGGCCTTTGTCGAGCACAACTACTTCCCAACCATTTTGGGTCAGCTCGCGGGCGGCGGTTAGCCCCGCCATTCCAGCACCAATTACTATACAAGAAGCCATCCAAATAAATTTATCACGTTTTGTAATTAGTAAAGCCTTATTTTTGGAGAACCGTTCAAAATCCAAATTGTTTAAAATTGCACCACTGGCTCAAATATGTTTTTGGCATTGCGCTGGCGTTGGCCATTTGGGTGGGCTGGTACTACGCACAAGTGTTTAATTGCCAGCGGATTGGGTCTAATCTGGCGTTTCGGGCGGCTGCGCCGAAATGCTATTTTAGCAAGCAAATCTCGGGTGTTTCTCAGCAAAATACGCGCGCGGCCATCGGCGCGGCGCGGCAGAGAATCGCGGCTTTTTGGGGCAAACAACTCGGCAATGCCACCATTATTGTTTGCAATACACCCGCGCAGTACCGCGATTTTTGCCACAGCAACGAGGGGGCAGGTTGCAGCATTGGCACGCCCTGGGGCGACTCGTTTATTGTATTAAACCCCTACGGACTCGATACCGACGTGATTGCCCACGAAATGTGCCACGACGAACTCTACACCCGGCTGGGCTGGTGGAAACTCGCCTACCAGATACCCCAGTGGTTTAACGAAGGTTTGGCGTTGATGGTAGATTACCGTTTTGTGACTACCCAAGACAGCATTCAGCGGTACATTGACTACAAAACCGAGTGGACTTACCGCAGCTACGGCCAGCAAAAACAACTCGAACTGGCCGATATTAGCCGCGCCAGTGGTTTTTTTGGCGGCGACCCCGCCCACGTTATGCTCGCCTACATGGCGGCGGGCATGGAAGTGGCCGAGTGGCTTAGTTTGAATCCCAAACGGGCAGTTGTTGTTTTGGTTAATGAATTGAAAGCAGGTAAAAATTTTGAAGATGTCTATAAAAAAAAGAGAACGCTACCAGCAGCTCATTGATTATTTTACCGATAATTTTCCCGAACCAGTGACGGAACTCAACTACCGAAACCCCTTCGAGTTGCTGGTGGCCGTTATTCTGTCGGCTCAATGCACCGACAAACGCGTGAACATTGTGACGGCCAAGCTATTTGTGCGTTTTCCCGACGCGCAATCGTTGGCTGGGGCCACAATCGACGAAGTTTTTTCGTACATCCGTTCGGTATCGTATCCCAACAACAAAAGCAAACATTTGGTGGGTATGGCGCAGATGCTCATGAAAGATTATAACGCCGAAGTACCCGCTTCGATCGACGAGCTGCAACGAATGCCTGGCGTGGGGCGCAAAACGGCCAATGTCATCGCCTCAATTATTTTCAATCAGCCCACGATGGCCGTCGATACCCACGTGTATCGGGTGTCGCACCGCATGGGTTTGGCCCCACTCACGGCCACCACACCGCTGGCCGTAGAGAAACACCTGACCAAGTTTATTCCCAAAACGATTATTCCAAAGGCCCACCACTGGCTCATTTTGCACGGACGATACGTCTGCCTGGCGCGCAGCCCCAAGTGCGGTTCGTGTGCGCTCACGCACCTGTGCAAGTTTTACGAAAAACAAAACGCCAGGCAAGTACTAAAAGTAGAATGACTTTTGTGAGGAATTGCGCCTCCAAAACCTTAAAATTGCATTGTAATCGTTCGTTCTCGCGCTGTTGTTGGCCTAAACTTATCATAAACGCATGGCAAAAAGTAAAAAAAAAACCGAAATTGTTGAAGGCCAGCAGCCTTACAGCCGTTTTTCTGACTTCGATATTCATTTGTTTCGGTCGGGCAAACACTACAAATTGTACGAAAAACTGGGCTCACACGTTGTGGAGCACCACGGCGTAAAGGGCACCTACTTTGCCGTCTGGGCACCCAACGCCAATTTTGCGTCGGTAATCGGTAATTTCAACGGGTGGAACAAAACCGAACACCCCCTCAGCGCCCGCTGGGACGGTTCTGGAATTTGGGAGGCGTTTGTGCCCAACATTGGCCGGGGCGAAATTTATAAGTACTTCTTGCGGTCGAACAACGGCGGCGCAGAGTTCGAAAAGGCCGACCCGTTTGCGTTGTTTTGCGAGGTAGCTCCCAAAACAGCCTCCATTATTTGGGACAATTGGTACGAGTGGAAGGACGACAATTGGATGAAAAACCGCCGAAAGCACAACGCCCTCAACGCCCCGATGTCGATCTACGAAGTGCATTTGGGAAGCTGGCGCAAAGACCCAGCCAACCCCGACGGCTACCTGACATACAGCCAAATAGCCGACGCGCTGGTGCCTTACGTGGAAGAAATGGGCTTTACGCACGTGGAGTTTATGCCCATTATGGAGCACCCTTACACGCCATCGTGGGGGTATCAGATCACTGGTTATTTTTCGGTGGCCTCGCGCATGGGAACACCCCAAGAACTCATGGACTTGATAGACCGCCTTCACCAAGCGGGTATTGGCGTGATTATGGACTGGGTACCGTCCCATTTTCCGAACGATGCGCACGGCCTGTTTAGGTTCGACGGTACGTCGCTCTATGAACACGAAGACCCCCGAAAAGGGTATCACCCCGATTGGAAGAGCTACATTTTTAATTACGGTCGCAACGAAGTGAAGTCGTTTTTGATTTCTAACGCACTGTTTTGGCTCGACCGCTACCACGCCGATGGCCTGCGCGTGGATGCGGTGGCCTCGATGCTGTACTTAGACTACTCGCGCAAGCACGGTGAGTGGATTCCGAATGAGTTTGGAGGCCGCGAAAACTTGGAAGCCGTGGCCATGTTTAGGGAACTGAACGAGGTGGTTTACAAAGAATTTCCCGACACGCAAACCATCGCCGAAGAATCTACGGCTTTTCCAGGGGTTTCGAGGCCCACCTACACGGGCGGGCTGGGTTTTGGAATGAAATGGATGATGGGCTGGATGAACGACACCCTGCGGTACTTTGCCCGCGACCCCATGCACCGCAAATGGCACCAAGACGAGTTTACTTTTAGTTTGGTGTATGCCTTTACCGAAAACTTTATGCTGCCGCTCTCGCACGACGAAGTGGTGTATGGCAAGGGCTCGTTGATTAAAAAAATGCCTGGCGACGAGTGGCAACGCGCCGCTAACCTGCGGTTGCTTTTTGCGTATATGTACACCCACCCGGGCACAAAGCTCATGTTTATGGGTGGCGAGTTTGGCCAAACTGCCGAATGGAATTTTGAAAAAAGCCTCGATTGGCACCTAACCGAGTACGCTCCCCACGCGGGGATTCAGGCGTGTATGAAGGCCATAAATAGGTTGTATAAAAACGAGACGGCCATTCACGAGCAGCAGTTTTTGCCCGATGGGTTTCAGTGGATCGACACGATGGACCGAGAAAACGCCGTGATTGTTTACTCGCGAAAAGGCACAAACCCCGCCGATACCATCACGGTGGTGTTGAACATGACCCCCGTTCCGCGCGGCAACTACCGGGTTGGGGTGCAAACCGAGGGCAATTACCACGAAATACTCAACACCGATGCCAAAGAGTTTTGGGGTAGTGGTGTGCTAAACGAGGGCCCAATAACGAGCGAAACCGTGGCCTGCCACGGCCAAAAACAATCTGTACTACTAAACCTACCACCGCTGGCCGCCGTTATTATGAAGATAAAATAATGCGTTTTGGGGGTGGGGAGGGGAGGTTTGTGCAGCCCAATACCTCGATACCGTAAACGATCTGCCAAGAATCCATATTTTTTTAATCCACCGACACAATGTTCGCCTTTTGCCCTGGTCGAACTTTTGTGTCGTTTTTTTTGCAGTCTTCCATACATTAAACGAAATCCATGTAGTTGTTGAACATAATATTGTACCTTTCATAAGGTTAGAAGTTGTTGTTTTAGAATTTATGCTTTCTTTGCGAAAATTTATAATTTTAAGATGAAAAGACGCTATAAACAACAAAGGTTTTATAAAAGTGGGGCAGGATAAACGTCCAACCATCCGCTTCGGCGGGTCGCTTTTGGCGCTTGTTGCCACAAATCAACAATGTCAGAACCCACAATATGGGGGCAACTTGGCGCAAAAGCCTTTTTATCACGAAATAATCTTTACCACAACCCAACATTTTATCGTTAAAAATGTACAAAATCCTTTTTCTCGGGCTTCTATTGAGTGTCTCCGCACTGGGACAAGAAACCAAAGTTAAGTTTGGGGAAGTTAGCCTCGACGACATTAAAATGAGAGCCTATCCCCAAGACTCTTCTGCCGACGCAGTGGTGCTTTATGACTTCGGTGAGACGACGTATGAAGTCAGAGGCCAGACAATATACATCGTGTTAAACTACCATGGTCGCATCAAGATTTTGAAAAAATCGGCTTTCAGCCGCGCTACCATCAATGTTGGTTTTTATAAGGGCAGTTTTAGCAACCAAGAGTTTGTGAGCGGTATAAAAGGGTTTACGCACAATGTGGCCAACGAAGCCGTTCAAAAAGACAAGCTCACCAAAGAGATGATTTTCCTCGAAAAATCATCCGACAATTATAGTACTTACAAATTTACCCTTCCCAACGTAAAAGAAGGATCGGTGATAGAATACAGCTACACGATCAGCACGCCCATCAACGTAAGTATACTAAAGTGAAAATGGTTTTCGGATGAAATCGAAAAAAGCCGATCTTTGCCAAAAAAGAAGAACAATGTTAGAAATAAGTAAAAATGATTTTGAGATATTGAAACGTCTCCATAAGAAAGAGACCGTAAAACGTCGCGCCGACCGCATAAAAATGGTATTGATGCTGGCGAAAGGATTTAGTCAAAAAGAAGTCTCAGAATTGCTTCTTATTGACGAAGATACGATAACCACATGGAAAAATAAGTTCTTAAATCGGACGGATAATGAGTCATGGTTAAATGATAATTATGTTCCCTATTTTGGCAAATTATCGACTCTTGAAATGAGTCACATACGCGACTATACAAAAGTCTTCAAAGTTGCGACAAAAACGGAATTGAATCATTTTATTGCCACAAACATATTGGTAAAATATACATTAAGTGGTCTTCAAAAAATGCTTCGCCGTATTGGCATATCACATCAACAAATGCACCGTTTACCAGGTAAAACCGATGTAACAAAACAAGCTATTTTTGTCGAAAAATATGAACAACTAATAAAACAATTACCTGAAAATGAATCTATTATGTTCATTGATGCTGTTCATCCACAGCATAATTCTACGCCTTCAAAAATATGGTCTCCTGCTGGGCAACCTCGCTGGATTCAAAGTAATACAGGTAGAGAAAGGCTCAATATTAATGGGGCATACAATCCCCTAACACAAGAAATTATTGTTCGGCAAGATAAGACAATTAATGGTCTTTCAACGATAAATTTATTTAAACAAATCACAAAATTCTATGAATTAACTAAAAATACAGTGACTATATTTTCAGATAATGGTCGAGCTAATAAATGCAAGCAAATTAAGGAATGGCTGTCTAAACAAAATTTTATTAAGGTTATTTATTTGCCGCCTTATTCACCTAATTTAAACTTCATTGAAAGACTTTGGAAGTTCATGAAAAAGACCGTTATCAGTACAAAGTTTTATCCAACTTTCAAGGAATTCAAAGACGCAATTAATACCTTTTTTGACAATATTGATGCGTATAAACACGATATTCGTTCTTTCATCGGACTCAAGTTTCAACGATTTGACCAGGTTTCTATTTGACAATTTTCTGTCCGAAAACCATTTTCACCTTAGTATAACAACCCCAAAACGTGGACTTTCCAGAGCGATATTCCCGTGCTTTGGAGTGAATACCGCATTACGATCCCCGATATTTTATACTATAAAATGATTGCACTGGGCTACCTTCCAATGACTGTCTATGAAACAAAACCGATAAATTTTACCTTGGGCCAAAGCCCCATGCAGGCCACTTATTATCGTTTTGCCATTAAAGATGCCCCTGCATTTGCCAAGGAGCCTTACATTACCACCGCCTCCGATTACGTATCTAAAATCGATTTTGAATTGGCAAAAGTTGATTGGCCTGGCTCATTGGTCAAAAACTTTTCAGTAGAATGGTCAGATTTGAACAAAACGCTGCTTGATAATGAGTCTTTTGGGGGGCAGATCAAACGCACAGGATTTCTGAAAGATGTTGCAAGTCAGATAAAGGCTGCAAGCGCCGACACGCTCGAACGATTGAATGCCGCCGTCAAATACATTACTTCTACTATCAAATGGGACGGCAAAGCAAGTATGTATTGTGAAAATGCTAAAAAAATAGTTGAAAAAAAAGAAGGCGACGCTGGCGATATAAATCTGGTGTTGGTGGACTTGCTGCGCGAGATGGACTATGATGTTCATCCCGTTATTTTGAGCACCCGCAGCCACGGACGCGTCAACCAAAGCTATGCACTCATCAAACAGTTCAACTATGTGGTGGCGTGCATGCAAGTAAACGGCAAGGACTTTTTGATCGATGCCACCGATCCGTTTTTGAAAGTAGGAATGTTGCCCGTCAATTGCCTCAATAAAGTGGGGTATTTAATACATCCTACTGAGCATCGTTTTGTGCCAATAAAACCCACCGAGCTTGACCGAGAGTACGAAAATGCCAATCTCTCCATCAGCGAAGACGGGGAACTAACGGGCACTTTCTTGAAAACCTACGGCGGCTACAGCGGTTGGAGTGCGAAAACCAACTTTAAGAGTGAAGGCAAGGAAAAGTTTTTGGAGGGCGTTAAAAAAGGGAAACCCAACTGGGAAATTACCAAGGCTGAGTATGGCAACTACGACGACCTGAATGCAAGTATGAGTGCCCAATATGAACTCGCAATGAGCGACTACGTGACCAAGGCGGGCAACATGATGTACCTCAAACCAATGTTATCGGAGGGCTTTACTACCAACCCATTGAAGGCCGAAAACAGACTCTTTCCTTTGGACTATGGGTATTTGATAGAAGAAACATTCTCGGGCAATTACCAACTTCCTGCGGGCTACACAGCCGTTGAAGTGCCCAAATCGGCGGTAATATCATTGCCAAACAACGGCGGACGGTTCTCGTATTCGGTTACTTCGACGGGTAGCAAGGTATCAGTTTCGAGCAAGGTACAGTTTCGCAAAACAGAGTATGCCGCCGAGGAATATGAACACCTTAAAGAGTTTTACAACCAAATTATTGCTAAACACAATGAACAGATTGTATTAAAAAAGACCCTCTGATGAAATACTTGTTCCTGATTGTATACCTTTTGCCCTTTACGCTGTCTGCACAGCAGTACGCTGTGGCATCTATCTCCGCGCAGCTCAAAGAAAACGCCCACGCTGTGGTGCGGCGACACGATACGGAGTTTACAGTCAAAAATGTGGGGGAAGCCACCATGAAAGTAACGGGGGCTATTACGGTACTGGACGAAAAAGGAGAATCCCACGCCATTCTTGCAGTACCCTACAATAAATTCACGAAGGTCAATGACATAGAGGCGCAACTATACGATGCCACGGGCGAGAAAGTGAAGCGCCTAAAACGGGCTGATATTGAAAGCTATAGCACCAACGATGGCAGCAACTCGATTGACGACAGTTTTGTAAAATACGCGGTTTTGAAGCATCAAAGCTATCCCTACACGGTGGCTTTTTCGTATGAGTATAGTACTAAAAACATGATGTTTTACCCAAAATGGTCGCCCTACCCCAGGAGAAGAGAGGGTGTATCGGTTGAGCAAAGTAGCTTTTCGGTATCTATGCCCCAGGCACTCCAGTTGAGGTACAAAGAATTATTGCTGCCCTCGCCAGTTAATATGACCAACTATACCGACCGCACCCTGTATAGTTGGCAGTGCAAAGACCTCAAAGCCATTGAAAATGAACCTTTTGGGCCTGATTTAACCGACATTATCCCCCAGGTTTTTACGGCCCCTACCCAGTTTGAAGTCGAAGGCTACCAGGGCAACTTGTCTACTTGGTCTGATTTGGGGCGATTTTATGGCCAACTCAATCAGAACCGGTACGCGCTTCCTGAGCAGTTGAAAAACACAATTAAAGCAAAAACGAGTGCCGCCAAAACACCCACCGAAAAAATCAAAAAACTGTACGAATACTTGCAGGCCAACACCCGCTACGTGAGTATTCAGCTGGGAATTGGTGGCTGGCAATCTATGAAAGCCGACGAAGTGGCTGCCAAGGGCTACGGCGACTGTAAAGGGCTTAGTACCTACATGAAAGCCATGTTGCAAGAAATAGGTATTCCGTCTCATACAGCATTGGTTTTGGCGGGCGACGACGAAACTGATATAAAAACCGATTTTCCCTCCTTTCAATTCAACCATTTATTTTTGTGCGTACCCCTTCAAAAAGATACTATTTGGTTGGAATGCACCAGCCAAAATAACCCGTTTGGCTATTTGGGGAACTTCACTTCCGACCGACACGTGGTGCTGATCACCGATGAGGGAGGTCGTTTGATAAAAACGCCCAGCTATCGTTCGGGCGACAATAGACAGTTGCGAAGTGCCAATATACAGTTGTTCGACGACGGCAATGCCACGGCTGTACTGGCAACTACCTATTCAGGAACTCAGCAAGACGAACACGCGGACGCAATGCACAATTTGACCAGCGACGAACAGAAAAAGTGGCTGTACCAAACGCTAAACGTACCAAGTGCAGAAATAACGCAATTTGATTTTAAAGAAACGCGAGACAAAATACCGTATATTGAAGAAAAACTGACGATTTCGCTCCGAAATACGACCAATAAGACTGGAAAAAGGCTTTTTTTGACCCCCAATTTGTTCAATAGGCACCAAAGCGTGCCGCTTATTTCTACCGACCGCAAGTATAATTTGGCATTGTCGCAAGCCTATCAAGACTTAGATAGTTTGACTTTTGAGATTCCTGACCATTTCACCGTAGAATATTTGCCCGAACCTACCACCATTAGGTCAGATTTTGGCAAATATGAGTCGTCTGTGAAGCAAAAGGGCAACTCGATAACCTACATCCGACGAATTACGATGGAGAAGGGCATTTTTCCTGCTGCTGCCTACAATGGTTGGGTAGATTTTAGAAAAAAAATTGTGAAAGCCGATAAGAATCAAATCGTGCTGGTAGCAAAGGAATGATCCGCGCGGTGTTTTTATCGTGCCAGGTGTCTTCGTTGTGCTCAAACCAATTGCGGTTTGGCCAACACCAAGTATATTAGCAACAAAATAGCCGTAAGTTTATTTTCGATCATCGTTGGCGTAATTAGCCGCAGGCGGTTCGTTGCCCAGATGACCAACTCCAATGCTATCCATAACTTTATCTCAACCCATCCCTATATTAACATCGACATGAAAAAAAATGCGCTACTGATTGTTTTTCTAATTTCAATAATAACGCTCCCCGTCCGGGGGCAAGGGGGCTTATGGCTCCGCTATCCCAGCATTTCGCCCGACGGCAAGACGGTTGTGTTTACCTACAAAGGCGACCTTTGGAAAGTGGCCACTGCGGGCGGCTCGGCCACGCCCCTCACCTTGCACGAAGCCCACGATTTTATGCCCGTGTGGAGCAAAGACGGCAAGACCATTGCCTTCGCCTCCGACCGCTTCGGCAATTTCGACATCTTCACCATTGCGGCAGAGGGCGGCGAGGCCAAACGCCTTACCTTTCATTCGGCCAACGAGTTTCCCTACGAATTTAGTGCCGACAATCAAAACGTTGTCTTTGGGAGCAGTCGGCAAGACGTGGCTACCAATCGGCAGTTTCCGACGGGCTACATGCCCGAATTGTACAGCGTGTCTGTCAAAGGGGGGCGCGTGAAGCACGTTTTTTCGACCCCCGCCGAGGACGTAAAATACAACCGCGACGGCAGTAAAATGGTCTATCACGACAAAAAAGGCCAAGAAAACCCCTGGCGTAAGCACCACACGTCGTCAGTAGCCCGCGATATTTGGTTGTTTGACACCAAAACCCAGAAACACACCAAACTTACCACTTTTGCGGGCGAAGATCGCAACCCAATTTTTGCCGACAACGACAAAAGCCTGTTTTATTTGAGCGAAACCAGCGGTTCGTTCAACGTGCATAAACTTTCGGTGGACAATCCCGCGCAAAGTCAGGCCATTACGAATTTCAAAAAACACCCCGTGCGGTTTTTGAGCGCGGCCAACGATGGCACGCTTTGTTTTGGGTATGACGGAGAAATTTACGCCCAAAAAGCGGGAGCGCAGCCCCAAAAAATAAGCATCAACATCGCCGCCGATGCCCGCGCCAACAACGAGCGCGTGGTGCCAGTGAGCGGCGGCGTGCGCGACATGGCCGTGTCGCCCAATGGCAAGGAAGTGGCCTATATTTTTAGGGGCGAAGTGTTCGTAAGTTCGGTAGACGGCGGCCTCACCAAGCGCATTACCAACAGCCCCGAGCAAGAACGCAGCGTGGGCTTTTCGCCCGACGGCAAGGCGTTGATTTATTCTTCGGAGCGCGGCAACAGTTGGAAAATCTACGAAACCCGCATCAACCGCAAAGAAGAACCCTACTTCTACGCCTCCACGGTGTTGAAAGAAACGGCCTTGATTGCCAACGACAAAGAAAACTACCAACCCGAATACTCGCCCGATGGCAAGGAAGTGGCGTTTTTGGAAGACCGCGCCACGCTCAAAATCTTGAACTTGGCCACCAAACAAACCCGCACCATTTTGACCGACCAAGAACTGTTTTCGTGGGGCGACAACGACCAGTATTTTCAGTGGAGTCCCGACGGCAAATGGTTTTTGTTCGACTACAGCATTCCTGGCGTGCGCGAGGGAGAAATCGGGCTGATTTCGACCGACGGACAGGGCAAAGTCGTGAACCTGACCCAAAGCGGTTTCGACGATGGCCGCGCCAAATGGGTGCAGGGCGGCAAAGCCATGCTGTGGTTTAGCAACCGCGAAGGACTCAAAAGTTTGTCGCAAAGTGGTAATAGTCAGCAAGATGCCTACGCGCTGTTTTTGACCCAAGCCGCTTTCGATAAATTTAAACTCACCAAAGAAGAGGCGGCCTTGGCCAAAGAACTCGACGAAAAAAATGCCAAGCCCGCCGCAGGCGATACCACCAAGAAAAAAGAAGCCAAAAAAGATACCGCCGTGGTGATAGAAATGGACGGCCTCGAACTCCGCAAAGCCCGCCTCACGATTCATTCGTCCAACCTCTCGGACGCGCTCATCAGCAAAGACGGCGATGCCATTTACTACCTCACGCGCTTCGAGAAAGGCTATAATCTCTGGACTACCAACCTCCGCACCAAAGAAACCAAACAACTCGTGGCCCTCAATGCCAACGGCGGTGGCAGCATGGTGTGGGACAAAGACCAGAAAAATATTTTCTTGAACGCCGACGGTAAAATATCCAAAATTGACGTGGCCACGGGCAAGCAAGAAAGTATCAGCAGCAGCGGCGACATGAACCTCGACGTGGCCGCCGAGCGGGCTTTTATGTTTGAACACATTTGGCGACGCACCAAGAAAACGTTTTACACGGCCACTTTCCACGGCATCGACTGGGACAGCTACAAGCCTGACTACCAAGCCTATTTGCCGCACATTGGCAATAACTACGAGTTTTCGGAAATGATGAGCGAACTCCTCGGCGAGCTGAACGTGTCGCACTCGGGCGCAAGCTATTCGGGCGGCGGTTCGGGCGGCGATGCTACGGCAGCGTTGGGCGTGTTTTATGACGTAAACTTTGCGGGGCCAGGCGTGCGCGTGGAGGAAGTAATCAAAGATGGGCCGTTGGACAAAGCTAATCTAAACATCAAAACGGGAACAATTATTGAGGCCATTGACGGCGAAACCCTCAACCCCGACCGCGATTTGGCGCAGTACCTCAACCGCAAAACGGGCAAAAACGTGTTGTTGGCACTATTGGACGGCACTACCCGCCGCGAGGTGGTCGTAAAACCCATTTCGACGGGCGACGAAAGCCAACTGCTCTACAAACGCTGGGTGCGCCGCAACCAAGACGAAGTAGAAAAACTGAGCGGTGGCGCGTTGGGCTACATTCACATTCCAGGCATGAGCGACGGGCCGTTTCGGGTAACTTACGAAGAGGTAATGGGCAAATTTGCCACCAAAAAAGGCATTGTCATTGACACCCGCAACAACGGCGGCGGCGATTTGGTGTCGGATTTGGCCACGTTTTTTTCGGGCAAAACCTACATGTACAACGCCACCGACAAGCGCGTGATTTACTCCGAACCCAGCTACCGTTGGACAAAGCCCAGCATCTCGCTCGCCAACGAGGCCAACTACTCCGACGGCCACTGCTACGCCCACATGACGCAGGCCGTGAGCCTCAACAAACTCGTGGGGCAGCCCGTGCCAGGCACCTGCACCTTTGCGGGTTGGGAGGGCCTCCAAGACCCAAGCCTGCGCTGGGGCGTGCCGCCCGTGGGCGTAAAAACCATGGCGGGAACGTACTTAGAAAACGCCCAAACCGAGCCAAATATCAAGGTTTGGAACGACTACGAAACCGTAAGCAAAGGCAAAGACCAGCAATTAGAAAAGGCAGTGGAGGAATTGATGAAGGAGGTGAAGTAGGATTATTAACAAGCTATAAAAGAACGGGGATAATGGAAAAATTAAAACTAATAAATACCGATTTACTGCCCCAATATTTGCAACAAGTAAATGGTTTGGCCCAAAGATTTGAGGCCCTAAAAGATGCTGAAATAAGCACCGACACCTTTAGTTTTTATACCTCGGTTGCGTCCGTTTTTAGTAGTAAAATAGAAGGCGAAGAAATAGAACTGGATAGTTACATAAAACACAAAGCTATGGGCATTGAGTTTCAACCAGATTATACCAAGAAAATTGACGACCTCTACAATGCCTATACTTTTGCAAAAAACAACGCACTTACACCTCAAAACATTAGCCAAGCCCACATACTATTAGGTGAAAACATAGTAGAAACCAATAAGCAAGGCAAACTCCGTACTCAAAATATGTACGTGGCTACTGATGAAGGACGAATAGAATATGTGGCCATAAGCCCTTACGAACTAAAAGCCGAAATGGATAAATGGTATAGCGATGTGGCTGTTTTATTGAAACAAAAAATGAGTGCAGAAGAAGTGTTTTACTATGCCGCATTTATTCATTTGACTTTCGTAAAAATACACCCTTGGAACGACGGCAATGGCCGAAGCGGCAGACTAATAGAAAAATGGTTCGTTGCCCAAAAACTTGGCGACAAAGCGTGGTACCTGCAAAGCGAAAAAAACTATTATAAACACCACGCGCTCTATTATACCAATTTGCGAAAACTTGGTTTGGAATACGAACAACTCGACTACAACCAAGCCCTACCCTTTTTATTGATGCTGCCTAAAACGTTTGAACTATGAAATCCTTTTGCTTCTCGCAAATTCTTCGGGTAAGAAACATAATTATTTGTCAGTTTTCCATTCAATTCGTCCGACCCATTTTGGTAAATATGTTGAAAATAGAAACCGTTGTCAATGAGAAATCGTACTAATTGCCAACCTTTGTCGTCTGTTTTCTTTGGTGGTCTAAAACGGTGTGGTAAAAGTATCATTGGATTCTGGCATTCTGGACAAGGATAAGTTAGGTCTGAACCGCTGACAAAGCTGTTAAAGTCCCGATAAAATGTCAATTTACAGTCTACGCAAACTTTCTTAGGAACGTAAAATAAATAAGTGGCTGGATTTTTAAACATAAATAGCTAATTGTCAAGCATTATTCAACACTCAACCACCGCGCGGGCGGCCCCGTCTACAATTCAAAACTCATTCCTTATTGTCCCATTTGTCTATCTGTTAGATTTTGTTACAAGCTGACCGCCAACAATGATACATTAGAATTGAACGAGGTATGTAGTGTTGGCAAAGATTCAGGGCAAACAAACCACATGGAACGATGGAACAATACCCTACAATGGAACGGTAGATATACCAGAAAAAACCTGTCTTTTTCCAAATCTGATGTTTTCCACGAACTCGTTACCAGACTATTGTCTGATGTAATCTTTTTGAACCACGATGCTCACCTCACGAACGGGCGGCGGCCTTGGCAGAATGGCGGTGCGTGTCCCACGCCGAAATATACTCCAACTGTTGCAGGTTCATTAGATAAGGCGTTTTATTGACTTCAAATAATACAAAAAAATGTGAGTTTACCGGGCTATACTCCGAACTTTGGGGCTGCACTTTGACAAGTACTTTTTTTTGACAAACTTACGCACCATTACGCCTCTTTTGAAGATTAACCCTTAGACCGAACCTCCATTTATGCTCAATCAGCTTCAAACAATTGATCTTGTTGTGTTAGTGGCCATGCTGCTGGTCATGCCAACAGCAGGAATTATAGTGGCTTTGCGCCAAAAAAATGCCGAAAAATACTTCTTGGCGGGGCGGTCTATTCGGTGGTGGACGGTGGCGGGGTCGGTCTTCGGCACCAACATCAGCTCGTTTCACCTCATCGGAATGTTGGGTATTGGGTTTTCTATTGGCTTTGTTCAAACGCACTACGAAATTGTTTTCCCGGCCATATTGCTGCTGTGCTACGTTTTTTTGGCCTCCTACCGCAGGTTAGAAGTCTTCACGTTGTCGCAATATTTAGAGATCCGATACAACGAAACCGCGCGGCTCATCTACACCATCTTGCTGGTTATCATTATTTTAGTACAGCTGGTGGGCGCTTTCTACGTGGGCAGCATCACGCTGCAATGGCTTTTTGGGGGCACGTCGTTTTCGATCTCGTACCAAACTGGCCTGCTGCTCATTGGCCTCGTAACGTGCAGCTACACCATCTGGGGCGGTATGGAGTCGATCGTCATTACCGACACCATCCAAACCGTCATGATGCTGGCGGCTGGCACTGCGGTGGCCTATTTTACGTTTTCACAGCCCGAAATAGGTGGTTTTTTTGGAATGTTAGACCTCGACGCCGCCCAGCCGCGTGCCGTCCAAAAAATGCACCTGTACCTGCCCAGCAACCACCCAAGTTTGCCCTGGACGGGGGTTTTTACGGGGCTTATGCTCCAGCACTGTTTCAATTTTTCGACCAACCAATTTTTGGTTCAGCGCGTTTTGGCGGCCAGTTCCAACGCAGATGCCCGCCGGGGGGTCATTGCCAGCGGTTTACTCAAACTTACCATTCCTTTCTTTTCGATTGCGTCGGGCGTGGCGGCTTTTTATTTATTTTCGGCGCGGTTTGGCAACAGCACCGATTTCAACTCCGACAACGCTTTCCTCAAACTCGTCGAAACCGTCATTCCGCAGGGCGTTGGCCTCACGGGCATGATCTTGGCGGGGCTCACCGCCGCCACTTTTTCGTCGGTCGATTCGATGATGAACGCCGCCACTACCCTACTCACACTCGACGTGTACAAAAAATACCTCAAACCCGATGCCAGCGATGCCCAAATTGTGCGTTTCGGGCGGCTCACCATTGTGGGCATGGTTGTTGCGTCTATTCTGATTGCCCTCTACACCTACACGCCCGACCGCTCCAACAATTTCTTTTTGAAGGTGTCGTCGCAACTTTCGTATTTTACGCCTGGCATTATGGTGGCTTTTTTCTTTGGTATTCTTTGGCGCAACGCCAACGCAAAAGCAGCGGTTTTTGCCATGCTTTTGGGGCCAATATACGGCCTGGCTACCGAGTGGATCTATGACTTATTTTTGACCAACAACGAGGCCATCAGAGCCGTTTTTGGCACGAAACTCAATTTTATGCACCGCGTGGCCGTCACGTTTGTGTTGAGCTCGGCCACGTTGGTTTTGTTGAGTAAGTATGTTTTCAAAGACCGAAACGACGCGGGTTTTCAGCTTTTGCAGGTCAATCTGAACGCGCCGCAGTTGTTCCGAAAGGTGGGTGTCTTTTTGGCCGTTCAGGCCGTAATCATCGGGGCCATGCTCGCGCTGGACCTCACCGCGCGGTCGGTTGCCCCCGTTGGCGCGTTGGGAGCCATGGCCGTTTTTGTGTTTCCAAACCCCAAAAATATCTTCAAAGACGACCTGTTTTGGGCGGGTTTACTCACCGCCCTGTCGGTGTTTGTGTATTATTATTTTGCTTAAAAACCAACCATGAGGATTCTTTTGATTCACCAATACTTTTTGGAAGATAACGACGGCGGCGGCTCACGCTGGAACGAAATGAGCCGTTTTTGGCAACAATCGGGGCATCAGGTCACTGTTTTGGCGGGCATGGTGCATTACACAACGGGCAAAAAACACCCCAAATACAAAAACAAGTATTTTGATGTGTGCCACAACCAAGACCAAATAGAGGTGATCCGTTGCCACGTTTCGGAGGCTTACAACGTGAATTTTTTGGGGCGGCTGTGGGCCTATTTTTCGTTCGCCGCGTCGAGTACTTGGGGAGGTATTTTCAAAGCAAAAAACAATTATGACGTGATCGTCGTAACGTCTCCGCCCCTTTTTGTGGGTATCACAGCCTACGTACTTTCGAGGGTAAAACAAATACCTTTTGTGTTCGAGATCAGGGACTTATGGCCAGAGTCGGCCATTGATACTGGCGTTTTGAAGAGTGGAGTTTTGATAAAGTTCGCCTTCTGGTTCGAGGCGCTCATGTACCGCAAGGCAACGCTGATAAACGTGCTCACGCCAGCGTTTCGAGACGCATTGATTGAAAAAAAAGGGGTGCAGGCCAGCAAAATTATCTTCGTTCCCAACGCCGCCGACTTCTCGCTGTCGGAAGAATTATTGCAAAATTTTGATGCCACCGCGTTCCGAAAACAACACGATCTCGACGGGCGGACGGTCGTGACCTACGTGGGGGCACACGGCGTGGCCAACCACTTGGTGCAGGTCTTAGAAACCGCCGAACTCCTGCGCGACACCAACGTGCTGTTTTTGCTCATCGGCGACGGGATGCTCAAAAAAGACCTCGTGGCCGATACCCAACGACGAGGCCTGACCAATGTACGCTTCGTGGGTTCGGTGGCCAAACGGGAGGTTTTTAAATACATTCTGGCATCGGACTTGGGCGCGTCGGTTCTTAAAAAAGTAGACACCTTCAAAACGGTGTATTCTAACAAAACCTTTGATTATATGTCGTGCCAAAAACCAATTCTAATGGCCATCGACGGAGTATCCCGAAAATTGGTAGAAGATGCCCAAGCTGGCTTGTACGTGGAGCCCGAAAACGCGCACGATTTCGCCGAAAAGATCAGGTTTTACCTCCAAAACCCCGCCCTCATGCAACAGCACGGCATGAACGGCTACCAGTACGCCAAGTCGCATTTCGACCGAAACGTGCTGGCCAGCAAGTACTTATCCCACTTAGAAAAACTGACTCAGTGAGCGTTTCATTTTTGTGAACGTTATTTTCACCAAACACAAAAAAGCGGAGGTGCTCGAAAGAACCTCCGCTTTTTTGTGGGACATTAAACGCTATTTTTTCAACAAATCCCTGATCTCGGCCAGCAGTTTTTGGTCTGGCGTTGGGCCAGCAGGTGGCGAGGTGACTTCCTTTGGTGCAAAAGCTTTCAGTATGTAAAACAGCACCGTGCCCACGATCACGAACATGATAACATTCTGAACCAGGTTGCCCCAGCCAAGTTTGACGGCCGCCGCCGTTGTCACGCCAGTTGCATCTACGACGGCTTCCCTTAAAATAATCGATTTTTCGGAAAAATTTATTCCGCCAGTAAACAAACTAATTACGGGCATCAGGATGTCATCAACAAACGATGAAACAATTTTGCCAAAAGCTGTACCAATAATCACAGCAACCGCCAGATCGATGACGTTGCCCCGCAATAAGAATCCTTTGAGATCTTTAAACATAGTTGCTTAATGTTTGATGGTTAGTAAGATGAGTGTTAGGAAAAGGAGGAATTATTTTTTCCTAAATGTACTCACATTATACAATAATCCAATGGTAAGAGCTTGCTGTGTTTGCCAGTTTGCGCTATAATCTTTGTCGTAAAGTGCAATAATTCCAAAGGTGGTGCTGATGTACTTACTCACTTTGGCGGCAATGACAGCCTCGAGGCGGTGGTCCATGCCGTCGGTGCTGATGGTTTTGTAGTTGGCAAAGCCCAGGTAATTTACTTTTAGGTTCACGTTTTCGGACAAATTGCGGTTGAGAGCGGCCTGAATTTGCAGTGCCAACCACTCAGTTCTGACCGACTTGCCCGCCACTACTCCAAATGTGGTAGCCCGTGGGTCGGCCACGTACCGACCGTTGTCGATGCGGTGGCGCACCGACTCGTCGCTCAAGAAAGTAAATTTGGGCGCAAACGGCGAAACCCGCAGCGAAAACCAGTCGTTGGGTTTGTATGCCACACCCCAAGCCAACGAAAGCTGGCCAGGTGCTAAGAAACGCGAGATTAAAAATTGGCCAGTATTGGCGGGTATCTTGTCGGCATCATAGACATAGCCCCGCGCAAAGAAAGTATTGAAGGTAGCCGAAGCGAACAAATCCCATTTGGGGGCAATCTTACGACCCAGTACGGAGTTCAAAAAAATCTGGTCGGTGGCCTTGCGGTTCACTCCGCCCTGCTTGACGTACCCCAATTGAAGGTCTGCCGTGTTGTCCCACGACACATTGCCCTTGGTATAAAGAGCACGCGCCCCCAAAATACCACCAAAGGCCACCGAGTTAATACCTCCGCCCGACCAGTTACTGAACGAAGTTTGGTTGAAATTAATACCACCACTGAGCGATTTTTGCCAGTAAGTAGTGTCTGTTTGAGCCTGCAACAGCAATGACGCCAACACGAATGTTAGCATGAGCGGGTACCTTTTCATTTGTTTTGATTTTAGTTTTAAATGTTTTGGAAATGTACTGTGAGAAAAAATATAAAAAAGAGGTAGATAAACGCAGAATCGACAGAAGTATGTGGCGCTTGGGCACAACGAAACCCGCGCTGCTGAGGAGGCCTCAAAACCAGTGAGCTTAATTGTAATGCCAAAGTATCGCTATTGTGTTTTAAACTGCCTTTGGGTAGATCGTGACCCGTCAGTCGATGACTTCTACTTTTTTAGATTGCAGTATTTGCAGTGGTAAGTACACCCGCCCCTCGCTTGTTTTGAGCGTCAGTGAGGTGGCATCTATGTCCACAACTTCGCCCCTGATGCCATCTACTTGGATAATCTGGCCTGGTCTGTACTTGCTTTTGCTGTAGAACGACGTTAAAATATTGGCCAAAATATCTTTGGAGGCAAAGCCGTAGCCAATGGCAAAGGCTAAGATTATTCCGCCAATTAACAGATTAAAGGTAGATTCTAACAGCGTTGTGTTGATGCCCGCCTGCCCCAAAGACGCGATGAGAATAATGGCAAAGAAAAAAAAGAATACTACGTTGCCGATTAATTTTGCCGACGGCACATTGAAAGACTTGCAAACTGTGACGGTGGCATTTTTGAAAATATCCGCAATAAAAGTACCAATCAGCAGCATAATAGCCGCCGAAAGTGCCTGCGGCACGAAGTTAGCCAGTTTCAGCACCATGTCCGAAAGTGCCTTAACACCCAGTGTTTCGGTGGCAGAGGTAATAAAAATGAGCATCACAAAAAATTTGAGCACGCCAGGAATAATGACACTGAACTTCACCTCGATGTTCATTTGCTTAATAGCGTCGATCTCGTTGAGTTTTTCCCCGATTTTATCAACCCCAACGGCTACTAATATCTTTCTGATTACGATGGCTATAATTTTGGCTACAATATTTCCGATGACCAAAATAACAATTGCCACCACCAATTTGGGTACGAAGGCAATGATCTGATCGATGAGCGAAAGAAATATATTGGTCAGTATTTCGGTAATGTTAGGCAGATTTCTCACGGTGTCGTTTTAATTTTAATAATCTTTTTTGTCTTGGTTATTGTCGAAAAAGCCAGTACTGGGTGGGTTAGAAACGGCCGTGCCAACCGTCTGCACAATGCGTCCTACAAACAGAGATACCAACTCCATGGTATTTCGCAGGGAGTTTACCTCCGAAAGAACTTCGTTTTTGAGGTGTTTGGGGGCAGTTTCGTTGGCATCAATTTCTTGAAATGGATTCTTCATTTTTATGGGATTGAGTCTAATTTTATTATTCGTCAAAAGTATGATTTCAGAATCAGCATGATTTTAGCAACTGCCAGAATCCAGATTACTACTGATTCGAAGTAGTACTTTTTCAATTTTTCTCGGGTGCGTTTTAGGCGCATTTTAACGGCACTTTCGGTAATGTTGAAAACGTCGGCAATTTCTTTGATGCTAAAATCGTCTTGGTATTTCATCAGTACGATGGAACGCTCGTCGGGGGCTACCTTGTCTAATGCCTGCCTCAGACGCACAGCCTCCATTTCTACCTCTTCCAGTTCGTCAGCCTCGTATTCGTTGGCCAAGTCCATGTCTTCGTCCAGCTCAGTCTCAGGTGCTTTTTTATTCGACCTCAACTGATCCATGCAAAAGTTATAGGTAATCGAAAATAACCACGTCGAAAACCGCGATGTTTCCTTAAAGCTCCCAATCTTTACGATCAGTTTTATAAAAATATCGTGCGTAAAATCTTCGGCTTTTGCCCGATCTTTCACAAACGACAGGCACTTTCTGAACACTTTATCACTGTATCGCTCGTATAACTCCTCAAAATACGCGTTCCGCTGGGTTTCAACATACAAGCGGACTAACTCTTCATCACTGTGATTTTTCATCGCGAAAGGGTTACTTTTATTAGACAAGAAAAGAGGTTTATGGTAACATAGCGAGCTGCAAATATCAAACCAAATGGTGCGCGTTGGCCAACACTAAAATGATTTTAACAAAAAAGCCCCGATGGCAGAACCATCGGGGCTTGTCGTGGCTAACATACAGTCATTAACCTCCTATTGCAATGCGCTTGAAAGACGTAATTTTAAGGCCCTTCTGGGTCTTTTCGATCAACTGGGCAATCGTCAGCGACGAGTCTTTGACAAACTCTTGGTTGAGCAAGGTGCTGTCTTTGTAAAATTTATTTAGTTTGCCTTCGGCAATTCTGTCGAGCATGGCCTCGGGTTTTCCTTCGGCGCGGGCTTGTTCTTTACCGATTTCTATTTCGCGCTGGATGGTCTCGGCGCTCACGTCTGCTTTGTCGAGTGCCACTGGCTTCATGGCGGCAATTTGCATACCAATGTCTTTGCCAACCTCTGCCAAATCTGCGCCACCAACTTGGCCGAAAGCCACCAATACGCCCAACTTGTTGTTGGAGTGTACATACGAAACGATGCGCTCGGCAGTCACGTTTTCGTAGGCCATCAAATCTAATTTCTCGCCAATCTTTCCGATCAGCTCCACCATTTGCTCGCTCACGGTGCGGCCATCGCCCTGCACAGTGGCCAATAAAGTTTCTTTATCGGCGGCGTGGGTAGCCACGGCAGTGCTCATCAGCGCCATTGCTAAGTTCTGAAAATCAGCTACTTTCGACACTGGCTCGGTTTCGCAGGCCAGCGCAATGAGCTTGCCATTGGTTCCGTCTGGGCTCACGTGTACCAGCACGATTCCCTCCGACGTTGCGTTGTCGGCACGTTTTGCGGCCACTTTCTGGCCCGCTTTGCGAAGAATATCAATTGCGGCTTCAAAATCGCCCTCGGCTTCGGTGAGGGCTTTTTTACAATCCATCATGCCTGCGCCCGTCATCTGGCGGAGTTTGTTTACATCTGCTGCGGTAATTGCTGCCATTTTTTTGCTTGTAAATGATAAAATTATGAACGAACTAATTTGTCTGAAATCAGATAGCCCATAGTTAAAACTACGGGCTATCTAAGCATGTCTCAATGTGTATTATTTATCTATGCCTGATCTGCCTCGACCTCGGTCTGCGGTGCTTCTGCTACAACGGGTGCGGGCACGCCAACACCGTCTTCGATGCGCTTGGCATCTTCCTCTTCTTGCACGCGGGCATCGTCTTTGTCTTGCTTACGCTCCAAAATACCCTCTTCTATGGCCTTACCAATGGCAAGGGTAATGAGCGATATAGACTTGTAAGCATCGTCGTTGGCGGGAATAGCAAATTCAACGTCGTTGGGATTTGAGTTTGTGTCGCACATGGCAATAACAGGAATACCCAAGCGGTGGGCTTCTTTCACGGCAATGTGCTCGCGCTTCACGTCCACCACAAACAGCGCCGCTGGTAGGCGCGACAAGTCTGTGATACCACCCAACAAACGCTCCAATTTTTCTTTGTCGCGCGATATTGTCAGACGCTCGCGCTTGGCCAGGCTCTTGTAAGTCAAGTCGTCTTTCATCATTTTGTCGATGCCCTGCATCTTCTTCAACGATTTACGGACTGTGGCAAAGTTAGTGAGCATTCCACCCAACCAACGCTCGGTGACGTATGGCATTTTTAGGCGGCGGGCTTCTTCGGTAACAATGTCTTGCGCTTGCTTCTTGGTTGCTACAAACATAATTTTGCGGCCAGAGCGCACCATTTGCTTAATGGCATTGCAGGCTTCGTCTAATGAAGCCAACGTTTTATTAAGGTCGATGATGTGGATACCGTTCTTTTCCATGAAAATATACGGTGCCATGCGTGGATCCCACTTACGGGTCATGTGACCAAAATGCACGCCTGCATCCAGCAGGTCTTTGTATTCTATTTGTGCCATTTGTTTGGGTTAATTAAGGTAACGATTAAAATATGCAGCACAGCGCACCGGCAACGATAAGCACTGTCTGGACAAAATATTGGCGGGCTGCCACCAACTGAGCCTGAAACACAGGTTGGTTGGTGGCTGCTCGTTGAATGATTACTATCGTTTCGAGAACTGGAAGCGGCGACGTGCTTTGCGGCGACCGTACTTTTTGCGTTCCACCATGCGGGGATCTCTCGTCAAGAAGCCTTCTTTTTTCAGCGCGGGGCGGAACTCCAAGTTGAACTCGCAAAGTGCGCGGGCTATTGCCATGCGCGTAGCCTCGGCTTGGCCCTTGATACCACCACCTTTCACGTTCACTTTAATGTCGTAACCGTCTGTGGCGTTGATCGTCATCAGGGGCTGCTTCAAAATAATTTGAAGTGTATCTACGGGGAAGTATTCTTTAAAATCGCGGCCATTTATTTTAACATCTCCGCTGCCGGGTGTCATATAAATACGGGCGATGGCAGTTTTTCTTCTACCAATTGTATTGATTGCTGACATGATATATCTTATAATTTAAAGGATACTTCGGTGGGCTGCTGGGCGGCGTGCGGATGCTCCGCGCTTGCATAAACGTACAGGTTTGTGAACTGTCTGCGACCCAAGCGACTCTTTGGCAACATTCCTTTCACTGCCTTTTCGATGACCGACTCGGGCTTCTTTTCGAGCAGCTCGCGTGGCGTAGTGAAACGCTGACCACCTGGATAGCCAGTGTGGCGAACGTACACCTTTTTGGTCAATTTCTTGCCCGTGAAGCGTATTTTGTCGGCATTCACAACGATTACATTGTCGCCGCAATCTACGTGCGGCGTGAAGGCTGTTTTGTGCTTTCCGCGCAAAACGTTCACAATCTGACTGGCCAAACGCCCCAACACTAATCCATTGGCATCTACCACTACCCAGTTTTTTTCGACTGATGCAGCGTTGGCTGAGATGGTTTTATAACTTAACTGATCCACCGTTTTATAGGTTTTATTACTGATTTACAACTACTTACGCTCAAAAACGCTCCGTTACTCTAAAAACGGGAGTGCAAATATAGCTGGTTAAGTGTTGAAATACAAATGCTTATTCAAAAAAAACGGTGTTTGGCGGCGAATTTAAAAACCGTTCCTGCCGCAAACCCACCCTATTTGCCAACTTGCGCGTTTGCCGTTTGTTTTGTACGAAAGAATACCTATTTTTGAGCTTAACTTTTCTCATACAGTTGGTTTTGTTGTTTAGAGTGCTGGTTTGGCTGTGCCGTCTCAGCACTTTTTTTTTGGTAGCAAAACAACAGCGTCGCAGTTTTGAGCGGGTAATCAAACATGAAAAACTTGAGGATCAACGTATAAATTTAAAAAAATCAGTGGTTTAAATCGACACAAAATCTTTATGAAAAAATGTCTGGTTGTTTGTAGCACCTTATTGTTTCTGACCCTCAGCCAGGTTTTTGGGCAGGCCAAAACCGAGGAGCAGGTCATCCGAGCCATTTTAGACCGCCAAACTACCGACTGGAACGGCGGAAATATTGACGCGTTTATGGAAGGATACTGGAAATCGGATTCGTTGGCTTTTATCGGGGCAAAAGGTCCAACTTACGGCTGGGAACGCACGCGAGACAACTATAAAAAGCGGTATCCCGACCGCGCCACCATGGGAACGCTCCAATTTACGATTCTGAGGTTGGATATTATGGCCCCAAACGTGGCGTTTGTGGTCGGGAAATGGCAACTGACGCGCCCCGAAAAAGGCGACGTTGGCGGACATTACACCCTGATTTTCAGAAAAATAGGTGGCCAGTGGGTCATCGTGAGCGACCACACCAGTTAGGGTCTAAAATTTGAACAACAGCCAGTGAAAATATTAGATAGATACATCATCAAGCAGTTTTTGCTCACGTACTTGTTCGTCACTTTTGTGATTGTGCTCATTATTTGCATGATTGATTTTACGGAAAAGATCGACGATTTTCACAAGCGAAACGCCCCGATGCTGTTGATTTTGAGGGATTATTACCCAAACCTAATCTTGCACTATTCTAACCTCATAAGCCCGCTTCTGGTTTTTATTGCCACCGTTTTCTTCACCTCGCGGATGGCGGCCAAAAGCGAAGTTATCGCCATTTTGAGCAGTGGCATTAGTTTTGGGCGAATGCTGGTGCCTTATTTTATTGGAGCGAGTATTTTGGGTATTGTTACTTTTTTTATGATGGGCTGGGTGATCCCCAAAGCCGACAAAACACGGATCGACTTTGAACAAAAGTACGTGCGGGCGGCGTTTTCGTTCAACGAAAACCACGTACACCTCAAAATTGCGCCCAATCTGTACGCCTACATGAAAAACTACGAGACCCTCACGCTGACGGGTAATAAATTTACGCTCGAACGAATTGAGGGCAACAAGCTAACCGAGAAACTAACCGCCGACCGCATTGTGTGGCTGCCCGACAAAAAAAAATGGACGATCTACAATTACCGCCTTCGCAAAATAAACGGCCAGGAGGAGTCTATCTCTTACGGCACCCAGAAAGACACCGTCATAAACCTGTCGCCCAAAGATTTTGAGGACACCCACCTCCTCAACGAAACCCTGACCCTCAACGAGTTGAACGACCACATTGCCAAACTTCGCAGCCGTGGTTCGGACGGCATCGAAACCTATCTGATCGAAAAATATACCCGTTTTACCCAGCCATTTGCCATGCTTATTCTGACGGCCATCGGCGTGATCGTGTCGGCCCGAAAGAGCAGGCAGGGCGTTGGACTGCAAATTGCGCTGGGTTTTGCGCTGGCGTTCTTTTATATTTTGTTCTACCTGCTCTCCAAGGGCATTGCCGAGTCGGGCAAGATGCCGCCGTTGCTGGCCGTTTGGCTGCCCAATATTGTGTTTGCGGGCGTTGGCGCGTTGCTGTTTAAGACCCTACCGAGATGACCAAACCCAACCTGCGCGATTATTTTCAGCTGCATTTCTTAGTACTCATTTGGGGTTTCACCGCCATTTTGGGGCTGCTCGCCAATAGTATCTCGCCGCTGGCACTGGTTTTTTTTAGAACTGCCATTGCCGCCGTTGGCCTGGGAGCGGTTTTGTACTTCACGCACAGGCCCGCCACCATGCCCGCCCGCGCCCGCAACCAAGTGCTTTTGGTTGGCGTACTTTTGGGGTTGCATTGGCTGGCGTTTTTCTGGGCGGCCAGGGTGGCCAACGCTTCGGTTTGCTTGGCGGGCATGGCCACCAGCTCGCTTTGGACGAGTTTGCTCGACCCGGTGCTCAATAAACGGGCCGTGCGCTGGGTAGAGGTGCTGCTGGGTTTTGTGATTATGGCGGGACTGTACCTCATTTTTCGGTTCGAGTTCGACCGTTCTTTGGGGTTGATAATCGCTATTTTTTCGGCTTTTTTGGCGGCAGTTTTTACGGTTTTCAACGCCCGTTTTACCCAAAAACACGATTATCTGGTGCTCACCTTCTACGAAATACTCGGTGCGCTGGGTTCTACTACCGTGGTCATGGTGGCTTACTGGGCGTGGTTCGACAAAAAATTAGACATTTGGCCGCAACTCGACCAGTGGCTTTGGATCGTTATTTTGGCGTTGGTCTGCACCGTTTACGCCTACTCGCAGGGCATTAAGTTGCTCCGCAAGTTCACGCCCTTTACCCTCAACCTGACCGTGAACCTCGAACCCGTTTATGGTATTGTGCTGGCCTACTTTATATTTGGAGAAAGCGAGCGGATGACCCCTGGCTTTTATGCGGGTACGGTGGTTATTTTGGCCGCCGTTTTGCTGTATCCGTTGGTGGTCAAAAAGACTGAATAGAATCATTCATTTTATACTTAAAAAATAACCATGCTACAAGAAGTATATATTGTTGCCGCCCAGAGAACACCCATTGGTAGTTTTGGCGGTATGTTGTCGGGCTTTTCGGCCACCGAGTTGGGCGGGTTTGCCATCAGGGCGGCACTTGCCAAGGCGGGAGTGGCCCCGCGCGAAGTAGAAGAGGTATTGATGGGAAACGTGGTGTCGGCCAATGTGGGGCAGGCACCCGCGCGGCAAGCGGCACTACTGGCGGGCTTGGAGAGCAGCGTTTGTTGCACCACCATCAACAAAGTGTGCGCGTCGGGCGCGAAGGCAATTATGTTTGGGGCGCAACGTATTATGCTCGGGCAGGCCGACGTAATTGTGGCGGGGGGCATGGAAAGCATGAGCAACGCCCCTTTTTACGTGCCCAAGGCTCGTTTTGGGTACAAATACGGGTCGGCCACGCTGGTGGATGCCTTGGAGAAAGACGGTCTTTTGGATGTGTATGACCAGTGCGCGATGGGCGTTTTTGCCGACCGCACCGCCCACGACTTCGGCATAAGTCGCCAAGCCCAGGATGCCTTTGCCGTCGATTCTTACCAGCGCGCAGCGGCGGCTACGGCGGCGGGCTATTTCAAAAATGAGATTGTTGGCGTTGAAATTCCCCAAAAAAGAGGCCCGAGCCTGCTCATAGACGAAGACGAAGAGTTTAAAAATGTTATTTTCGATAAAATCCCGACGCTTAAGCCCGCTTTCAGCAAGGATGGCACTGTGACGGCGGCCAACGCCTCGACCATAAACGACGGCGCGGCGGCGGTGGTGCTGATGTCGAAACGAAAGGCCGACGCATTGGGAATCAAGCCATTGGCCAAAATTATTGGTTTTGCCGATGCCGAACACGAACCCCGTTTGTTTACCACTGCGCCCACCTCGGCGGTGCCACGGGCATTGACCATGGCGGGAATCGACAAGGATACCGTCGATTTTTATGAGATCAACGAAGCCTTTGCGGTAGTTCCGTTGGTTTTTGAGCAGCAGCTCGGCATTGCGCACCACAAAGTAAACGTTTTCGGGGGGGGGGTGTCGCTGGGGCATCCGCTGGGGGCTTCGGGAGCGCGCATCGTGGCCACGCTGGTGAACGTGCTGCACCAAAAAAACGGCGAGTTTGGCGCAATCGGCATCTGCAACGGCGGCGGCGGCGCTTCGGCCATTGTGGTGCAGAGGGTGTAGGTAGGTGATTTGCCCCCGCGCAAGTTTGCCTATGTTTCAAGACCCCTCGCCAATTATTATTATTTAGAAGATATGACTGACATTAAAGATTTAGAAAAAACACTTTGGGCGGCCGCCGATAAATTGAGAAGCAACATGGATGCCGCCGAGTACAAACACGTTGTGCTGGGGCTTATTTTCTTGAAGTATATCTCCGATGCCTTCAATGCCCATTATTACAAACTATTGGGCGGTTTAGGTGACTTTGAGGGGGCCAGCCCCAACGACCCCGACGAGTATTTGGCCTATAATGTGTTTTATGTGCCCGAAACTGCCCGCTGGCAATACCTCCAAGACAAAGCCAAACAACCCGAAATTGGTAAGCTGATTGACGAGGCAATGGATGCCATCGAAAAAATTAATAGTAGTTTGAAGGGCGTTTTACCAAAAATATACGCCGACCCCGAACTCAATAAACAACGACTCGGCGAACTCATTGACCTCATCGGTACGATTGGTTTTAAGCAAGAAGGAAACCAAGCCAAAGACCTTTTGGGGATTGTCTATGAGTATTTTTTGGGGCAATTTGCCGATGCCGAAGGAAAAAAAGGGGGGCAGTTTTATACCCCTCCCAGCATTGTGAAGTTGTTGGTAGAAATGCTCCAACCCTACAACGGGCGGGTGTATGATGGCTGCTGTGGGAGTGGTGGAATGTTTGTGCAGTCCGAAAAATTTGTGAAAGAACACCAAGGAAACATTCAAAACCTTTCTATTTATGGCCAAGAAAGCAACCCTACCACGCTGCGGTTGTCTAAAATGAATTTGGCAATACGGGGCATTGATGCCAAAATAGAACTGGGCGACACCCTCTTGGACGATAAACACAAAGACCTCAAAGCCGATTTTATCATTGCCAACCCTCCTTTTAATATCAGCGATTGGAGCGGCGAACAACTCCGTGACGACATACGCTGGAAATACGGCGTGCCTTCGTTGGGAAACGCCAATTATGCCTGGCTACAACATTTTGTGCATAAACTGAGCCCCAACGGCGTGGCTGGCGTTGTGCTTGCCAATGGCAGCATGAACAGCAACAGTGGCAACGAGGGAGAAATAAGAAAAAACATGATTGAGGCAGGGTTGATTGACTGCATGGTGTCTTTGCCCTCTCAGTTGTTTTATAACACCATGATACCCGCTTGTTTGTGGTTTTTGACCAAGAACAAAGTGAGCAATGCTCCCTCTCCGATGGAGAGGGCTGGGGTGAGGTCGCGAAGAGACGAAATACTCTTTATTGATGCCCGAAAACTGGGAACGATGGTGAACCGCAGAAGCCGAGAACTGACCGACACCGACCTAAAACAGGTGAGCGACACCTACCACAATTGGCGAAAAACCGACAATAAGTACGAAGACGTTGCAGGGTTTTGCAAGGTGGCCACCCTCGACGAAGTAAGAGAAAACGGGTATGTGCTCATGCCCGGGCGGTACGTGGGCACGGAAGAAGAAATAGCGGACACCGTGCCCTTTGCCGAAAAAATGCAAACCCTCACGACCCTCTTGGCCAAGCAATTTGCCGAAGGCGACGCATTAGAAAAAACGATTCGTGAAAATTTAAAAACTATTGGATTTGAAATAAAACTTAATTAAACACTATGCAACAAGATATTAGATGGCAACAAAGGTTTTCAAATTATAAAAAAGCCTTATTAAAGCTTTCAGAGGGGGTTTCTCTAATTAATAAGAGATTTGAAGAGCATGAAGAAAGTCTTGATGGTATTGATGAAATGTTGAAAGAAGGATTAATACAGCGTTTTGAATTTACCCATGAATTAGCTTGGAATCTTATGAAAGATTATGCTGAATATCAGGGCAATAACTTAATTGGAGGGTCTATAGATGCAACACGAGAGGCATTTAAGTTGAATTTAATACAAAACGGTGAA
The DNA here is from genome assembly GCA_013298215.1 of Cytophagales bacterium. GTDB lineage: Bacteria > Bacteroidota > Bacteroidia > Cytophagales > Spirosomataceae > JAAFKE01. The sequence continues at coordinate 1,724 of JAAFKE010000002.1, read as the reverse complement.
GGCTGGATGGATATGATTGTTAGTAGAAACAAGATCTCACATACCTACAATGAGGCGATTGCGGAGGAAATTTTTGAGAAGATTATAAGCCTTTACCATCAATTATTTTTAGCGCTTGAAACAAAAATGGAAACAATAAAGTCAGCTCAACAAGACGCATCGTTGTAGATAAAAAATGAATTACGGACTTAAAGAAACCCAAATAGAGCAGATTGTAACGGTCTTAAATAAATATAAAGCCATTGACAAAGCTATTTTGTTTGGCTCAAGAGCCAAAGGAAACCATAAACCCGCCTCCGACATTGATTTGGTTTTAGTCGGCGATGCCCTAAATCTTACCTTACTCGGCCAAATTGAATTGGAGTTGGACGACCTACTGCTACCCAATGTTTTTGATTTATCTATCTTACATCAAATAGCAAACCCCGACCTGATCGACCACATCAACCGTGTGGGAATAGTACTTTATAAAAACCATTGAATATGAATGATAAGGAGTGGAAGACGTATAAATTTCCAGATTTTGTTTTGATAAATCCTACTATTTCTCTGAAAGGAGACGGAGATTTTTCATTTATCGAAATGAAAGACCTTTCGGAAGGTAAAAGGTTTGTTGAACCGTCTGCTGAGAGAAAAGTTACAGGTGGTGCAAGATTTCAAGAAGATGATACATTGTTTGCAAGAATTTCTCCTTGCCTCGAAAATGGTAAAATTGGGCAGGCTAAAAAATTAAAAAACGGTGTTGGTTTTGGCTCAACTGAATTTTTAGTTTTTAGAGATAAGCTAAATATTTCTAATAAAGATTATGTCTATTATTTAGCCTGTTGGCAGGAAGTTAGGAAGTTTGCAGAGCAAAATATGATTGGGACATCGGGAAGACAAAGGGTTAATAAAGAAGCGTTTGAAAATCTTGAACTTTTACTTCCCCCACTCAAAACCCAGACAAAAATCGCTTCTATTCTTTCTTCCTTAGACGAAAAGATAGAACTGAATAGACAAACCAATCAAACCTTAGAAGCCATTGCTCAAACTCTTTTTAAGGAAATGTGTTTGCCCAAAAGTGAAGAGTTGCCAGAAGGTTGGAGAGTTGGGAAAATATCTGAAATAGGGAGGGTTGTTACAGGCAAAACCCCATCAAGCAACACTCCTTTACATTTTGGGGATATAATGCCATTTGTTACGCCCACAGATTTTAAAAACTATGGAAAAATAATTACTTCTTCTTATCGTAGGCTTTCAAACGAAGGAATAAATGGGCTTAAAAATAAAGTTATTCCTGAAAATTCAGTAATAGTTACCTGTATTGGTTCAGATATGGGAAAAGTAAGTATCAATTCGGTTGATTGTATTACAAATCAACAAATAAATTCAATAGTTGCAGACAAAAATCTAATTGATTTTTTGTACTACAATTTATTGAACAATTATGAATTATTAAGAAACATGGCTACGGGTGGTTCTACAATGCCAATGATTAATAAAACACAATTTGAAGAAATAAAATTAATCATTCCAGAGAAAAGTATATTAGACAACTTTCAAGCACTAATAAACCCTATTAATGAAAACTTAAAAAATAACGAACAACAAAACCAAACTTTAAGAGTATGTTTGGGATTTGAATAATTTGTGATAAATAAAGAATCGGCTTATCTTGTGATTGACAAAAAACATAAGATAATGAAAACAAATTTCTCTGAATTCACCGATTCTCAATGGCAAGT
>JAAFKE010000019.1 GCA_013298215.1 Cytophagales bacterium | reverse complement strand
CACCAATAAATCTTTAACGTCCCAGTGATGCCACCAAAACGTGCTATCGTGTATTAATCTCCGTTTCCAAAGGCTATCCACAAGTGATAGGTAGGTTGCATACGCGTTACGCACCCGTTCGACGGTGGCATTGCTGCCCCCTCGCCTTGCATGTATTAGGCCTGCCGCTAGCGTTCATCCTGAGCCAGGATCAAACTCTCCATCGTAAGTGTCTATACTTTATTTTTGTTCTTCTAATGCTTATTCGTTTGCACCAATATGTCAATGAACTCGGTGATCAGACCGTTGTCTGACCAGTGTGAAAGAAAACGTCTGCCGTCTTGATTCTGTACGCTAACCCTCAAAAACTCTTTCTCTCTTGCCCCGTTTGGGACTGCAAAGGTAGCACATTCACCACCCCTTTGTCAAGCATTATTTTTAATATCCACAAAGTATTTAACTAAACACCTAAAAATCAAGTCAGTATGAATTGAAAAAAATTAATGAACTTGCTCAAACTTACCGCCTAACGCGATTTATTTGAGCAAGTTCGTCTTTTTGCAATACTATTAAATGACGTATTCTTTCTCGGACACGATCGTCAGCACCTCGGTGTCTTTGAGCCTAACGGCCAAACCACGGGTTTTGGGGAGCTCGTAGTGGAAGAAATACTTCATGGTGTGTAGCTTACTTTCGTAAAAAGTAAGGTCGTCGGCTTCTACATTTTGGGTAACCAGCGTGCGCTTGGCTACTTCGGCTTGTTTGAGCCATTGCCACGACAGGGTGACGAGGCCAAACATCTCCATATACAAAGTAGCGTCCATCAAAAAGCGCTCGATGTCGCCCTTCATGGCAAACTGCATGAGGTGCGCCGTTACGTCTTGCAAGCGGGCTAACTCTTTTTGCAATAATTGGGTGTATGGTTTAAGGTCGTCGAAGGTGTTGGCTTCGTCGATGGTCTTGTTTACTTCGTGGAACAGCAATTGGGCGGCTTTCCCGCCTTTCATTGTCACCTTGCGCCCCAGTAAGTCTTGCGACTGGATACCAGTTGTACCTTCGTAGATAGGTGTTATTCTGATGTCGCGGTATAGTTGCTCGAGCGGGAAGTCTTCGGTGAAACCATACCCGCCAAGTACTTGAAGCCCGTTGCTAACGGCCAACATACCTGCTTCGGTAGGATACGTTTTGGCCACTGGGGTTAGAATTTCCAACAGCAGTTCGTTGTGTTCTTTTTCTTCGCCCTCCGTTACGCGTACCAAGTCCGACAGGCGCGAACACTCTAAAAGTAGCGACAGTGACCCTTCTACAACCGCTTTTTGCATCAGCAGCATGCGCTTCACGTCGGGGTGGTTTATGATGGTGGTCTGAGGGCTACCCAAGTGATTTTTTTCGTTGAGGCGGCGGCTTTGTGGGCGCTCTTTGGCGTACTGTAAAGACGCGTAGTAGGCGGCTGAGGCCACGGCGGCTCCCGTCATGCCAACTCCAATGCGGGCTTCGTTCATCATCTGGAACATATAGCTGAGACCTTTGTTGGGCTCGCCAACTATCCAGCCGTGGCAATCGTCGCGCTCGCCCGAAGTAAGGTGCATGGCTGGCACGCCGCGCTGGCCGAGTTTGTGGTAAATGCCCGTTGAGGTCACGTCGTTGTCGGCAAAAGTACCGTCGTCGGCCACCCTATATTTGGGTACTACGAAGAGAGAAATTCCTTTTGTGCCGAGTGGTGCGCCCTTGATACGCCCCAGCATGAGGTGAATAATATTATCGCAGGCATCGTGGTCGCCAGCAGAAATAAACACTTTTTGGCCTTTTAGCCGATACGTACCATCGGGCATTGGTTCGGCGGTGGTGGTAATGTCCGAAAGCGAACTACCTGCCTGCGGTTCGGTGAGTGCCATAGTGCCCTGCCAGGTGCCATTGAGCATCTTTTCAACGTATTTTTGCTTCAGTGCATCGTTGCCAAATGAGGCGATCAGACCCGCCGCGCCCGACGTGAGGCCAGTGTACATCATGCCATTATTGGCGGCCATGGCTATAAAACCCAAACACGAGCCCACGGTTTCGGGTAGCTGCTGGCCACCAAACTCAAAAGCAAAACCAGTACCAATCAGCCCAGCGTCGCCCATAGCTTTGATGTAGGCTTTGATCGATGCTGGCACGGTCACTTTGCCGTCTTTGAGCTCGGGCTGGTTGCGGTCGATGTCCTTGAAATGCGGGTACATCAAATTGTCGGCTACCTTAGTCATCGAATCAATAGCCATCGAAAAGGTTTCTTTGTCGTGGGCATTAAAATAATCGTACTTGGTCAGATCGGCGGCTTGAAACACTTCGTGCAACAAAAAATCCAGATTTCTTCGGCTAAAATACATATCGTTAGTTGTAAAATAGGTGGTTAATAATAGTATGCTTGCATAATAACATCAAAAATAATAGACTTGTTTAACAATTACAAGAAACAATGAAAGGAATTAATGTTGCCCATTGGTGGTAACTGGTAAATAGCGTATTTTTGGCCAAAAGAACCTAAAACATAAAGTTATTTGAGATGGATATTACGGTCGAAGAATTGAAGCAGCGCATGGAAGCTGGCCAAGCCCTACATCTGATCGATGTGCGGGAAGAGTACGAGTATGATGCCGACAACATCAATGGTAAATTAATACCACTCGGCGATTTGCCCGACCGTTTGGATGAAATTGAGGACTTGAAAGACCAAGAAATACTGATTCATTGCCGTTCGGGCAAGCGTAGCGAAACGGCGCAAAGATACCTTCAAAGCCAGGGCTTTGTAAATGTACGCAACGTGATCGGTGGAATACTTGCCTACAATGAACTGTAGGCGCGGACGTACTGCAAAACTCCGCCCAAATCGTCAGCGGCAAACCATTTGAAGTTTCCTTGGTGCTTAAACCACGTGAGCTGTCTTTTGGCGTAGCGGCGGGTGTTTCGCTTGAACAGCCTTACCGTTTCGTCGTAGGTGATTGTGCCGTCTATATAATCGAACACTTCTTTGTAGCCAACCGTTTGCAGGGCGTTTTGGGTGCGAAACTCGGCCAGCAGTTTGGTCTCTTCCACCAGGCCATCGGCCAGCATCTGGTCGCATCGTTGGTTTATCCGTTCGTAGAGTTCGTCGCGGGGGCGTTGCAGGGCAACTTCAATAATTTTAAAGGGTCGCTTAGAAACGTCCCTCTTTAAATAAGAAGAAAAGGGTTCACCGGTGGTGTAGTATACTTCCAAGGCGCGTAGTAACCGCTGCGTGTTTTGGGGGTCGGCAATTTGAAAATAATCAGGATCAATTTCGCTAAGTTCGGCTTGGAGTGATGCCAAGCCCTCCGTTTGCAAGCGCAATTCGAGGGCTTGGCGCAGGCCAGGGGCGGGCTGGGGCAGGTCGTCGAGGCCGTCGCAGACTGCTTTTAGGTACAGACCAGAGCCACCAGTGAGCACAACGTAGTTGGAGGTATTGAACAGCCTGGGCAGCAGCTCGAGCACGTCTCGCTCGAAAGCACCCGCACTGTATAAGTTGGAGATGGAACACGAATTAATGAAGTGGTGCGCAACGGCGTTGAGTTGAACCGCACTGGGCTTGGCCACTCCAACGTGCAACTCGCGGTAGAACTGCCGCGAGTCTGCCGACACAATTTCTGCTCCCAAACCACGCGCCAACTCAATACTCAGATCGGTTTTACCAACGGCGGTTGGCCCAGCAATGACTACCAAATACTTATTACAAAGTTGCAAGCGCAGTTTGGGCGGTAAAAGTTTCTAATACCACTTGGTCGGTGGCCGTAACAACCTTAATTGTAAATTGATTGGCCGAGAGCTCCACAATTTGGAAGGTGCGCACTCCGAGAACCAACTCCGAATCGTTGCTTTTCAAGCTCCACTTGCCAGCATCTATAATTTGGGGTTCCGAGGCTTTGCACTTCACGGCCCCGTTGTTTCGTTCATAATCGCCGTCTGCCTTTAAAACCAATTGGTTGTCTTTAAAGCAAGCCCCGAGGGAGGTGTAGGTGTCTTTACCGTCTACTTTTATGGCCGATGTTTGCCAAATTCTCGACGTTTTCCCAGCCATTAGCTCACTTTTAGACGTGGTAGCCACGGGGTCAACTGCCTTCTTTTTGCACCCCGTCATTGATAGCGTCAGGCAAAAAATTGAAAGAATTATTATATTTTTCATCAGTAAATTAGGTTGGTTAGATTAAATGGAAATGCTACCAAATTTAGGGTAAATTATTTTAAATGAACAAAATTTATCAAAATACTTTACTTATATTACATACCATCAGTGAGTACAAGAAACACACAAGCACTTGAAAATCATGCCTAAAATAAAATTGATTCCATTTTTAATTACAATCGTGGCAGCGGCGACGGTTTTGTATACTTTTTTCGGCAACGAAACGCAGCCCCAAGTGAGTACCAGTAAACTAAACGGGCAGCCTTATTTGAGCAAAATAACGGCGCAGCGCAAACAGAAAAACAATTATTTGAAAACCAGTAAGGAGTCGCCGATTGTTAATAAAAGCGAGTTCGACTCCTTGGTTTACTTCGAGCCAGACATTGCCTACCGGATTCCCGCCGAGATTGTTCCCTACGAAGGGGCCGATAACTTGATGAAAGTACCCATGACCGATGGCAGCACCGAAACCTACGAAAAATTTGGGTACGCCAGATTTAGTTTATTCAAAAAAATGCACAAGCTCCTGATAGTCAGACAGGGAGATGGTTTTTCGATTTTATTTCGCGACCAAACCGCCCCCACCGAAACCTACGGTGGCGGCCGCTACATTGACTTTGTGGCCGCCGACATCAGTAATGGTTTAATGATGCTCGATTTCAACACGGCCTACAACCCGTATTGTGCCTACAACCCCAGCTTTGCTTGCCCGCTCCCACCTGAGCAAAACCGCATGGACGCAACAATACGGGCGGGTGAGAAAAATTACGTAGGAAAACACTAATTTTGCCAAATTGTAAAATCGTATTTAATTCAGACATGAAAATTTCGTTTAATTGGTTAAAAACATTTGTTGAACTGACCGAAACGCCCGAAGAAATTGGCAAAATACTCACTGCCACGGGGTTGGAGGTAGAAGATATTGAAAAAGTGGAAGCCGTTCCGGGCGGCCTTAGAGGTTTTGTGGTGGCCGAAGTGCTAACCTGCGACCGCTTTATGATGAAGGAAAAACAGTTGAGCCTCTGCACCGTAGATACTGGCGCGGACCAAAGCAGTACGATTGTTTGCGGGGCGGCCAATGTGGCGGCAGGCCAAAAAGTAATTGTGGCCACTGTTGGCACTACGCTCTACGGACAAGACGGCAAACCTATTTTTACGATTGAACGCAAAAAAACCTACGGCCATTTTTCGGAAGGAATGATCTGCGCCGAAGACGAAATGGGCGTGGGTACGAGCCACGACGGCATTATGGTGCTGACCACCGACTTGCCCAACGGCACGCCCGCCGCCGCGTACTTTGACCTTTCGGACGACTTTGTGATTCATATTGGCCTGACACCCAACCGCGCCGATGCGGCGTCGCATTTTGGCGTGGCCCGCGACCTAAAAGCTGTACTAAAACACCCCGTGCAACTGCCCCAAGTCGATGCACCTTTGAAGCAAACGACTGGCACAAGCCCTATTTCTGTAACCATCCAAAACCCCGAGGCTTGCCCGCGTTTTTGCGGTGTGTACATTGAGGGAGTAACGGTGCGGCAGTCGCCCGATTGGTTGAAAGAAAAATTGACGGCCGTGGGCATAAAACCCCGCAATGCCGTGGTGGACGTGACCAATTATGTGCTGCATGGCATTGGCCAGCCCATGCACGCTTTCGATGCCGATGCCATCACAGGAAACGAAATTGTGGTGCGCGTTCCCGAAAAAAACACCCCCCTGCTGCTGCTGGCCGAAGAAACCGAACGCCACGCCACGGGCTACGATCTGATGATTTGCAACGCCGAAAAACCGATGGCCCTGGCGGGGATCAAAGGCGGTAAGCACTCGGGCGTAGAGGACAGTACAACCAATGTTTTTTTGGAAGTGGCGTATTTTGATCCCGCCTGGATTAGAAAATCGGACAACTTTCACGCCCTCAAAACCGATGCTTCGTTTCGGTACGCACGCGGAACCGACCCTAATATGCCTCCGTTTGCCGCTCGGCTGGCGGCTCAGTTGATCTGTGAACTCACTGGCGGAAGCATCAAAGGAGATTTTATTGACATTTATCCCGACCCAATTGCCCATGTTCAAATCGACGTTCGGTATGCCAACGTAGATCGGCTCATCGGTCAGGTTATTGACCGCAGCACGATCACCGAAATTTTGAATAACTTAGACATTGAGTGCCTCCACCAAACGCCCCAGGGCTTTGTGGCGGTGGTGCCGCCCTACCGTGTAGATGTGAAACGCGAGGCGGACGTGATTGAGGAAATTTTGCGCATTTATGGCCTCGACAATATTAAAATTTCTGACTTTTTAGCTACCGAGCTGGTATCGGGCTTTCCTAAAATAGACCCAGACAGGCAGCGGCTTCGGGTGGCTCAACTGTTGGCCGCCAACGGTTTCAACGAAACCCTGTCGAACTCGCTCACCAAAGCGTCTTACGCGGCGGCGATCAAGGCCAGTTTGCCCGCCGACAACGTGCTGATGCTCAACGCCCTGAGCGAAGACCTGAGCGTGATGCGCCAAACAATGGTGTTTTCGGGGCTCGAATCGTTGGCCCGCAACGTGAACCGCCGCCAAAAAGATTTGAAAATCTTTGAGTTTGGAAAAACCTACCACCGCACCGCCGACAGCTATGAGGAGCAACAACACTTGGCGGTTTTTCTGACGGGCAACGCCGAGGCCGAAACGTGGCTGACCAAGTCGAGGGAGGTTTCGTTTTATGACCTGGCCAGTACGGTTCAGAAAATTATGGCAACCATGCGGGTGCAAAACCCAAAAATATCGGACCACGACGAGGCGTTGTTTGAGTATGGGCACACGTACCGACTGGGCAAAAAGACGCTCGTTACGTTCGGGCAGCTCAAACGCAGCATCACAAAGATGTTGGACATCAAGCAAACCGTTTTTTATGCCGACTTCAACTGGGAACTGTTGCTCAAACAATACAGCGATGCCGTCCGATTTAAAGACATCGCCAAATTTCCAGAGGTGCGGCGCGACCTGTCGTTGGTCATAGAAAAAACCGTTACCTACGAGCAAATCAAAAAAGTAGCCCAGCAATACGAACGCAAGTTGTTGCAGGCAGTCAATGTTTTTGATGTGTACGAAGGCGACAACCTGGCGGGCAAAAAGTCGTATTCGGTCAGTTTTATGTTGCAAGATTTTGAGCAAACGCTCACTGAAAGCACAATAGACAAAACCATGGAACGCCTCATAAAAGGCTTTGAGAAAGACTTGGGGGCAATTATTAGAAAGTAGAACGAGGTACAGCGATGAATCGTCTCGAACAGACAACCAATTTGCTGGAATCTTTTGAGGACATTCTGAGGGCAGTACTCAGGAAAGCAAAACGCTACCCGCCGCAGATCAAAGAACTCACCCAGCAGAAGGAGGATTTGGCACAATTGGCGGCCCAACAACAAGCCGAGTTAAAAAATCTTCAGTCCGAAGTTAAAAGATTGAACAAAAAAATACTTAATTTGCAAGTCAATCTGGAAAAAAATGTTGCTGTTGCCCAGATTATGAGTGCAAAAAAAGGTAAAGCAGACGACAACGCTGCCTTGAAAGAAAGATTAAACGATTACATCAAAGTGATAGACCAATGTGTTAAATACTTGAACCGCTCTGATGTACATTGATAAATGGAAGATAAGTTTCTGATTAGCCCCATTGTTTACAACCAGCGTTTTGATATGCTGGTGTCGGCCGACGAAGAGGAATTTGTGCGGCAGGCGGCTGATTTAATAACGAAACGCATTAAAAAAGAGATCGCAGAAAACCGAATCGACACCCAAACGGCCGCTCTGAGGGTGGCCATGTGGTCGGTGGTTGGTTATCTCAAATTAGAAAAGCAGTCTTCCACCATATTTGAATTAGTTTCCAGTAAAATCGCGGACTTTGAAAAAAGGATCGACGACGACACGCTTTAGAAACCAAAAACAAATCAGTTTATACTCTCTCTCTCTTGGCTGCTAATGGTCTGTTTATTATGTTTCACAATAAACGAAAACCAAAATGTCAGAATTTATTCCCATGTTACTCACCGACCTCGTCGCCCTCGGAATTGGGGTGTTTGTGGGGAAGTTGATCTTCAAAAAATCGTTCGATAAATTAGAAACTGAGGCACAAGGTCGCGCCGACGTGATCGTGAAGAACGCCGAACTCACCGCCGAGAACATCAAAAAAGACCGTATTCTCGAAGCCAAAGAAAAATACCTGCGCCTAAAAGGAGAATTTGAGGACGACTCCAACAAAAAAAGGCAGGTTATTGTGGCCAATGAAAACAAAATAAAACAGCGCGAGCAGCAGTTGGCTCAACAAGCCGATACCCAAAACCGCAAAGAAAACGAGCTAAACTCGTTGAAAGGAACACTAACCCAACAAATGGAGGTGGCCAACAAGCGCAAAGAAGAGGCCGACAAAATGCTCAAACAGCAAGTGGAGCAGCTCGAGCGCATTGCCGGGCTAACGGCCGAACAAGCCAAAACCCAGATTGTGGAGGCGCTGCAAGCGGAGGCACAAACAGCGGCCTCGTCGTACATAAAAAACATCATCGAAGAATCGAAGCTGACGGCTACCAAGGAGGCCAAAAAGATTGTTATCGAGACCATTCAGCGCACCGCCGCCGAACACGCCATCGAGAACTGCGTATCGGTTTTCAACATCGAATCCGACGACGTGAAGGGCAAGATCATCGGCCGCGAGGGCCGAAACATCCGCGCACTGGAAGCCGCAACGGGCGTTGAAGTGATCGTGGACGACACGCCCGAGGCCATTGTGATCTCTGGTTTTGACCCCGTTCGGCGCGAAATTGCCCGGTTATCGTTGCACAGACTGGTACAAGACGGGCGCATCCACCCTGCCCGCATCGAAGAAATTGTGGCCAAGACCAAGAAAAACATCGACGACGAAATTGTTGAAATTGGCGAGCGAACGGTGATCGAACTGGGCATACACGGCCTACATCCCGAACTGGTAAAAATGATCGGTCGGATGCGCTTCCGGTCGTCATATGGCCAAAACCTGCTCCAGCACTCGCGCGAGGTGGCACGTTTGTGCGCCACCATGGCCGCCGAGCTGGGCTTGAACGCCAAAATTGCCAAACGCGCTGGCCTGCTCCACGACATTGGCAAGGTGTGGCACGAAGAACAAGAGCTACCCCACGCACTGCTGGGCATGGAACTGGCCAAAAAGTACAAAGAAAACGCTGAAGTTTGCAACGCCATTGGTGCACACCACGACGAAATAGAGATGACCAGTATGATCTCGCCCATCATTCAAGTCTGCGATGCCATCTCTGGGTCGCGGCCAGGTGCGCGCCGCGAGATGATGGAGTCGTACATAAAACGCCTAAAAGACCTCGAACAGCTGGCCACCTCGTTTAGTGGGGTCGATAAATGCTACGCCATTCAGGCGGGCAGAGAGCTGCGCGTAATTGTGAACTCCGAAAACGTGAGCGACGAAATAGCGAGCAAGTTATCGTTTGATATTTCACAAAAAATCGAAAAGGATATGCAGTATCCAGGTCAAATAAAAGTTACCGTCATCCGCGAAATGAGGGCGGTGGCTTACGCCAGGTAGTTGCCGATTTTGCTGCTTAGAAACGCCAACGGCTCCGAGAACATCGGGGCCGTTGGCGTTTCTATTGCATGCGTTTCGATACAAAATCCCAGACCACAATACCCGTCGTTACCGACACGTTGAGCGAATGTTTGGTGCCGAACTGGGGGACTTCTAAACAAAAATCTGCCAACTGAACCACCGCCTCGGAAACGCCAAAAACCTCGTTGCCCAACACAAAAGCGTATTTTTTGGCGGGGACGGGCGCAAAATCGTTGAGCAACACGCTGCCATTGGTTTGCTCAACGGCCACCACTACGTAACCCTGCTTTTGTAGGTCTGCCACCAACACAGCCGCGTTGGGTGCGTAGGCCCAGGCCACCGACTCGTCGGCCCCGATGGCCGTTTTTGTGATCTCGCGGTGGGGTGGCTGGGCGGTTATGCCACAGAGATATATTTTTTCGGCCAAAAATGCGTCGGCAGTCCTAAACACCGACCCCACGTTGTTCATGCTTCGGATGTCGTCTAAAACAACCACGAAATCATTTTTGGGTATTTCCTTGAAGGCATCGACCGACAAACGGTTGAGCTGGTCTAACGATAATTTGGTGACTGTCATTGTTTTATAGGCGCAGGCGCAGGCCGTCTTGGGCCAGCGACACGGTGGCGGGAAGGTGTTTGGAGACTTCTTTGTGCAAACCCAGTTTGTGGCTAATGTGGGTGAAGTAGGTTTGTTTGGCGCCCACTTTTTGGGCAAAATCAAGCGCCTGGCTCAGGGTAAAGTGCGAAAGATGCGGCTCTATTTGCAGCGCACCAATAACCAAAACGGCCAAATTATTGAGCTTGTACATCTCGTAGTCTGGCACAAAGTTAATATCGGTGAGGTAGGCAAAATCTCCGACCCGAAAACCAAAAACTGGCAACTTGTGGTGCATCGCGTCGATGGGCACGAACGTAACTCCCTCGATGCAGAAGGGTTGATGCGTGATTTCGTGCAGCTGGATGCGAGGGATTCCTGGGTATTTTTTGTCGGCAAAAACGTAGGCAAACTCAGCTTTGAGTTGGTCGAGTACTTGGCTGCGGGCGTAAACGGGCATATCTTGACGCTGCAAGAAATTAAACGCCCGAACGTCGTCTAAGCCAGCGGTGTGGTCTTTGTGTTGGTGGGTAAACAAAACCGCATCCAACCGCGTGACGCGTTCGCGGAGCATTTGCTGCCTAAAATCGGGGCCAGTATCGATCACAAAATTTTTACCCTGCGTTTCGATCAGAACAGAAACCCTGAGACGTTTGTCGCGGTAGTCTAACGACTGGCACACCGCGCACTGGCAACCAATGAGCGGCACGCCCGACGAAGTCCCCGTTCCGAGAAAAGTAATTTGCATCCGAACTAATCGGTAAGGGTATTGACGATTTCGACGAGACGGTCAAAGTTTAGGGGTTTCACCAACACGTCGTCGAAACCTGCGGCTTTGAAGTCGTCTTCGGTGTAGTTTTTGGCGTTTCCAGTGATGGCAACAATGGGCAAGGATGCTTTTTTCTTGTCAGACAGGTTTCGCACTGCCCGCGCGCAGGCCATGCCGTCCATGACTGGCATATTGATGTCGAGCAATAAAATATTGAAATCTTCTTTTTCGATGAGTTGCAACACCTGCTCTCCGTTTTTGACCGCCGTAATGTCATAATTTTGAAACTCCAGTATTTTTTTAGCCAAATTTTGGATCACAGAACTATCCTCGGCTATGAGTACGCGCTTTGAGAGAGACATATCTTTTTGTTTATTGCTGATAATTAAAAGTAACGCAAAAAAACGAACATTCTACTACTATCTAAAACTTTTCTTTATTCTTTTTCTAATTCGTGCGTAATTTGCAAAGGTGGCTGGCACGCCGTGCTCGCTCATTATCTGTATCACGTTGGGCAAATTGTGTTTGTTGGAAAAACAAACAAACAGAGAAATGGGCAAGCAAACTTCAAAAAAGTTATCTTTGGAAAAAAGACAAGATGGCATACGAATCGGTAGATAAATTACAAAAAGTATTAGCAGATGAGGTATTTAAGCACACCAAAGATACTAAAAAGGCTTCTGGCAGAGCATTAGGCACTTTGGTTGAAATTATAACTTACTATCTTTTAAAGAATTGGGGACTCAATAACCAAATTTCTATTGAAAGAGGACTTGCTGAATATGGCAATCCTGGCATTACCCATAATGTCGAGTATTCACTTCACCCAATTGTTCGTAGTTCTTTCCTTACAATCGACAAATCCGAAAAATCAATCACATCAAATATTGTTTTAAAAGCACTTAAAGCTGCTGGGGTCAACTTGGAAGGTTTCGAGCGAAAAAATAATCAGCTCTTAAGTAACCGTACTCTTCGCAACGCTTGCACCATTGCAACATCTGCTAATTCTTTTCTTTTGTGTAGCATTAAATCTGACGTTGGCCAAAAACTTGAACTACACATTTACGAACAAAGCAGAAAACCTTATGCCATGTTTGAATGTAAAAGAGTTGGCATTGAGGAGGGCATGACCAAAGGCCCACAGACCATTGAAAAAGCTAAACAAGGGGCGTATGTGGCACGAATGGCATCGTCTCTACAAAAGATTCGTTCAGAATCGGGCGAAATGCAAGGCATAATTTATAAAAGCGATGGCACTTATACCATAAAGCCTTACGTTCAATTAATGGAGGAAATTATCTATTCTTCTGACAAAGAGTTACTCCGCAAATTCATTTTAACCATTGGAGTAGTTAGTAATCACGGAAACTGGATGAAGAAAACAACGTCTGGTGAACTCAGTTTTAGTGAGGAAAACTTCCAGAAAGAATTAATGGTTTTAGCTCAGTCCTACGACTGGCTGCTTTTCTTGACCGACCAGGGTTTATCGGACTTCATAGATAAACTCTTGCTTAACCCTATTCCCGAATTTCAGTTTCTGAGAGATACTTTCCTGTTGAGTTATACAGAAGGAAAGAAGAAAAACCAGTTCACAAAGGTTCGAATGAATATTGAGGCTGACCGAATATTACAAAAGTACTTCAAGGAGAATAGCAAAACCGTCGAAAAGTGGTTCAGTGTCATTTCTCCAAGCAGAAAAGACTTAACAACCTTGAAAGATGAATTGGGGGAATTGAAAAATAAACCGTGGAAAACCATTTTATAATGAGTGCAGGAAGAACCATAAATACGCTTAGTCAAAGCTGGGGAACGCCACACAAATATGTAAAGGCGGTTAGAAAGGTATTGGGTGGACATATCCATTTAGACCCATGCTCAAACGAATATTCTGTTGTTAATGCAGAAGTAGAATATAAATTACCCGAACATGACGGACTTAAAGAGAGTTGGAATTTTCCGACAATCTATGTAAATCCCCCTTATGGGATTGATAAAGAAAGGGGTACAACTATCAAAAACTGGCTTGCAAAGTGTGCTTTTGCCTATGAAGAACACGGAGCGGAAGTCATAGCATTAATTCCAATAGCGGCAAACACCTCTCATTGGAAAAAATATGTGTTTACAAAAGCAAAATCTATCTGTTTTTTGTACGACACAAGGCTAAAATTTTTAGAAAATGGCATCGACACTGGCAAAGGTGCACCAATGGCTTGTTCAATGATTTATTGGGGTAACAATCCACACAAGTTTTACGAAGTTTTCATAGAACATGGCGCTGTTGTGGACATATCAAACCTAATCGGAGAAAATATAGGGGCTGATAGAAAAACCCTAAAACTATTCCATTAGTGGAAGAAAATTATAGCTACGCACTTAAAATTTACGATGCACCAGAATTATTACTTTTTACGGCAACTTGCCAAGGTACTGAAAGAGCGAATCGTCGGCCTCAAAATGGTCGAGTGTTTTAGCCAAGAAAAAGACGAAATGGTACTTATTTTGGCCCATAATCGGGGTAAAATAAACCATTACATTCCGTTCTTTCTGAAGGCTATCATCAAGCCCGAGTTTACCTGCCTGGCTTTTCCTGATGACTTCGACCGCGCCCGTAAAAACTCCGCCGACCTCTTCGCCGAGCTCAACGACTTGGCCGTAACGGACGTGAGACAATACGCCAACGAACGAGCGTTTGCGATTAGGTTCGAGCAAAACTATTCGTTGGTTTTTAAGTGGTTCGGCAACCGCTCGAACATCATATTGATTAAAAACAATGAGGTCGTCGAACTCTTTCATAGCAAGCTGGCGGGCGACAACACCCTCAATGCCAAAGAATTAGATCGGTCTATTGAGCAAAACTGGCCCGCCTACAAAGCCGCCGAATACAACCACCGAAAAGTGTTTCCAACTTTTGGCAAGGAGATAAACCACCACCTGAGTACTGTTTTCGACGACCCCCGATTGGCCGAGCCCGCAGAAAAATGGGCGTTTTTGACGCAGTTTGTGGCGCAGTTGGAGAACCCCGTTTATCGGATTGCCGAGGTCGGCTATGCCCCTACCCTGCTGTTGTTCGAGCAAAGCGAACACAAGGTTTTATCGTCGTACACAGACCCAATTTTGGCCAGCAACGCGCTTTACAGTGCCTACTCAAAAATATCGACCATTGCCAAAGAAAAGGGGGACGTGCTGAGGTTATTATACAAAAGAAAACTGCGCACCGAGAACTACATTTCGTCTAATTTGGAGAAGCTGGTACTGTACGGCGATGCCTCGCGCTACGAAAGAATTGCCAACGTTTTGATGGCTTATTTGCACCAGATTCCAGAAAAAGCCGAGCGAATCGAGCTCCAAGATTTTTATACCGACAAGCCAATAACGATAAAATTGAAGTCGGATTTGAGCCCCCAAAAAAATGCCGAAAACTATTATCGAAAGGCCAAAAACGAGCGCATAGAGTCCGAAAAAGTACAGGAATCTACGCAGGCGCGGCAGCACGAAGTACAAGAATTGACCCAACAAATTGAGGCCATCGAGGCCATTGAAAACCTACGAGAACTTCGTAAGTACCTGAAAGCAAAGCCAGTACTCAACGACACGCAGGCGCAGACACCTGCCCAGTTGTTTAAGTCGGAGGTGTTTGAAAATTATACCATTTTGATCGGGCGCAATGCCAAAAACAACGATATTCTTACCAAGCAATTTGCCCGAAAAGACGACCTTTGGCTGCACGCCCGCGACGTGTCTGGGTCGCACGTGGTGGTGAAGGCCCAAGCGGGGCGCAAAACGCCCAATACGGTCGTTGAACGCGCAGCACAGTTGGCGGCCTGGCACTCCAAACGCCGCAACGATACGCTCTGCCCCGTGATTGTGACTCCAAAAAAATACGTCCGAAAACCCAAAGGACTCGCCGACGGAGCCGTTATTGTAGAGCGCGAGGAAGTTGTAATGGTGCAACCGATGCCGTAGGAGATTGACTACTAACGACTTATTTCAGTTATTTTTTGCTCGATGTCGGCGTAGGTTAGTAAACTCTCCGAGAAAGTACGCCTCCCCAGGCGGTTGTTAAAAATAAGCGTAGCGGGCACCGCCCCGCTCCAGCCCGGGTCTATTTTGTTTATCCAGGCATTTGCGTCGGGTTCGTTGAGCAAAAGCACCAGGCTCTCGATGTTCATTTTTTGGGCAAAAGGCACTACGCGCGTTCTAAACTCCTTGGCAAAATCGACGCTCACCAACACAACCCGTATTTTTTGTTGGGCGTAATGCTGGTGTATTTTTTGAAAAGACGGAATTTCGGCTACGCATGGCTTGCACCACGTTGCCCAGAAATTAACCACGTAAGTTGTATCCGAACGCTGACTGAGCAACTGCTGAACCACGTCCCATTTTACAATACGGGGCTGCTGGGCGCAAATTGGGGTGACCGAAAAAACAAAAAAAGCAATCGTTACGACCGCCTTGCTCAAAAACTTTGGTTTCACAAGACCTTCATTTAAAGTTGCCGGCGCAAACGCGCCACTGGAATATTAAGTTGCTCGCGGTACTTGGCCACCGTTCGCCGGGCTATATTGTAGCCGCGATCATTGAGCATTTTTTCTAATTTATCATCCGAAAGCGGGTAGTCTTTTGGTTCATTTTCAATAAATTCTTTGAGGATATTTTTCACTTCGCGGCTGCTCACATCCTCGCCTGAGTCGGTGGCAATGCCCTCCGAAAAAAAGTATTTGAGTGGGTAAATTCCGTACTCGGTCTGCACCGACTTGCTGTTGGCCACCCGCGAAACCGTCGAAACGTCCATTTCTATTCGGCTCGCTATGTCTTTAAGGATCATAGGTTTGAGCTTGGTGTCGTCGCCGTCCAGAAAAAAATCGTATTGAAAACGAATAATCGCGTTCATCGTTCGTAGCAGGGTGTTCTGACGCTGCTTAATGGCATCAATAAACCATTTTGCCGCGTCCAACTTTTGCTTCACAAACGTAACGGTCTCTTTAATATTCTTGCTCGACTTGTCGCTCTTGTCGTAGGTATCCAACATATCGGCAAACGAACGACTTATTTTGAGATCGGGGGCATTTTTGGCGTTGAGCACAACCTCAAACTTCCCGTTTATGTTGTTGAGCAAAAAGTCTGGGACTAAATAATGGGCAGCCCCCTCTTCGTTTTCGACCGAACCTGGTTTGGGGTTCAGCTTAACGATCAACTTCACTACCTCTTTTAGGGTGGCATCGTTGATCCCTAATTTACGCTCAATTTTGTCATAGTGCTTTTTGGAAAACTCCTCAAAATAACCTTCAATGATCCGCGTTGCGTAAACTACGTTAATATCATGCGGATTTTTTCGATCCAACTGCAACAACAAGCACTCTCGGAGGTTGCGTGCACCAATACCTGCGGGATCAAAGAGTTGAATGCGATTCAA
Source organism: Cytophagales bacterium (assembly GCA_013298215.1). GTDB lineage: Bacteria > Bacteroidota > Bacteroidia > Cytophagales > Spirosomataceae > JAAFKE01. Next base: position 42,798 of record JAAFKE010000019.1, on the reverse strand, counting down.
TACTTTCTCAATTTCGTCGGTATCTGAGTAAATTCCTTGCGTAAAGGCCAAGTCATTGACTATTGCCTGCATCGTTCGCCGAATGTACCCATCGCTCTCCACACTCCCGATCAACTGCATACCGATGGCTTCGCTGCGCTCGTCTAAGTGTAAATACCCAAACTGCTGCATCAATAAATCCGAAAGCGTGGTGCGCTCGGCAATGGGCATCTCTTTGTCGTCTTCGTTGTAGCCGTTGCCGTCGCCCTGCATTTTATAGCCCTGAATCTCGTCAGAATGCAAGTAACTCTCAATGTCAATATCACGTTGGGCAAAATCATCGTCAAAGTCATCAAACTCCTCCTCAAAGTCATCTTTTGGCGTTTCGTCTACACCCTTTTCAAGGGCTGGGTTAATTTCCAGCTCCTCCTCGATCCGCGTTTCCAACTCGGCAGTTGGTATCTGCAACAACTTTATGAACTGAATCTGTTGAGGAGACAGCTTTTGTTGCAACGACTGATTAAGTATTAGTTTCTGCATACTACTCGGGTACAGGCTTGTAATTGTTACGTCATACTGTTAATTAGAGCGGAGACTATGATTCGAGTCCTTTTTTTACAAATATCGTGCCGATTTTTATAATTTTCATTTTTTTTACACGATTTATAAAAAAATAAACTAACAACAAGTGAAGTAAGTGGCAAAATGGCTTTCAGTGAGTATTTAAAGATGGCACGAAAAAGTGAGCCTCTGAGAACAAATTACTCAAAAGCTCACTTGACCAAAAACGATTCTGTATCTAATCAATAACCTTTATTAAATGATTTTTTTTTCCTTTGGATACCAATAAAAACTGGCCGTTCAGTAGCTCGAGTGCACCAACTGATTGGTTAATATTGGTAATTTTAGCTTTGTTTATAGCTACTGCGTTGGCCAAAATGGCCTTTCGTGCTTCTCCCTTAGACGAATATATTTCGGCCTTGGTCGCAACCGACAACAGATCTACCACATTTTGGGTCTGCATCCAAGCCTCCCGCTCGACGGGCGTGGTGGCAACACCCTCAAAAATTTGCTCAAAAAGCGGGGCATCCAATCCGCGCAGGTCGTCGAAAGTACCCTTATAGAGCACCTCCGAGGCGCGCACTGCCAGTTGGTAAGCCTCCGCCGAGTGCACGCGCGTGGTCACGTCTTGCGCCAGGGCTTTCTGCACGAGACGTAAATGGGGAGCCTGGGCGTGTTGGTGTTCGAGGTCTTCTATTTGGCTTTTGGAGAGCAGCGTAAACACCCGCAAAAGTCGCCCGCAATCGGCATCGGAGGCATTGAGCCAAAACTGGTAAAACTGGTAGGGCGACGTCATGCCAGCGTCGAGCCATACGTTTCCAGTTTCGCTTTTACCAAACTTTGTGCCGTCGGCCTTCGTCACGAGCGGCGTAGTGAGGGCGTAGGCGCGGTCTTGGGCGGTGTCGTCGTTGTTGCTTTCTTTGCGCCGAATTAATTCCGTACCCGTCGTAATGTTGCCCCATTGGTCGGAGCCGCCCATTTGCAGGCGCACGTTTCGGTGTTTGTAGAGCCAATAAAAATCGTAGCCCTGCAGCAGTTGGTACGAAAACTCAGTGAAAGAAATACCCGTTTCGAGGCGTTTTTTTACGGAGTCTTTGGCCATCATATAATTGACGGTCAGGTGTTTGCCTGCCTCGCGCAAGAAGCCCAAAAAGCTAAAGTCTTTGAACCAATCGTAGTTATTGACAATCTCGGCGGAGTTGGCTCCACAGTCGAAATCTAAAAACTGAGCCAACTGATTTTTGATACTTTCTTGGTTTGCCCGAAGGGTTTCTTCCGACAAAAAATCTCTTTCGGCGGCCTTGCCAGATGGGTCTCCGATCATACCAGTGGCTCCGCCAACGAGTGCAAAAGGCTTATGGCCAGCCAGTTGAAAATGTTTGAGGAGCATAATGGTGGCCAAATTACCGATGTGCAACGATGCCGCCGTGGGGTCGAAGCCAATGTAGCCACCCGTCATTTCTTTTAAGAGTTGTTGTTCGGTACCTGGCATGGCGTCGTGGAGCATTCCCCGCCAGCGCAGTTCTTCAATAAAATTGGTCATTGGATTGTGTCTGGGGCAAACGCCCCATTAAATAAGGTTAAAATTATGCGGTACTGTTGGTCATTTCAAGTAGCTCAACCACACAAACGCCAAGCTGCAGCAAGCCAGCCCCAACGATTCGCGGGCCAGTTCGATGTTGACCGTTTTCATCCCAATTTCGTTGAGCCAAACGCCCTCCCACTGCGGCGGCCATTGCAGCACCGCACCGATGCCATAAACCACCGCCAAAACCAGTAGTACCGCCAATTGGGGCTTGGCGTATGCTTTCCAAAAACAAAGCGCCGCCGCCAGGCCGTAGATGGGCATCCAAACTTGGGGGTCGGGGTCGTTGTATTGAACAACTACAAAAGAAACGAAAATTATGCCCAGCGTAAGGGCCACGACTTTGGTGAGGTTCATTGGGTTGGAACGTAATTTTAGCGCAAATATACGCCCAAAGTGGTCTCATCGTTCAAAATTACTGCCACGTGTTCGTTGAGCGTGGTGCTGAGGGAGTAGCCGATGTAATCGGCTGAGACGGGGTAACGGCGGTGGTCTCGATTGACCATGACGGCAACTTGGAGGCGTTTTACGGGAACCTCTACGAACGGAAGCAGGCCAAAAACCAGCGTGCGACCCGTATTCAGTACATCGTCTACCACCACCACGGTTTTATCTAAGTACGCCGACTTGTCGAAACTGTGCGGTTGTGGGTTGCGGAAAAGCTGCGTTTTGTCCAGATCAATTTTGAGCACAACGGGGTTTATCGGCGAAATACTTTTGAGTTCTGTGGCCAAACGCTGGGCCAGTTCGTAGCCTTGGCCCGCAATTCCCGCCAACACGATGTCGGTTTCCTCAAAATTTTGCTCGTATATCTCAAACGCAATTCGCCTTATTTTCTGTAAAGTTTGCTCCGAATCAAGTATTTGGTCTCTAATCATGTTAAAATTTACTTTTGGCACAATTTTGGCAAAGAGTTCTCTGAATTATTACGTCAAACATACCGAAAAACTACAAGTTCACCAAGACGCATGAAAAACCTACAATTATTGACCATACTCACCACCATCATACTGCTCAACGCCTCCCTCAAAAGTGAATCAGAGATTACCGAGCGCATCCGATCCATCATAAAATCGGGCAACGCCCACGAGCTTGCGGTTCACTTCGACCGGAAGTTAGAATTAGTGATCGACACCGAAAAAATTGATTTCCACAACATCGAAAACGGCCACGCCGAATTGATTCTCAAAGGTTTTTTTAAGAAACACCCACCAAAAGCATTCACGTACATTTACCAAGGGTCGGCCGACCGAATGCGCTACAGCACCGCCACCTACAACACCAGTACCGATGCCTTTGAGGTGTATATTCTAATGCGAAAATCTAAAAATAACTACGTCATCAACACGCTTCATTTCAGAAAAGAGTAGCTTTGGTTTGGTTCAAAAAACGCAACTTAGGCTTTCAGTTGCGTTTTTAGCTGGGCCAACTCGTCTCTTATTCGGGCAGCGGCCAAAAAATCTAACTCTTTGGCGGCTTTTTCCATGTTTCGCTGGGTTTGGGCAATCAATTTTTGTAGGTCTTCTTTGCCCATGTATTGCACCACTGGGTCGGCGGCGATCCGAATCTCTTCGGGCTCGACGTAGTACATTTTCTTAACCTTAGAGTCGGCCACCGACGTTTGTTCCATGATCGCCTCTTTCGATTTGAAAATCGTTTTGGGCACAATTCCGTTTTCTAAGTTGTAGGTCAATTGCACGGCGCGGCGGCGGTTGGTTTCGCTGATTGCTTTTTCCATCGAACCCGTTATGCGGTCGGCATACATGAGCACTTTGCCGTTTTGGTTGCGGGCGGCGCGGCCAATTGTTTGGATCAACGACCGAATATCGCGCAGAAAACCCTCTTTGTCGGCATCCATAATGGCCACCAACGACACCTCGGGCAGGTCGAGGCCCTCGCGGAGCAGGTTCACCCCCACCAGCACGTCGAACACGCCCAGCCGGAGGTCTCTCAAAATCTCAACCCGGTCCAACGTTTTGACTTCTGAGTGAATATACCGGCACTTTACGCCCACCCGATCCAAATATTTGCTCAGTTCTTCGGCCATCCGCTTGGTGAGGGTCGTCACCAAAACCCGCTCCTCGCGCTTCACCCGCACGTCAATTTCGGCCAGCAGGTCGTCTATTTGGTTAATGCTGGGGCGCACGTCAATCTCAGGATCGAGCAAACCAGTTGGTCGAATGATCTGCTCGACAACCACCCCCTCGGTGCGGCGGAGCTCGTAATCGGCTGGAGTAGCACTCACAAAAAGCGTTTGCAACGACATATCCTCGAACTCCTGGAAAGTAAGCGGGCGGTTGTCCATGGCACTGGGCAGCCTAAAACCGTAATCGACCAGTGCTTCCTTGCGCGAGCGATCGCCGCCCCACATGGCCTTTATTTGGGGCATGGTGGCGTGGCTTTCATCGACTACCAACAAAAAATCTTCGGGAAAATAATCCAACAGACAAAACGGACGCTCGCCTGGTTTGCGGTGGTCGAAGTAGCGTGAGTAGTTTTCGATGCCCGAGCAGTAGCCCAGTTCGCGCATCATTTCCATGTCGAACTCGGTGCGCTCTCTGATTCGTTGGGCTTCAATGGGCCTAAACTCCGACTCGAAATGCTTGACCTGCGCCACCATGTCGTCCTGAATTTGGTTCATGGCCTGCATGAGCACGTCGCGGCCGGTCACAAATAAGTTGGCGGGGAAGATGGCCACCATCTTTTCGTCGGCTATTTTTTTACCATTTGCGGGGTCAATGCGCTGGATGGCCTCGATCTCGTCGCCAAAAAAAATGAATCGGTACGCAAAATCGGCGTACCCAGGAAAAATATCCACCGTGTCACCTTTCACCCTAAATGTTCCGCGCGTAAAATCCATTTCGGTTCGGCTGTACAGTATTTCGACCAACCGGTACAAAAACTGGTTTCGGCTCACAATCTCGCCCACGCCCACCCGCATGATGCTCTTGCGGTATTCGTTGGGGTTGCCCGCGCCAAAAATACACGACACCGATGCCACCACCAGCACGTCGCGGCGGCCGCTCATCAGTGCCGACACCGTGGCAAGGCGCAGTTTTTCGATCTCCTGGTTAATCATCAAATCCTTTTCGATGTACGTTCCCGTGGTGGCAATGTAGGCTTCGGGTTGGTAGTAGTCGTAGTAACTGATGTAATATTCGACCGAATTATTGGGAAAAAAGTGCTTAAACTCCCCGTATAATTGGGCGGCGAGGGTTTTGTTGTGGCTCAAAATGAGCGTGGGACGGTTTACTTGGGCCACCACATTGGCCACCGTAAAGGTCTTTCCCGAGCCAGTAACACCGAGTAGCGTTTGGGCGGCTTCGCCCCGGTTGAGCCCATCTACTAATTTTTCGATGGCCTGCGGCTGGTCGCCAGTGGGTTGGTATTCTGATATGAGTTCAAATGCCATTTTGATGGGTAAAAAAAGCCAAGTCCAATCTTCAACAACGCAAAAAAAGCGCGTATTGTTTCAACTGCTTTCAACCTTTCTTTCTGAGGCCGTGCCACATCGCCGATACGTCTTCCGAGATGTCGAAATAGACAACCGCCCCACCAAAAACACCCGCCAGCACCAAAGATTTATACGCTACCGTGGCCACAATTGCGGTAACCGATGCCCCCAGCGGCGGCAAAACCATGCCAATGCCGAAGATTACGGCCAACACCGCCACCGCTTTTAGGGCCTGAAAGGTGTAGGGTTGCAGCCTGAACCAGTACCAAACCAGCCCTACCCTGCCCGCGCAATAAATCAAAACGGATAGCGTGGTGGCCATGGCCGCGCCGTTGTATTGGTACTGTGGCACGAGCCATTTGTTGAGAAAAACGGCCACGAAGGCAATCAAAAAAACCAGGTACGTACCCTTGCGGTAGTGCTGCGAATACTGAATAATTTCGGCGTTGAGGCCGTTGGCCATTTCGATAACTTTGGCCAGGCCGAGCAAAAGCACCACCAATTTGCCGTTTTTATAGATTTCGGCCTTGGGCAAAACACTAAAAATGGAGTCTATGTTGCACCACATCAACACGAAGGCAATACCCGCCACCAACAGCAAATTAAGGGCCGATTTTTGGTACATAACCCCAACCCGTTGCCAGTCTTTTTGGTGAATAGCCAACGCAATAATAGGCCCAGATATTTGCCGAACCATGTTGCGCGGGATTTCAATAATCGACGCAATGAGCATCGCTATGGTAAAAATGGCCATGTCGGTCAAACCATTTTCAGATTCGCCCGACAGGATTGTGCGGTCGATGAGCAAGATAAGATTGCTGCCCAGGCCGCTCACGATTACAAACAAGCCACTGCCCAGTATTTCTTGAAAGTGTTTGGTTCTGAGGATTTTAAAGTCAAAATTGAGGTACAACTTACCCAAAATCCGAATATAAATGAGCAATGCCCCCACCGCCAGCGCATACGAAGCCACGATGAGGTACATCATCCACTCGAAACTGTACCAACCCAACCCAAACAGCAGCACCAGCACCATGTTGGCCGCCTTAATATAAACCTCGCGCACAAAAGTTGGCACGGCAATGCGGGCGTTGTTGCGGCAGTATGCCTCCAAAACGCTCACGTAAACCCACAGCACGGTGAGTGGCAAAACCAAGTAATGAAACCCCAAAATGAGGGGTGATTTGGTGCCAAAATACGCCAAAATTTGGTTCTGAAAAAGCCAATACAACAGCACAAACAAACCAATGCCGAGCAACGGAAAGAGCAGCATGAAAAGTAAAATCCCGTGGTGGCCGCGCGCGTCGTCGCGGTAGCGGGCAAAAAAACGGTCGGCCATAAACGGCACGCCCAGGTTGGCCATGCCAGCAAAAATAAGGCTGTTTTCGAGCAGCAGCCGCGACAACCCCAACTGCTCGGGACTCAGAAACTGGGTCGAAACCAGCAACACGTTCGTCATTCCGACTGCCACGCCAATGTAGGCCGCAAAACTGGCCTTCATGCTTTGTCTGATTACGATACCCATGTATGATGTGCGGCGACGGGAAGATAAAACAATGAGTGAAGAAACCGCGCCCAAGCCCACAACTAAGTGCTGACATCGACGCGGCATTTGGCTGCAAAGTAGCTAAATATACCGTTGAATAACAACCAGCGATCCATAAATGTCGGGTAAAGCTGGTGTTAGTGGGCAACTTCTTTGGCCTGCGCAGCACTTAAAAAATAGCCTACGGGCGTTTGGCGTGTCGCAGCTCCAAGCCCACCGAGGTGCGCGGCTTGAAACCAGCCCAGGTGGCTTCGTTCGAGCTTTGTTTTAGGTCCAAATACTTTTGGTACGCCAGCCCTTTGAGGGTAACGCCCAAAAAGGCCGTCACAAAATGCTGGTTAATGTTGTTGATGCGGCGTTCGTTCCAGGCGGGCTCGGCGTATCTGAGGTACTCGTCTATGTGCAAACCTGGCGCGAGGGCCTCGGCGGGTGTTGGGTTGGGAGCCACGTTGTGGCGGGCGTTTAGGTAGGTGAGCATATAACGGTCGGCGTTGGAGCTGCCTTCGTAGATGGCTTTGATGCCTTTTTCGTAGCCCGAAATGTCGTCTTGGCTACCTGCCACAAAAAAAGTAGGAACCCGCAATCCTTTCAGGCCGGTGCTGTCCCAAACGCCCCGCTCCATGCCCCAAGGCGCAAACGCCACCACCGCTTTTATGCGGGCATCGGCACTGGCTTGGTAGGCTTCGTTGCCAGCAGTGCGTTGCTCCAGCGCGGTGCTGCCACCCGCCAGCTGCCCAAAAAACTTGGCCGCCTGCGGGCTGTACCCAGCCCCAGCCGCGTTGAGCGCACCGTAGCCGCCCATCGAGTAGCCAATGAGGGCAGTGTTGTTGGCATCTACCAAATTGTATAAAAAACCCTTCGCGTCTCCGCTGCCCAGACGCGCCATTTCGTTGAGCACAAAAAGATCGTCGAGCGACCGGTTTAGTAGCGTACTGGCAAAATTTGCTGCATCCTTAAAAGTAGATTCGGTGTGGTCGATGGCCACCACCACGTAGCCCTTCGAGGCCAAGTTTTCGGTGAGGTAGGTCATCAAAAAACGCGACCCCACGTAGCCGTGCGACACAATAAGGAGCGGATACGGGCCCTCGGTTTTGTGGGGCGTTGCGCCGCGCTGCGCCCGCCCCCGAAACGTGAAAGGCATAAGTGGCCGCTTGGTATCGTTGCTCGTTCCCAGCACTTCGTCGTAAGTAATGGTCTGCGGCTGCGTCCCGTCGGGAGCCGTCGGATACCAAACCTCCACCGTCAGCGGGCGGTTGTAGAGCGAATCCCTACCTTTTTTAGAATGCAGCACGTCCAACTGGTTTTTATGCACCAGCTGCACCGTCTGCACGCCCACGCCGTATTTGCCACGCGCGGCCAGTTCGGGTGCGTCGGGGAGCAGGTCTCCGTAAATAAAATCGGGTTTAGTGGCCGAGGTTTGCGTCCGTGCCAAACCCGCAACGAAACAAATGAGGAGTAGTGTTAGAAAATTGGTTTTCATGTATTATTTCGTGTTTTGTAATTATTGTTTTAAAAACCCGTAGGCGTATATTTTTGGTTTTATTTTGTCGGCCAGGGCGTTCAATGTTTCCCTCAAATCACCGATCAGTACCTTATATTGCGGGTCGATGCCTTTGGCGTTCATGCGACCTTGGTCGTTGCGGCCCTGAAAATGGGCCCGAATGTCGTACAAACTTGCGTTGGCATCAACATCTTTTTGCGCGTGGTAGTGTTTCCACAGTTCTCGCCCCGCATCAAAAACGGCCTGTGCCTCGGTCGAAAACCGCAGCGGTTCGTTGCCGTGCACCAGTGCAGCCTCGTTGCCGAACAACGTTGCGTGGGCGTTGGGCGTTGTTTTGAGTTTACCCCCAATAAACTGGGTCACAAAATTGCTGGCAAACTTTTCTTTGGCGTTTACCTCCCGCTCTGTGAAAGGTATCCAGTGGTTAATGCCTTCATTTGCAGTAATGTTATTGCTGTTGTCGAACAATGTAAAAGCTAAACAATCATTTTGAAATTCTAAATCGGTTTGCCAACCATCGTTCGGATACAGAAATTGGTCGCGGTCGTTGAGCCAGGTGGCTTTTATGCAGTGCCGAACAGAAAGATAAATAGAAACTTCAATAATATTTTTGTCTGTAATCCAAGTCCCTCTTGGATGTGGCAACTTATTTTTCTCATTGATGATAAAAATAAAATTCACATTCTGAAAATCACTCCCTTTGGCAGAAAGAAATCCTATATTAAATTCATTATTTCGGTTTCTTGTTGTTATTAACCAATCGTTTATTGATCTTCCAATTGGAGTATTAATAAACATCTTATTGCCAATAAAATCTCCTTTTGAATCATAAATATCACTCTCCAGTTCACTGAAAGGTTCTTTTATTCCCATATTCCAGATAAAAAAACCTATCGGAAATTTACCTTTCACGTTGTCAAAAGTATTTGCTGGGACGACGAAGGCAACTTCGAGTTTCGCTTGAAAGTAATTTCGAAAATTCAAAAAATTTGGTGCTTGCAGAATTTTCAACTTTGAAAATTCTGCAAGCACGCTGTCAGGGATTTCAGCATAAATTCTTGCAAAAAACTGTGCGTAAAGTTCACGTCCACTGATACCTATTGTGCTTTTATATTTTTGATATACTTTTGTTGTAACGGCCACATCGGTTTTATTAACACCTTTTCTTGTAACTGTACTCATACTTGCCGCCTCCGCATACGGCGGATTGATGTAAATGACCAACTTTTTGCGTTTCTGTTCGTCGTTAATGATATTTTGCAGGCTTTGGGGCAGTTTGGTAAAATCGTCGTTCAAAAAATCGAACTGAAAAGCGTGGCTTGCCAACAGGTTGGCTCCCTGCTCAATGCGCTCGTGCATCACGTTCACGTCGGCCTGGTCGAGCGTGCTGGCATAAATATTATACTTGTTGGTGAGGCCCGCCAGCAGGTTGCCCGTGCCAGCGGCGCAGTCCCAGACGTAGTAGTCGTCTTGCCAGTTTTCGCCCAGGTAGTCGGTCAGGTATTTTTGCGAGAGCTCAACCCAAATACGGGGCGTAAAAAAAGCCCCCTTTCGTTCGCGGATGTCCTGCGACACCAGCAAGTCGCGGCGTTCGATGATATAGTCCTGAAACTCTTTGAGGGGTGGCCGTTTGTAGCGCTTCCAAAATTGTTGGTAAGCATCCTTGCTTTTAATGCTGATGGTGGCATCGAATATCTGCTTAATGTTTTCTTTGGCAATTTTGTAGCCTTGGTTCTGAAACACCACAAACAGATTGTCTCTGATGCTGATGTCGTCTTCGGTCTTTTGGGTGTCTCGGTCGTCCACAAAAAGGTCGGCCAGGTAGAAATCGTTGTCGAAAATATTGATTTTCTTGAGCTGATCCCAGTTTACGTCAATGATGGGTTTCACGGTTTCGAGCCAACGCAGGTAGATGGGAATAAAATTATTTTTATCGATTTTTATTTTGCCCGCACCGCTGGCCTGGGCAACGTTGTTTTCAATAAAAATTTGGAGTTCTTTTTCGTCTTTTTGGAAGTCGAAAGCATACGTATTTTCCGATAAAGTTGCCTCGATGCGGTTCTTAATCAACAAAAACTCCCTCGACTCGTGGTTGCTCGGCGCGACGTTCCAGTTGAAATCGTTCTCATAAAACAGGTCTTGCACGTGGTTATAGGGCACAAAAGCAATTTTTTTGAAGTCGAAGGCACCCAAAAAAGCGGGCGGCAGGGTTTTGTCGAATGTCCGCGCCTTGCCAATGGTCAAGATCAGCTGCACAAACATGGTGGCCACGTCGAAGTTTCCCGTTTTGGCCTCGGCCCATAGCAGCGCCACTCGGCCAGGGAGGCTGGGGTGTTTTGGAAAAACGGCAAAGTCAATATTTCCAATAATTTCGGTCGTGTCAAACTGCCCGAACCAATCGGCCCCCACCTTGTTTTTTAGTTCTTCCTCTCTGATATTTTGGTATTTCATTTTCTATTACTTGCGTTTGACTGCGTTCGGTTACTGGTAGTCGTCGCTACGCCAGGGGCTTGAAGATAACGCCTTGACAGGTGGGCAAAGTCAAGATTTCGAGGTTGTGCGTTTTGGCAAAATCGTCGTGCTCTGCCTTCTGGTGCGCACACCCTGGCGAACCGTAGTCGTCTAAAAGCACAATGCCACCTGGCGTAATTTTATCCCAAAAATAATCGAGTGCTTGGCGTTCGGGCAGGGCAGTGTTCATGTCAATCGACAGAAAACTGATCTGGTCGGTCTGCACCAATTCGAGCGTTTCGGGCACGGCCCCCTTAATTATCTTGACGTTGAAATCCTTAAAAGTTTGCTGAACTGTTTCGTAGAGATCGTCGCGTTTCTTGTATTTTTGGTACCTTTCTACTTCGCTTTTGGTGCTAAAACGGGTGTCGAGTCCTTGGAATGTATCGAGCAAAAAATAGGTTTTTTGCGTGGCTTCAAAGTTGGTATATTCAATAATGGCGCGGTCGCAGAAACCCGTATAAACGCCGCAGGCCACAAAATCGCCGGGCAGTTTTATAACCGAGTTGGCCAGCCAGCACATCACGTACACCCGCCATTCCATGCCCGCTGGTGGCATGAGGTCTTTGCCAAGTGCTTGGCTGTGGGCGTAGGCGCGCACAAAGCGGGGGTCGTTCACAAAGTCCGCGTTGTTGCGGGTATATAGGTTGTCGGTGGCGTAGGTCAGGTCTTTACGCCGCAGAATGATGTATTCTTTGGGAAAAACAATACTTTTTAGGTACAGAATCCAGCTAAATGGTATTTTGGAAAGAATTTTACGAAGCATAGTGTACTGTTATAAACGGTCGAGGTTTGGCAGATTGGCAACTAATTTCACAACGCATTTTTGGGTTTTCGGGTCTCAAAAAACAGGGCAGCGGCAAAAAAACAAAGCATCAAGATCGACGCGCCAATGTCTATTTTTTTGCCAATACGGTCCGAAATCGGGTCGAAGCTGCACACAATTGTGTGTTTGCCAGCAGGCACGCGCAGCGCACGCAGGGCGTAGTTGGCTCGCATGTATTGGGCGGGTTGGCCGTCTATGCGCACCTGCCACTCGTCACGCACGTTGTAGTACATTTCCGAAAACACGGCCAATTGTTCGGTTTTGGCGTTGGTTTGGTAGGTCAAAACGTGGGGTTTGTAGTTGGTGAGGCGTATGCTGTTCGCGGTGTCAGACCTAATGGCGAGGCCGCTTAGTTTTGGGGCAAACTGCTGGTCAAAAACTGCCTCGTTGCGCACGTCCAGGCTGTCTAAGGCGCGCATCTCGGCGTTGGCATCGGGCACTGTTTTGTAGCGACCCACAAACCAGGCGTTGCCCAACGCCGTTGGGTTTTGCTGCGCTTCGGGTGCGCCAGTCTGCGGGTTTTGCACAATAAAATACTTGGTGTTGAGCATGTCTAAAACCCGCATATTGTTTTTCGAGATTTGAAAATCGACCAGATCCATAAACCGCCTCAGTTTGGCGGCGTGGTAGCCCCCCACCGATTTATGAAAGTAGCACGCCCGCCCGTCCATAAACGTGCTCGTTGTCACGTCGATAACCCTAAAATGGGGGTCTTTGTCCTGCAAAATCTGCAAATCCGCCGCCGTGGGCACAAACTCCTCGCCCTCAATTGTTTTGGTGGCAAAGTTATCGTTGTTCAGATAGCGGCGCGCCACTGTTATCTCGTCGGCCATTACCAACACCAAAAGCACTGGGAAAAGCACGGCGGGTTTCAGTTTATTGACAATGAACAACCACAATGCCCCCGCCGCCAAAACGATAAAAAGTAGCGAGCGCAGCGCATCGGCCCGAAACATACTGGTGCGGTCGGAGATCAAGCTGTTGATGACATCCTGGGCAAAGGCTTCGTTTTTGGCACCGCCCATCAACGAGTCGTACAGCCCTTTGTCGGCGGGGTTGTCTAAACCAGTTGCCCTAAAATCGCTAAAAAGCGTGGGAACCAGCGCAAACAGGGCGCACAATCCCGCCGTGAGGGCAAGGCTGATGTAGAACGGTTTGCTCACGGCCTGCCAGGTAGGCTTGCGGTCGGTTAGCTCCTTCACGGTCAGCACGGCGAGCGTCACCATCACCAACTGAACCAGGGCGTGCACCATCGTGACGGCCCTAAACTTGTTGAACATCGGAAAATAGTCGAAAAACAGGTAGTTGATGGCCGCCAAGTTTTTGCCGCAGGCCCACACCGTAAACAAAACGGTGGCACTCAGCAACCACCATTTGAGGCGGCCTGGCACCATAAAAAGCCCCAAAATAAACAAGAAACACACAATTGCCCCCATGTAGGCGGGGCCGCTCGTGCCTGGTTGGTTGCCAAAATAAGTGGAAATACTGGGTAAAAATTGTTGGATGGCCTCGTCGGCCACGCCATTTGCGGCCAGCGTTTTGTAGGTTTCGGACTGCGCGGTAAGGCCCTTAGACGACCCACCTCCCCTAAAATTAGGGATCAAGTAGGTGAACGTTTCGCCGATGCCGTAGCTCCAATTGAAGGCGTAGTCGTAGTCGAGACCCTCTTTTGGCTTGGCCGACACCGCCGCGCCCCCACCTGGTGTGATGGTGAGATTGGCCTTGCCGCGCGTAGTTTCTTTGGTGTAGTCATAGACGTTCCAGAGCGAGTTGGCGAGCGTCCCGACGGCAATAGCACCGCCCAACGCCAGCATGGTAGCGGCTTTTGAGAGGTGCGCCAACCGCCCGTCTCGGAGCGCCGCTACGCCCTCAATGACGACGTATATACCCAACGCCACGGCAAAATAATAGGTTATCTGGTAGTGGTTTGCGTACAGTTCTAAGCCCAAAAACAGCGACAGCAACGCGCCACCGAGCCAATATCGCCCCCTAAAAACCAACACAACACCCGCCAAAATACCAGGCGCGTAGCCGATGGCAATGATCTTAGAAACGTGGCCCGCCCCCAAACTAATGAGCGTATAAGACGCAAAAGTAAACGCCACCGACCCCATAACGCCGATCCAGGCATTTGCGCCCAACGATACCGCCAGCACGTAAAAACCCAGCATACAAATAAAAAGGTAGTTGGTCGTTTCGGGGAGGCGGCGGTTCATGAAACGGGCAATGGTCATCGACACACTCGAACTGTAGTCATTGACGATCATAAAACCAGGCATTCCGCCGAAAGTACTGTTGGTCCAACGAGGTAGTTCGCCCGTTTCTTTCCAGTATTTTTTTAGTTCGTGCGATGTACCATCCGACTGTTTGATGTCGTGCATGGTCAGTTCTTTGCCCTTCATAACTGGCGACGTGTAAGACAGCGCGAGGCCAACAAAGAACACAACTGCCAACAAATGGGGTAACAGGGACTTTACTGTAAGGCTTTTCATTTTTAATGATTAGGGTTTGTAAACGGATGCAACACTGATTTTGCAAAACTGATGCCAATTTAAGCCAAGAAAACGAAAGCACGTGCCTTTGGGCGCGTTTTTGAGCAAACACGCCCAAAACATCGCAAACAAGCACGGGTATTTTGGGGCTTATCTTTACTTTTGTCGCCGAAGTTATTTCAATTTTTGAGCCTTGTACTTTTAAAACCTTTCCCAACAATGAAAAATATTAAAGTCGGTATTGCTGGCACGGGCTTCATTGGCCCCGCCCACATCGAAGCCCTGCGGCGTATTCCCAACGTGGAGGTGGTGGCGCTGAGTCATTTTCCAGTCGAAGAAGCCGAGGCCAAAGCGGCGAGTTTGGGCGTGGCGGGCTTTGGCAGTTTTGAGGATATGCTCAATAACCCCGACATCGACGTGATCCACGTTTGTACGCCCAACAATTTGCATTTTGGGCAGGCAAAAGCCGCCCTGCTGGCGGGCAAACACGTGGTTTGCGAAAAACCGCTGGCCACCTCTATTCGTGATGCCGAAGAACTGGTAGCCCTGGCGGCACAAACAGGGCTGGTCAATGCCGTTCATTTCAACTTGCGCTACTACCCGCTCGTGCGGCAAATGAAAGCCCTGCGCGAAAACGGCCAACTCGGGGAGGTGTATTCGGTGATGGGCAGCTATTTGCAGGATTGGCTTTTTTACCAAACCGACTACAATTGGCGGCTCGAGCCCGACAAATCGGGCGACTCGCGGGCGATTGCCGACATTGGCTCGCACCTCATGGATCTGATCGAACACGTTACGGGGCTCAAAACGGTGGCCGTCATGGCCGATTTCAACACCATTCACAAAACCCGAAAAAAGCCACTTAAAGTCATCGAGACCTATTCGGGTATGCTCCTCACGCCCGAAGACTACGCCGAAGTGCCCATCAACACCGAAGACCACGCCAACGTGTTGCTCAAGTTCGACAACGGCAACCGAGGAGTCATCACGGTGAGCCAAATGTCGGCGGGGCGCAAAAATCGCCTGAATGTCGAAATCGCGGGGTCGAACGGCACGCTCGAGTGGTGTTCTGAAAAACCCAACGAGCTGTGGTTTGGCAAGCGCGACGCCCCCAACCAGGTGCTGCTCCGCGACCCATCGTTGGCGCATCCCGAGGCGGCGCGGCTCATGTCGTTTCCGGGTGGCCACAACGAGGGTTTCCCCGACACCTCCAAGCAATTGTTTAAGGAGGTGTACGCGGCCATTCGCACGGGCAAACAACCCGACGCGCCCACCTACCCGACCTTTGCCGACGGCCTGCGTGAGCTTATCATCTGCGAGCGAATGCTGGAAAGTAGCCGCCAAGAAGCCTGGGTGAGCGTATAAACGCGTGCCAAAAAAAACGCGCGTACCCACGAATCTAAAAAAGGCTTTTTGGTGTTTATGGTAGATTGAGCCTATTAGTTTTTAAATTCGCGGCATGAATCACAACAATACAGTTCCTGTTAAATATAACATCGAAGACCTCGACCCCAAACACCACATTATCATTAAGGGGGCGAAGGTCAATAACCTCAAAAATATCGACGTGGCCATTCCGCGCAACAAGCTGGTGGTCATCACGGGGTTGTCTGGATCGGGCAAGTCGTCGTTGGCTTTCGACACGCTTTTTGCCGAAGGCCAGCGAATGTACGTAGAAAGTCTGAGTAGCTACGCCCGGCAGTTTTTGGGGCGAATGGAAAAACCCGAGGTCGATTACATCAAGGGCATCTCACCAGCCATTGCCATCGAACAAAAGGTTTCTACCAAAAACCCGCGTTCGACGGTTGGCACCACCACCGAAATTTACGATTACCTCAAACTACTTTTTGCGCGGGTTGGGGTTACGCGCTCGCCAGTGTCGGGTCAAATCGTCAAAAAAGACACCGTTACGGGCGTTGTTGATTACATTCAGTCGTTCGATGAAGGTACGCGGTTGATGATCTTGGCCCCTTTGATGGTGAGAGAAGGCCGCGCCACGAACGATGAATTGAAAATACTGCTTCAAAAAGGCTACACCCGCATTATGCACCTGGGCGAGGTCATATTTATTGAAGATGCCCTGCAACAGCGTGTTTTCGACGCACCCGACGCCCCAGCAACGGCCAAGCCAAAAGGAAAAAAAAATAGCCAACCCCAGCCACAAGACGCGTTGGCTACGCCAGCCGCCGATCTCAAAATCATGATCGACCGGGGCGTGGTCAAACACGACGAGGACAGCCAGTTTAGGTTTTCAGACTCGGTTCAGACGGCTTTTTTCGAGGGCGAAGGTCTGTGTTTGGTCCAAGTGGTAGGCCAAGATCTACGCACGTTTTCGGACAAATTCGAGCTCGACGGCATACTTTTTGAGGAGCCGAGCATCAACTTGTTTAGTTTTAATAATCCTTACGGAGCCTGCAAACGGTGCGAGGGCTTCGGCAAAGTACTGGGGTTGGACCCCGAACTGATTTTTCCTGACAAAAATCTTTCCGTTTTTGAGGGCGCAATTGCCCCCTGGCGCACCGAAAAAATGAGCGATTGGCTCAACCCCCTGCTCCGCAACGGCATTCGGTTCGATTTTCCCATTCACCGTTCGTACAAAGACCTCTCCGAAGCCGAAAAAACGCTACTCTGGACGGGCAACAAGTATTTTGCGGGGCTAACGTCGTTTTTTGCCCACTTAGAAGAACAGGTTTACAAAATACAATACCGCGTGATACTGTCCCGCTACCGTGGCCGCACTACCTGCCCCGAGTGCAAAGGCTCGCGGTTGAGGCAGGATGCGGGCTACGTGAAAGTGGGGGGCAAATCGATTATTGATATTGTACTCATGCCCATTCTGGAGGTCTATATGTTCTTCAAAACGATCGAGCTCAGTGATTTTGAACGAAAAGTGGCCCAGCGGATCATCACCGAAATAGAAAGCCGACTCGAGTTTATGAACCGCGTTGGGCTTGGGTACCTTACCCTCAACAGGCTCACGGGCACGCTGTCGGGCGGTGAGTATCAGCGTATTAAGCTCGCCACCTCTCTGGGAAGTGCGCTGGTTGGGTCGATGTATATTTTGGACGAACCCAGCATTGGCCTCCACCCGCGCGACACCCGCCAGTTGGTTGGGGTCTTAGAATCATTGCGCGACATGGGCAACACCGTCATCGTCGTCGAACACGAAGAGGAGGTGATGCGTGCCGCCGATCAGATTATTGACATTGGCCCCGAGGCGGGCAATTTGGGCGGTGAGCTGGTGTTTCAGGGCGTGATCGGAGACCCAGGCACTGGCCATACCATCGCGTTTTTGACGGGAGCGGATCAGATTCCTGTGCCAAAAGTACGGCGCAAGGCTACCCATTTTATCGAACTAAAAGGCGCGCGCGAAAACAACCTCAAAGACGTGGACGTTACCTTCCCGATTGGTGTTTTGAGTGTTGTTACGGGGGTGAGCGGCTCGGGCAAATCGACCCTCATTCGCAAAGTTTTGTATCCCGCGTTGGCCCGCGAAAAGGGAGAAACCAGCCAAGACATTGGCCATTACAGCAGCCTGAGCGGCAGTCTAAACGTTATTTCGGCAGTCGAAATGGTCGATCAGAACCCAATCGGAAAGTCAAGTCGCTCAAATCCAGTAACTTATATAAAAGCCTACGACCACATTAGGCAAATGATGGCCGAACAACCTTTGGCCAAAAACAGGCAGTATAAACCATCCCATTTTTCGTTCAACGTAGACGGCGGCCGCTGCGAAACTTGCCAAGGCGAGGGTTTCAATACGGTAGAGATGCAGTTTATGGCCGACATTCGCATTAAGTGCGAATCGTGCGCGGGCAAACGCTTTAAGCAAGAGATTTTGGACGTAAAATACCACGAAAAAGACATTGCCGATATTTTGGCCATGACCGTGGATGAGGCCATTTTGTTTTTCAAAAAAACGGAACCTAAACTCACCGAACGCCTGCAACCACTGCAAGACGTGGGGCTGGGATACGTGGGCCTGGGGCAATCGTCCAACACGTTGTCGGGAGGTGAGGCGCAGCGCGTAAAATTGGCTTCGTTTCTTTCAAAAGGCAACCCCAACAAAGGCAAAACGCTCTTTATCTTCGACGAACCAACGACGGGCTTGCACTTCCACGACATCAGAAAACTGCTCAAAGCCATCAATGCACTCGTAGATCAGGGCGACACCGTCATTATTATCGAGCACAACATGGAGGTCATAAAATGCGCCGACTGGATCATTGACCTTGGCCCCGAGGGAGGCGAAACGGGCGGTTATCTCACCTTTGCGGGCACGCCAGAGCAAATGGTGTTGCTGGAAAACAACTACACATCGGTGTATTTAAAAGACAAGATAGCTTAAAATTTATCACGACTTAAAGCATGGCCAGAAACGAAAATAGCCTCACCCAAAACTTAGATTGGTTCACGATTTTACTCTATTTGACGTGCATTTTTGTGGGGTGGCTCAACGTGTACGCCGCCATTTACAACCCCGAAGAGCAAACCAAAATATTTGACCTGTCGAACAGCGCTGGCAAGCAACTCCTCTGGATCGGCACATCGTTTTTGCTCATTATTGCCGTTTTGGCCATCGACCACAAGTTTTATGATGCCTTCGCAGTGCCCATCTACGGTTTTTTTGTGTTTCTGCTGGTGGCAGTACTGATCTTCGGTACGCCCATCAAAGGGTCGCGGTCGTGGTTTAAGTTGGGGGCGTTTTCGCTGCAACCAGCCGAGTTTGCCAAATTGGGAACCTCGTTGGCACTGGCCCGTTTTTTGAGTTATTCGGATGTAAAACTAAATCGCTGGCGCGACATGATGCAGATCGGAGCGTTGATTGTTGTGCCCGCCATCCTCATTATTCTGTCGAACGAAACTGGGCAGACCCTCGTTTTTGCCACCTTCATGATTGTACTCTACCGCGAAGGGCTGCCAGGAATGTACCCAGTTTTGGCCATTATGGCCATCACGCTGTTTGTAATGCCCTTGTTTTTTACGTACATCCAAATTTTTGTTGGCTTGGTGGTGCTTTTGGGGCTGGTCTATTTTTTGTTCATACCCCGCTACAACCGCGACCGCAGGCTAACCATGCTCATGGGCGGCGCACTGGCAGTTATGATGGCTTACACGGTAGGCGTGAACGCCACGTTTGAGAAAGTATTAAAACCCCACCAGCAAAACCGCATAAAAGTGTTGGTGAACCCACAAATAGACCCCCGTGGCGTTGGCTGGAACGTGACGCAGTCTAAAATTGCGATTGGTTCGGGCAGGCTTTGGGGAAAAGGTTTTTTGGACGGCACGCAAACCAAGTTTGATTTTGTGCCCGAGCAGCAAACCGATTTTATTTTTTGTACCGTGGGCGAAGAGCATGGTTTTGTGGGCAGTTTGTTGGTTATCGCACTTTTTGTAACGCTCATGTGTCGCATTGTTTTCTTGGCCGAAAAACAGCGGAGTCGTTTTGCGCGGGTCTACGGCTACTGCGTGGCTTCGATTTTCTTTTTCCATTTTCTAATCAACATCGGCATGACCATCGGCTTGGTGCCAGTGATCGGGATTCCACTCCCGTTTTTTAGTTACGGGGGGTCGTCGATCTGGTCTTTTTCGCTGCTGCTGTTCATTTTTCTAAAATTAGACTCCCAGAAAGTCAATATGCTTTCACGCTGAGGCACTCCCTTATTATGGCCATCATCACCAAAAAGAAAGTTCCTTTCAAAATCAACCCTGCCCTGCGCGAGTACCTCACGCAATACGACCGCGAGTTGCTGCTGCCCATCGACTACCAGACGCTGCTAAAATTTGAACGAACCGCGCCACTGTTCGACAAAAAAGGGCAAGATACGCTCTGGGAGACGGTTTTGTACGATGCCCGCAACATGGATGAGGTTTTTACGGCCCTCAAAATGGTATATGCCGACTTGAAAGCCGACGGCGATGTGTCGGTGATAAACCACCTGTTCATCGATCGGGTGGATATTTGTTTGTACGGCAACACCCAACCGTTTCGGATCAGGATCGTGAACCGCGTCAATGACAACTTCGATTATTTTTACATCAAACTGTCGGACGCTTCCAGGGTGTATGGCCTCGAACTGGAACACCTGCTGTCGCCCAACCGAATAAGCTACCTCACCTGCCGCGACACCCTCGTGGAGGAACACATCGCGGGTATTCCTGGCGATATGTTCATTAATAACTACCTGCACGACCCCAATCTGAACGCCATTCGGTTTTGCAAAGAGTTTGTAAAGTTCAATGAGCGCTGTTTTGTACGGCTGCTTGGCGATATGCACTCGTCGAATTTTGTGGTTGATATTACGCCCGATTTCGAGGAGGTCTACTACCGAATCCGCTCCATTGATTTCGACCAGCAATCGTTCGAGGGCAAAAAGTCGGTTTATTTGCCCCAGTATTTCAAACAAAACAACGCCATCATTCAATTGGGGCAAAAATACATAACCCCCGAAAGTATGCGGCAGTACCAGATCGAGGAACGCTCACTGATAGCAGGCCGACTGAAAGCCGAACGATTGAGAATCAGCGATTTAATGAAGGTAATGGTGCGAGACTCCATTTCTTTTCCCGATAAAGTGCAGCGTCTCAAAACCGAATTGGCGCAGCACTACCAAAACCCGTCGTTCTTGAAGTGCCTCAGTATGGGCGAGCTGGTGCAGAAAAGTTTGGAGATCGTGGCGGGGCATTAGAATACAAAAGACGATGTTTGTTTTTAGGTTACAGCATAATTCTAAAAACAAACATCATTCCGCAGACCAATCAGATACAGGTATCAATCTCGAACAGTTACATTGGAAAAGAGGTAGAGATTGAACACACCCACAGCATCCGCAACGAATGGGTCAATATTTGATAGCTATAAACACCAACTTCCCGATGCCATTATTGCCGCCACTGCCCTTGCGCACGGCTTGGTTTTAATGACCCGACACACAAAGAACTTCGGAACTATTTTGGATTTAGAGGTGCTCAACCCGCATGAGCCGTAGCGATGCTGCGATCTAAATTAATGGCATCGTTGCAAAATAAGCAGTTTGCCGTGCCAGCGTTTTGGTGTCTGCTTTTGATAATGTCGGGCGATTATAAAATAAAAATTAACCTTGAAAAACCATCTACTATTAGATGATTTTTCAAGGTTAAGTAAATGTGACTGAACAATCAATATTTTTCAACTATCTCATTATCATATACTTATTTGAGAGCTTTCAAAAACTCAGCAATTTTCAGATTTACAAATTGCCAATCAGGTTTTCGAGGTCTCGTAAGTCTTGGGGGCGGCCTAAGGCTTGTTTGTTTTTTATCAATTCGGGCAAATTAATAAAATTAACTTTTGTGCCACGAATCGTTAGTTCAATCCTATTCTGATAGCACTCTTGAAAGGTAACACCCACCGTGAAGGTCATTAGGTCAATCCAACAGTCGTGTCTGCTAAACGACAAAAAATTGGGCACTTGGGTAAAATCAGCTACTTTAAACTCGCCCCGAATTTTTCTAAGGCTCCTACAACGTTCGTCGCATTTTCGTAGGTCGAACTTACAAAAATATCAATGTCGCCCGTAGTTCGGTAGTATCCATGCGCAATTACAGCGTGGCCGCCCAAAACTACGTATTCAACGTTTGCTTCGTTCAATAGGCATACGAGATTTAAGTATTCGTCTTCCATTGTCTAAGGCAGGGTTGTTGGGGTTTGCTTTATAAATTTCTTTGGTAAACAATATCAATTTCAAAGCCGCCTCTAACCGCTCTGTGGGCGTTTTGGCGTGCCAGTAAGCCTTGTTGTAGGCAGGAATATCGTTCGGATTTTGTGATTTTATAATGCTCATTTTTGGTTAGTTGGCTGCAAAAGCCCAATTTTATGATACAATTCCCACCACAAAATTATTTATTTCAGCCCCACTCAAATACCAAGTTTTCGTTCGTAGTAGAAAGAAATATCTTCGTCAATCACAATGCTCTCGGGGTTGGCCAAGGCAAAAGAAAGTACCTGCTTCACGCGGTCGTCGCCCTCGATGGCCCAAAAATGATACGGCTCGGCCACCACCAGCAGCTGGTCTTCGTAACCCAACTCGGTCGCTATTTTGGCTTGGATTTCGGCCGTTGGCTTATCTAATACAACTCTCTCTATCAGCGAGTTGCAAAATTTAACGTGGTATTTGAGCCACTTTCCAAACATCACACCGAGCTGGTTTTGCTTGGCGTTTTTTTCGACGCACTCGCGTAGTTTTAGGCCATTGTCGGTAATAAGTTCGGTAGGAACTACGATTAATCCTTTGTTTTTGTGGCCACCAAACATCTTGAAGCGCTCGTACAAAAAACGGGTGAGTTTGGCGGGAAACGAAACGGGGGAATCCTTGAATAAATTCTCGGCCACGTACTCAATACCCACTTCGGTGGTGTTCGAGATAATTACTTCCAGGTGCGGATTCCGCGCTATTTTGAGCACGTCATCCCAATTTTCCTGCGCCGAAATGACGCGGCTAATTGCCGATACCACGGTGGCATCGTCCACGTTTTTGCCCTGTTGAATGCCCCGCACTACGACCGTATACAGGCCGTCTTGGTCGGTAAAGGCATCGCCGCCACTGCTCGTCGATTTGACGACCACAATACGCCCCCCAAAAATACCTGCGCGGTTTGCCTTGTCGATCTGGTAATCGCACAGTCCGCGTAGCAACACCCCCGTGCCAAACTGCAATACTTTTACTGGCAAGTCGAAGGCATCTGAGGGGATAAGTTTCTGATTTTCAGCTATTTTTTTTGATAATTGTGGCATTAAGTAATGATGTTGAATTTTGAATGATCGAATTATTGTTTTTTTAGGGCATTAATAATACTGAGGCAGTGGCGGCAAATTTGTTCGATGGCGGTATAATTCCGCTCAACGAGCCATTCTTTTTTAAACAGTTGCGAACCCAATCCTACGGCAGTTGCCCCCGCCAAAAACCAACTTTCGAGGCTGGCTTGGGTGGGTTCAACGCCCCCAGTTACCAATATCGACGACCACGGCATGGGGCCTTTGAGGGCTTTCACAAACTTGGGGCCGAGGCCATCGCCAGGAAACAGTTTCACCACCTCGCAACCCGCCTCCTCGGCAGTTCCTATTTCGGTGAGCGTGGCGCAACCTGGCATATAGGCCACCTTTCGGCGGTTGCACAGCTTGGCCACATCGATACTAAAATAGGGTGCAACAATAAAATCTGCCCCCAATTGCATATACAATGCCGCCGTGGGTGCGTCCACGATAGTACCCGCCCCAATAACCAAGTCAGGAAAATGTTCGTTGGCGGCTTTGACGATTTGGCCAAAGGTTTCGTGGGCAAAATCGCCCCGGTTTGTAAACTCAAACACCCGCACGCCAGCCGCATAACACGCCCGCATGACTGCAACCGCTACCGAGGCATCTTGGTGGAAAAACAAGGGCACGAACGGTGTTTGGTTGAGTTGATGTAAGACGTGTAGTCTCGAAAATCTGGCCATAATCAATTATTTATTAGCTGCATAATTCATTAGCGTTTCAACCTGCCGCTTGCATCGCCGCGCATCAGTCTCTCTACTTCTGCCACTGAAACCAGGTTATAGTCGCCTTCAATACCGTGTTTTAGGGCCGTGGCGGCAGCCGCAAACTCAACGGCGGTCTGTAAACTGGCGTTGTTTTGGAGCCCGTACAACAAACCCGCCACGTAGGCATCGCCCCCACCGATCCGATCTACGATGTGGGTTAGGTCATAAACGGCTGACTGATAGGTGTTTGTCCCATCAAAAAGCCGCGCCGATATTTTATTATGCGATGCACTGATCTGCTCGCGGGTGGTGTCGGTAAAGTATTTTATTGTCGGAAAAATCTTTTTCATATTCAAGCATCCAGTCTCAAAATCGGGTGCATCTACGCCATAAATTTCTTTAAAATTATCGGTATTTGCCAACACTAAATCACAGCCAGCAGTCAGTCGGGGAAGAACATCCTGCGGCTTTTTGCCGTATTGCCACAAATTAGACCTGAAATATATATCGCCCGACACCCGAACGCCCAGCCGATTGGCGGCTTCGATGGCCTCCAAGCAAGCATCGGCAGCCCCCCTCGAAAGTGCGGGCGTAATACCCGACCAATGAAACCAGTCGGCGCCTTGCAAGATTTCGTCCCAATTGAACGACCCTTTCTCAATCTGCGAGAAAGCCGAATCGACCCGGTCATAGACAATCTTGCTGCCACGCGCCATGGTGCCGTTTTCTAAATAGTACGTACCCAGCCGCCCGTCTTGAAACTTAATAGCCGAAATATCAATGCCCACTTTGCGGAGCGATTGGGCAGCGGCTTGGCCAAGTGCGTTGTCAGGAAGTACCGTGACGTGCAGCGCGTGCGCACCAAAATAGGCGCAAGAAACCGCCACGTTGGCCTCCGCCCCCGCGTAGGTTACATCAAAGTTAGTGGCCTGCTCGAACCGCCCAAACCCAGGCACCGACAGCCGCATCATTACCTCGCCGAACGTTACTATTTTTTTCATTCGTCAGTTTTGATGGTTTCTACATTCATTTATCGGGGCCATATTTTCCAAACTATTGCCCCCAAAATTACTCCGACGGTATCTGCCACACCATCCAAAACATCAAAAGTACGGCCGAAGGGCAAAATCTGCTGCCAAAACTCCAAGGCAAACCCGTAAACAGTTCCCAGTAAAATGACAAAATACACTTTGGGGATGCTATACAACCACAAAAAACCAAAACCAGCCATCATCAAACAATGAACCACCTTGTCTATACCCATCGACATATCGGGAACATCTTTGCCTGGCAGCGAACATCCGATCAGGATAATGACCGTCCAGACGATGGCATAGATGCGGTTTTGGGCCTGCTGATCGATAAATTTAAAGATAAACGACATGGAGAGCTGAGTAAAGGAACAATTTTAGCGCAAAATAACGATAACTTTGCCAACTTTTTAGGGTATTGTAGATTTAGACGTAAACCATGAAACCATCCATTCCGCGCGGCACGCGCGACTTCGGTCCCGCTCAGATGAGCAAGCGTAATTTTATATTCGATGCCATCCGAAAGGTTTATCAACGCTACGGGTTTCAGCAATTAGAAACCCCCACCATGGAAAACCTGTCGGTGCTAACGGGCAAATACGGCGACGAGGGAGATCAGTTGCTCTTCAAAGTTTTGAACTCTGGCGATTTTGCCAAAGACCTCACCGCCGAAATGACCAACCAGGGCTACAAAAAAATGTTGCCCGCCATTGCAGAAAAAGGCCTCCGCTACGACCTCACCGTTCCGTTTGCCCGCTACGTGGTCATGAACCGGGGCGAACTCCAAATGCCCTTCAAACGGTATCAGATCCAGCCCGTGTGGCGCGCCGACCGTCCGCAAAAAGGTCGCTACCGCGAGTTTTACCAGTGCGACGCCGACGTGGTGGGTACAGACTCCCTTATTTGTGAGGCCGAGATCGTGCTCATGATCCACGAGGTGTTCCGAAATTTGGGGGTCAATGATTTTACGGTTAAGATCAACAACCGCAAAATTCTGAGCGGAATCGCCGAGGTCATCGGTGTGCCTGGCCAAGAAACAGCCTTGTGCGTGGCCATTGATAAATTGGGTAAAATTGGCCAACAAAAAGTAGAAGAAGAACTATCCGAGCGGGGTTTTTTGGCCGACACCATCCTCAAACTCCAGCCCGTTTTTAGTTTGGGCAAGGATCAAAACCAATTGCTGACTGATCTGAAAACGTGGCTCAAAGACTCCGAAACAGGGCTTGCGGGCATCGCCGAATTAGAAAAAGTGATGCAATACGTGGCGCACTTTGGCCTCCAAGACCCACGGGTTCAGGTTGATATTACCCTGGCGCGGGGGCTGTCTTACTACACGGGAGCTATTTTTGAGGTCAAGGCCAACGGGGTGCAGATTGGGAGCGTGGCGGGAGGCGGGCGCTACGACAACCTCACGGGAGCCTTCGGCCTGCCGGGCGTGTCGGGCGTGGGGATTTCGTTTGGCGTGGATCGAATTTACGACGTGATGGACGAACTCGGCGTTTTTCCCGACAACCAAACGGCCAGTACGAAGGTGATGATAACTAATTTTGATGCCACCGCCGAGGTTTTTGGGCTGGGTGTGCTCAAAAAACTGCGCGATGCAGGCATAAATGCCGAGATATACCCAGAGGCCGTAAAAATAAAGAAGCAGTTCGAATACGCCGACCGCAAGCAGATACCTTTCGTGCTCATTATTGGGTCGGAAGAAATAGAAACGGGCAACCTGGCACTCAAAAACCTGCAAACGGGCCAGCAACGCCCACTGCGTTTGGAAGAAATACTGGCCGAATTAGCCTAAGTAATAATGTTGAATTGTGAATTATTGAATGAATGTTTGACAGTTAAATAGTTACGAACTAAAAAATGTCGTTTATTAATTGCATTTAGGAACATGAAATAAATAAGTAGTTGGATTTTCAATTATAAATAGCTGATTATCAGGCATTATTCAATCACTCAATAATTCAAAACTCATTCCTTACTTAAATTCGGGGCGGTTGGCTCGGCAGAAAAACCGAGCCAACCGCCCCGTCAATTAAAACCGCCAGCGCACAAATGCCTCCATGGCTTCGTACTCCGACAAACCCAACTGGTCGTAGAGTTGCGCCGTGCCTCGGTTGCGTTCCTCGGCGCGTTGCCAAAACTCGCGCGCATCCTCGCCCTGAAACACCACCCCGTCTTTTTGAGATTGGTGCTTAAATATACCCAAACGCTTTTTCATTACCTGGTCGGGGCTCATCGGCACGGCCATTTCAATCTCGTGGCTGTCCCACTCGGCCCAGGCTCCCCGGTACAACCATACCCAGCAGTCTTTCATCGAGTTTTTGTGTTTGAGGCGGTTAATGGCCTCCGCAATGGCATCCCAACACACTTTGTGGGTACCGTGGGGGTCGGCAAAATCGCCGGCGGCGTATATTTGGTGCGGCTTTATTTTTTCAATCAGATCAACAATCAGTTTGATGTCGGCCTCGCCGATGCCTTTTTTCTGGATCATACCCGTTTCGTAAAATGGCATATCCAAAAAATGGGCGTTTTCGATGGGCGTACCCACAAAACGGCAAGTGGCCTTGGCCTCGCCGCGTCTGATTAGTCCTTTCACGTAGCGAACCTCGGGCGGGTCGATGTCGCTATTCTTTTTACCCTTCAAGTACGCCGATGCTTCCTCAAAAATCTTGGTCGATTTAGTACTTTCGATCCCGAACTTTTGGTTGTAGTCCACCACAAAATCAATAAAACGGAGTGCCTCGTCGTCGGCCACGGCAATATTGCCCGACGTTTGGTAGGCCACGTGTACGTCGTGGCCCTGATCTACGAGGCGTTGAAAAGTGCCCCCCATCGAAATAATATCGTCGTCGGGATGGGGGCTAAAAATAATAACGCGCTTCTTGGCGGGGTGGGCGCGCTCGGGGCGGTTGGTGTCGTCGGCGTTGGGTTTGCCGCCAGGCCAGCCCGAAATAGTGTGTTGAAGCTGATTAAAAACGTTGATGTTTATGTCGTATGCCTGCCCGTACTGCGCCAGCAACTCGCTCATGCTGTTGTCGTTGTAGTCTTTGTTGGTTAGTTTCAAGATCGGCTTGTGGAGCTGAAACGACAGCGATGTCACCGCTTTTTTGACCATCAAATTGTCCCAAACCACGTTATCGACCATCCAAGGGGTTTTCATGCGGGTTAGGTCTGCCGCCGCGCGTTCGTCGATCATGAATTGTGCGTTGGGGTGCATCTGCAAATACGACGCTGGAATTGAGTCGGTTACGGCCCCCTCCACGGCCTGCCTAATGACGGGTGCTTTGCGCTCGCCCCAGGCCAAAAGCACCACCCGTTTGGCCTGCATAATGCTGTCGATGCCCATGGTGATGGCCTTTTTGGGGACTTTTACGAGGGTGCCAAAATCAGAAGCCGCCGCCACGCGGGTCGAATTGTCGAGCATCATGAGCCGCGTGCGCGAATTGACGAGCGACCCAGGTTCGTTAAAACCAATGTGGCCGTTGCCACCAATACCCAAAAGCTGAAAATCGAGCCCGCCCAATCGCGCAATTCGGTTTTCGTAACTCTGGCAAAACTCTTTGAGCAACGCAGGCGGCACGGTGCCATCGGGAACAAAATAGTTTTCCTTCGGAATATCCACGTGGTCGAAAAGTTGCTCTTTCATAAAACGCACGTAACTCTGCACCGAGTCTGGTTCCATGGGGTAGTACTCGTCTAAGTTGAACGAAATCACGTTTCGGAAACTTAGGCCCTCGCTTTTGTGCATTCGGATCAGCTCGGCATACACAGTCTTCGGCGACGATCCCGTGGCCAGACCAAGCACGCAACCCTTGTTTTCTTTTTGTTTGGCACGAATCAAATCGGCGATTTCCTGCGCAACCGCCCGTGATGCCTCTTTTGAGTCAGGAAAAATTGTGGTCGGGATTTTTTCATACGTAATGGCCTGCCCAATTGCGCCGCTCATGTTTTCGGACTTGACTACGGGCGTGGTTTCGGTGTTTGTCATAGATGTAGCATAGTTTTACGACAAAGTTAAAAATAAAGTCAGCGCGACGGTGTGATTTTTTCGTGAATCATTACTTTTACTGTCGTTGGCCAACGCAGAGAATCCCGAAGGGCCAACCCACACCTGGGCAATTTTGCCCGAAAAACAACGATAATCCATTCAGACTTAAACGCATGAAATACGTAATCCACGCCTACGATGCCCAAGATGCCGAAGCCCCCAACCGCCGAATGGCCGCCCGCCCCGCCCACCTGGAGGGCGTTAAGACGCTCAAAGCCAACAATCAATACGTTTTGGGCGGCGCACTACTCAACGCCGACGGCCAAATGATCGGCTCGATGATGGTGGTTGAATTTGAAACCGAAGAGAGTATGCAAAACTGGTACAAAAACGACCCTTACGTGGTGCAAAACGTGTGGAGCAACGTGAACATAAACACTTTTAGGCCAGCCCCCGTGTGAGAATACAACATAAATTAAACAGCCAATCATGAAACCGACTCTCAATCATTTAGCAAACAACGCAGACTTAACCCAGCTTGATGTGCTTAAATTGGCACAGTACAAGAAAGAGTTCACGGAGCAATTCGCAAAACTCACCGAGCAAGAACAAAACATTGTGCGGCTCATAGCCAACGAGAAAACAAACAAAGAAATAGCCCTAAAACTTACCATTGCCGAAAAAACTGTCGATAACCACCGCACCCACATCCACAAAAAATTAGACCTGCACGGGCGCGACTCCTTGGTCTTTTTTGCCGCACTGGTGAAAATATTTGAATAAAAGGACGATTTTTTATGAATAAAGCCAAAAATGAGGGATACACCCTATTGTTTGGCTTTATTTTTTGCCAGTACTTTGTCATAAATACAACTACTCAAACGCTAAAACTTAACGACAATGAAAAATGCAACTTTCATCGTACTCACTTTTATTGATAAGATCAGTGTGTTTTGCTCAACAATTTGTTGAAAGTACCAGCACTACAATTTCTGCCCAGGCCACCAAAGAGCTTGCAACTGGCTCTTTTGCTTATGAATTTGTTGAATTTCCCATCGACAAATTAGCAAAAGCAATCACGAAAAAGAAAAACACCGTTAAAGTTAAAATTGGTGAACAAATTAATGACACTTGGACAGTTCAAGAAAACGAAATCCGTTATGATTACTTGGGAATAAATAAATGGGACGATGCTGGCAACCCACTACCAGACAAACCCACTTGCGAAACCTACTTAGCAACTTCAGCGAACCCAAATCTCAATATCCGATTTGTAATCAATGCTGACAGCGAAATCTCGGGGTTTGTGCATAACCTAAAAACCAATGTGATGACTCATTTTAGGTCTATTTCTATGATGACAGGCTTCAAGGAACGAACATTAGAAAAAAATAAACTTGCGATATACTCAGAAAAGTTCCAAACAAACTCAACCCAACGAGCCCGTACCAATGCGAGCTATAATATGACTTCATGCGGTGTAAGGTGGATCACAATAGCAATTGAAACCGATGACGAATTTCCCCCTGGTAATTTCGGGCCTGTTATGGAACAAGTAGATTATACCATCTTTATCAACTTAGGGATTAGAGTTTATGTCAAGGAAAGACTTTGGACTCAAGGTATGGCTGGCTATCCTTACAATGGGGTGGGTACGATTAATTTTAGTTATACCGAGAACGGTGTGTCTTTTAATGCAACTCGAACCAGTGAATCTGATATGTTCAATAGGTTTATTGTTAGCGGCTGGGGAAAGGATCAGGGTTGTAATATGGCACATCTACTTACGGGTAGAAAACTCAGGAATTATCTTGCTGGTAATTCGGGAGGCTATTCAAACTTTTCGCCAACAATTTGCGGATATTTACCTCTTAGCATGAGTTCAAATGAGTTTTCTTCAATAGAGCAGACAGCTCGGACGATAGTCCATGAACTTGGGCACAACCTGGCGGGCGAAACAAAGCATGACGATGACCCACCCTACAATACTCCTTGTGCTACCACCTATGTGGCTTCTAACCCAACGCCCAATACCCTCATGTGTCCTTTTATCGTTACTGGCCCCAACAGTGGGCAAGGCGCAAGAGGGCTATACTTTTCAACGCCGTACCGTGACGACATCATTTCAAAAATAGCTAACAATGGCGGTTGTTTAATCTATGGCTCTGCTCCTACATTGGGGCAGGCCTACTACAATGGCGTAGCCATTAACAACACCCCATTTTTTGCAAACTCTCGAAATGGAACAATGAACATTAATATCAGTAGCAACAATCCAGATTCAAATCCTTCACTTGGTATAGTGAGTCATAGTCCAACATCGGTATTTTTGGGTTCTACATACGTCAATGGTTTTCATCCAGATTGGGTAGGTGGTTTTTCGATCAATGCCCCTAATGCAGTAAATAATGCCACTTTTACACTACAAACGTCAAATGCTTGTGGCAGTTCTGCCAGTAAATCAATCTTGGTAGTCTTTGGAACGGCTTATCGACTGTATCCCAATCCTGCTCGCTCTGTCTTGACAGTAGAGCTGTCGTTTGATAAAACAACGGCTAATGCCCAAGATTTTTTGCCTGAATCAGTCACTTTGTTGACGGACAAAAACATAGAGGTCAAGCACAGCGAGCCTAAGAAAAACTACCTTTCAAACTCAAGTGGCGAAGCCAATAAGTTTACTTGGGATTTGACTGGGTTAGATAGTGGTACATACTTTGTACACATAACTTATGGTGATGTAATTTTCAAAGAACAAATCTTGATACAAAAATGAGCAACTTACGCTATCTCGGTATAATTTGCCTCGCGGGGCAACTCATGGTTTCTTCTTGTAAGCAAAAGGACGTTATCCCAAGCATTGATGCGTTGGTGGGGCAATATGATTGTAGATTTGTGTGGTATGGTGGATACAGTACTGAATCATCCCCCAAAACAAAATTTCAAATCAATAAATCTACAAAGGGTACCAATATGATAGAAGTACGATTTGAATTAGACACAACTTGGTCTGAAACGTGGCAACTAAAATATGAAAATGGCAGACTTAACATGAACAAACAAATAGTAGTTGAATTTAAAGGTGTACTTTATCCGATTTACGGTTTACAAGAAGGAGCTGGAAGAGCCTTTGGCGATAGTCTCACTTTTGAGGGTGAGCGATTTATTAAACCTAATCCAGTTATTGGGAAAACCATCTGTAAATATTGGGCAAAAAAGAAAAGATAATTGAAAATGAGCAACTTACGCTATCTCGGTATAATTTGCCTCGCGGGGCAACTCATGGTTTCTTCTTGTAAGCAAAAGGACGTTATCCCAAGCATTGATGCGTTGGTGGGGCAATATGATTGTAGATTTGTGTGGTATGGTGGATACAGTACTGAATCATCCCCCAAAACAAAATTTCAAATCAATAAATCTACAAAGGGTACCAATATGATAGAAGTACGATTTGAATTAGACACAACTTGGTCTGAAACGTGGCAACTAAAATATGAAAATGGCAGACTTAACATGAACAAACAAATAGTAATTGAATTTAAAGGTGTATTTTATCCGATTTACGGTTTACAAGAAGGAGCTGGGAGAGCCTTTGGCGATAGTCTCACTTTTGAGGGTGAGCGATTTATTCAGCCAAACATAAGTTTTGGGAAAACTGTCTGTAAATATTGGGTAAAAAAGAAAAGGTAATTGAAAATGAGCAACTTACGCTATCTCAGTATAATTTGCCTCGCGGGGCAACTCATGGTTTCTTCTTGTAAGCAAAAGGATGTTGTTCCAAGCATTGACGATCTTGTTGGCGAGTATGAGTGTAAAATTGCGATAAACGGCTATGAAAAGTGGAATAGCTTTTTTTACACAAAGCGATTCAAGGTCAATAAGTCATTGTCTGGAAATCAAGAGTTAGAAATCAATGTTGAATATGAAATCGGCCCAAAATACGATGAAAAATGGATCGTTAAATACAATAATGGAACATTGACTATGAATAATCAAGAAATAGCACGGGTAAAATACGCTGCACCCTCAGATAACTTGCCAGATGGCCCCTACGTTTCGGTTTTGCAAAGTGCAAACGGAACTGCCGATCAAAATAGTTTATACCTCGAAGCTATAAATTACCGCCTGCCAAGAAACTCCGAAAACTATACCTACAAATACTGGGCAAAAAAACTTTAGGTATTTAACGCCTGAACAAATCTTGATACAAAAATGAGCAACTTACGCTATCTCGGTATAATTTGCCTTGCGGGGGCAACTCATGGTTTCTTCTTGTAAGCAAAAGGATGTTGTTCCAAGCATTGATGTGCCGCTCGCTATCATTTGTTTGATTGGTTGAAATATGCTTAATTGCGTGAGATTTAGTGGCATACAGTACCAACTACTCCATAAGTGATTACAAATTTGCTTTGCAATGCCCCATTTATTAAGCCTAAACACCTACGGCACTGAGACCGGCAAGCTCACTGTTTTTGAAAAAGTCCTGAACGGAGATGTCAAACGCGTATTCTACATCTACGGAGTTGCCGAGGGCGAAACCCGCGCATCGCACGGCCACCACAAGGCCACCAACGCGCTCGTATGCGTGGCGGGCAGTTGCACCGTTTACGTAAAAAACGCGGTTAGCGAGTACGGCTTCACCCTCCAGCACCCCGAACAGTGTCTGGTGCTAAACCCAGGCGACTGGCACACGATAAGCCATTTTTCGGCCAATGCGGTGCTATTGGTTTTGTCGGACCAGTACTACGACAAGGCCGACTACATGCACGAAAAGCCGTGATCCAGTTCTTAGACCTCAAACGCATCAATGCTCCGCAGCAAGCCGAAATAAACGAGGCACTGCGGCGGGTGGCGGCTTCGGGCTGGTACGTTTTGGGGCAAGAAGGCGAAAAGTTTGAGCGAGACTTTGCCCACTACTGCGGCACCAAGCACTGCCTTGGCGTAGCCAACGGCCTCGATGCCCTCGAAATTATATTTAAAGCCTACGATTTTGAACCTGGTAGCGAGGTCATTGTGCCCGCCAATACGTACATTGCCAGTATTTTGTCGGTGGTCAATGCTGGCCTGAAACCCGTCTGGGTAGAGCCCGATTTGCGCACGTACAACATCGACCCCGCAAAAATAGCAAAAAGCATATCGCCGCGCACCAAGGCAATTTTGGTGGTACACCTCTACGGAAAACCCTGCGAGATGTCTCCGATTTGGGACCTTGCCCGCCGCCACAATCTCAAAATAATTGAAGACGCTGCTCAGGCGCACGGTGCTGTTTACGGCGGGCGCAGGGCGGGTAATCTGTCCGATGCGGCCGCTTTTAGTTTCTACCCCACCAAAAATTTGGGGGCGCTCGGCGATGCTGGTGCAATAACAACCAACGACGACGAACTGGCCACCAAGGTAACGTACCTTCGCAACTACGGCTCTAAGACCAAGTACTACAACGAGTACCAGGGAGCAAACAGCCGTTTAGACGAACTGCAAGCGGCGGTATTAAACCTAAAACTGGGTTATTTAGACACTCAAAACGCCCGCCGCCAGGCCGTGGCGGCGCGTTACCTCAACGAGATCGTGCACCCCGACATAACCCTGCCCGATGCCCGCACCGTGGCGCAAGATGCGTGGCATTTGTTTGTGGTGAGGCATCCCGAGCGGCAAAAACTGATTGACTATTTGACGCACCAAGGCATTCAAACGGCGGTGCATTATCCAGTTGCGGCCCATCATCAACGCGCTTTCGGAGCGTTTAGTGGTTTGAGCTTGCCGATTACGGAAAAAATACACAAGGAGGTAGTTAGCTTACCTCTTAACCCATCCCTAACCGACGACGAAGTGAGCCAGATCATTAGAGTCATCAACCGCCATCGGGCATAAGCCGCGCCCATGTTGTTGTCGATTATTATACCCGTTTATAATTCAGAAAAAACCATTGGTGGCTTGGTTTCGCACCTGTTCGAGGAGTTGCGTGGAACGGAGTTTGAGGTTATTTTAGTGAACGACGGCAGCCACGATGCCTCCGAGGCAGTGTGCGAAGAACTGGCAGGTCGCCTGTCGGGGGTCACGCTCGTGTCGCTCCGCAAAAACTTTGGCGAGTTCAACGCCGTGATGTGCGGCCTCAACCACGCGGTGGGGGCGTACAGCGTTATGATCGACGACGATTTTCAGAACCCACCCTCCGAAATTCTAAAATTACTTCAAAATGCCCAGCGCGGCGGTTTCGACGTGGTTTATAGTTACTACGCCCGCAAACAGCATTCGTTGCTGCGAAACGCGGGCAGTTGGCTGGTCAATTGGCTGGCTACGTGGCTATTAAACAAACCACGGGGTCTGTATTTGTCGAGTTTTAAACTGATAAAGTACGACGTTGCGCAAGAAATTATTAAGTACAGCGGGCCGTTTCCTTACATCGACGCGCTCGTTCTCAGAACTACCAGCCACATTGGGCGCGTGGAGGTGCAGCACGCCAAACGCACCGACGGGCGGTCGAATTACGGCCCGAAAAAACTAATTTCCCTGTTCCTTACCACCGTGTTTTGCTATTCTGTCAAACCACTCCGCCTCGTGTTAATTGTTGGCTTCGGGCTGTTTGCGGCGGGGTTAGGAGGGCTTTTTTGCTTTGCCACCCAGCCACCAACGCTGCCTCAGTGTTTGCTTTTGGCGGGCTTGCAGTTTTTAGGATTGGGCATTGTGGGCGAGTACGTGGGCAGGTTGTTTCTGCAACAGAGCGGTTTGCCGCAGTATGTTATCAAAAAAATTGTGAAACGGCCATGATCGACAAGCCCGACGAGTACCAAATCATGTACCAAGTAGAGACGAGCCTGTGGTGGTATAAAATTTTGCACGCCAAGGCGTTGCGCACCATCGAGCGGCACTTCTCGTCGAAGCAAGTCCGTATTTTAGACGTGGGCTGCGGCACGGGTGGTATGCTGAGTTTTTTGCGCGCAAACGGCTACAAGTCCCTGAGTGGTGTCGATCTGTCGCCCGATGCAGTTCGCCTCACGGAGTCGCGCGGGTTTGCAGTGCAGACCTTAGATTTACACCAAATAGCTACCTTCGATCCGCAAGCACGGTTCGACGTAATCATCTGCAACGACGTACTTTGCTACTTCGACAACGCCCAGATTGCCCATATTCTTTCCGAATTTCGCAAACGCATAAATCCCAACGGACTGATTATCAGCAACAACAATGCTTTCGATGCCTTTACGGGCGTTCACTCAATTGTACTGAACATACCGCGTCGTTTTGTAATCAAAGAATTTGAGGTGATTTTCGAGGAGTTAGAAATGCAGATGGTGGCGCATACCTACTGGAGCTTTTTTCTGTCACCGCTCATTTGGGCTTACCGAAAAATCCAACTCGCGGCTCTTCGATTGGGCGTTATCAAGCTCCAAAACCTGGGTTCTGACGTGGGCTATCCTGGCAATTTTCAGAATAACCTGTTTCTAAATATCGTTAAGTTTGAAGAAAAGTGTTTCAAAACTGCGCCCTTCGGCAGTTCGCTTTTTTGGGTTGTTAAAGTATG
Organism: Cytophagales bacterium; assembly: GCA_013298215.1. Lineage (GTDB taxonomy): Bacteria > Bacteroidota > Bacteroidia > Cytophagales > Spirosomataceae > JAAFKE01. Next base: position 6,304 of record JAAFKE010000019.1, on the reverse strand, counting down.
AAAACGCTGGCTTGGCTCATTCCTTTTGGTTGTTTGCTGCTCACTGCGGCCACATTGCTTTGGGCAATCCCGCGCGGTTTAGACCTCACCGACGAGGGATTCTACCTAATCCACCTCACCTTTCCCGACCGTTATCCAACGCTCTACGGCTTCGGAAACATATACCAGTCTGCCTTGGGGTGGTGCTGCGAAAATGTGCTGCACTGGCGTTTTGCCAAACTGCTTCAAGGACTTTTGGGCGGAGTTATCTTTGCGGTTTCGCTCATTAAAACAGTAAAAGTAAAGCCAGCGTTGCCCACTTTTTTGGCGTTGTTGGACATGAACTTCGTCAGTTTTGCGCTTTATCTGCAAACCATTTCCTACAACGACCTCAATAATTTTTTGGCCATACTCCTATCCGCGTGTTTGTTGCTGGGAGCAAAAGCACAGTCGAGGCAAACCTTATTTTTGGCACTCGTGGGAGCGGGACTGTGCCTGAGCCTAAATTTTTTTAACAAAGCCACGGCAGCAGTGGCGTTGTTGGGTTGGTCGGCGGTCTTTTTAATAGCGAACTACTACGTAAAGATTTGGCCCCAGAAAACCCACCTACGCTGGCAGTTTTTGGCACTTATTGCTGGTTTATTTTTAGGTTTTGGGGTGTTTTTTGCGTTCATAAAACCATTCAATATTTGGTATGCCGACTACGCTGGTGGCCTCGCGGCTTCGTCTCAGTACATGGAGCCCGCGTGGGTTTGGGTGGGCAATTACCTCAAATATTTGGTACGCGCCGTCGGTTTTGTAGTCGTTCTGACGCTCCCGTGGTGGGTTGTTGGGCGGGCTAAAAAGCACAAAAGCGCAGCCATTGTTCTGGCTACGCTTTGGACTTTGGCGGGTGTTTACGAAACCCAGCTTATTTTGGGTGGCGAAAAAGCTTTCAGCAAGTTGTCGTTGGTCTATCTATCAGTTATTTTTTTACAGATCATTGCAATACGTGCGCGTTTGGAGGCACAAAAAACCGAATGGCGTTCTTTTTTAGACCGAAACAAGCAAGTTCTTTTCGTAGCTGTATTTTTGTTTGTCGTTCCTTTTGCCTGCTCGTTGGGTTCGACCAACTCGCTGACCCGCCAGGCGAGTTTTCACTTGGTTTTTTGGGGTGGAGTTGTGGTACTGCTCAACTCGTTGAACAACAATTGGCGGTGGATTTCCTCCGTTTTAAGTGTTTTGGTGCTGGTTCAAATCACCACTGGAACGCTCAACCCCTACGCGGCTTCGGCCATTGTGAACCCCAAATACCCAGTGACGTTACAAATGCAAACGGCCGAGACTAACAATATCCCCGAGCTAAAGGGTATTTTATTAGATTCGGTAACGGCCGAATCGCTCACGCATTTGCGGCAAATGACCGATTCGTTGGGGGTACGAAATGCCATATTCTACGATCTGCCCGCGCTAAACTACCTCACAAATACAGTGTCGCCGGGTACGGACTGGTTTTTTTTCCTCTACGAGTCTCACAACTGCTACATTATTTCGCGCATCGACCCCAGCTCGCGGCCACTTCTGTCGGTACTCAACCACCGACAACCTGGCGAAAAGACCCTGCAATGTTTGGCCGAAAAAAACGTAGTGATACAAAAATACCGATTGGCTGCCAGCCTACCGCTGCCCACCCAGGCCGATACCCTGCGGGTGCTTGCGCCTAACTAACACAATGCGCCTACTTGTGCCTAAACCAACAATCAGTACGGTCGTTTTGGTAGGCTTTAAAGACCGTGTTTACCGGTGCGCCGTGCTTGAGTTGTGTGCCAAACTGCGTCCGTGCCAGGTAGTTAAACGCCCCCATGTCGCCAGTGTAGTTGGTCTTGTTGTGGCTGTTGTATTGCTGGTGGATGCGCCAAAGCTGGCTGATAAAGGGTTGCATCACTTTCACGTTTCCGCCAATTATACCGCAGTTCAGCAGCGTTTCGTTGCAGTATTGCGCTTCGTAAAGGGCATAATCGGCCATGTTGCTGCGCAGATGGGTGGAGTGATCCATCATCCAATCGTTGGCTAAAATCTTGGGTTCGTCGCCGCAAAAAATGGCGTTTGGGTTGGCTACGTACAGTGGCTGAACGAACGGATTGAGCACCGCGACAACGTCCGAAACATCGGTAACAAACAGATTATCAATATTTTGCGCGTATTTTTTTAGAAACTCGGCATACAAAAAGTAGCGGTACACGTTCGGATTGTACTGCTGGTTGTGCGGTACTTCAATGAAAGCAATTTTTTCGTTGGGGTGCTTTTGGAGGGTATCGTCCGAGAAATTATTGTGAAAAACCACCCCATTCAGTCCTAAATCAGCAACGGATTCGACCCAGTTTTTGATCAAAGAATAATCATCGGGTTGCACGTTTTCGTTGCGGTTCACGTCGTAAACACCCGTGATCTGGCACGCCATAATTAGGTCTTTTGCCTCCCCCCCAGTAAAGTCAAGTTGATTAAGCAAGTACGAGTGCGTTTTGCCGCTTTAAATTGGCGCAAGTACTATTGGGTATGTTGCGGTAATAAACATACGTCCTAAGATCCACTTTTTGAACGTTATATTTTTGGGAGGCACGTTCGTAGAAATGGGCATCGGCGGCGTAGCGCTCCTGAAACTTTAAGTTCAAGAAAACCTCCCTTTTGCCAAACAGGGTGGCAAACAAAATACAGTCGTCCACGTGGATCAGCTGGCTTTGGTCGTGCTTGTCGGGAACGTAGTAGTCTTCGGGGTCGTCCACAACCGTTTTGGTGGTTGAGGCAATGAGGTCTACGGTGTGAATTTCTTGCAGGCAGGCCCGCAGGTGGTTGGGCTTGTATTCGTCGTCGGAGTCGAGAAACGTAATATAATCGCCAGTGCTGTTTAAAATGCCCCGGTTCACCGACATGGCCTGGCCACGGTTTGTGTGTCTGAGGTACGAAACTTTGTTTTCGTGGCTGATGGCGTAATTAAGAATCTGATTTTGGGTATTGTTGCTACTCCCGTCGTCGATAATAATTAGCTCAAAATCCTGAAAGTCTTGCCTGAGTACCGAGTCAATGGCGCGTTTAACCAGCGCAAAATCGGTATTATAAACGGCCATGAGTACGGATATTTGTACTTTTTTTTCCACTTGATAGGCTGGGTATCTTTGTAATTTTACCACAAATATACGTCTCCAGCCCCATAAATTATGCCTCCGTTGTGTTAAATAAATAATAAGATAGTTGGGGAATTAAATTTCGGGAGGGCGGCATTTCGACCACCAAAAGATGTGGTCGAAATGCCAGTTAAAACCCAATGCTTGGCGCTACAAGTTCAGCAGAAAGCCGATCGTAAAGTTGGCGTTCCAGTCGAACACAAACTGGTTGCAGCCAGTGGCATCGGCCAGCGACCGGTAAATATTCAGGCCCGCTTTTTGTTTTTCGCCCTCGGCTTTGTAGTCGGCGGGGGCTTTTAGGGTGGTAAATCTTTCTTTGCCAACGCGGGTTTGTTTGGCCAACTCAAACGGCACGCCACCTATTATGAAAGCTGTTTTGCGGAGGTCGGCTGGTATCTGCTTGGCTTTTTCTTTCACCTCGGCGGCCACCTGCTGGTCTGAGATACCCTTCTGAAAATACTTCGCCCCAGGTGCTTCAATGGCAGTCAGGCCGTTGCCTTCAACCCACGATATTTTTGTGTTTCCCGAGCCAATGTCCACCACAAAAGCCTTGCTTTCGTAGCTTTGGGGCATAACGGCCCGCAGCGCCAGTTTGCCTTCTTGCTCAGGGGTCACTTCGTTTACGACGTACTTCATGTTTTTGAGGGCTGACGTTATTTTGCTGGTTATGTCCACCTTTTTTGCGCCCGAACTAATCACAAAATGAATTTCGCGCGGGCTAACGCCAAACGCCAGCATATCAGAAATATACTTTTTGAGCCCCTGCCGTATGTCGTCGTCCGATGCCATGCCCTCGTACACCAAACTTGCGCCGTAGTCGGCTTTTTCGAGTTTCCAGTTTTTGTCTTTGTCAATGCGGATAATAAACGAATTGAAACCCGCCGCGCCCATTTCGACCACGCCTTTGAGTTTGCCATCTACGGGCTCGGCGGGCGTGTACGCAAAGGCACTCACCGAAGAGCCGCCGTCGGAGGCCGAGCTGTTGTTGTCGGAGGCCGAATTATCAGCATTTTCGGGGGTGGTTGTTTGGCCGCCTGGCTCGGGGCTGGTGGCGTTCAGACCTTGTTCGGTTTGGGCGGCTTCGGTGTTTTTGCCCAGGTTAGGAAAAAACTTCTTGATTCCAAAATACACACCAGCCACCACGAGCAGGGCGATCATCACGCGCGAAAAAGGAGTTAGCTTGTTCATTAGGTTTAAAATTGGTTAATTTTCAACAATGGTACGAAGTTTTGAGAACACAACCAGCCATTGATTTTACAGAAAGTTGTTTTTGAGGATAAATGGTCAAAAGTAGGCGGCATTGGCGGCTTTGAAGGTTTGGCAATGCGCGTCCACGATGTCGCCGATTCGCGGCGAGTAGCCACCGCCCATCGACACCATCACGGGAATACCGTGGCGCAGGCAGGTATCAAAAACCAGCTCGTCGCGTTGTTTGCAACCCTCTTTGCTCACGCTGAGTTTGCCCAATCGGTCGGTTTCTAAGATGTCCACGCCCGAGATATAAAACGCAAAATCGGGTTTGTGGCGTTGAACGAGGTGCTGCAAAGTGGCATTGAGTGGTTTCAGAAACCCCGAGTCGCCAGTGCCCGTTTCAAGTGCAATGTCCAAGTCGGACTGCTCCTTAAAAAGCGGGTAATTGTCTTTTCCGTGCATCGAAAACGTGAACACGCGGGGTTCGTTCTTAAAAATAACCGCCGTTCCGTTGCCTTGGTGCACGTCTAAGTCGATGATTAATATGCGTTTGGCCAATTTGTTTTCGAGCAAATAATTGGCCGCAATGGCCACGTCGTTCAGCAGACAAAAGCCCTCTCCGCGGTCGGCGTAGGCGTGGTGAGTGCCGCCCGCCACGTTCATGGCAACCCCGTCTTGGAGCGCAAAGTGGCAGCCCATAATCGTACCTTGGGCAATTACAATCTCCCGACTCACCAACCCCGCCGAAAGCGGAAAGCCCACGCGCCGCACCATTTTTGCATCGATGTTCAAATTTTGAAGGTCGCGCCAGTACTGCGCGTCGTGCACACCCAGTATCCAGCGTTCGTCGGCGGGCGGCGGCGCAAAAAAATTACTTTCGTTGCACACGCCCTCGTATTGCAACTGGGCTGGAATAAGCTCGTATTTGGCCATCGGAAAACGGTGCCCCTCTGGCAGCGGGTGGCAGTAGAGTGGGTGGTATGCTATTTTGAGCATCGTCAGCTGGCAGTGCGAAACAACTTGGCATCGGCCCAAAAAGTGCCAAACGGAACAACGGATGCCAACAAGGCCAGACCCGTTTTTTTCCAGTTCCAATTTTCAGCAAATTTTATCTGAACCACCATCAAAACGTACAGCACAAACAGCAGCCCGTGCGCCGTGCCAAAAACCTTGTTGGGTTGGGGAGTGGCGTACAGGTATTTGAGCGGCATTGTCACCAGCAGAATGATTAGAAACGAAACGCCCTCCACAAAAGCAACGACGCGCAACCGCCCCAGGGGGCTTTTAAATAAATCGAGCATGATTTTTGACGTGTTTATAGAGTAGGAACACAACCGAAGCGTATTTTTGTTCTCAGATTCGACCATTATATTTTTAAAAAACAACGCACGGTATGCTTCTATTGGGTTTAGACATTGGTACATCGTCCATCAAAGCATCGGTGGTCGATGCCGCCACGCGGCAAGCGGTGGCTTCGGCGCAGTATCCCGACTACGAGACCCCGATCTCGTCTCCCCAACTTGGTTGGGCCGAGCAAGACCCCCAAACGTGGTGGCAGCACGTGGTAGCCGTGATTTTAAGGCTAAACGCCACCCAAAAATACAATCCCAAAGACATTGCCGCCATTGGCATTGCCTACCAAATGCACGGCTTGGTGCTGGTAGATAAAGCACAAAAAGTACTGCGGCCATCGATTATTTGGTGCGACAGCCGGGCGGTCGAAACGGGCGACCGCGCTTTTCGAGCCATTGGCCCACAGAAAGCGCTGGCGCGTTTGCTCAACTCGCCGGGTAACTTTACGGCGGCTAAATTGGGTTGGGTCAAGCAGAATGAACCTGCTATTTATGCGCAAATTGACCGCGTTATGCTGCCAGGCGACTTCGTGGCCATGCAACTCACTGGTCAAGTTACGGGCTCAAATTCGGGGCTTTCGGAGGGTATTTTCTGGGATTTTCAGGCCGATGACGTGTCCA
>JAAFKE010000018.1 GCA_013298215.1 Cytophagales bacterium | reverse complement strand
CACGCGGTTCGTGCCCACGGGTGGGGTCACCGCTGGACAGGTACACACGGGAGGTGTCACGACTAAGGTCGTCACGCATCCAGGCGTGCTGGTGGCAGTCAGCGTTACGTTGCTGCCAATCGGTACGCCCGTTACGGTGTTGCCGCTGATTGTGCCTGCACTCGCCGTTACGGTGCCGTTGGAAGTAAAACCAACCGAATAAGTCAATAAATTAACCGCGCAGGCCGCACTAGCCGTTAAAGAAAGCGTCGGTAGTGGATTCACTGTCAAGGTTACCGCCGTCCGAGTTGATGATTTACAGTTGGTGGCAATGTTCCGCGTTTCGGCGTAGAAAGTACCCGCACCCGATGGCGTGTAGCTCAAACTGCCCGTCGCAATGGCCGTGCCGCCAGTGGCTGCACTGTACCAATCAACGGTCTCGCCTGTGCCTACTGTTGCCGTCAAGGCGGGGATCGCCGCACCTTGGCAAATCACGCGGTTCGTTCCCACGGGTGGCGTCACCGCTGGACAAGTACACACGGGAGGTGTCACGACTAAGGTGGTTACGCAACCTGGCGTGCTGGTGGCGGTCAGCGTTAGGCTGCTGCCGATCGGTACGCCCGTTACGGTGTTGCCGCTGATCGTACCTGCACTCGCCGTTACGGTGCCGTTAGAAGTAAATGTAGCTGAATAGGTCAATAAATCAACCGAACATACTGCGCTGCCTACCAACGTTAGCGTTGGCAGTGGGTTGATCGTCAAGGTTACGGCCGTCCGAGTTGATGATTTACAGTTGGTGGCGATGTTCCGCGTTTCGGCGTAGAACGTGCCAGCACCCGATGGCGTGTAGCTCAAACTGCCCGTCGCAATGGCCGTGCCGCCACTGGCTGCACTGTACCAATCAACGGTCTCGCCTGTGCCTACTGTTGCCGTCAAGGCTGGGATCGCCGCGCCTTGACAAATCGCGCGGTCAGTGCCCACGGGTGGAGTTACCAAGGGACAACCGTAATAACCTGCATCGAAAATATAATTATTTTGACCTTTGTCACCCAGTGTGAAGGACACAACACCCGTATTAGCTGCTGGCTTCGAATTTATAGTATTGTCAGAACCAGCGTTTGGTAGAGTACTAATTGACAGGGTACTGACCACCGTTGGGAAGGTGAGCGTGTAGTTGTTGAGGTTTGCCAAAGCCAAGTTGTAAACAAAGCCCGTCGTATTTGACCCTGGTGCATCGGTAAAATAGTATTCACCATTGCTATTGGTAGTTACCGACACCCCAGAACTCGGAAGACCAGGGCCTCTCAAAACTACTTGGACGCCAGGAATACCAAGTTCGTCGGCATCTTGGATACCATCATTATCAATATCTTCCCATACGCGGTTACCGATCATGATTGGAGGCGGATTACACGTCAGCTCCATATCTCCCAGACTGGTCGCTTTTCCTTGAGAAGCAAGCCCAGCGGTTGTAGTGTATGAACTTGGAATAATCAGCAGTTCATCAGAACGAGCCCCTGTTGCAGTATTGTGAAACAAAAGCCCAGAAGTAAAAGCAGTGCTAAGGCCCGAGTTATTGAGTCCTTTGCCATTAATGGGATTGTAGTGTCCTGCTACTACTTCATTGGACCCCTTTAAAACGGCTAATCCACCCAAAGCAGTTTCGTCGTGATTCCACGTGGGCGCATAATCAGTATCGTTGAACGAATCTTGGTAGAAAAACTCCCCTGATCCGTTTGGACTATCGGTGATAGAAGTACTCGTAACGCCAGCGCTGTTGTCGTTTACGGGGCAACCACCCGTCTGACCTTCCCACAACCAAGTGCCGTTGACATTGCAAAGCTGGAGAATGTCGCCCGCATTAACTCCTGAAATGAGTAAATTTGAACCCGAAATTGCCAGTCTGTTCTGAAAGCCCGTTTGAAATCCCCAACGGTCAGCTATGCCGAGGACCATTTTTCCCTGTTGCGTAAATTCAATATCGGTCAACATGGGCTGCGGCCACGCTCTCTCATAAGGAACGCCAGCATTGCTTGTTCCTTCAAAGGGACCAAGAGGCCAAGCTGTTATCCAAGGCTTCCAACCACCATTCTCAGTGTTACCGAACGGCCCGAAATCACGTGCTTTCTCGCGGGGATAAGCCATCGAAAATTGTTTTAGTTGAGTTAATGCAACAGGATTATTTGGATCAAACGAATAAATAGTAACCAATAAGTCTGAGACAGTACCAAGCGAGGCGTTGCAGACAACTCCCAAGTAGCCCACTCCTCGGTGAAACTTTAATGCCCAAGGTCTAAAGCTGCCATTTGGGCAAGAAGGTGCCCCCGCCATTCCTAAAATAGAATATTGGCTAACTGGCGCACTTGATGAGGGCGGATAGGTGGACGGCGCACTGATGTCTACTTTAATCAGCGCCCGCTGGTTGAGGTTCACCAACCAGAGTGATTTACCATCTTCCGTCACCTCGGCGTCGCCGTAACCAACGGTTCCTACTTTAAGTAATGCATCAATGTCGCGGCTATCGGCTGTCGTACTGTTGGGAAGGATAAAATCCGAAGAGCCACTGCGGTTTACCGAGCCCAAATCAATGGATGGTCCACCATTTACGGGACTAATGCCCTGCAAAGTAAAACTGGTGGCTACGTTGCCAGGTGAGCTGAACATATCCATGACATAAACACCGCCCATTCCCTGGGGTCCCAAACCAACGTGCCGTTTCAGCACGGCTGAAGCAAACATCCTTTTTGATTGCGCCGACCAGCCCATGCCCCAAACTGAACCGACTTGATTTATATTGGCTACGCCACTGATACCCGTTAAACTACTGCCCGAATTATTATAAGGAGTCGACACAATCCCCTTGTTGGTATTGGGGGCTGCATTTCCATTTTCATAACACGGAATAACCAAGTTGGGATTAGGCTGGCAATAATCACTGGGGAGGTTGATGCCGAAATTAACCCCCGAAGAGCCGCCCGTAAAAAACTGAACGTTAGTACCCGTTGAGGAAACTGCCGCTTCAAAGTCAATCCCTGCCCGCGCGCCAGCAGGATTTATATTTGTGTTAGGGAGCGAAAACTGGATCCTAAGTCGAGCCGAAGTACCCGTAAAGATAGACCAAGTTCCATTGGTACCCGAAATAGCAGTTGGCCCTATTTGGGAACCTGAAGCGTCAAATGCCCGTACCGACACCCCCGCAGCTCCTTCTTCGTTGGCGTTTAGCACACCATTGGCATTGTAATCGCGGTATACTGTACCAGAAAGGGTTTGGGCATGCGATACCGTTAGACTAAAAAGACACAACAGAGCGAAAAACGCGAAGCGAAATAGGCCGACGTGTCTGAGCGTGGTATAATTTTTCATGATTGCGGGGTATTAAATGGTTTGGTTGTTAATGCCTGAATTTAATTTTCTTGTGAGATGTAGAGTAACGTATTTTAAGTAGACAGGAGTAATAGTTGAAATGCCTCCTATATAACAGATGCACAAGCTCCCGCAGCATTGGCCATTTTGGGATATCCAATTGGCGGGATCGAGCTGTAAAAAGATTGAACCGGAACCCTGAATAAGTCGATCTTCGTGGGGTTGCGAAAAATCGTTTTGTTCATGTGGGCATTGGTAGTTGGAGAAGTCAGCAAAACTACCATCAACATAACGCAAAGCAGCCTGTGAGACCGGTAGGACCAGATAACCAACGAGGTAAAACAATACTCCATTGTAGTGATATAATTACTAAAAAGATGAAAAGTAATTGGATAGTGAAACCAATGTGTTCAATTAAGACATTGGGCTTCTATCAAGTAAAGTGCAGCAAATATCTTGCTAAGATCAAAAAAGGAGCCGCTATTGGCTCAATTTAGACATATAGGCAAATAAAAAAAACTCATGGGGTAGCAAACGTAACTTGTCGTAGTACGTACATCTGCAATTTCATTTGTTACAAACATCGTACCAAACTGCTTTGCTTCCCTTAAATTATCAAACAAATTAATATATCTGCTGTCTCCTTAATTTCTCTTCCCCGCCATACAGACTATATCTTCGACCGTCGTACTAAAAACTTACCTCCTTCTTATGGCCAACTTCTATGTGCAACTCTTGCTTGTCTGAAACCTATTTAAAATCAACGGAACTAATCATTAATGGTGATTGAAGTCCCAATGCTAAACTGAATATACTGATCCCCACTAAAAGAGGAGAAGAACCTGAAGTTTTCTAACTATTTTTACACTTAGTTATCCAGTGGCAGGCCATCTTGGCCCGCTTTATCATAAAAAAATACACATGACCAGTATTCGTATTGCGCTTCAGAAATCGGGGCGGTTGAGTGAGGATTCGATCCAACTTTTTAAAGAATGTGGAATCAAGTTCGAGGCGGGTTCGTCGGGTAAACTTCGGTCGGTTTCGAGCAATTTTGCTGCCGAGTTTTTGTTTCTGAGGGACGATGATATTTCGGGGTACGTGGCCGACGGGGTAGCCGACCTGGGCATAGTGGGCGAAAACGTGTACGTCGAAAGCAACCATCAGTTAGACGTGGTTCACCGACTCGGGTTTTCTAAGTGTCGCCTGTCAATTGCCATTCCGCGCGGCGAAACCTACGGTAATATCAACAATTTTGAGGGCAAAAGCATTGCCACTTCGTACCCAAACTTATTGGGTAAATACCTGGCGGCCAAAGACATACAGGCAAACATACACGTTATATCAGGATCGGTCGAGATTGCCCCCAGCATCGGGTTGGCCGATGCCGTTTGCGACATTGTGAGTTCGGGAAGCACCCTACTGAGCAACGGCCTCAAAGAAGTAGAGGTGATTTTTCGTTCGGAGGCAGTGTTGGTGGGCAACCCCACATTGAGCGACGAAAAACGGGCGATTCTCGCCAAATTATTGTTCAGAATCAACGCCGTTCAAACTGCCCAAAACTACAAATATATTCTGCTGAATGCCCCAAACGACAAACTCAACGAGATTATCGGACTGATACCAGGCATGAAAAGCCCCACGGTGTTGCCACTGGCGGCGGGCGGGTGGAGTTCGGTGCACTCGGTGATCGAAGAAAACGACTTCTGGAACAACATCGAGGCCATCAGAGCGGCTGGTGCGCAAGGAATTTTGATAATACCAATCGAAAAAATGGTGCATTAGTTTCCGCAAAACCACCAAAACTTTCCCGTCTACAAATTACTTTCCGGCTGGCAAATGAGTTACGTCGATGAAGATGTACTCGTCGTCAGGGGCGTTGTATATTTTTGCAAAGTTGGCGGGCGGCTGCTTGATGAACGCCCTAAAACTACTGTCGGAACTGTAATAGTCGCGGGCGAACTTATGAAAATACAGAAAGGTGATTTTTCGGTCGGCCAAAAATTGTGGAAAAGTACCGTCTCGTTTATAGTCCGACCACGTCACGCACTTCCAGTTCACGTGCGTACCCAATTGGTCGGGCGGATCAAAAGCTACTATATCACGGTTGTTTTTGAGCGAAGCAACCAGTTTTTGGTAGTACCTAACCCTGGCCACGCTCGTTTGGAGCTTCGTCTGCGCACCCAATTTTTGATTTTGCTCCCATAAATAAACGGCAATCCAACCCAAAAACAGTACGCAAGCGGTTATTTTCAGTGCTTTTTGGAGCGCGTTGCCAACTGCAAACTGCCGCGAACTCAACTGCCAAAACTGCCATACCATACCCACCAGCAGTGGTAGCAGGGAATAACAAAGCACCCAGTACCGAATTTTAAAACCACTCGAATAGTACGAAGCCGCCGCCACACCCGCTATAATAACCATCAGAAACAGCAACGGCCGCCCCGCCGATTGCCAAACAGTTTCGGCACTTTTAATAACCTTGCGGGGATCGATGGACACTACAAAAAGCACCACGAGCAGCAACAACGCCTTGGTTTTGTGGGGCACACCCGCCGCCAGGGGCGTAATTGGCGAAAATAGGTCGAAAAAAATAGTTTTGATGTTGTCTACAATACCACGGTGGTTTGCCACAATGTGGGCATCGAAATACAAACCAGGGTTTATCTTCAACGCCTCGGGAACACTCGCCACCTTTTGCCCAAAGGCAATCTGCACTATTTGATCGTAATCGATCCACCCATTGAGGTTTTTGACTTTTTCGGGATACATGACTGCGTAATTGGCCGAAAAATCTTGCTGGAAAGTGAGCGTGGCTTTGTCGGACACGGGCAGGCCGATGCACAAAACCAGCACTAAAAGCGGCAACAGGCTATAAAAAACGGGTAAAAAAGTGCGCTTTTGGTAAAACCTCAACCCCACCCCAACCACCACTGCGCCACCCACCACCAAGATATTTTCGGGACGCATATAAGAAAAAAAAGTGGCAAAGACCGTCAGCAACGCCAGCGAGTCGGCGGCCAACAGGTTCTTGTAGCGGGCTATAAAAATCATCAACATGGTCAGGATAAAAATCAGGACGCTGATTTTTACGCCAATTGGAACATTGAGCGGCGAAAAGACCAGCACCAGCCCAAAATAAAGTGCCAGCCACCACGGTTGCCCCGCCGACCGCAGCCCCACGTACAACGCCAGCGGCGCGAGCGTGGAGAGCACCACCATGTTTAAAAAATAAAGCCGCACCGAATCTTGCTCAAAAATGCGCAGAAACAAGTACCAAAACGAATACACTGGCCCCCAATCTCCTCGAATAGGCCGCTCAGGAAAAAAGTGATTGGCAATGTACCCGTAGTAGGCTTCATCACCGAATTCTAAGTCAGAAATCTGGTTTAGGTGGCTGCAAAGCACGTAGCCAGCCAGCAACAGAACTCCGAGACTTACCCAGTCTAAAATTGGTATTTTTTTCAAGAACTTCAAGAAAGCGTCCATGCTTGGTGTTTGAAAAGGGTGGTGGGTCGGTGCATAATTTACTCAGCCGCCGCCGCCGCCACCTTTTGATAAATCATCACTTGGTTAGATGCCACTTTCGAGAACCCGCGCACGTCGTCGCCCGTCCAGGCGTTGTTCATCTCGCCGTAGCTCCCAAAAACCGACGACATCAGGTCGAAGGGCGACTCGATGCCAAGTATTGTGAACCTGTGGGGGGCCAAGTGTACGTACACTTGCCCCGTAACGTGGGCTTGGGTGTCGGCCAGGAAGGCTTCGATGTTGCGCATGACTGGTTCGGTAAACTGACCTTTATGGAGCAAAGTGCCGTATGAATTGGCCAGTTGTTCTTTCCAGTACAGCTGTTGTTCGGTCAGCACGTGTTTTTCGAGGGCGTGGTGGGCCTTTATAATAATGATTGGCGCGGCGGCCTCGAAGCCCACGCGGCCTTTTATGCCAATGATGGTGTCGCCCACGTGGATGTCGCGCCCAATGCCAAAAGGTTGGGCAATGGCCGCCAGTTTTTGAATAGCATCAACTGGATTTTTACAATCGTGGCCGCTCAAACCCACCAGCTCGCCTTTTTCAAAAATGAGCGTTATGGTTTCGGGGTCGGTCTTGGTAATTTGCGTTGGCCAAGCCTCTTCGGGCAAGTACTGGTGCGATGTCAGCGTTTCTTTGCCGCCCACCGATGTCCCCCAGAGTCCTTTATTAATGCTGTAAGCTGCTTTGTGCCAAGCCCGATCGACCCCTTTTTTGGTGAGGTAGTCAATTTCGGCCTCGCGCGACAGTTTCAGGTCTCTGATCGGGGTAATAATCTCGGCCTGGGGCATAATAATCCTGAACGCCATGTCGAACCGCACCTGGTCGTTGCCCGCGCCCGTGCTGCCGTGCGCAATGGCATCGGCACCAATTTCTTTGGCGTATTCGGCCACGGCCACGGCCTGAAAAATCCGCTCGGCACTTACCGAAAGTGGGTAGGTATTGTTTTTGAGTACATTGCCAAAAACCAGGTATTTGAGACAATCACCGTAGTACGACTCCGTTTTATTGACCGTCACGTGGTTTTTTACGCCCAAGGCGTAGGCGTTGGCCTCAATTGTCTGGAGTTCGTCGTCCGAAAAACCACCCGTATCAACCAGCACCGAGTGAATCTCGTAACCGAGGTCTTCGCCCAAATATTTTACACAAAACGACGTATCTAAGCCGCCACTAAACGCTAAAACAACTTTTTTTTGATCTGACATTGCATTTACTACTTGTTTGTTTTTCAGGATTTACCGTTGGCCCGCAATCGTGCTGCGCAAACCCAACCGCAAACTTACGAAATTCTGTTTGTTGCCCCCTACATTTTATGATTCATTGCGTTTTGGTAAGCCGCCAAAATAGCGTCCAACAGCGGCCCCCGTTCGTACCGAGTACAAACCGACAGCCGCACTCGTTGGCTCAACTGCTGGCGCAACAACGGGACAGTTTGCACGCGGTGCATGGCATTGGCCAGCAAAACAGCATCTTTGGGAGGCACGAGCAGTCCGTTTTCGTTGTTTGTAATGACCTCGTTGCAGCCCAGCACGTTGGTTGTCACAATGGGCATTTCCATGCAGGCCGCCTCCATGAGCGCATTCGGCAGCCCTTCGCGGTAGCTTGGAAAAACAAAAGCGTTGGCCGCCATGAGATAAGGGCGTACATCGACCTGAAAATCAATGTGTTTAATGGCCTGGTGGCTGGCGATAGCGTGCTTGGTCAGCGGCAAAATGGAATCACTTTCGGCATCGAAGCCGCCCAAAATGAGCAATTTGGCGTTTGGCTGACGCGCTTCCAACGCCACAAAAGCCGCAATAAGTTCGTCGATACCCTTGTCGCGGGTGATTCTGCCAACGTAAATCCACACAAAATCGGCGTGAGCGTATTTCCATTGCATGCGCAGCGCACGCGCCTGGCTCTCCAACGCCGCCGAACGCTTAAAATAAGCCCCATCAACGCCGTTGGTACTCCCATTTCCGATAACAAAAAGTTTGGTGTTAAAGCCACCAATATGACGTTCAATGTACTGTTTGAGCCCGAACGAATTAACAAAAACCCGCGTGGTTAGCGCGTAGGTGATCCGTTCTATTTGAACCAAAAACCAGCGCATCAAGCCCGTCTTTTCTAAAAGTGGCAAGCCGCCCACGGTGTGCAAACGCACGGGCACACCCAGCAACCAAGCCGCCAGCATACCCACAAATCCCGCTTTGGGCGTTTGGGTGTGTACTACATCAGGACGTAGTTGTCGGATCAGTTTCAGGGTCTCGACCAACGCCAGGCAATCGTACCAAATGCTGATCTGCCGACGAAAATTGACAACCCGATGCGGGCAACCTTCTCGCGTTGTTAGTGCACCGATTCCCGTCGAATTGGCACTAACCATGGTGACATTGTAGCCGTTTTCGTTCAAAAATCGCATTTGCCCCGCTAAAATGGTTTCAAAGGTAATTGGTACTGTCACCATTCTTAGCACGCGTATTCTGGCCGGGCTCATCGCAGCAAAGATTCGTTAATGCGCTTATAATCAGGCTTTCGGCGCAAGAACACAAAACCGTTTTCTTCTTTGATAAACTCCAAATTGGGATTTGATTTGTATTGTTGGTAACGGTCTATTCGGGCCACAAAAAAAACGGACCTATCTACTTCTCCATTGAGCAACCAGTTTTCGTCGTAACTTTTTGGATTGGTCGGAGGCTGCTTGCGTCCGTAGTACAGGTGCGCGTATGACTTAAAACCCAGCGGCTGAACATACACGTTTTGGTAGGCTTTCGACTCGTAAAAATCAATGACGGTGCGCTGCGAATAACCCTCTATTTTTGGAACAACAACTGCCGAGTAACCAAACATGAGCGCCGCCGTTGCAAAGAACAGTACTCGGATCGCCAAGGCCTTGCGGCGGTTCAGCAGAAAAACAACCAAACAAATGGCGCCAAAATAAACTACCCCAAAAAGCCATTCGTAGCCGCTCCACGGCACGGGGGCTTTCAGGTTTGCGACAGCAAATTTATCGTTGATATAGGGGGCAAGTCGGCGGGCGTACATTCCGACCAGTGGAACGGCCGCAAGCAAAAAAGATAGCAGAAAGCCAATCAGAATGAGCAGCACGGTGAACGATTTTTTCCAAACAATTTCACCTTTTTGCCACAAATAAAGGTGGTAAGCCGCCAAAAACGAGAGCGGAAAGTACGTCATCGACGAATAATGAACAATTTTGGTTTTGACAACCGAAAAAACAACCATAACCACCCAAAATAGTGCGACCATCCACGCCTTAAAATCGGGCTGGCTGGCGGTTGCCGCTGGTATTTTCAGGAAACGAATGGCAATAATCGAAATTGGAAACGCGCCAATGAGCACCACCACAAAATGGTAATAAAACGGCTGGCCGTGCCCCGCCTCCGAGGTGGCCAGCAGGCGCAACAGGTACGCAAAAAAATCTTGTACCACCCCAAACCCACTCGTGGAGGCCACAAAACCAACCCAACCCGCGCCCAAGGCGGCGGCCGTGAGCCCGAAAACGAACAAGTCTTTTAGGCGCAACACGGGCTTAAACCGATTGATGGCCCACACCGCGCCGAGGGTGAGCAGCGGAATGCCCGCCCCCACTGGGCCTTTGGTCCAGACGGCCAAACCAGCCAAAAGCCCCGCCAGCAAAAACTGTTTTCGGGTCAAAAAAACGATGGACAGGAACATAAAATAATTGAAAATTGGGTCGATGATTCCCGACTTGAAATACAGGTGCGGCGTAACTGACCCCAGATAAGCCAATGCCCACAAGAAACCAAACTGCCTGTCGTAGAGGCGTTTACCCACAAAAAAAAAGGTGAGCAAGGTCACAATCCCTGCGATGGCGTTGGGAAGCCGCGCCGCAAATTCGTTGATCCCAAACGCTTTCATGGCCAACACCTGTAGCCAAAAAAACAGCGGTGGTTTTTCCCAAAACGGCTGAAAGTCAATTTGAACCTGGGCGTAATTGCCCGTCAAGATCATCTCCCGCGCCGACTCGGCGAAGTTTATTTCGTCCCAATCGAACAGGTGAATGCTTCCCAAGTTGGGCAGAAAAAAAAACGCGCCCAGCAGTACCAGCCAGAGCGGGTCAAGATTTTTTAACAGATTGGTAGGTTTCATGGTCGTTTACGTCTAAAAATTCTTGGGGGTTGGGTATGGTCAAAAAATGGACATCGGCCGACCCCATCAAACCAACGGGAGAGCGTAGTCCTTGCGCCCAGTACGATTGCAAGGCATCAAAAATAGCTGGCTCCCAAATACTTACAAACGGATACGGGCGCGGATCGGCAAAAAGCGTAGCATCGGCATTTGGGTTTCGGTTTTGCAGCAGATAGTCAATCGTAGTGGCGGTTAGGCGGGGCAAATCGCACGAGACAATGAGCCACGGCACGGCTGGGTATTTTCTAAAAGCGGTCATAATCCCTCCCAGCGGCCCTTCTTGGGGGTATTCGTCCCGCAAAACGTGTTCCGTATTTTGGTCTATTCGTATCATTTGTTCAAACTGCGCATCGTTAATCGACCAAAGTACCCGCGCACAAAACGGGCTGAGTAGGTCGGTCAAATGACCGCGTTGGGGCTTACCGTGGTAGTCAATCAAACTTTTGTCTCGCCCCATTCGGGTGCTTTCGCCACCACAAAGTACCAGTCCAAAGGGCCTCATCGGTTCAAAATACTTTTGTTCAACCACCGCCTGGGGTTTTGTTGCCAGTATTTTTCTACCCGCCAATAAACCAAAAAACTAATCACGGTGCCAAGCAGCGCACCGAAAGTTACGTCTATTAAAAAATGTTGTAGCAAATACATTCTCGAGTAGCCCACCACCACCGCTGGCAGCAGCCAGGCAAACTTGGCGAGGTGGCTCTCCGACCACACCGCCAGCAAAAAAAAGAGCGCAAACGCCGTGGTGGTATGCCCCGACGGAAAACTGTGGGCGTAGTACCAGTCGATGCCGCTCACACGGTGCAGAAAAATGAGCGATTTTTCAAAATACGCGGCGGGGCGCGGTACGTCGAA
The DNA here is from genome assembly GCA_013298215.1 of Cytophagales bacterium. Lineage (GTDB taxonomy): Bacteria > Bacteroidota > Bacteroidia > Cytophagales > Spirosomataceae > JAAFKE01. Next base: position 48,692 of record JAAFKE010000018.1, on the reverse strand, counting down.
AAGTGATTTTAGGATCGAAGACAAAATGCCCGAGACGGCGTAAATGGCAAGCATCAAGATACCGTTTCGGTACGATCTGAACAACAGCAAAAGGCCCGCTAAAACCCACCATCGGCCGTCGCCAAGGTGGGTGGCGTACCGAAAAAACTCATCGGCAAACGGGCTGTTTCTTTGATTGACCCACAGCAAAACAATGCCCTGGCGGTACAAAATTTGCACCACGCCAACCGCCAAAAGCAGGAGCAAAAAAGGAACTAAGAACGAGCTGTTTTTTTGCGCCAACTGATAAAAAGTGGGTGCTGTCCGCTTGGCATCCACGCGCTAAAACCGTTGCAAAACTAACTCCGAAACAGCCTCGCCAATGGCCAACGACGACGTGGCCGCTGGCGACGGCGCGTTGCAAATATTAATCGCATTGGGGCGTTCTATGATGCTAAAATCGTCTAAAAGCCCTCCGTCGCGGTCGCAGGCTTGGGCACGTACCCCCGCCCCGCCTGGGGTGAGGTCGCTGGCTGTAATGTCGGGAATAAGCTCTTGCAACGCCCGCGTGAAAGCCGCCTTCGAGAAAGAGCGGTACATTTCGCCGAGGCCAGTTTGCCAGTATTTGGTGGCCACTTTCTGAAAGCCTGGCCAGGTAAGCGTCTCCCAAAGTTCTTTGGCATTGATGTCTAATTTTTCGTAGCTCTCGCGCCCAAAAGCCAGCACTGCGTTGGGGCCAGCTTCTACCCCACCCTGGATCATGCGGGTAAAATGCACGCCCAAAAACGGGAAATTAGGGTCTGGAACGGGGTAAATTAGGTTTTTAACCAAATACTGACGCTCGGGCTTTAGCTCAAAATACTCGCCTCGGAAGGGGATAATTCGCAAATGAATTTTTTCGTCTTGGGTGAGCTGCGCCATTTTGTCGGAGTACAAACCCGCGCAATTCACCACCAATTTTGTTTCATAAAAGCCCGTTTGGGTTATCACCGTCGATGTCTTTCCAGTGCTTTTAATCTCAATTACTTTCTGGCCCAGCACCACCTGCCCGCCTATTTTTTGGAGCCTTTCGGCGTATTTTTCGCACACCAGTTTGTAGTCAATAATGCCCGTTTGCGGCACAAAAAAACCAGCTACGCCCGTCACGTGGGGTTCAATTTCGCGCATTTGCTCGAGGTTTAATTTTTTAAACCCCAGCAGGCCGTTTTCGGCTCCGCGCTCGTACAATCCGTCTAAGATAGGAACCTGATTTTTTTTGGTGGCCACCACAATTTTGCCGCACAAATCGTAGGGTATGTCCTCCTCGTTGGCAAAATCGATGAGCATCTGGTAGCCTTTGATGCAGTTTATGGCTTTCAAACTGCCTGGTTTGTAGTACAGCCCCGAGTGAATCACGCCGCTGTTGTGGCCAGTTTGGTGCTTGGCTACTTCGTTTTCTTTCTCTAATACAACCACCCTGAGCGACGGCTGCCGTTCTTTAATTTTTAGGGCGGTGGCCAGGCCAACAATTCCACCCCCAATTACTACTACATCTTGCATACAATTAGGTTTATTCAGACAGGTTTTTTTCGTGGGCTTGGCCGATGGCAAGCAGGCCATCGAGCGTTAAATTTATGTTTATTTCGACGAACTCACCGTGCAAAGTATCAATAATAGACGACAACCCGCCCGTAGCCACTGCCACGCAGTCGCCGCCGAGCTCGCGTCTAATGCGCGTAATCATGCCCCGTACCAAACTCTCGTAGCCCAGCAAAATACCCGCCTGAATAGCCTGAACGGTATTTTTTCCAATTGCCGATTCGGGTAGTTTTAGTGGCACTTCGGGTAGCTGCGCGGTGTTGGCAAAAAGCGCCTTCACGGCCGTTCGCAAGCCTGGTGCAATGGCCACGCCCAGTATTTGGCCGCGTTCAGACACCGTCGTGAAAGTCAGGGCCGTACCGAAGTCCACCACTACGCAATTGCGGCCGTATTTTGTCCAGGCTGCCACCGCATTGGCCACCAGGTCGCTACCGATCTCGTGGGGGCGGTCGATCTCGACGGTAAGCCCAGCAAAAGTTGTGGGGCCAACCACAATGGGCGGGCTTCCAAACAAACGCTCGGCCATTTGGCCCACAATCGACGTAAGCGGTGGCACCACACTACTTAACACAACCGTTTTTACGTCGCTAAGGTTTAAGCTCAGTTCGAGCAAATGCAGGCGTAACTTTGCTTCGTAGTGCACCGAGGCATCCTCAACCAGCGAACGCATGCGCAGGTGTGGCCGCCACGCGCCATCCATGTACAGTCCAAAAACGGTGTCAGTATTGCCAATGTCAATGGATAGAAGTGCTTTGGGCATTGTATATTCGGTAAAATTTCGATCAAAAACCAAAAATAAACAAAAAGCCCGTCTTTTCGGACGGGCTTGTCAGCAAAATTGTTAGTCAGGATGTGGTTAAAGTTTTGTTCTGTTTGAGTGAATCATTATTTTACAACCACGTTTTGAGTGATCTCCTTGTTTCCCAGGCTCACCACAAAGGTATATTTTCCCTTTGGCAACTTGTTCAAGTTGAACTGTTTGGCCTCCGTAACGGTGTCGGTATGCACAACCTCGCCGTAGCTATTGACCAAACTCACGCCCAAAAGTGGCACGTTTTTGGTGTTGGCTTGCACCACAAAATTGTTGTTTGCCAATTGAGCAACCGCTACTTTAACCACCTCTTGGTAGTTGGCAGTACTGAGCAGCACGTTGGCACCCGCTATGCTAAACGGCTGAACGCTCACCCACTGGTCGGTCGATAACGTGAGGGTATAATTGCCCTCGGCCAACGCAGCCAGGTTGTATTGCTTCTTGAATTGGCCAGAGTTTTCTGTGCCGTCGTACTGGGCAATGCCGTCGGCATCCCTAATCTCGACCCGAACGGCCGAAGCCTCGGGACGGTTTGCTACCACATTGAGTTTTTTTCCTTCAACGGTGGCTGCACTTATTGTTGATTTTACGCGGTGGACGTTGGCGAAAGTACCTACCGTACTGGCCAACATGACGGCTACTAAGGCCGCTGAGATCATTGTGTTTTTTTTCATTTTTTGTTCAGATTTAATGTACATCCGCAACAGTCTTGCTTTGACGATGCAAAGGTTGCGGGTCGAATCGAGAAAAAAAAGGGTCAAAAAACACCTCTACGAATGTTTATATACTACAATTTAAGAACTTATTGAAATAATACAAAAAATACAGTTTTTGGCTTTAATAGTAACAGTTCATAGGCGCATAATCCCATTTTATTTTTCAAAAAAAGTGAATATTCTTTAAATAATACAACAAAAATGGGAATAGTAAAATTTTAATCGTTGTACAAAATAGCAAAATAATGCAATACTAAAATCAGACACCTACGTAATTGAAGGGAGAAATGGTGCATAGTTCTGATTTTATGGCCTCCGAAACGTCTAAAGTTTCAATAAAATTGGCAATGCTGCTGGCGGTTATCTTTTCGTTGGTGCGGGTCAAGTTTTTGAGGGCTTCGTAGGGCTGGGGGAAGGCTTCGCGGCGCAGAATAGTTTGGATGGCCTCGGCCACCACCGCCCAGTTGTTTTCTAAATCGGCACGGATGGCCGCTTCGTTGAGTTCGAGTTTTTCTAATCCTTTGAGCAACGACCGCAACGCAATGACGGTGTGCGCAAAAGGCACGCCAATGTTTCGCAGCACGGTAGAGTCGGTGAGGTCGCGCTGCAACCGCGACACGGGCAACTTGGCCGCCAAATGTTCAAAAATTGCGTTGGCAATGCCCAGGTTGCCCTCCGAATTTTCAAAATCTATCGGGTTCACTTTGTGCGGCATGGCCGACGACCCCACTTCGCCCGCCTTGATTCGCTGCTTGAAGTACTCCATCGACACGTATGTCCACAAGTCGCGGTCGAGGTCTAAAACAATGGTATTGAGTCGTTTAAAGTTGTCGAGCAACGCCGCCAGGTTGTCGTAGTGCTCAATCTGGGTAGTAAACTGGCTTCTCGACAGCCCCAAAGAGCCCACAAATACATTGGCAAACGTCACCCAATCTATGGCGGGATAGGCCACGCGGTGGGCGTTGAAATTGCCAGTTGCTCCCCCAAACTTGGCCGATTGCGGAACATTCGGCAACATTTTGAGCTGATTTTGGAGTCTTTCCACAAAAACCATCATTTCTTTTCCCAGGCGCGTGGGCGTGGCGGGCTGGCCGTGCGTGCGGGCCAGCATCGGTACGCTCGCCCAAGCATCGGCTCGGGCTTGTAGCTGGGCCACTACCTGCACATACAACGGCACAACGACGGCCTCGGTGGCTTCTTTGAGCAGCAGCGGAATGGCGGTGTTGTTTATGTCCTGCGACGTGAGCCCAAAGTGTATGAACTCCAAATAAACATCGAGGTTGAGGTCTTTCAGTTTTTCTTTGATGAAATACTCCACCGCCTTCACGTCGTGGTTGGTGGTACGTTCTATTTCTTTGACGCGCAGCGCGTCGGCGTGGCCAAATTGCTGGTAGAGTGCGCGTAAATTAGGGAAAAGCGATTTGTCGAAACTGGCGAGTTGCGGCAGGGGCAACTCGCAAAGTGCCACAAAATACTCAATTTCGATGCGAACGCGGTACTGAATGAGCGCAAATTCTGAAAAATAGGGGGCCAACGTTTCTACGTTTTGGCGGTAGCGGCCGTCGATCGGAGATATGGCCGTGAGTGCATTTAGTGTCATGGGGGCGGTGATTGAAACAACAAAAATAGGCTAAAAAATTGGAGGAACGGCCATTTTAAGGAGCGTGAAATAAATGAGTAGTTGGATTTTAAAATATAAATATCTGATTATCAATCATTATCCAACCACTCAACCACTTATAATTCAAAACTCATTCCTAATGCGGCAAAACCAATCTAAAACCAATCTTGTGGATGTTCTCGATCCGAACGGAGGGGTCGAGGCTGAGGTGCTTGCGGAGCCGCGAGATGAACACGTCCAGGCTGCGCCCCATAAAATAATCATCGTCGCCCCAGATGGCCCTCAGTAAGTCTTCGCGCCGCACTATTTGCCCGCTTCGGGCGGCCAGGTGGCGCAAAACTTCGGCTTCGCGGTGGGTTATTTCCTGCACGGAATCGCCAAAATGAAGCTGCAAGCGGTCGAACATAAATAGATAACGACCCACCTCAACGCACCCAGCTGGCGTTTGCTCGACACTGTTGTTGGGAATACCTTGGCTTCGGCGCAAAAAAACGCCTATTTTCAGCACCAGTTCCTCCATGCTAAACGGCTTGGTGAGGTAGTCGTCGGCCCCTAATTTGAGCCCGTGAATGCGGTCTTCTTTTTGGGCGCGGGCACTCAAAAACAAAATGGGCACGTGGGCATCGTGGCCGCGAATAAGCTGGGCGAGCGAAAAACCGTCGAGCTGCGGCAACATCACGTCCAAAATACACAGGTCGAACGCCCCGCGCTGGAAAGTCTCCCAAGCCGCCGCGCCGTCGGTACAATGCACAATCCCAAAATGGTTGAGTTCGAGGTTGTCTTTGGTCACAAAACCCAAATTTATATCGTCTTCAACGTATAGGATTTTTGCTCTCATGTACCTTAGCGGCCGTTGGTTTTGGTTCGGATGTAGTTGCCCGTCACGGTGGCGGCGTTGCCAAAGCCGCATTGATAGGCTTCGTCGGTGTAGCTCACGCGTGCGCCGTTCTCCAAAAAGGTGATCGTGAATTTGCATTTACCAAACTCCGAGCTGCTATAAACGGCTTGATTATTAACCAGTTTTAGCGTCGTTTTGCCGATGGTGGCCTGGTTGCGGGCGGGTGCACCAGTCACGTTGTCAAAACTGACCGATATTTGGCCAGGCTTTGGCTGGGCCACGCGCATATTGCCTACTCCGCCGTCTTTGCCAAAAGCGTAGAAGTACGTACCAGCAACGTTTTTGAGTGCTGGGCGCTTCACGCTTTTTTGCTGCAACAAGCGCAGGTCTAACGGCAGCTCTTTGGCGTCTGTCTTTGGCGTAGACCACATTCCGACCATAGAATCGGCCTTCGTTGTGCCCGAATAAACACCCGACACTTGGCCGTTGGGGAGGAGTTCGTTCAAGAAAAAATTTCCATTCTCCAACGTTCCCACAACGCTAATCGGCACGCCTTTTTTGGTGTAAACTACGCTGCCATACGCCACCTCCCCGTCGGAAACAAGGGTCAGCTTAACTGGTATTTTACCGTTTATTGTTCCCTCAAAAACCCGCTCGGTGAGTTCTTGGGCCGCAACTTGTATTCCAGAAAGCAGTATTATCACTACAAAGGCAATACTTTTCATGGTTTCCGAGTTTTTTTTATTTAAAAATAGCTTCGATTGGGTTTCCGACGCAGCCGTTTGGTTCGAGTATTTTGAGCAACGCCGCCACCGTGGGCGCAATGTCTGAGATGTGGGTGCGCCCCAGCGTTTGGCCCGCCTTGATGCCCCAACCGTAAAACAGCAGCGGCACGTGGGTGTCGTAGGCGTAAGTGGTGCCGTGCGACGACCCTCCTTTTTTGTAGCCCTCCAACAAATTTGGTTCAAACAATACGTAAAAATCCCCGCTTCGCTGCGGGTGGTACACGTTGCGGATCATGTCTAAAACGCCCAGCGGCAGCACCGTGTTGTTGATGTTATGAAAATTTACGACGTTCAGAACCCCTTTTTTTCGGAGCAATGCTGCCCGCACCACATCGTAGGCGGCCTCGGTGGTCACTTTTTGGGCAGCCAAAGCCGCTGGGTTCAGGTATATTTGTTGATTATAATACACCTGCAACCATTTGGCTTGGCCAAAGGCGGTGTCGAGCGCGGCCTCAACCGTTGCGTTTACCAACTCACCGTATTCGTAGTTGGAGGCTGGTATGTGCAACGACCGCTCAAAGCCTGGCGTTTCGGCCACGCCGTGGTCGGCCGACAAAAACACCAGGTAGTTTCCCTTGCCCACTTGCGCGTCTAAGGCCGTCAGCATCTCGGCCATTACTTTGTCGAGGCGCAAAAACTCGTCTTGCGCCTCCACCGACTGCGGCCCAAAACGGTGTCCAATGTAATCGGGCGACGAAAAACTGACGCACAAAAAATCTGTTTCTTTGCCCCTACCAAGATTTTCGCCTTTGAGGGCTGCCAACGCCATTTCTTTGGTGAGCTGGTCGCCGAAGGGACTGGTGCGGAGTTCTTCAAATTTACTGCCCATGGCGGCCACAAAGCTGTGCGGAAAAACTGGTTTGCTCTCGCCTTGCAACACGTTCTCAAACGGCGAGTCGTCGGGGGCGCTTTCTACGTACTGATCGATGGGCAACAGTGTTTCCCAGGTTTGTTGGGCGTATTGGGCTGGCAGTTTACGGGCGTTGAAATCTTGCACCCACTGCGGGAGCTGTTGCATATAATACGTGCTCGAAATCCAGTTGCCGTCTTTCGAGTCGAACCAATAGGCGGCGTTGGCAGCGTGGCCAGCGGGCAAAATTGCCCCCCGGTCTTTCAGAGCTATCCCCACAACCTTTGAACGGCCAACGGACGCTATTTTTAGTTGGTCGCAGATGTTATCGACCCACATATTGCGCGGCGACATCTTGCCCGCCGAGGAGGTGTTTCCAACCGACCGCTCGGTGGTGTCTTCGGTGCAGTAGCGCATCCGCCCCCAATTTTTGTCGTACCAGTCGTTGCCCACAATGCCACTCAAAGCGGGCGACGAGCCATTGAAAACCTGCGCGTGGCCTGGCCCCGTGTAGGTGGCCGCGTAGTGGTAGTGGTTGTTGCGGCAATTGAAGCCCTCGTTCATCATTTTCTTGAAACCACCTTCGCTGTATTTGTCGTAGAAACGGTACAAATAATCGTAGCGCATCTGATCTACCACAATGCCAACCACCAGCTTAGGACGTTGGAGTGGTGCGGGCGCAGTTTTTCGGGTCTGAGCCTGGGCAAAAACCGAGAGAAGGAGTAATAAGACGGTAGCGTTTTTTTTCATTTTTGACCCTATTTTTTCACAACAAAACTACGGAAAAAACCCAAAATGGTACTTGAAAATGGATTAAGGTTTTTTAACAACGCGTTTTTGGCCAGTTTTGGGCTTAAATTACTAATTTTGAGCCATCAATCGCCGCGTGGGGTTTGCTACCAAAACCATTAAATAAACAATCAATTCAGAATGAAAAATTTCAATCGTTTAAATAACCTCGTTGGCTGGGGAGCGTTTGCAGTGGCACTGGCCACCTACACCGCCACCGTGGAGCGAACAGCCAGTTTTTGGGACTGCGGCGAGTTCATTGCCTGCTCGTTTAAATTACAGGTGCCGCACCCACCTGGGTCGCCGTTGTTTTTATTGATTGGCCGCCTGTTTTCGATGCTCGCCCTGGGAGATGTGTCGCGGGTGGCTTACTGGGTCAATATGGTTTCGGTGGCAGGAAGCGCGTTCTCGATTCTGTTTTTGTTTTGGACGATCACCATGTTGGGGCGTAAGTTTTTGGACAAAAAAGACCACCAGCTGACCTCCGCCGAGGGTTTTTTGGTGCTGGGTTCGGCACTGGTGGGCGCGTTGGCCTACACGTGGTCTGACTCATTTTGGTTTTCGGCGGTCGAGGCCGAAGTATATGGCCTGTCGTCTTTTTTTACGGCCATTGTTATTTGGGCGGCCTTTAAGTGGGAGCGCATCGAAGACGAAGCCGCCGCCAACCGCTGGCTCATTTTTACGGCCTACCTCACGGGGCTTTCCATTGGCGTTCACTTGCTCAACTTAGTGACCATCCCCGCGCTGGCGCTCATCTATTTCTTTAAAAAATACGACCCTACCTTCTGGAAAGGCGTGCTGGCGGTGTTGGTAGGACTGGTTATATTGGTCATCATCAATTCGGGAATCATTCCTGGGCTACCGTCGATGGCGGGCTCGTTCGAGATATTTTTTGTAAATACCCTCGGCCTACCATACGCCACTGGCGTTGTCTTTTTTATTGTGGCGTTTTTGAGCGGTTTGGTTTTTGCCATTCGATACACCGCCAAAAATAATTTAGTGATCTGGAACACCTCGCTGCTGGCCTTGGCCTTTATTCTGATCGGCTATTCGTCGTATATTTTGGCCTTGGTTAGGGCCAACTACAACCCGCCCATCAACGAAAACAACCCCAAAGATGTACTCAGCTTTGTGTCGTACCTCAAACGCGAGCAATACGGCAGCCGTCCGCTTTTGTACGGCCCCACCTACGTGTCGCGGCCAACGTCGTCGGAGCAAGGCGCACCCATTTATCGGAAAGAAAAAGGCAAGTACGTGGTGGCCGACTACCGCCCCGAGTACGTGTACGATGCCGCCGAAAAAATGTTGTTGCCCCGCATATACAGCACCCAAGAGCCGCACCCGTCGTTGTACCGAAAGTGGGTACCCAGCCTGATGGAAGGCCAAAAACCAACCATGGGTCAAAACCTCAGCTTCATGTTTAAGTACCAAATTGGCCACATGTACTGGCGGTATTTTTTGTGGAACTTCGTGGGCAGAGAGTCCGACGACGAAGGGGCGGGCAACTTGCTACCCACCGACACCGACGAGGGTGTGCCAACGCTGCTGGCCACAAACAAAGGCCGCGACAATTTTTATATGCTCCCCTTTATTTTGGGATTGTTGGGCGTGGTTATTCAGTTTTTCCGCCGCCCCAAAGACTTGCTGGTTTTGGGAATGTTGTTTGTACTCACGGGCATAGCGTTGGTCACGTACCTAAACTCGCCGCCCGTAGAACCGCGCGAACGTGACTATATTTACGTGGGTTCGTTCTATATTTTTGCCATGTGGATTGGCCTGGGCGTTTTGGCGTTGTTCGACTTCATGGCCAAGGTCATAAAACCCGAGATGCCCCGCGCCATTGCGGCTACGCTCATTGGCCTAACCGTGCCAACGATTATGGTGGCCAAAGGATGGGACAACCACAACCGCGCCAACCGATACCACTCGGTCGATTTTGCCAAAAACTTACTGAACTCCTGCGCTCCCAACGCCATTTTGTTTACGGGCGGCGACAACGATACATTCCCACTTTGGTACGTGCAGGAGGTGGAGGGTTTCAGAACCGACGTGCGCGTTTGTAACCTTAGTCTGCTTGGCACGCACTGGTACGTCGATCAGATGAAACGTCGTACCTACGAGTCCGACAAACTGCCTATTTCGTTGGAATACGAAAACTTTGCCGAAGGCCGCAACGACATTATTCCGTTCTACGAAAACCCCAACGTGAAGGGCGGAATTAACCTAAAAGACTACATAAATTTGGTAAAAACAAACAGCCCAGCCATTCAGGTGCCACTCACCAGCGGCGAGATGACCTCAACGCTGCCGTCGTCGAGCTTGTTTTTGCCAATCGACAAGCAGGCAATTAATAAAATGAACATTTTAAAGTCCGATTTGCAGCCTTACCTCCAAGACACCATTCAGTGGAGTTTGGGGAAAAGAGACCTCTACAAGTCTGACCTTATTATGCTCGACATCATTGCAACCAACGACTGGAAACGCCCCATTTATTTTTCGGGGACGCTCTCGACCGAAAATTACCTGAACCTCAAAGAATACATGCAGTTGGAGGGCTACGCCTACCGGCTCATGCCCGTGAAGGTAACGGGAGCCACCGATGGTTTTGTGAATACCGACCTGATGGCCGAAAATTTGATGAAAAAATCGTTTTGGCGCGAAATGAACAACCCAAACACCTACTACGACAACACCTTTAAGGGGTCGCCGGTGTTTTCGGCGCGCATTGCGTTTTTTAGGCTCATCGATCAGCTCATCAGAGAGGGCAAAAAAGACAAAGCCAAGCAGGCCATCGACTTTATTCTGAAAGCAATGCCCGATGACCCGATTTCATACGATCAGATTTCGTCGAACTACGTGAAGTTTTTGTTTGACGTTGGCGAAACCCAACGCGCCCTGGCAATGGCCGAAACCATAGCCACCCGCGCCGACCAAACGCTGGGCTACATTGCCCGAATGGGCACGGCGGGCAGCCAAGACGGCAACATTCAGCTCTATAATTTACAGACGGTGCTCACCAGCTGCCGCGAGGCCAAACAAGAAGCCGCCGCCCAGAAATACGAAGCCATGTTTGCCAAATACGCATCTGGAATACCGCAGTAGGTGAGCTCAAATAATTTGGGGTTTTGATGTAGATTTACTACCACCAACTGCCGCCTACTCGGCGGGTACGTTGGAGTTAATAATCGTCCCAAAAATATTTTTGTTAGGATATTTGCCAAAAAAAAGCCATTTTAGTGAACAATCTACGCACGACAACGTTCGATTGTTCACTAAAATGGCTTTTTAAATAATGAAACAAACAGAAAATAATAGCCCGCAGGTAGCGCAAACGTTGGCCAAAATGGGCATTGAGTCGCTCAACCCGATGCAAACGGCGGCCCACGAAGCCATTCTAACGAGCGACAACACCCTGCTGGTGTCGCCCACGGGTTCGGGCAAAACGCTGGCCTTTTTGCTCCCGTTACTCCAACTGCTCGACCCCGCCAAAACCCACGTGCAGTGCCTGATCCTCACGCCATCGCGCGAGTTGGCCGCCCAAATTGAACAAGTTTGGAAGAGCATGGGCACTGGTTTGAAGGTGAACGTGTGCTACGGCGGCCATTCGATGAGCACCGAAATTCAGAATTTGAGCAGCCCGCCAGCCTTGCTCATTGGCACGCCAGGGCGCATTGCCGACCACCTGACCCGAAACACCTTTGCGCTCGATGGCATCAAAACGCTCATTCTGGATGAGTTCGACAAATCGTTGGACCTGGGTTTTCAGGACCAGATGTCGTACATAATCGGAGGCTTGCGCAAGCTCAACAAGCGGGTGCTGGTGTCGGCCACGTCGGGCGTGAGTATTCCTGACTTTGTGGGGTTGAGGGCGGCAACGCGGCTCAACTTTGTGCCCGAAAACGAAGAAAAATCCGCCCTCAGCGTCAAAATAGTAGTATCAGAAGCCAAAGACAAAGCCGACACGCTCTTCGACCTGGTCTGTTCGCTCAATTCGGAGGCCGCCCTTGTTTTTTGCAACCACCGCGATGCCGCCGAACGAACCAGCGAACTGCTGAACGACATGGGTGTTTACGCCACTTTCTACCACGGCGGCATGGAGCAAGACGACCGCGAGCGGGCCTTAGTTAGGTTCAGAAACGGTAGCGTAAACTACTTGGTTACCACCGACTTAGCAGCACGGGGGCTGGATATTCCCGAAATGAAACACGTGGTACACTACCACCTGCCGATCCACGAACACGAGTTTACGCACCGAAACGGACGCACCGCCCGGATGCACGCCTCTGGAACGGCCTACCTGATTTTGCACCGCAACGAGCCACGCCCACAGTACCTCGACGATTCGCTCGAAACGCTGGAACTTCCCACTGGCAACCGCCTACCAAACCCGCCCGAATTTGTGACGATTTATGTGAGCGGCGGCAAAAAAAATAAGATCAACAAAGTAGATATTGTGGGGTTTTTCTCCCAAAAGGGCCAACTCGAAAAGGGCGATTTAGGACTGATCGAAGTAAAAGATTTCGTTTCGTTTGCCGCTGTGAGGCGCAGCGTTTTTAAGCGTCTGCTGGAAAACATCAAAAACGAAAAAATGAAGGGCAAAAAGTACAAAATCGAAGTGGCGCGTTAGGTCAGAAGCACCACTGGTTTCAGATCCGAACGGACAGACCTTGGGTTTTGAGGTAGTTTTTTAGGGCGGGAATCTCGATTTCTTTGAAGTGAAATATGCTGGCCGCCAGTGCCGCATCGGCCTTGCCAGCCGTAAAAACATCCCTAAAATGCGCCATGCTACCCGCCCCGCCCGAGGCTATTATTGGGATGTTGGCCGCGCCCGAAACCTGAGCCGTGAGCGGCAGTGCGAAACCATTTCTGGTGCCGTCGGTGTCCATGGAGGTTAGTAGTAGCTCGCCCGCACCCCGATTTTCGACTTCTTTTGCCCAGGCCACCGTTCGTAGGTCGGTGGGTGTGCGGCCACCGTGGGTGTGCACCACGTCGGAGCCGCCAATGTGCCGCGTGTCTATGGCCACCACAACGCACTGGCTGCCAAAGGCCAATGCCAGTTGGTCTATCAAGTCGGGGTTTCGCACGGCCGCCGAATTAATAGAAACCTTGTCGGCCCCCGCGTTGAGCAGTGCCGACACGTCGGCCACCGAGCCAATGCCACCGCCCACCGTAAACGGAATATTGACCCGCCGCGCCACCTGCCGCACCAGGTCAATGAGTGTTTTGCGGTTATCGACGGTGGCCGTGATGTCCAAAAAAACCAGCTCATCGGCTCCCTCGGCGGCATAAATTGCGCCCAGCTCCACGGGGTCGCCAGCATCTCGGAGGTTCACAAAATTCGTTCCTTTCACGGTGCGCCCGTCTTTAATGTCCAGACAGGGAATAATGCGTTTGGTGAGCATCTACGGGTGTTTAACAAAAATGATGGGGCAAAACTGCAACATTTTCCGTTAATTTGTGTTACAATCTTGTACACGATTCAAGACCATGGCCACTATCAAAGCATTTTTTATCATGTTAATGTCACTAATTACTGGTTTGTTTGCCGACAAAAAAGAAGCCAAAACCCGCCCAACCACCATGACCACCACCCCCGCTAAAAGTCTGTATGACTTTAAAATGAAAGCTCTGATGGGCAACGAAACCATCGATTTTAGCAAATACAAGGGCAAAAAAGTTGTTTTGCTCAACGTAGCGTCGAAGTGTGGATACACGTCGCAGTATGCCGACTGGGAGCTTTTCCACGAGCAACACGGCAAAGACGTTGTCATTTTGGGTTTTCCTGCCAACAACTTTGGCGGCCAAGAGCCAGGTAGCGACGGAGAAATTGCCTCCTTTTGCCAAAAAAACTACGGCGTAAATTTTCAGCTATTTTCTAAAATAAGTGTGACCGGTGCCGACCAGCACCCACTCTACAAATGGCTGTCGGACAAGGCCCTGAACGGCTGGAACGACAAAGCACCAACCTGGAATTTCTGCAAATACGTAGTAAACGAAAATGGCGAAGTAACCAACTTCTTTGCGTCGGGAGTGAAACCGACCGATAAAGAATTTTTGAAAGCGGTTGGCCTTTAAGCATGAAACATTGGATTGAGGCCGCCCGCCCGCGCACCCTACCGCTGGCACTGTCGTGCATTTTGATGGGTAGTTTCTTGGCGGCAGCAGCGGGGCAGTTCAACGCGCTGGTGTGTGCTTTGTGCTGCCTAACCACCATTCTGTTGCAGGTGCTCTCGAATTTTGCCAACGACTACGGCGACACCGTAAACGGAAAAGACACCGATGCCCGCGTGGGGCCTAAGCGGCAGGTACAGCTTGGCTCAATCAGCACGGCTCAGATGCGCCGCGCCATCGCGTTTTCGGCGGGAGCGGCGCTGGTGTCGGGGCTTTGGCTGCTCTACGAAGCCCTGCACAACGCACCAGCTCAAACCTTTTGGGTGTTTTTGGGCGTAGGAATCGCCGCAATCGTAGCGGCCATTACCTACACGGCGGGCAAAAATCCATACGGATACGCAGGCCTGGGCGATGTATCAGTGCTCCTCTTTTTCGGTTGGGTGGGTGTTTTGGGTAGCTATTATTTATACACCCAACAATTCGACTGGCTACTCTTGCTACCAGCTACCTCGTGTGGGCTGTTTGCGGTTGGCGTTCTGAACCTCAACAACATGCGAGACATCGAGTCTGACACCCTCACGGGCAAGCGTTCCGTTCCAGTCAGAATAGGCAAACAAAACGCGGCGTACTACCACGGTGCCCTGCTGGCGGTCGGCCTGGGGTGTTCGATTTTATACGTTCTGCTAAAAAGCGACGGCTGGGGCAGCCTGCTATTTTTGCTTGCAACCCCGCTGTTTTTCGCCAACGGCCGCGCGGCGTGGCTAAAAAGTGGCCCCTCGCTCGACCCCCATCTCAAACAATTGGCACTCACCACCTTGCTCTTTGTGGTACTTTTCGGACTCGGGCAGGCATACCTCTGAGAATTAATTCAAAACCAATGCTGGTTTTTCGGAAAACAGATTCTACTTTTGCAGCAGTACGCCTACTTATGGCGTATGCCTTTCATTTATTTAACTCGTTCAATATGAAGAAGTTCGTTCTTCCAATGGTTCTTTTTTTAATCGGCAACGTTGCGTTTTCTCAAAAAACAGCCGCCGAATTTTTTGAAGAGGGAGTTGCTAAGTTAAAATCGGGCGATTTTACCTCCGCCGTGGGTGCCTTCAACCAGGCCATCGTACTAAGCCCCGAAAACATGGCGAGTTATTTTAACCGAGGCGTGGCCAAGGCACAGTTGAAAGACAACCGTGGTTCGATTTTAGATTTCGACCGCTCAATTGAGATCGACCCCAAATATGCCGATGCGTACCTCAACCGGGGTATTAGCAAGAGCCGGCAAGAAGACCACCGGTCGGCCATTCAGGATTTCACCCGTTCTATCGAACTGAGCCCCGACGATCCGCAGGGGTATTTTTACCGGGGAAGTAGCCGCGCCAAGATCGAAAACAACCGTGGTGCCTTGCTCGATTTCAACAAGGCTGTTCAGGTCGATGCCAACAATGTGGGTGCGTTGTACTCACGCGGCAATGTAAAACTCAAATTAGAAGACTTTACGGGTGCGCAGACCGATTTCTCGCGGGTGATCGACCTGAGCCCAAAGCGCGGGATGGCATACGCTGGGCGCGGCTACGCCAAGGTGAAGTTGAACGATTTTAACGGCGCAATCGCTGACTACGGCAAGGCGATCGAAATGAACCCCGACGACAGCGAGTCTTTCTACCAGCGTGGTTTTGCCCGTAGCAAAGTTGATAAATTCGAGGATGCCATCAATGATTACAACCGGGCGGTGCAACTCGACCCCCAAAACTACCGCGCACACTACGGACGTGGGTTCTGCTACACCAAATTGGGCAACCAAAAAGACGCAGTAATAGACCTCACCAAGGCGATCGAAATGAACAACACCACCAACAACTCGAAAGTGTTCTACAGCGGCCCCATTACCCGAACTACGCTCGACGAGCTTCGCAACGCGGTACAGGAGCGCAACAAAATAAATGAAATATCGAACGAGCGCTCAGAAGCCTATTTTGTGCGTGCAGTGAGTAAAAATAAGCAGGGCGACAGCAAGGGCGCAATCGTAGACCTCAATAAATCTATTGAGTTCAACCCGACTTATTCGGAGGCGTATTTTACGCGCGGTCTTGTAAAATCGATTATCGGCGACCAAAAAGGAGCTATTCAAGATTGCAATAGTTCGGTCAAATTAAATTCAAAGTACGCGGAGGCTTTCTACGTGCGCGGAATTATTAAACACAGCCTGGGAGACGAAAACGGGGGCTGTTTGGATCTTAGCAAGGCGGGCGAGCTCGGCTACACCCAAGCCTACAAAGTAATTAGCGATTATTGCAACTAAATAAAAAGCCGCCGTTGCACCACCACCATTGGGCAGGTACAACGGCGGCTCTACGGCCACTGTTCAGTTAGTTTTCCATTGATTGCAACAGCAACTCGGCCAGGTCATATACCTTCACGGTCTCTTCGCGCTCCTTGTTTTTTACGCCGTCGGTCATCATAACCATGCAAAACGGGCAGGCCACCGCAATGGTGTCGGCACCAGTTTGGAGGGCTTCTTCGATGCGCTCAATGTTGATGTCTTTATTACCAGCTTCGGGTTCTTTAAACATCTGGCCGCCGCCCGCCCCGCAGCAAAGCCCCTTGGTACGGCAGCGTTTCATTTCAATCAGTTCGGCATCGAGCACTTGTAGCACTTCGCGCGGGGCATCATACACATCGTTGGAACGGCCTAAGTAACACGAATCGTGAAAGGTGATTTTGCGCCCTTTGAAGGCTCCGCCGCCCTGCACGCGCACCTTGCCCGCGTCGATGAGTTGCTGCAAATACTCAGAATGGTGCAAAACCTCGTAGCTACCGCCCAGCGCAGGGTACTCGTTTTTGAGGGTATTGAAGCAGTGTGGGCAGGCAGTCACGATTTTTTTGATGCCGTAGCCCTCCAATACCTGGATATTTTGCATGGCTTGCATCTGAAACAAAAACTCGTTGCCAGCACGGCGGGCGGGATCGCCAGTGCAGCCTTCTTCCGTACCCAGAACGGCAAAATTGATGCCCACTTTGTTGAGGATTTTGGTGAAAGCGACGGTCACTTTTTTGTAGCGGTCGTCGAAAGACCCCGCACACCCTACCCAAAACAACACCTCGGGGCTTTGGCCGTTGGCAGCCATGTCGGCCATCGTCGGAATTTTGTACGTTATTTCACTCATAATATTGTATTTTAAGGATGTGATGAAAACTCTATTCTTGCAACATTGCGCTATACTCCAAAAGTACGCTTATTTAGAAAAATATCAAAATGCGCGTTTATGCATCTCAGAGTTCGATTTTTAACAGTTCTTTGGAGCGCGTATATACCCACGCCACAATGAGCAACGTGAGAACGCCCCCGCCAACAACCGACGGCACGGTGCCAAAAAGCTTGGCCGCCAAGCCCGACTCGAACGCGCCGAGCTCGTTGGAAGAGGTCACAAAGATACCATTTACGGAGTTTACGCGGCCGCGCATATGGTCGGGCGGGAACACCTGCATGACCGTTTGGCGCACCAGCACACTCACGCTGTCGAAGGCTCCAGTCATAAAAAGTGCGACGATGGACAGCACAAAGTTGGTAGAAAGCGCAAAAACGAGGGTGAAAACGCCAAAACCAGCCACCGCCAGGAGCATGTTGCGCCACGCGTGGCGGGTGGGTGGGTAGCGGGTGAGTATAAACATGGTCAAAACTGCCCCTACCGACGGGGCGGCGCGCAAAATACCCAGCCCTTCGGCGCCAACGTGCAGAATATCCTGGGCAAAAATCGGTAAAATAGCAATGACACCCCCGAAGAGCACGGAGATCAGATCGAGCGAAATGGAATAAAAAATGATCTTGGTATTATACACAAACTTGATGCCCTCGCGCAGGCTGAACCAAATATTTTCTTTGGTTTCGACGGCAGGAGATGGTTTGGGGCTAATCATCGACAACGACACCCAGCCCACCACCGTGGCCGCCACCACCACCGCCAGGGTGTTGGTGAGGCCGATGCCAACGTACAAAAAACCCGCAATGGCTGGCCCACCAATGGCACCCGCTTGCCAAAATTGGCTACTCCACGCCGACGAGTTGGCGTACAACTCGCGCGGAACGAGCTGGGGTTTCATCGACGACGACGCGGGCGAGTAAAAGCCTTTTGCCGCCCCAATAATTACTAAAATAACGTAGATTAAAGTCAGTTTTTGGGCCACGGTGAGCGTCCAAACATCGGGCCTAAAAATAAAATAAAGCACGACCGAACAGGAAATGATAACCAGCAGCGCCGTTTGCATTACGCGGCGTTTGTCTAAACGGTCGGCGAGATAACCGCCAAAAAGTGCGATAGAAATGTACGGTAGCGCTTCGGCCAAACCCACCAAACCGAGCGACAGTGGGTCGTTGGTGAGTTTATAAATTTCGTAGCCAACAATAACCTCTTGGATGAGCAACCCCGCCGTGAGCAGAAAACTATTGACGATGTAGAACCTAAATTCGCGAAAACGCAGCGCGGCGTAGGGGTCAGTAAGGGCGGGTTGGGGCATGGCGGCGCTCGGCTTTTGAAACACAACAAAAGTACTCGAAAATATCCGATCTTTAAATGAGGCGGCCGCAAGAAATTGAAATTCATATTCCACCCGAATTTTCTTAACTTTGCCGTGGTAACTCCGCTGCGGCATTTTTATAATTACTACAAAGCAAATAAATGAAAGAATACGGAAGTAACGTAGAAAAATTGGCTGAGTATCTCATCAGCATAGAAGACCGCGAAAAGCGCACCCGCTTTGCCTACGTTTTGGTAGAACTCATGCGCCAAATACACCCTCAAATGCGCGACGGCCAAGACTACACCAATAAATTGTGGGACGATTTGTACATCATCTCTAATTTTAAGTTGAGCGTCGATGCCCCATACCTGCCCCCAGGCCCCGAACTGATCGGCAAAAAACCCCTCACGGTTCCCTACAACAACCACGATCTGCGCTACCGAAACTACGGCCACAACATAAATTTGCTCATTGATAAGGCCATTGCAACGCCCAACCACGACGAAAAAATGGCGTTTGTGTCGTACTTGGTGCGGTTGATGAAAACATTTTTTGTGAGCATGCGCGACAACCCCGACGACACCGCCGTTTTGGAACACTTGGAGGTGCTGTCGAAAGGTAAACTCAAAAACGAGATTGCGCTCATCCGAACAAATGGTTTGGTCGAATCGACCCCGCGCGACCGGGGTTCGTCGGTGACGCGCGAGCGTGGGTTTACCGACCGCCGCGACAACCGCGAGCGTACCACCAGCAACGACCGCGAACGCGGCGAGCGCAGTAGCGGCGATAGACGGCCAGGGAACCGTAATTTTCAGGGAAACAACCGCAACAACCCTACTTCTGGCAACGACCGAAATCGGCCAAACAACCCTGGCGGGGGCGGCCCCAACAACCGCAATTTCAAGAAAAAACGTTAGTAAATAGCTATTTGTAAGACCCAGACCGACTGTTTAATATGGCATCATTTAAAATTACGGGAGGCCGCCAACTGTGCGGCGAAATTGTGCCGCAGGGCGCAAAAAATGAAGCACTACAAATACTCTGCGCCGTGCTGCTGACAAAAGAAGTAGTAACGATCCATAACATTCCCAACATCAGAGACGTAAATAAACTCATGGAACTGTTGGAGGACATGGGCGTGAGACGGTCGAAAATAAAGGAGGGCACGTATCAGTTTCAGGCCGAGGACGTAAATTTTGACTTTTTTGAAACCGAGGCTTACAAAGAAAAGGCGTCGGCTTTGCGCGGTTCAATTATGTTGCTGGGGCCCATGTTGGCGCGTTTCGGCAAAGGCAAAGCCCCCCGCCCAGGAGGAGATAAAATTGGCAGAAGGCCGTTAGACACGCACTTTGTGGGTTTTCAGAAACTGGGTGCCGAGTTTATTTATGATCCCAACGATGCGTTTTATACCGTGGAGGGGTCGAGAATGAAGGGGGCATACGTTTGGATGGACGAGATATCGGTGACGGGCACGGCAAACGTGCTGATGGCCGCTGTAATGGCCGAAGGCACAACCACCATTTACAACGCCGCCTGCGAGCCGTACCTGCAACAGCTCTGCAAGATGCTCAATAGCATGGGAGCCAACATAAGTGGGGTGGGCTCTAACTTGCTCATTATTAAGGGCGTAACTCAAATGGGCGGCTGCCAGCATACCATGCTCCCCGATATGATCGAGATTGGTTCGTTCATTGGTTTGGCCGCCATGACCCAGTCGGCCATCACAATTAAAAATTGCCAGATTCCCGAATTGGGCATTATTCCCGACGTTTTTAAAAAAATGGGGATCGAAATGGAGTTCCGGGGCGACGATATTCACGTGCCAGCGCAGGACAATTACCGAATCAGTACGCTCATAGATGGGTCGATCCTGACGGTGTACGACGCGCCGTGGCCTGGTTTTACGCCCGATCTGATCTCGATTATTCTCGTGACGGCTATTCAGGCCAAGGGTACGGTGCTGATACACCAAAAAATGTTCGAGAGTCGCCTGTTTTTTGTCGATAAGCTCATTGACATGGGCGCACAGATTATTCTTTGCGACCCGCACCGCGCCACCGTCATCGGCCTCGACC
Source organism: Cytophagales bacterium (assembly GCA_013298215.1). Taxonomy (GTDB): domain Bacteria; phylum Bacteroidota; class Bacteroidia; order Cytophagales; family Spirosomataceae; genus JAAFKE01. The sequence continues at coordinate 28,030 of JAAFKE010000018.1, read as the reverse complement.
GCGCGTTCAACTTAAAGGGTATCAGGATGACATCGCCCGACATTCGGGCGGGGGTTTCGTTGCTTATTGCGGCACTGTCGGCGCAGGGAACGAGCATTATCGACAACATTGAACAGATTGACCGTGGCTACCAGCACATCGATACCCGCCTCAACGCCATCGGCGCCGAGATCGTTAGGTTGTAGTGTATCTGGGAAGTATTTTAGTAAAACAACAGCAATTATGATGCGCCAAGCGCCAAATCTTTTTGTTTTTTTTTCGTTTTGCAAACGAACCAGTTAAATAAAGCCCAATGAAAATAGTTAGTGTCATCTTCTTTTTGTTGTTTTTTGGAGATTCTTGGGCGCAGCGCAAGAAAGACAAATCGAAAGATTTGAGCGGCAATGCCGAGACGCAAAAAGCAGAGCAGCTCGCGCTGGAAGCACTCATTACCGACGGAATGCGGTTCATGGCCATGGACGACCTGGCCCGCGCCGACAGTGCGTTTGGCGAAGCACTTCGGCAACGTCCTAATTTGACGGCGGCACAGTATCAGCTGGCTGAGATCAGAATAAAACAAGAAAAATTAGACCAAGCACTGCTCTATTCGCAGAAAGCCTACCAAACCAACCCCAACAACAAATACTACCTGCTCCAGCTGGCGCAGATCTACGAAGACCTCCACAAATATAGCGAGGCTGCCAAACTATACGAAGACCTGATTGCCCAAAACGACGACAACGCGCCCTACAATTTGGAGTTGGCGGCGGTGCGGTTGTCGCAGGGAAAACTCGACGAAGCCCTGCGCGCCTACGACAATTTGGAGCGTGCATCGGGCGTGAACGAAGACGTGATCCACCAGAAGCAACGCATTTATATGCAGCAGGGAAAATTGGATAAGGCCGTGCAAGAAGCCCAAAAACTGATGGCCTTCGAACCCTCCGACCCCGACTACCTCATCGAACTGGGTGAGCTGCTCATTGCCAACGAGCATGGCGACCAGGCGATTGAGTACCTGGAACGCGCCCTAAAAATAGACCCTGATGCGGGCCAAGCCCACGTTTTGTTGGCAGATGTTTATCGCCGAAAGGGCGACATGGAGGGCTGCAACCGGGAGCTAAACGCCGTTTTTAATAACCCCAAGTTAGGGTCGGACAACAAAGTGCGGGTTTTGTCGGGATATTTGATGATGCTCAAAGGCGATGAGGCCCGCGAAGCTGGCCTAAAATGGGCCAAAGAGTTGGTGAAGCTCCACCCCAACGAGTCGAAGGCATACGTTTTGCTGGCCGATCTGCTGACCCAGCAAAACCAAAAAGCCGAAGCCCGCGACCTGTACGTGAAAGCGGCCCAGTACGACAAATCGGTGTACCAACTTTGGGGAGCCATCTTGCAAATAGACGGCGAACTGAACCAGATCGACAGCCTGCTCAAACACTCCGAACAAGCCATTGAGTATTTTCCCAACCAAGGGCTATTTTGGTACTCGAACGGCCAAGGAAATCTCATTAAACGCAATTACCCAAAGGCCATTGATGCCTTCGAGGAAGGGCGCAAACTGTTGAACGACAACGATTTGGTGAAAGCAATCAACGCCCAATTGGGAGACGCGTACAACGGTGCGGGAGAACACGAAAAGTCGGACGAGGCCTACGAACTGGTGCTAAAAGACGACCCCAACAACGACCACGTGCTGAACAACTACAGCTACTATTTGTCGCTCAGGAAAGAAAAACTGGAGATTGCCAAGCAGATGTCCGAAAAATTGGTGGAGCGCAATCCCGAAAGTGCCACCTACTTAGACACCTACGCCTGGGTGCTGTACGTGGCCAAAGAATATGAGAAGGCAAAGTTGTTTTTAGAAAAAGCCATCCAAACCAACAAAGACGTGAGCGGCACAATTGTGGAGCATTACGGCGATGTTTTGTACCAACTGGGCGACAAACAAAAGGCGGTTGAACAGTGGAAAAAGGCCAAGCAGATCGGCGAAAATAGCAAGTTTATCGACCAAAAAATAGCTACGGGTACGCTCGTGGAATAAAATAAATTCAACATTATTATTTAATTGTGCCTCTGCACCCAAAGTTGTGTTTTTACCAAAAAAAAATCTGCTACTCCTTTTTGCTGTGAGCGCCCTACTGACAGCCGCTTGCCACAGGCCGCGCAACCAGCCACGCATCAGAGATTTTGCCGACACGCTGGCGGTGAAGAAAATAGACTCGGTCAGAATGGCCAACCAGGCCGACTCCGCCGCCATCAAGTTGGCTGCCGAAGCGGAGGATGCTAAGTTTGACCCCATTGCGTTTGATTTTAAGTATTTGTCGGCCAAGGCTAAGTTTTCGTTTAAGAACAAAACGCTCGACCTCGACAACGCCAACGTGAACATAAGGGTGCGCAAGGACAGCTTGATCTGGCTGTCGGTTTCTAAAATTGGCCTCGAAGTAATGCGCGGCATCATCACGCAGGATTCGATTCAGGTGGTCGATAAGTTCAACCGGGTGGTGTATCTATACGACTTCAAAGCACTCAGCACGTCGTTTGGTTTTCCGTTGAGCTACAACCTGTTGCAGTCGTTGATTGTGGGAAATATGCCCCTTCCCAAACGCGGAAACCAGCGTTTTAAGAAAGAAAATGACGTTTTTATGCTGCGGCAAGAAGAAGGTAAAGTGTTGATTGACAGCTACGTGGGCGAGCAAAATAAGCGGCTCAAAAAACTGCTGGCCGTTGACCAGCCCACCAAAACATCGCTCACCTTAGATTACGACGATTTTACGGAATTGAACAGCTTCGTGTTTCCGTATTCGAGCCTCATTCAGCTCAACCAACAAGACCTTAACCAACAAACCTACCAAACGGTGATTAGAATTAAACACCAAAAAGTGGAGACCATGGAGCAAAGCCCAGGTTTTCAGTTTTCGGTTCCAGCCACCTATAAACGAAAGTAGCAAACAACGATGACGCAAAAAAAAATACGCATTATTTTAGCATCGCTGGCTTTTTTTTGTTTCTGCTCGGCACCTGTTTTTGCCCAAAAATCGCGGCAACAGCTCGAAAAGGAGAAAAAAGAAAACGTGGACAAGATGGGCGAGATTCGGGCCATTCTGAAACAAACTTCGTCCCAAAAAAAAGTTAGTCTGGGGCAGCTACGCGCCTTGAACCAACAGATCAATACGCTCAACCGCAAGATCGAACTCCTAAACGATGACCTGAGTTTGATGGGCAACGAGCTCGAAGAGTTGGATGCCGCCAACAAAACTTTGAACAAAGAGCTGGAGAAGCTCAAAGTTGAGTACGCCTCTATGATTTACGCGGCCTCCAAACGCAACACCAGCCTTACGCAGCTCAGTTTTTTGTTTGCCGCCCCTACTTTCAACCAGTTTGCGATTCGGTACAAGTATTTGCAGCAGTACTCTAAGGCGCGCCAAAAACAAATTGGTCAGATGAAAAACGTGCAGGGAATGCTGGTGGCGAAGCAAAAAAACATAACAACCAAGAAAAAAGACCAGCAGAGTGCGCTCACAACGCGGGTGAGCGAGACCGAAAATCTTCAAAAACTAAAAACCGTTCAGAACACTGTTGTAAAACAACTAAGTGGCAAAGAATCGGAACTGCGCCGCGAATTGGTGGAAGTGAAACGAGCCAACGACCGTTTGGAGTCCAATATAGTTCGGTTGATTGAGCGCGAAATTCGCGAGCGCCGCGAACGCGAAAAACGCGAACGTGACGTGCGCGAACGCATTGAACGCGACCGAATAGCCAAGGAAAAAGAACAGCGCGAACGCGAGCGCGCCGAGAAAAAAGTGGAACCCGCCGTGGCCGAAAAAAAGGACGAACCAGAACCCAAAGCCGAACCTAAACGCGAACCAGAACCCACGACGGGTGGCATGACGGAGGAGGAGTTTACGCTGGCATCGTCTTTTGCGGCCTCTAAAGCGCACCTGCCCTGGCCCGTGCGAACGGGGTTTATATCGGGGCATTTTGGGGTTCATAAACACCCAACCCTCGAACGCGCAACCGTCGAAAACATGGGGGTGAATATTCAAACCAACGCGGGTGAGGCCGTGCGGTCGGTGTACGACGGCGTGGTGATGGACGTGACCAACATTTCGGGCATGAACAGCATTGTGGCCGTCCAGCACGGCGATTTTTATACCATTTACGCCAAACTCAGAACTGTGTCGGTGCGCGAGGGGCAAAAAATAAAAGCCCGCGACGCCATTGGCACGGTGACAACCGACAAAGACGGTGTTTCGGAGATGCAGTTCCAGATCTGGAAAGACACCAATAAGCTAAACCCCGAAAAATGGCTCACGCCGCGCTAAAACTGTACCTATAACCAAACGCTCCATGTCTGCTCACTCCGAAGTAAAACGCGTAACAACGCACACGCTCCAAGAAATGAAGCTCCGCAAGGAAAAAATATCGTGCCTGACGGCCTACGATTTTTCTTTGGCACAAATTGTAGACGCTGCTGGCGTTGATTTAATTTTGGTCGGCGACTCGGCCTCTAACGTGATCGCGGGCCACGAAACCACCCTGCCCATTACCCTCGACCAGATGATTTTTATGGCGCAGGCCGTCGTCAAAGGCGCGCGGCGGGCGTTGGTGGTTGTCGATCTGCCGTTTGGCTCCTACCAAGGCAACTCAGAAGAGGCACTGCGGTCGGCCATCAGGATTATGAAAGAGTCGGGTGCGCACGCCGTAAAGATGGAAGGCGGGCTCGAAATCAAGGAATCGATTACCCGAATTTTGAGCGCGGGCGTACCCGTTATGGGGCATCTTGGCCTCACGCCGCAGTCTATTTACAAATTTGGCACCTACACCGTTCGCGCCAAAGAAGAGGCCGAAGCCCAGAAACTGATCGAAGACGCGCAGATGCTCGACGCAGTGGGTTGCTTTGCGATGGTCTTAGAAAAAATCCCGTCGGTGCTTACCAAACAAGTGTCGGAGGCGGTGGGTGTGCCCACGGTGGGCATTGGAGCTGGGCCCCACGCCGACGGCCAAATACTGGTGCTGCACGACCTGCTGGGCATTACGAAGGAGTTTAAGCCACGTTTTTTGCGCCGCTACGCCGACCTGCACCAAACAATGCACGAGGCCATTTCGCACTACGTGAGCGACGTGAAGGCGCGGGAGTTTCCCAACCAAGCGGAGTCGTATTGATGCCGTACATTTTCCAAAAACCAGCTGGCGAAGTCGGTTTTATTTCGGTTTGGTCATAAAATAATCCCACGCGGCTCTCGAAATATCTGCAATTACCCGCTCGTTGGTGTCTGCATTTTCGGTCGAATTTGCCACAAAAACGCTGATAAAATAATGCTGTCCGTTGGGCAAAAAAACGATTCCAATGTCGTTTACCGCCGCCGTTATGCCCTCCTTGTTTGCGCCCGAAGAACCCGTTTTGTGGGCAACAACCGTATTTTGGGGCAGGCGGCCTTTTAATCTGTTTTGCCCCGTTGTGGTTTCTTTCATTGTTTTCCAGATAAAAGCGTGCGCTTTCTTCGAGAGTAGTTTTTTCTTGTTGTAAAAAAACGCGGCCAAGATTTCGTTCGCCGATTTGGGGGTTGTCCAGTTGTCAAATTGCAACGCCCAATTGGCCTGCTGTTGTTGTTCGTTGTGTTTGACTGATACGTCCTTGAAACCGTTCTCGACAAAATAATCCTCCACCACCTTTGCGCCACCAATGAGCCCCAGCAAAATTTCGCAACCAACGTTGTCGCTCTCAGAAACCGTGTATTGCAATATCCTTGAAATGGTGAGGGTAGCACCGTTGGGGTATTCGTCCCTCATTGGGCTGTAGAGAAAGGGCAAAAGGTCTCTTTTATCGATTCTAATTTTTTGATCGAGCGACAGTTTGCCCTTGTCGATCTGAGACAACACCGCCAACGCAATATGAAATTTGAACACACTTTGCATCGGAAAACGCCTTTCGCCGTTTATCGAAAGGGTGTCTTGGCCGTTATTTCCAACAATGGCAACGCCCACAACGACGTTCTTGGCCGAAATGATCTCTTGTATTTGTCGCCTAAACGAATCTGGCGTTTGGGCAGAAACCCGAAGCGAAGCAATGATAATGAAAAGGCTTAAGTGCTTGTATGTCATTTGGTTTGATGGGAAATTTGGTGCAAGGAATGTTGTGACGGAACCTAATTTGGTGTTTTATTAGAATGAAAACCTGATTTTTTGAACCACCTGCACGGGCCGAAGCTGATAGTTGGACTCGATGACCGAAAAGGCATTTGCCGAAATAAACGAGAGCTGGGAAGTATTCCAAATGTTGTTCCAGTTGGTTTCGATGTCTATTTTATGTTTGCGGAAAGTATAGCGAATCATAAAATCACTAAAAATATTTTGGCTCCTGCTGGAAGTGAAGTTATTGGTATAGTACTCATTTTTAAGGCCAACAAATGTACTTTTACTTGGGTAAAAACTCAAATTTAGCTCATGTATTTGTTGTGACGCAGGCCGACTTTCGCGGTTATTTACCTGGTTCTCAAACCCAAATCGTTTGAACTTATAATCAAAATCGGCCCATTTGGCTATTTTCCCGTTTACCTTTACCCCAAACGAATTATTCTGGTTTTTTACGGGCACTGTTGTCCCATTTATAATCTGTTGCTGTTCAGAAAACGTTGATTGATAGTCTAAACTCACCTGCGTTTTCAATGCGCTAAAAAACTTACCAACTTGCAAGATTACCGATTGGGTATACGACTTGTTGAACGTTGGCAACGCAAAACCCTCCGATGCACCCTGCGCCGCGATCCGAGTGCCATAAATGAGGTTATTGTTGGTGGTTCGGGTTGTATAAATGGCATACCCAAATACTGATGTTAGCGGATTGCGGTAACGAATATTGAAGCTGGTTCCCCACGAAACATTGTCGAGAAGTGGGGCATTGCGCCGCTCGAGGGTGCGATAATTTTTGAGTAGATAACCATAAAATAGATTCTCAATCTCGCCAAAAGTATTTTTTTTGTCGATCGAACTCGATAACGCCCAAAACGGATTTAAGTCGTACCTAACGTTGAATTTAGGCTCAAAAGTGAGCCTGTTTAAGTTTTGCTGTTGTTTGAGCGGCTCGTCTCCTACCCTAAAAAAATAATGATTAACGGGCGTATTGAGCGTGAGCCGCCACTTATCTTTTTGGTATTGTGTCTGTAGTTTTAGGTAGGCGTTCACTTTGAGCCACTCCAGCTGGTTTGCGTAATCGTTCCCGATTGTAGTTGGGAGTTCATTCGCGCTAAAACGTTGCATCTGACTGCCAAGGCTTTGTTTCTCGACTTGAAAGCCTATTTGGGGAGCCAACGAAAACTTCCCGATATTTTGGTTAAAACTCACTTTATTGTGCGTAAAAAAACTACGGGTAGTGGTCGTTTGGCGCAACAAATCGAAAGCCATTTTGTTGTTGAGCAAACCTGCAAAAGGGCCAGGTACTACCCTGAGAGATTGCGGACTGTGCTGGAAGTTTATGAATGATTGAAAAGTAATGGCTCGATTTTTGAACTTGAAAATATCCTTCAAACTATTGGTAAGCGAAAAATACGGGCTTGTCGCCTGCTGGCTTATGGGGCTGTTGTTGAGTTGCAAAAGCCCCGTTTCTTTATCCCATTGGCCTTTGAACGAAAGTTGATTTTTAAGATACCCGCCTTTGTCGTTTTTTTCGAGAATTAAACTGGCATCAATTGCTTCAAAAAGGTAATTATTGCGTTTAGTTTCATCAAAAGTAATGGTGTCTTGTGGGGTATAATTGATGGTTCGAGTACCTCCTATCTGACGTTGATTGTCGTGCAGATATGACAGATTGGCTTTTAGCTCATATCCTTTGGGGAGTTTTTGCAAGAAATTGAGCGACCCTAAATGAATCTGATTGTCGAGCCAGCGCGTATCCGAAAACGACGGTGTGGCCAACGGCACAATTCTCACCCAGTTTTTTTTTGAATCATCGTTCTCAAACGGGTTCAAGACATCATCAATCGTCAATACTTTGATTTGCTTGGCCACATTGTTGCCCAAATTATTGCTCTGATACGACGCTATCAGCTGTTGGCTTTTGCCAAACACCATGGGCGTAACATTGGCATCCCACAGCGCAGGTGCTACACCTGCGCCAAGCCGCGCCGTACCAGTGGCAGTTACCTTGTTTTTGAGACGAATATTGAGTGCCGCATTTTCAGAAAACACCAAACTATCGAGCACCCGTATGGGCTGGTGGTTTTCGAGTACTTCAACGTGGGTAACGGCATCTACGGGCAAGTTTTCGTTGGCGAGGTTATACCTGCCACTGAGCAAGTCCAGACCCTCTATGTAGTATTTGTTGATGGGTTTGCCTTGGTAAGAAATACGCCCGTTGGCATCTACCTCCAAGCCTGGCAGCCTTTTAATTAGGTCGCCGATGGAACGGTCGCTTTGATTTTTGAAAGCCGAAACAGCGTAAGAAAGCGTATCGCCGTTTCTGGTGATGGGTTTTTCTTTGACAATTACCTCTTTAAGTGCTATGTTTTGTTCGGACAAAACAAAACCAACGTCCTGCGTTTTGTTTTGAATGCTTTTTTGCTGCTTGGCATAGCCGAACCCAAAGGCACTAATCTCAAGCAAGTCGGCAGCAGATTTGTAAGTAATTGCATAGTTGCCTTGCTTGTCGGTAATACCAAAGGCCAAAATAGCCGAAGTGTTGGGGAGGTGCAGTGTAACGTTTATGTTTGAAACAGCCGCCCGCTGGCGGTCTGTGATTTTTCCCGTTATAATCGATTGACTAAAAACATAGTTGGAGGCGAGCAGGAAAAAAACAGACCAATACCTCATAAAGTAGTTTTTATTTCAACTCCAGCGGGTTATTATCCCAGCTACGATCCACCCTGGCCTCCATGGCGGGCTTGGTTACCCCATCTAGTGTAGTGAAGGTTCCACCTTTGAAATCAACGCCAGTTCTGCGGCTCATATATTCTAATCTATCTTTTCTAAACTCACTTCGGATAGAAATTATTTTTTCTTGGTCTATTCGGATGGGTGTAGCACTGATGTAGGTGGGGCTCAAGGTTCTTTCTCCTTTAAATTCTTGAAAACTTTGCAACATAAAAACGTAATGGTTGCGGCTATCATAGAGTTTTACAATCAACCCAGGTAGGCCCCTAAATATGTGCGGGCCATCTGAAATAGGAATGTCGGTTGTGAACCAAGCCTCGTAATCTCGGCCAGCGTGATTAGCCGTTGCTTTTGTACAAAAATACCCAGCCACACTGTCTTGTTCCGCCATAATTTTCCAGTTAAAGGTACTTGGCGCAGCGTAGGTGAACCTGTCGGTACTAATGGATTCGTGCACGATGGTTTCTACTTTTGCATAATCTTTACAGACAAAATATTTAAAATTGGTTTTAAACCTGTTTTGGCCATCGAGTTGGGCATATTCTGACAAAACACCTTTCTTTATCAAAGCCCTAACGGAGTCGCTCTTGAAACGGCCTTCTGGGCCAAACATGGACGACTCGCCCGTGTGCAAATAAAGAAAAAAATTCTCCGAAGCCACGCGCTTACTATTGGTCGAATCTGGCTGGTAAATAAGACTGTACTTAACCCGATAAGTTGATGGCAAAATTACCTGCGATGTGTAAACTAAAAAAAGGAGTGTGATTATAGTTTTCATAAAAGGCCATAGTTATTAGAGTGGTTAAAGAGTAAGAGTTGTCCTAACCCTTTAACCATCCTGCTTAAAAGTACATGGTATCTTGCTCGTAAAGTTGCTCAGACTTTATGGGCAAAATATGGCTTCGAGATCATTTAAGGGTTTATATCCAGATAAATACTTGGACACAAAGTTAAATTAGATTGGCATCATTGTCAATGTCCGTACTGACAAGCAGAATCCTACGTATATCGTTACCTTTGTACCCACAGGCAATGCTTTTTTAATGAAACCTCTAAAAGTCTGGCCACAAATCATTCGGTCATTTAGTGTTGATAATAAAGGAGTAGGAAACTGTGGGGATAACAGGGAGCAATGAAACACTTTTGATGACAGGCTGGTTGGCGGTAACGCCCAATGTATAGTAGTAAGGATTTTTACGATTGTACGCATTGTAAAACCCAAATTCAAAAATGCCTTCACCCCAACGATGGTAAGATTTGCGTTGAAAATTAAGGTCTAAACGATGAAAAGAAACCATTCTGAAAGCGTTTCGCTCGCCTTGCGAATAAATTTGGTAAGTATTGTTAGGAATCGAAAAATTGACAAAGTCAAACCTAGGCACATTATAAGCCAACACAGGTATGGTTATCGGCTGCCCTGTTGCATAAACCCAGCTTACATTTATGCTCCAACGTTTATTAATGGCATACGCGCCTACCACCGATAGCTCGTGCCTGCGGTCAAACCTTGGAAAAAACCACTGCCCCTTGTTGAGTGCATCAAACTGATGACTTACCCACGACAGCGTATAGCCTATCCAGCCCGTCAAAGGCCCTTTGTTTTGTTCTACCAAAAATTCCACTCCATAGGCTCGCCCCTGCCCACTTGCAACCACGTTTTCCCACTGGTTGTTGCGGTCTTGCGAATAGTTGATAAGATCCGATGAGCTTCTGCCGTCAAGATAAGAGATAATATTATTCATGCGTTTGTAGTAAGCCTCCACGCTAAAAAATAAGGACTTATCAAAACTTGGATGATAAAACACCCCAAGCGTAAGTTGGTCGGCAGTTTGGGGCTTGATGCGATTGGTTGAAGGCACCCACAAATCCAACGGAATACCCAAGCCTGGGTTGGTAAGCAGATGCACCGATTGGTTCATGCGACTGTAAGAGCCTTTTACTGATAAAGAACTATCAATCAGGAAGTTGAATTGAAGACGGGGTTCAAGAAAGACATAATTTTTAGGGGCAGTCTGATAAAAATTGACTCTTAATCCCGCATTTGTTTTAAATCTTTTTGACCAACTTTGATTCATTTCTTGAAACAAAGAAGCATCGATAAGCGGTGTATTCTTAAAATTGGTGAGAGAATAATTGGTACTATCTATGGTGTAGTTGATGATTCCCGGCTGATACGTTCGGTGGGTTAGCCAAAGTCCAGTTTTTAGCTTTGTAGAGCGGTACTGGTAAGTGGCAGTACTTTGTAGTGTTAGGTCTTCTATGTAAGTCGTAAAATCTTGCTCCGAATATTGCTTTTTTTCTGTTTTTTGGGTGTTAATGTTAGTAGAATAATAAGAACGACTTAGTGTAGAAGAAAAACTCAACCGAGGACTCACGTATTTTTCCCACGTGAGTCCACTCAATCTATTGCGCCAATAAAGTCGATTATCCATTATTTTGTCTTCTTCTATTTGTTTGGCATACGCTTTGTCTTGGTCGCCGTACACAAAAACTGAAAATATATTGTTGGAATTAGCTTTAAAATAAAGTTTTCCATTCAAGTCGTAATAATAGTACTTAGGAACACTATTAGACTGTTCTGGATTGGTATTTTGTTGAATAAATACGTCCCAATAACTCCGCCTTGCGGCTACTACGGCCGACAGGCGGTCTTTGATTATTGGTGCCTCAATGGTGAGTTTTGATGAAAGTAGTCCTATTGCCCCTCGAACTTGCCAGTGGTTCAGATTACCTATTTTGGTACTGACATCTAATATGGACGAAAGCCGCCCACCGTAAGAAGCAGGGAAACCACCCTTGATGAGTGTGGCCTTGTCGATAATATCACTATTAAAGGTAGAAAGTAGTCCAAATAAGTGGGTAGAGCCATACATAGGAACGTTGTTGAGCAACAGCAGATTTTGATCTGCCCCGCCGCCTCTCACAAACATCGCATTGCTCCCTTCGCTAACGGCCTTCACGCCTGGCATGAGCATTAAGGCTTTTATTAAGTCTTTTTCTCCACCCAGAGATGGGACTGCGCTGAGTTTCTGGGAAGTTATTTGCAGTTGGCTCACATCTGTGTCTTCAATACGACCCTGAAAATTGGCATTACGAATAACTACTTCTGAAAGGGTATTGCTTTGTGGAATAAGTCTTACAGTTAAAATCTTCTCATTTTTCTCTTCTATTGTAAGTTTAAGCGTTTTGTAGGCCAGGTGCCTAACAATGATAACTGTTCCCTTGGCTATGTCATATTTAAAAAATACCTTACCGTCTTCTTTTGTAAGCTGGACTTTGTTGTTTGCTCTTACCGATGCAAGCTCAATAGGCTTAGAGGTCTCCGCATCTACGACCAATATGCTATTCACTTGTGTTTTTGCCAAAAGTGAGAAGAGAAGTAGTGGTATCAGTAGCTTAATCACGAACATAGATGGTAGTATCTGACATTGTATATCCTCCCACAAAACCAAGCCCATTTTCAACGTTACTATATTCGGGTAGCACTCCTTTAAAAGAGGTGAGCAAATCTACGTTTTTAGCTTTTATAATATCACTCACTAAAAGAGAGGACTTTAGAAAATCATACACCGTTTTTTCACAACTGATAAGATAGAAAATCATAGTCGCATTTTGAGTACTCGAACTTATGTCGTTGAAAGTGTACAACATATTATCAGCCCTCTGAACAAATTCAGACTCATTGAAGGCAAGAAAGGCTTTGGACTGCCCTTTTTCGATTTCGGCAGTGTAATAAAAATATTTTTTTGAAGGCGTAGAAACATCTTGCCAATATTTTGTCACATCTCTACGCCACGAACCACTGGGTTGTATTTTGGCTTTTCCGTAATCAATTCTGCTGTACTGAACTTTCTTGTGAGGTATGGTAAAATAGGCCGTAAGCAATTTTTGTTGAGGCACTTTTACCGCAACGCGGTATAAAGCACCGACTTGAAGCGGATATTGGCGTTGAGGGAGGCCATATACGCCCCCACGGCGGTAGAGCAATTGAACGCTGTCTTTTTTGACAAGATTGACAAGCCAAATTTGTGCGTCATTAATCGCATCTTTTGTGAGGAGATTTTGGCTACCAATTGGAAAAGACCACCTTACATTTATCTGCAAACTATCGGATATAGGAGTGAACAACCCAAAAACCACAGGCACAGGCTGAGAGTCGGGCAGTTCAATGTCTACAATGAGGTTTTCTCGTAGGCAGCCAACGCAAAGCAATGCCGTGACTACAATTCCCGATGCGCGTAATGTTCTCATCTTCTATTTTTTTAATCAAGTACCTCGGCGACACTGAGGTACTTGATTTTGTTAGGTATTCAACACCGCGTTAGTACCTACCCTAAGCCGCTGGTTTTGAGCGAGTCGGGAGTCTAAAAAACGGTTAAAAACGCGTAATATGCAACGCAAAAGGAAGAAAATATTTCATTTCGTGGTGGCTGCATTATTACCAAAAATAGTATATTTGATAAAAAAATGCTAAACCATGGTCGCCGCTGAAAGTATCATCAAAAGTATTTCGGAGCAATTGAAAACCCAGTCGCTGGTACAAATTCCCGCTTCGGAGGCCGAATACATGGCCGTTATTGCCGAGCTACCCTTCAAAATTGAATACCACCAAAGCGAAATTATTACTATGGGACTTGCTTCTATTTGGCACGAGACGATTGTTGCCAACCTTATTTGGATTCTTCAAAATAGGCTCATCAGCAACAACGACTACCTCGTAATGGGCAGCAATTCGGGCGTTTACGCACCCAAGTTCGAGGGCGGGTTTTATATGCCCGATGTGCTGGTAGTAAAAGACACCCCGCAGTTCAAAGAAAACTCTAATGCGCTCATTACCAATCCTTATTTAATTTTCGAGGTGCTTTCGCCTTCTACTTCCTCGTTCGACACGTCCGACAAATTGGAAGAATACAAAGACTTTGAAAGCGTAAAGCAGATTGTGTACATATTCCAAGACCGCCCCAAAATAATGAGTTTTAGCCGCACCGACTCGCCCAATACGTGGCTCAATCAAGATTTCAAGGGACTGAATGAGAGCCTCCAAATTGAGGGGTTTCCACTGCCAATGTCAGATATTTACCGCAAAGTTCAGTTTCCTGTAAGGTAACGTTTTGGCTAAATCTTACCGCGTCTAATCCTTTTTGGTATTGTATTTTGCCCGCGCCAATTACGTGGTTATTTCTGCTGTTTTCACCAACTCTACTTGTAAGTTGTTGTTCCGACCCCGTCCTGCGTGGGTCTGAACCAACCCGGCTTTGGATGTTTCGTTCCTCAACATGACAAGAAAACAAGGCAAAAAAAATGTTGCAGTCAGCTGAAACCGACTGCAACAAACTAATTAATAACCAGCGCGTTAGTATTTTATAATTTTCTTAACGGCGCTATTTTTGTCGCTCTGAATGCCCAACAGGTAGGTACCATTGGCCAAATCCCGAACGTCGATGTTGTGCGACTCCGCACCGAGACTGCTTATTTTTTCGACAAAAACGCTCCTGCCGCTCAAATCCGTAATCTGAAAAGTCACGTCGCCAGTTGTTCCCTCGGGCAGTTTTAGGGTCACAAAGTCGCGCGATGGATTGGGGGCTAAAATAATGCCGCGCTCAAACTCTGGGCTGCTGGCGGTTATCAAACCGAGTTTTCCTTGCCACGGCACAATGCCCTTTTCGGGCGTAAAAGCAGGTTTTTGGTCCAAATAAACGTGAAACTCAGCCGCCTGCAAAAGCACCTCCGCCGTGGTTTCGGTCACGGTAATTTCGTCGCCCGTGAAAAAATCGAACCACTTGCCCGTGCGCGGAAACGCCGTGCGAATGTAGGCTGGCTCGGTGCCAAAATTACCGATCAGATGCGCCTGCCCCTCGGGCGAGTTGAAGGTCATCCGCTTCATTTTTTCGCCTTTGGCCTCCGAATAGTTTATGTCCGTAAAAATGCGGTTGGCATTTTTTAGTTTCAACAATTCTTGGTAAGCCTTCAGAAGTTTGACCTTGCCCGCGTTTTTTAAGTTGTCCCACTGCGGTTGGCGGGGATTTCTGAGCGTTTTTTCGTCTTCAAAAAAGTACTCGTTGCCCATTTCTTGAAACTGCCAGAAGGTTTTTGAGCCAGGATACAAAATAAAAAAAGCGGCGGCCAGCTTGGCGCGTTCCAGGGCATCGGGTAGGTTTCGGGGGTTGTGGGTGGCGTTTCCGTTGCCCAAGCGGAGCATCGACCCCATCTGCGACTGCTCCTCAATGTCTTCCATAAAGGCCGTAAACTGCCCCGATTGCAGGCCGAACCGCTTGAAGGACATCTGGTTAAAGTCGAGCTCACTTTCCAAGCCACGCATCAAAAAATTGAACTGTGAGTGCATATTCAGCACCAGCATCATGCCATTTTGGGCAATCGGGATGGTCTCGCGGGGATCGAAAAACTGGTCTGAGATCACCACGGCGCGGCGGTCTATGCTCTTAACTTTATTGAGTATGCGCGACAAATTTACCTGCCGACTGGCATCGACATTGCCCACCTGCGACGGGTCGTTGGCCGTAAATGTTTGGGTGTAGCCGGCGGCGTTGAAAAGCCTGAAACCGTCAATATTATACTCTTTGAGCCAATATTCGAGCAGCCGGTCTATGAAAGCGCGGGTAGTGGCACTTTCGTGGTTTAGGTCGTTTAGCTCGCTAAACGCCTGGGCGGAGCGCGCATTCAAAAACGGGTTATCGGCCGATGGCCTCGCCCCGTTTGCGTACAACTTGGTATAAGGAAAATCTTTATCGACTTGGTCCAAGGGCATTTCTAAAAGCACAAAAATACCGTTGGCGTGGCACTTGTCTACGAAGGCTTTCAGCTCGTCTTTGGGGCCATATACCTTGTCGGGGGCAAAGAAAAAATTAGGATTATTGCCCCAGTAGTTCAGCGCCTCGCCTCCGTTGCCACCAAACTCTAAAATGGGCATGAGCTGAATGGCGTTCACACCCAGTTTTTTGAAGTACCCCACCGAGTCAGCAAGTGCTTTATAGCTGGGACTGGCAATAAAATCGCGGAGCAGCACGCGGTAAATCATCAAGCGATCGTCGGGCAACTGGGCGGGCTTGGCAGACCTAAAAACAAAAGGTCGCTGGCCAGTTTGCAACACCGACACAATGCCACGGGCGGCGGCAGGAACGGTTTTGAGACTCGGAAAAACCGCCGCTGGTATGTTTCTGTCGTTGTCAGGATCAAGAATTTTGTCGGCATACGGGTCGGCGGCCGTTATTGTGCCATCGACCAAAAACTGGTAGGCATATTCTTGGCCCGCCACCAAACCATTGACTTCCAGCCAAAAGCGGCTGCCATCGGGCGTGCGCCGCATGAGGCTTTGGGGCGTTTGCTGAAAATTATTAAACTCGCCGAGTAGGTAAACGTTTTCTTTTCGGGGCGCAAACAGCGACACAACCACTCGGGTATCGCTCAAATAGTTTACGCCGTCTATAATACCTGCGGGCAAGTTTTGGACAATCACCTGGGGTGGTTGGGCGAGCAAGCACACGCACATTAGGGATAAAAGGCCGCTAAAAAGTAGCTTTTTCATGTAGGCTTTATTTTGTAAGGTTAAAATGGCTTGATGTCTGTGTCTAACTTACTACCATAACTACTTATTAGGAGTCAAAGTTAGGTGTTAGGTCACAAAATTTTGATAATTCGGTGTAAACTAAATGTACGGGCAGCCCCATAATGGTGTAATACGAACCCTCAATGCGCTCAATGCCCACCATGCCGATCCACTCCTGAACGCCGTAGGCCCCCGCCTTGTCGAAGGGCTGGCATTTTTTGATGTAGTAGTCGATTTCGGCGGCGTTTAGCTCCCTAAAAACCACGGTAGCGCAGTCCGAAATGGTTTCTCGGCCCGCGTCGCTCAATATATGTACGGCTGTGACTACCTCGTGGGATTTGCCCGACAGAAAATTCAACATCTCGGCGGCCTGGGCAGCATCGGCGGGCTTGTTTAGTATTTGGTTTTGGCAGATCACCACCGTGTCGGCGCAGACAATAATCCGCCCGTCGATGTCGTCCAAAAATTGATCGGCCTTTTGGCTGGCCAAGTAGGCTGGCACGTGGTGCGGGAGCAAATCGGCGGGAAATAGTTCGTCGGTTGGGCGCACTTCCACCGTAAAATCAAAGCCCAGATCGGCCATTAGTTGTCGTCGGCGCGGGGAGTTCGACGCCAAAACGAGTTGTTTTGTGAGTTTCAAAGTAATTGCGTGATGAATGACTGACTTAAACAACAAAAGTGCGGATAAAATCAGTGCGTTCCTACCCTACCTCCGCGCCGAGCGGTCGTTTTCTGACAACCCACTCCCCACCAAATATTACTGTTTCCAAAAGCCTTTTGCGATCAGGTAGGGCACAATCAGCCAGAGCAATCCTTTAATTAGAAAAAAAAAGAACCCTACCCAACCTACTTTTTTGAGCCAAGCCATTACTTTATTTTGGTCGTCAGTGTTCATCTTTGAGTCATAAAAGTGATTGTTGTAGACCAACCACAGAGGCTATTTCATCAGTTCGGTTAGTATTTTTTGGGCGGCAATCGAGATCACCGTTCCTGGACCAAAAACCCCCTTCACGCCAGCGTCGTAGAGGTATTGGTAGTCTTGGGCGGGAATCACCCCGCCAGCTATGACCATAATGTCGTCGCGGCCTATTTTTTTGAGTTCTTCGATGAGCTGCGGAACGAGCGTTTTGTGCCCCGCCGCCAAGCTCGACGCACCCACAATGTGAACATCGTTTTCGGCTGCCTGGCGGGCGGCCTCTTGGGGTGTCTGAAAAAGCGGCCCCATGTCCACGTCAAACCCCAGATCGGCAAAACTGGTTGCAATCACTTTTGCGCCCCGGTCGTGGCCGTCTTGTCCCATTTTAGCCACCATAATTCGCGGCCGGCGGCCTTCGAGTTCGGCAAACTGATCGGCCATTTTACGCGCCAGTCCAAAATTCTCATCGTCGGAAACCTCCGCACTATAAACGCCCGATATTGATCGGATCACTGCCTTGTAGCGTCCAAAATGCGCCTCCATAGCGTCCGAGATCTCGCCGAGTGTCGCCCGTTTTCGGGCGGCATCTACGGCCAATACCAGCAGGTTCGAGCTCATGTCGCCACCCCCGCTTTGGGTACAAGCGTCGGCGAGTTTGGCCAGTGCGACCTGTACTTCACTGGTATTGCGAGATGCCTTTACGCTTGCCAAACGCGCCAGCTGCGCCTCCCGAACAACCTGATTATCAATGTCTCTGATCTCTAAGGGCTGCTCAGAATCGGGCTTATACTTGTTCACGCCCACAATTATGTCTTTGCCGCCGTCTATCCTAGCCTGCTTTCGGGCGGCGGCCTCTTCGATCCGCATTTTGGGTAGTCCCGTTTCAATGGCCTTGGTCATGCCGCCCAGCTCTTCTACTTCTTCGATGAGCTGCCAGGCTTTTTCTACCAGTTCTTTGGTCAGATACTCCACGTAATACGAACCTCCCCACGGATCAACGGCGCGGCACACGTCGGTTTCGTGTTGCAGATAAAGCTGGGTGTTGCGGGCAATTCTGGCCGAAAAATCGGTGGGCAGCGCAATGGCCTCGTCCAGCGAGTTGGTGTGTAAACTCTGCGTGTGGCCCAGCACCGCCGCCATGCCTTCTATACAAGTTCGGGCCACGTTATTGAAAGGGTCTTGCTCGGTGAGGCTGTAGCCCGAGGTTTGGCAGTGGGTTCTGAGTGCCAGCGATTTGGCATTTTTGGGCGCAAACTGCCGCACAATCTTGGCCCAAAGCAAACGCCCCGCCCGCATCTTGGCGATCTCCATGAAGTGATTCATGCCGATTCCCCAGAAAAAAGACAAGCGCGGCGCAAAATCGTCGATGTCCATCCCCGCCGCCAACCCAGTGCGGATATACTCCAAACCGTCGGCCAGGGTGTAGGCCAGCTCCAAGTGGGCGGGCGCACCTGCCTCGTGCATGTGGTAGCCGCTAATGCTAATCGAGTTGAACTTGGGCATAAACCTGCTGGCATACGCAAAAATATCACCAATAATTCGCATCGATGGCGCGGGTGGGTAAATGTAGGTGTTGCGCACCATAAACTCCTTCAAAATATCGTTCTGAATGGTGCCAGAGAGCTTTTCGGGCGGCACGCCCTGCTCCTCGGCAGCCACAATATAAAATGCCAAAATGGGCAACACCGCTCCGTTCATGGTCATCGAAACCGACATCTGATCGAGCGGAATTTGGTCGAACAGTATCTTCATATCCTCCACGCTGTCTATGGCCACGCCCGCCTTGCCCACGTCGCCCACCACGCGCGGGTGGTCGGAATCGTAGCCACGGTGGGTGGCCAAATCAAAAGCCACCGAAAGGCCCTTTTGCCCACCCGCCAAGTTTCGTTTATAAAAAGCGTTCGACTCTTCGGCGGTGCTAAAACCCGCGTACTGGCGCACCGTCCAGGGTTGTTGCACGTACATGGTACTGTATGGCCCGCGCAGATACGGCGGCACGCCCGCCCCAAAACCCAGGTGTTGGGCGGTTTCTGTATCAACTTTAGAAAAAAAAGGCTTTATTTTTATTCCCTCCGAGGTAACAAAATATTTGGTCGGCAACGCCGCCGACTGTTCTGTACGCGCTTGGGGCTTGATGCCAGTAAATTTTGGTTTCATTTTCTTTTCTTTCAAAAATATTCCAGCACCGTCTTCTCAATAATGGCTAAACTGAATCATAAACGGGCAAAAGCAGTGGTCTTCAACAACATCATTTGCCCATTATTTCTGTTTAAACGTTCAATGTTAAATACCGAGCTGCCGACAATAAATCACAAAGGCAGTTGTATATTGTGCGTTTATTTACTGAGATGCTAAATTAGAGAAAATACCGACATGGATTTAGAAAATTTTCAATACCCAATTGGGCGGATGCACTTCGAGGAGCACTATTCGATGACCGAAATAACGCACAACATCCTTACCATCAGCAGCTTGCCCGCCAAGCTGGCCAACCTGGTGAACGACCTTACCGAAAACCAGTTAGAAACACCCTATCGCCCCGAAGGTTGGACGGTCAGGCAGACGGTTCACCACGTGGCCGACTCGCACGCCAACGCCTACATTCGGTTTCATTTGGCCATGACCGAAGATAACCCAACCATAAAACCGTACAAAGAAGACCTGTGGGCGCAACTGGCCGATGGCAAAACAACCCCCGTAGATTGGTCGCTGCAAATGCTCAAGTACCTGCACCTGCGCTGGGTGGTGTTGCTCAACTCCATGACCGAGGCCGACTTTGCCCGTACCTACCACCACCCCGAGTCAGAAAAGAATTTTACGCTCGCGCAAATTGTTGCACTCTATGCGTGGCATTCAGAACACCACTACGCGCATATCTATCAACTCAAAATCAGAGAAAACTGGCTATGACCTACGACAGCATCGTCATCGGAATTTTGTTTGCAGCGGCCGTTTTTTACTTAGGCCGAAAGGTATTCGGCGACTTTTTTCGGCGCGAAACCGCCTGCGCCAAAGGCTGCGGCTGCAACGCAAACGCGCCCACCAAACCGGTGGGCGCGCCGCAAGCTGTGCCAATTAAATTACTACCCGGACAATTTTGAGTTTTGAGTTTTGACGGAGCAGCCCGCGCGATTATCAAATAAGTAATTGATAGTTAAATAGTTACAAAATAAAAAATGTCGATTATTCAACTACACTTACTTAACTGGGTTACTTATCTAAGCTGCTTTTGTAAAAAAACCTTCGTTTGCCGCCGCCATTTCGCGGAGTTTCTGGGTGGGTCTGAAACGCTCACCGTAGGTATCGGCCAAATAATCGAGGGTATTCACGAACGTTCTGATGCCCACAAAATCGACGAACGACAGCGTGCCTCCCGTGTAGGGCGGAAACCCCCACGCCAAGATTGACCCCAGGTCGGCATCCAACTTGGTTCGGATAACGCCCTCCTCGTAGCAGCGAACCGTTTCTAAGGCTTGGCGGTAAAGCAACCGATTTTTTACCTCCTCGGCCGATGGCTGCGTTGCCGCCTCGGGATACATTTCTTTCAAACCCGCCCACAGGTGTTTAGGTGCGCCCTCGGGATAGTCGTAAAAACCAGCCTTGGCTTTTTTGCCCAAACGGCCCAGTTCGGTGAACGTCTTACCGACGTTGTAGCTCGTGTCGTCGCTGGTCAAAACGCCGTCTTTAACGGCCTGCGCCGCAATTTTATAGACCAAGTCGAGCGCCACCTCGTCGGTAACGGCCAGCGGGCCAACGGGCATTCCTATGTTTTTGCCCACGTTTTCGATCAACTGCGCCGAGACCCCGTCTTTGAGCAGCTCCATGCCTTCGGAGGTATAAGTCCCGAAGCACCGCGAGGTATAAAACCCGCGCGAATCATTGACAACGATGGGCGTTTTTCTGATCTTACGGGTAAAATCTACGGCCACCGCAATGGCGTGGTCGGATGTTTGCTGGCCCGCAATAATTTCGACGAGCATCATTTTATCCACGGGGCTAAAAAAGTGAATCCCCACAAAGTTTTCGGGCTTGGCCGAGGCCGCCGCCAACCCCGTGATGGGCAGCGTGGAGGTGTTTGAGCCAAAAACACCGTTTTGAGCCAGCATAGGTTCGGCCTCTCGGGTCACGGTTGCTTTCAGGTCGCGGTTCTCAAAAACCGCCTCAATTATCAGTTCGCAGCCTTGCAGGTCGGCAGCATCGGCGGTTGTTTTAATGCGGCCCAAAATACCGTCGGCTTTCAGTGTATCCATCTTACCGCGCTCCACTGCTTTTTTCAACAGGCCGCGTGCGTAGTCCTTGCCTTTTTCGGCGGCCTCCAAAGTTACATCTTTCAAAATGGCTTCGATGCCCGCCACTGCGCTCACGTAGGCTACGCCCGCGCCCATCATACCCGCACCCAAAATACCCACTTTTTTTACATCGGTTGGTGGTACGTTTTTGGGGCGACTGGCTCCTTTGTTGGCTTCGTTCATGCCCAAAAACATGGTTCTAATCAGCGACTTTGCTACTTTCGAGGTGGCCACACGCACAAAATGCCGCGATTCAATCACCAGCGCACGGTCCATGTTCACTTGCAACCCTTCGTAAACGCAGCTCATTATTTCGAGTGGGGCGGGATAATTGCCCTTCGTTTTGTCCATCATCATGGCCGTTCCCGCGCTGAAAGTCTGCACACCCATGGGGCTTTGCACGTTTCCGTTCGGAATTTTATAGCCGTCTTTGGCCACAATCTTACCCGTTTTTTTATCAATCTGATCCCAAGGTTTCACGGGGCTGGGATTGGCCACAATGTAGTCCATGGCCTTCTCCATCATATCGGCGGGCGTAGCGGCTACGGCGTCGATCATGCCCATGCCAAGCGCGTCTTTTACACCCAGGTCTTTTCCTTCTATAATGAGCGGCAACGCGCCCTGAATCCCGATCATGCGGGGCAAACGTTGCGTACCGCCAGCACCAGGCAGCAGCCCTACTTTTACTTCGGGCAGGCCGATTTTTGTCTTGGGGTTGTCTAACGCCACTCGGTAGTGGCTGGCCAAACATATTTCGTAACCTCCGCCCAGGGCGGTGCCGTTGATGGCTGCAACCACAGGCTTGCCGCACGTTTCGATGCTCCTAAACACCCGATTGAGGGTCAGGGAGGTTTTGAGCATTTCGGCGGGCGGTAGGCTCGACTGCCTGAGCAACATTTTGAGGTCGGCCCCAACCACAAACTCGGGCTTGGCCGATGTGATAATAATGCCTTTCACGTCGGTGTCGGCGTATGCTTTTTGGAGCGATGCTTCAAACTCGGGGATCGACTCGTCGTTCAAGACGTTCATCGGCGTGGTCGTCATGTTCCAGCTGATAACCGCCACGCCATTATTTACTGCATAATTAATTGCCATGGTGTAATTTGGTTCTAAAGTTTTGATGAATGAAAACGTGAAATTATTTCTTTTTTGAGTACCAACCAGAAAACTAAGTCAAGAAATTTTGTGGCCGCCTGAGCCACCGCCAACGCACGAAAGCCGCTCGGTGGCGGCTTTCGTGGGGGGTACGCGTTTCTGGAACTACGTCTTAGTTTTTCTTGGGAGCGGGTGCTGGGGCGGCGGCAGCAGGCGCGGCAGCCTTGGGCGCAGCGGCAGCAGCAGCGGCCTCTTTGGCCTTGTCGATCACCGTTGGGTCGATACCCAGCTTTTTGAGAACCAATTTGGTCACATCGTTGTCTTCCGACGACGAGTACAGAATAATGGGCGTTTGGCCAGTTGGGTTTAGGTTAAAGATAAACAAAAAACCGTTTTCTTTGCCTACTGCCTTAATGGCATCGTCTATTTTGTTCATAACCGGCCCAAGCAGCACGTTGTACTTGTTTTGGAGGTCTTGCTGCGACTTGGTGTTTAGCTCCTGGATCGAAGCCTGCAAACTCTGCAACTGCTTTTCGGTGTCTTGGCGCAGCAGATCGGGCATAGAGCTGGCCTTTTTTTCGTAGTCTTTTACGCGCTCTTCAAAATCTTTGCTTTTGTCTTGGATCGCTTTTTCGTACTGTTGGCGTTGTATTCCGATCTCGTTCTGAATTTTTTTGCTTTCGGGCATAAAATTGAGCACCAGATCAACGTCGGTGAATCCTAATTTTGGGGCAGTTTGTGCGTTTGCATTTACACCGAAAAGAGCCAATGCAGCCACTAAAGCTATGACGAGGTTGTTTTTCATTTTTACTTAAATTGGTTGTTTAAATTATTGTTTTGGTTTGGTAGTCTTTGAATTATTCTTCGGTTCTTTGGCATCCGCGTCGGGTATTTGCGGCGGGGTTGCTGGCGCATTAACGCCTGTTTTGTCAAGTTTATTGTTGCTGGCAACCTTATTGAGGCCAAGTTCGTCCAACACGTAGTCGGTATAGTCGTGCTGCGGGTTTGAGTAAACGATCACAAAATCGCTCGATTTATCAAATAGATAATCTAACTTACGTTTGGCGCAGACCTTCTCCATGGCCTTACCCACAGTTTCGAGAATGGGCTTCATCATCTCCTTTTTTTTCTGAAACAACAACCCCTCAAACCCGAATATTTTGTTGT
Organism: Cytophagales bacterium; assembly: GCA_013298215.1. Classification (GTDB taxonomy): domain Bacteria; phylum Bacteroidota; class Bacteroidia; order Cytophagales; family Spirosomataceae; genus JAAFKE01. Next base: position 4,158 of record JAAFKE010000018.1, on the reverse strand, counting down.
TGTACTCCCGCGCTTCGCGCTCTTTGTCCGTTATCTCGTTCTGGCGTTTGCGTTTAAGGTCGTCGGTCAGCAATATTTCTTCGGCCAAGTACGCTTTTTGCATTCGCTCTATTTCGGTGTATTTGTCCTGAATATCCTTGGCCCATTTTTCCGAAAACCGGTCGGATTCAGTCTGCGCTTTTTGGAACTCAGGCATCTTCGAGGCCACAAATTCCATGTCTACGTGGCCAAACTTCTGAGCCACGGCCGTGGTGGTTATTAGTGCAAAATGCAAAAGTAATAAAAGCGCACCTTTTTTCATAATTACCTGATCTGTTGGCCAATCGTAAAGTGAAATTGCGCGCCACTGGCCTTGGTTTGGCCTGGCAGCGGATCGAACCCGTAGGCATAATCGATACCCAGAAGACCAAATGCTGGCATAAATATCCGCGCACCAACTCCCGCCGACCGTTTGAGGTCGAATGGATTAAAATCTTTGTAACTACCGAAGTTATTGCCACCCTCAATAAAGGTAAGCGCAAAAATAGTGGCCGACGGATTGAGCGACAACGGATAGCGAAGTTCCATGACGTACTTGTTGTAGGCTATGCCTCCGAGGGCACTGCCCGCGCTCGAGAGCACACTTTGCGTGTTCACGTCGGTGGTCACCAAGTTGTTGCGCAGCGGCACCACCTGGCGGTCTAAGTAGCCCCGCAGACCAATAATGTCTTGCGCCAACGCAAAGGCCCCCTGCCCCGCCAAACCCGCCCCGCCAAGTACGAAACGCTCAAAGGGGCCGATTTCAGATCTTTTGCTGTAACTACCTAAGAAGCCCATGTGCGCGCGGGCATTTATAATAAGTTTGCCCACCACTGGCGTAAACCAACTGGCATCAATCATCCATTTATGGTATTCTACCCACTTGTATTTATCAATATCAGTGAGTGTTTTGGGGTCTCTGAACGCAGAGTACGGCGGCGTAAAGTTTCCGCTCAACGTGATGGACGAACCCGTGCGCGGGAACTGAAACTGATCCAAACTATTACGCGCCAGCGTTACGTTTACGGTGGCGTTGTTGGACGTGCCCGTGGGGTAGTTAATATAAAACAAGTCTAAATTATTGAGCCTATACCGTTGGTACGACAACGACGTACTGAGCTGAAAATACCGATCGGGTACTTTCAAACGCTTGCCAAGCGAAATCACAAAGCCAGTGTTTGAGTATGACCCCAGCTCTTGGTTGAAGTTGGGTATAGCTTGGCCGCCACCAAAACCGCCACCGCCAAGGCCACCCCCACCGAAACCGCCGCCGCCAAAGCCGCCACCGCCAAAACCACCGCCGCCAAGGCCACCACCTCCGAAGCCGCCACCAACAAAACTTTGGGCAAACTGACGAAACAGGGTGTGGGTTAAACTAACGGAAAACGTAACTGGTTTTTTACCACCCAGCCAAGGCTCCGTAAACGAAAGCGAGTAGGTCTGAAACTGCTTGCCGTTGGCCTGGAAACGCAGGGCTACCTTCTGGCCGTCGCCGGCGGGGAGGGGCCGCCACGCTTTTTTGTTGGGAATATTTTTGATCGAAAAATTGTTAAAAACCAATCCGAGGGTTCCCACAAAACCGATAAAACCACCCCAACCTCCCGACAGTTCGATCTGATCCGAAGGCCGCTCTTCGACCGTGTATTCAATATCTACCGTGCCGTCGGGCTGCGGCACGGGGTTCATGCCGATTTTTTCGGGGTTAAAATACCCCAACTGGCCCAACTGTCGGTTGGTATTGATAAGGTCAGTTTTGCTAAATTTTTGCCCTGGCAGCGTTTGCAACTCCCTCAACACCACGTGGTCGGAGGTTTTGGTGTTGCCGTTCAGAATAATCTTGTTGATGGTGGCTTGTTTTCCCTCAAATATCCGAAGTTCGATGTCGATCGAATCGCCCTCCACCGATTTTTCGATCGGACGGCAGTTGTAGTACAAATAGCCGTCGTCCATATAGACCGAACTCAGGTCTTGGCCAGGCGTGCCATTCAATTTTTTGTCTAATTCTTCGGGGTTGTATACATCCCCCTTTTTGATCCCCACCACACGTTCGAGCAGCTCGGTTTTGTAGAGATAGTTTCCTTGGTAGGTAATGTTGCGGTAGTAGTACTTACGGCCTTCGTCTATCCTGAAAACAATGTCCAACGTTTTTCCGTTGTTGATAATCGAGTCCGACCTAATGACGGCATCGCGGTAGCCGTTTTTGTTGTAAAACTCGATGAGTTTTTCCTTGTCCTCATCAAATTTTTTGGGAATAAACTTCGACGGCGTAAACAAGCGGCCAAAGCGCATTTGCTTGGTAGCTTTTAGTTTTAGTCTCACCTTGCTTTCCGACAGTGCCTCTCGCCCCTCAAACAACATATTCTTTATCTTCACACGGTCGCCTTTATCGACCACAATTTTGAGCGTGGCGTTTCCTCGGGTAGTGTCTGGTATCTGCTGAATCTGCACTTTGACGTTATAAAAACCTTTGTCGATAAAGTGTCGTTTGACGAGCAACTGGGTGTTTTTAATGATCGTATTTGATATAATACGCCCCTTGGCAATCTTAACTTTGTCGTTTAGTGCGTCTTGCTCGCCTTTTCGGATGCCGCTAAAAGTAACTTTGAAGAGCCGTGGCTGCTCCTTGACCACTACGTTGAGCCAGATTTTTTCGCCCTCAATTTTGGTATAATCAATTTCTACCGACTCTAAAATTTTCTGATCCATCAGTTTTCTTATCGCCCCATTGATGGCCTCACCCGGAATCCTGATTTTGTCGCCAACCTTCAAATTAGTCATCGAAACCATCGCGTTGGGGTCTAAGAACTGGTTGCCCACCACCCGAATTTCAGCAATTTCGTATTCTTTGGGATTTGCAGGATCCAACTCGTTGGTGGGTACGGGCGGCGGTGCGGCGACGGCCGCTGGTAGGCCATAGCGCGAGCGGTTGCCCATGAGCCCTTGTCCGCGGGCGCTGTCAGCCCCCCACAGTAGCATCCCGAAAAACAATATATTCAATATGTATAGCTGATACCTCATTGCAAAATGGTGTGTTGTATTCGTTAGATTATCAATTTCAATAACGCGAATTTTTCAAATTTTATTTCGTTGGTCGCCCCAAAACTTGGTTGCTGGCAAATCCACGTAAAATTCTGAGATTCAACTTAAATATTACTTTTATTTTTTCAAATTACTCACTTGCTCGCTCGTCATGCCGTATCGCCGTTCGCGCCCTTGGAAACCCACGATGGCTTCGTGCAGGTGCTCCCGCCGAAAATCAGGCCAAAACAAATCGTCGAAAACGTGGAGCTCGGCGTAGGCAAGTTGCCAGAGCATAAAATTGCTTATGCGGTGGTCGCCGCCAGTTCGAAGCATCAGATCTACCTCGGGGCGGTTTTGGGTGGCCAGGTGCTGGCCAAAAACAGCCTCGCTAATCTGATCCACGTCCAGCAGTCCATCCTTAACTTGCTGGGCAATTTGGCGCGCGGCCTGCACTATGTCCCATTTGCCGCTATAGCTTAGTGCCAAAATCAAGTTCAGACCCGTGTTTTGCTGGGTCATCTCAATGGCTTCGGACAGTTCGCGTTGGCAGCTTTTGGGCAACCCAGTCAGGTCGCCGATGGCACTCAGGCTCACGTTGTTGTCGGTAAGGGTCTTTACCTCCTCCCGAATCGTTTTCACGAGCAGTTGCATGAGTGCGTCCACTTCAAACTGTGGTCGCCCCCAATTTTCGGTCGAAAACGCGTAGAGCGTCAGGTACTTAACACCCAGCTCGGCACAGCCCTCGGTGACCTCCCGCACGGCCTTGATGGCACTGCGGTGGCCAAAAATACGATCGGCCAGGCCCTGTTGTTTGGCCCAACGCCCGTTTCCGTCCATGATAACAGCCACGTGTTGGGGCAAATGAGCAAGATCAATTTGTTGTTTCATTCTTTTATTAGACGCGGTATTGGGCTTGGTACTCGGTTATAAAGGGAATTTAACCCAAAAAGACTGCAAATGTACAAACTTTGTAGTCGTTATTCAATAGCAATAAGAGAGTCTTCATTAAACTGTGTCAGGTTAAATTTCCAGTTTTTGGATTTGAATTCTATCTCCAAAAGTAATCATTAGTTCTGATAATATTGATTTCCACTGAAAGGCGGTTTTGTTCCAAGTTTT
>JAAFKE010000017.1 GCA_013298215.1 Cytophagales bacterium | reverse complement strand
CTAAACAGGCTTTTAATTCTATAAGTGTGAGCATTAGAATAAGAATAAGAAGAAAATTAGTTTGCAATACAAATTTAACTCTTTTCTATGCTCACGCTTTTTTTATCCTAATGTGGCACTCATATTGGAGTGAGAAACAGTTTTTAATTGTCTCCGCTTGATTTTGACCTATCCTATCCGACATTTCTATCACCACTTCTTGAATATGCTGGTCACTCATACACACGCCACCGCATCGTTCTTTGGCTAACTCAGAAACCGTTTCATAGCTCATTTTTGTAGCAAAATAACTGACAAAGTCCCTCAATTTTTTGGTTTCATAACTTTGTCCACTCGGAAAAATACCCTCCAACTCAAAGTAATTCGTTGAACTTTCTAAGCCTCTAAAACGATTCAGATTAAAGTCAAAACTACCATTAATAGTTTTGACTTTTACTGGGTATGTGCCATTGCTACGTAACTCACTTTTTTTTAAATGTCGATTGTTTATCTTCCAATAAAACTTTTGTAATTTCTGGAAGCATGGATTGACGAAATAATTCAACGGAAGACTCTATTTCATCTAACGTTCCAACCCCACTTTCCAAAATCTTTTCTCTAACGCCTATTTCTTCCCCTAAATCGTTATAAATAATTAACTTTATCGTTGCCATCGCTTTTTTTAGCTAATTTAGCACTTTACAACGAATTATTTACACTATGAATTAATTTAACCGCGATAATATTATCAATCAACAAGTTTTTGTGTTTACTTAAAATTTAACTTTTATTTTACTCGCAGCCAACTTACCTTCTGAAGAAGGTTGAACAATGTTTTTTGAACCACCTCGTCTAATTCTTTTTCCAATTCTGAAAGAGCTTTTTTGCCTAATCTGTCGATATGAATTCTATCTATTTTAATTTTAGAATTTGAATACAATGTAAAGAACCTAAAACGTAAATATTTTGTCTAAAACTCATTTGAAATATCTATACACTCTAATCTTGATGATTCGATTTTGTATCGTTCAATAGCATAAACCCTTCGTCAGAATTTCCTATACCAATTAAAATTCTGACTGAGTATTCCTTAATTACAGAGATTTATCAAAAAATAGCACTCAACGGTTAGGCTTTTGTGTGGGTGGAGAAAGACCTCCTAAATATCAAATTGCAGGTGGTTGTCGTTGCACCGATAAAACAAAGTCTTCGGAAACACCAACTGATGTCGCAATCTGTTCAACTGTCAATAAATTGAGCCCCAAAAAATTAGCTACCATTTTTTGAAGTTGTCTTTTTTCTTTATTGACAGATTCAGCATTACGAGCAATCAAAATCTCCAAAGATGCTTTTTGGTCAGGTGTCATTTTACGACTATCTAACTCGTCAATGGCTACTTTCAACCATTCTTCGTTCCAAAATTGAGGAAATTGTGTCGGCTGGGTGACTGTATGTATCGTTTTCATCGTATAAATCAGTTTTTGTAAATCTGTCTGACACTCAATCTCTTGCAACACAAATTTGTCAAGTTCCACTGTAACAAACGTCATTTGGTTGTCAATTAGTTCGCCCTGCTCGTTTCGGATGTTCGAAACGTTATGAAAATGTTTGTAAGGATTGATGTTGTTAGCTAAAATGCCTACGCAGTATATCTTTTCAAGAATAGAATAGTCAAACTTACCTTTTTTGACCATGGCGTTAAATTTGTGAAAACTATAAAATTTCATGCGTTGCGCGAAGTTTGGGGCATCTCCGTACTGCATTTCTACGATAAAATGATTGCCATTTTCGTCTGTGCAAGCTAAATCAAAAATACTGCTTCTGCTGTCTTGGGTTATACCCTCAAAGGTATTTTTATCGAATTTTACTTCTTTGATAGGAATGTGAGACTTGATAAGTGCTTGCAAAGCTTTACGCAAAAAAAGCGTATTTTCCTCATTGCCAAAAGTAGCCTTAAAACCATAATCCGAAATTATCGGAATAAATATTTGCTCGTCCGTATATAGTCCTTCCATTGGGCAAAGTTACTTAAAATCAAACTATCCTTTTCTTCTTCCCTTCGTGATGCCCGTGGTGGTGTGCTTCCATTTTTGGCATCATAGAATTTTACCAGAAAACAGGTGGTTTTAGCCTTAAAACTCCACCTTTTTCATATAATCGGCATCAGATTTTAAGCTGCCCATTGCCGATATTGGGTACTGTTCCTGCTCAACTAAAAAGTATTTCACGCCGTTGTCCATGGCACCGCGTAGTATTTTTTTGTAGTCCAAGTCTCCCGTTCCTACGTCCACCTGCACAAATTTGGGCTGCCGTTTGAAGTCTTTGATATGGCAAAGTTCGTAGCGGCCACGGTATTTTTTGAGGTGATCGACCGCGCTCAATCCTGCGGCTTCGATCCAACACAGGTCCAACTCAAAAACCACCAATTTTGGATCAGTATGGGCCAGTAGTACCTCTTGTGGAATTTGCCCGTCCTGGGTTTTGAACGAGTAATCGTGGTTATGATACCCGAATTTGAGCCCCGATTTGGCGCACATCTCGCCCATTTTATTGAAACTGTCGGCGCGGAGCTTCCACTCGTCGAGCGATTTTTGCGGGCCAATGTAGGGTGTCAGCAAGTATTTTAGTCCTACCTCGGCCGCCTCGTCAATGGTTTGCTGAAAATTATTGCGCGTGTCGCAGTGCGAACTCACCATGGTAGCACCCAGGTCTTTGGCAAAAGCCCTAAATTCTTTGGGCTTCATGCCCCAATAAATGCCCTTTGGCCCCGCGTAGCCCTCCCACTGCGAGTAGCCCATGGCGGCAATTTGCTTCAAGATACCCACGGGGTCTTTGGGCAGCTCGTCCCTAAAACTGTATAACTGAGCCCCAAAAGATTTGAGCGTACCCGCCCAAGACGGCAACGCGGGAGCCAGCAGCGTGGTTGCGGTGAGGGCAGACGATTTTAAAAGAAATTCTCGACGGTTCATAAATGTTTGAAAGGTTTAGTGCCTGCCACTTAAAGACACGCGTGCGGTAATTTTAATGCTGTGTTTTCTTTTTGTTTCTGCGCCTAATGCTCCCCAGAATATCTTTGGGCATATCGGGCAGCAGCGCAATGCCAACGGAGTAGTACATTCCGTTGAAATTTTGTTTGAGTGGCGAGTAAACAGAATACCGATAGCCCGTTTGCAGGGTTAGCCCCATCCAGCGCATGAGCTTGTAGCGGGCAATCAACCCCAGTTGGGCGGGATAAAAAACCCTGTTCTTGGTTCGGTTCAAACTGTTATTGGTCAAAATACCCAGGTCGTAGTCGGCCGCCCGGCCAATGCCCATCTCCAATGGCACGCTCACCAACCATTTGTCGTTGCTCACAATGCGGTGCAGATAAATTAAATTAAAAAAATAAAGGTCTGTTTTGGTATAAAAATCTAAGTTGAGCAACTGAGCCGCATTTTTGCTGAGGTCAATAAATTTGAGCGTAGAGTTGTAGGTAAGCCAATAGTAGCCAACGAGCAGTTGGTGCTGTTTTGTGCCAAAGGTCAGCCCTGCGTTTATGCCCCAAACATTGACTGGTTTTTGGTAGATAAACGAGTTCCTAAAATCAGTATTAAACATAAAACCTACCTTAGAGTCGGGCTCACGAGCGGGTGCGGCCACGCTGTCTCGAAACGAACTTTGCGCCGCCAATACATTGCTAACCAACACCATACAAACCAACCAGTGCTTGGAGTTCATTGAAAATAGTGCTTTGTTGAGCTTTACCAGATGTCTTCGATTCTGAACAAATGAAAGGGTACAATGTTGGGGTCGAGTTCCACGTATCCTTGGCCGCCGCGCCACACGTATTGCGCACCCGTCAGGAGGTCGTGAACGCGGTATTCTTGATCGGGGTTTTTGCCAATAAGGTGCACGGGCACGTTTACCACACCCGCCTGCCGATTGTTGCCGTCCAGATTGACGACGCACAAAATACGGTTGCCGTTGGCGTGGGTTTTTAGGTAGGCAATGAGTTGGTCGTTGTCGATGCCACAAAAATTGAGGTTGTTGGTCAGTTGCAACGCCTCATTTTCTTTTCTGATTTTATTAATTTGGGTAATAATGTACGTCAGTTTGTTGGTGTGTTCCCAGTCCCAATGTTTGATCTCATATTTTTCGGAGTTCAGGTATTCTTCCTTGCCCGGAAACACATCGTGAACCATGTATTCGTAGGTTGGTCCAAAAATACCGTAGTTCGACGACAGCGTGGCGGCCATAAAAAACCGAGTGATGAAGGCCGGCTCGTGGCCACTTTGCAAAACGGGCGGGTTTATGTCGTGGGTGTTGGGCCAAAAATTAGGGCGGTAATAGTGCCGCATATCCGTCTTGGTGAGCTCGGTTAGGTATTCGGTCAGCTCGGCCTTCGTGTTGCGCCAGGTGTAGTAGGTATAAGACTGCGCGTAGCCCAATTTGGCCAATTGCTGCATGACTTTGGGCCGCGTGAAGGCTTCGGCCAGAAAAATCATGTCGGGATATACCGCCTTGGTTTCGGAGATGAGCCACTCCCAAAAACCGAACGACTTGGTATGGGGGTTATCGACCCTGATTATCCGCACGCCCCACTCGGCCCACGCAAATATGACCCGCTTCAGCTCCAGCCACAATGCCTGCCAGTCGGGTGTTTCGAAGTTTACTGGGTAAATATCTTGGTATTTTTTGGGTGGATTTTCGGCATACTGAATACTCCCATCGGGGCGAATTTTAAACCAATCTTTGTGGTCGCGGGCCCACGGGTGGTCGGGCGAACATTGAATGGCCAAGTCCATCGCAATCTCCATACCGTGCTGGTGGCAAGCCGCCACGAGTGCCTTAAAGTCAGCCAGCGTACCCAAATCTGGGTGAATGGCATCGTGCCCACCCAGTTCGGAACCGATACCATAGGGCACGCCTGGCTCGTCGGGCTGGCAGTTCACGTTGTTGTTTTTGCCTTTCCGAAACTTGGTGCCAATTGGGTGGATTGGCGGCAAATACAGCACGTCGAAACCCATGCGTTCGATGCGGGGTAGCAGGTCTATGACATCCCTAAAAGTACCGTGCTGGCCCTCCTGCTTTGCTGCCGAACGCGGAAACATCGAATACCAGGTGCTAAACTGCGCCCGCGCCCGATCTACCACCACCCCCAACTCAGCGGAGCGAACGGCCCCTTGGCGCTCGGGATATTGCGCACCCCAGTCGGCCAATTGTTTGCTGGTGGCCAGCATGGTGGCTTCGTCGTAGCGGTCGGGCGCCCTGAAAATTTTTGCCACTTCCAAAATACCTTTTTTGTCTTCTTTGCTGGCGCGTTTTGCCAGCCCGTCCAGTTGCGCTGCCCCCACGAGCAGCTCCACGTTCACGTACTGGCGGTCTTTTAGTTTAAGTTCTATTTCGTGTTGCCACGATGCCAGATGGTCTACCCAGCCCTCAACGGCATACTGGTACGAGCCCTGGTGAATGGTCTGAAAACTACCCACGTAGCGGTCGTTGCCGATGAGCCGCATGGGGCTTTCGTGCCATTTTTTATCGTTTTGGTGTTTATGAAACAACCGTACCGCAATGTAATCGTGGCCATCGGCAAAAACATCGGCCTCCACATTGACTATTTCGTTGGTAATGGTTTTTATGGGGAAACGCCCGCCGTCGAGCTGAGGCGTTATTTTTTCGATGACAACGCGCTGTTGTCCGTTGATTGAAGCGAGGCTCATTTAAGTATGCTTGGTTGATTGCAGTACAATTGTAAGCAAAAGCCGTCTTTTTGGCAAACAAACGCCTATTTTCTTAGCAACGCCCAGCTCACCTTGGTAGCTCACCGCGCGTGACCTTCTCACCCGTTTTGAGAAACTTCTTTTTACAGAAACAAAAATTACCTCCTAAGAGGTATTTACGGGGTAATTGGCATGGGCTAATTTTGTGCATCACTAACTTTCTTGAACAGAGACCAAAATGTATAAAATCATCATGAAGGTACTAATCACCGCATTAGTACTGGTAAACACGATTGATTCCTTCGCGGGGGGGTGTAAATGCTACGAATGCGATTGCCGTGGTTGCACTGGGTGCAGGATTGCTGCTCCCGAAGCAGGTCTGACGGCGCGTAATAACAAAGTGTTTCTGAGCATGGATGCCCTAAATCTCAAACAACCAACTACGCCAAATACTGTTTCTGCCGCCCGAACAAGTGCCGCTATTACGATCGAAAAGTCTGATTTTGAGCTCATTACCCAGCCAGGTAATAGCTGGCTTTCGTTTGTGAATGGTTCGTCAACTTTCTCAATGAACATTGGTGTTGCCAATGCGTCATCGCCCCAAAGTTGGACGTTGCCCGCCAACCTGATGACTTATTTTGACGGGGCTGCAAGAACAGAATTTATTAAAACGCAGGAAGTACCGACGCCCCTTCTGTTGCCCGGAACAAACATGGTGGCTCGTACCTACGAGTTTGACGATAACAATGTGATAATTAAGGTCTACAATCAATACAATCTTTCGTTAGGAGAATTAACACATTTAGGGACGAGCTACGACCAAGTGTCTGAAAGCGACGATGTTTTTGATGAGCCAGACTTTGAATACAGCGATGTCCCGCTCAATGTAGGCGATAGTTTTGCGTCTGAATGGCTTGAGGAAGATTACGAAACAGATCAAACGCTCGAAAAATATACGACCACCAGAACGGTGGATGCTTATGGAACAATTACTACGCCCGATGGGTCTTTCGACTGTCTGCGCATGTCAATGACATTTAAAAAAGAAACTCGCCCCACAGAATCAAGTGCTTGGACGGTTGAGCTTTTGACTAATCAAGTAGGTTTCATCACGAAGGAAGGACATTATTTTCAAGCCAATATTTTATCGCAAGCTGGCAATGTGGCTAATTTGAAGGGTTTTAACTACAAAAAAATCGTTCTAACCAACTCGCTGTCTGAAGTTTCGGACGTAAAACTTAACAACGATAGCAAAGGCGTAACCGTCAATATTGATAATTCAACGGCAAATCCTTCGGCTATTTTAGACGTTAAAAGTGATAACTTGGGTATTTTAATTCCAAGAATTGCCAAGGCAAACCGCCCACAGTCGCCCGCAACGGGGCTTTTGATTTATCAGACCGACAGCACCCCAGGCTTTTATTATTATGACGGAAGCGGTTGGCGGATTTTGGGGTCGAGCCCATCGGCGCGGGTAGCCGCCGAAGACACTTCGACAGAAAAAGGATCCGCAGTATTGACCAACGGCTCAACTTTTGTCAAATTTGAGAATGCCAGAGAAGATTTTGAAACTTTGGTCATCCAAGTTCAGGCGGAAGGCGACTGCAACGGCATTTTTATTTCAAATAAAACCAAAGATGGGTTTGAAGTAAATGAATTACAGAAAGGGAAGTCGAGTGTGAAATTTAGCTGGAAAGTTAACTAAAACTACCTCCAAGGAGGGATTCTTTCAAAGAACTTACGTGTCTAATTCCGTAAAAAACAAGAACATGAAAAAAATACCAATAACACTCGTAATAGCATTCTCCCTCTGGGGGCAAGGTGGCCTTGCTCAAACCGCCTCATACTTCGGTCGCTACGCAGGTGGCGTGGGCACAAACCAAAATTCGTTGCAGCGAGCTTCTGCCATTGGCTACAATGCCAAAGTTTCGGTGGACGACGGTCTGATTCTTGGCGATACTGCGCTCGTAAAGGTGGGCATAGGTATGTCAAATCCGCGTTATCGGCTCGATGTAAAAGGCGTTTTTAATACCCGCGTGGGCTACAATAGCCCCGTTTACAAAATAAACGACCACAATTTCTTGGAACTCGACGAAGAAGGACAGTTTGTCCTGAATTCGTTCAAGATGAAGTACCAGAACGCCAGCCAATGGTCGGATAAAGTTTTTGAAAAAGATTATTCGTTGCTTAATCTCAAAGAGGTAGAGAAATTTATAGCCAAAAATAAGCACCTGCCCAACGTTCCGTCTGCCACCGAGGTTGTCAAAAACGGTGTAGCGATGGACGAAATGGTGTCGAAACTTTTGGAAAAAGTAGAGGAATTGACCCTTTACAGCATTCAACAACAAAAAGAGATTGATGTTTTGAAGAGGCGCGTGAAGGGACTGAAGAAGTAGGCGAGAACTTTAATTCGATGCCTTGGCAAGCCCCACTTTTTTAAAAAGTGGGGCTTATTCATAAAAAAAAGGTGCCTTTCAAAATAGGTAGCCTGGGCTACGTATTTGCCCTAAAACCGCAGTGCCTGCCCGAGTCGGTTGCTCTCGATGGCCAAATCTATCACGCGGGTGGTGTTCCAGGCGTTGCTGGGTTTGATGTGAAGGGGAGTTTTGTGCACCACTGCGTCGTAGAGGTTGTCATAAAACGGGGTATAATTTCCCGCTTCGCTCGGGTACGCACCCGTAAACGCGTCCGAATACAACATCCCAAATTGCGCCGCCGCCTCCACGCCCCAACCCTCGCCGTTGGGCAATTTATTGGCACGTAGGTCGGCTTCTTGCACGTCTAAACCAGTCTTAAAAAACGAACCCTTCGTGCCATGAATGGCGTAGCGTAGGCTGTTTTCGTACACCAGCAGGCTCGACTTGAGACTAACGCGCTTGTTGCGATACTCCATCCGAATGTCAAAATAATCGTCCGTCAGTGCGCCCATCCGCACCGTTTTGATGGTGGCCGACACGCTTTTGGGCGTGCCAAAAAGCGCCAGGGCTTGGTCGGCCAGGTGCGGGCCAAGGTTGTAGAGATTGCCCGCGCCGTCTTTGGGGGTCTCTTTCCAAGTTCCGTGCGGCACATCGGGGCGGTAGCGGTCAAAGCGGGCTTCGTAGTCTATAATTTCGCCCAGCCGATCTTCGGTAATGAGCCGCTGGATGGTCAAAAAGTCGGCATCCCAACGCCGATTTTGATAAGCCGTCAGTACCAAATCATTGGCCTGGGCTATGTTGATGAGCGTTTCGGCCTGTTGGGTGTTGAGGGCAAAAGGCTTTTCAATCACCACATTTTTGCCCGCTTCCAAGGCCATTTTAGCGTGCGTAAAATGAAACTCGTTGGGCGTACAAACAAAAACAATATCGATGTCTGGCCGACAAACTTCCTCAAAATGCGGTACAACTTCGATGGCTTCGTCGTAGGCTCGAACGTGGTCTGGGCGGCTGCTCACGACCTTTTTTATGGCAAACCGATCGGGACTCGCTCCCAAAAACGGCGCGTGAAAATACCGTCCCGACAAGCCAAAGCCCGCAATAGCCACTTGAAGTTGTTTTTTTGACATGATTTTAGAGAAACTTAGATGTAAAATCGTATTTTGCACAAAAGAAACGAAACCTTTGAACCTCATGCAAGATAATCCAGAAAATTTATCCCAGGGTGTTGCCCGACGGGCGTTCCTCAAAACGGCGGCTTTGTCGGTTGCGGCGTTTTATATTGTGCCCCGCCACGTGCTCGGCAAGGGTTTTGTGGCCCCGAGCGATATGCTCAATTTTGGATTTATCGGCACTGGCAAACAAAGTGCTGGCCTGAGAGATCAGTTTTTGAAATCGGGCGAGGTGCAAATTGTGGCCGCCGCCGACGTAGATCGCACCAAAGTGGCACGCTTTGTGGAGGCCACCAACGCGTTTTACCAAAACAAAAAAGGGACTGCCAAATATAAAACCTGCCTGCCCCACACCGATTTTAAGTGGATGCTCCTCGACAAGAGCATCGATGCCGTCGTGATCGCCTCGCCCGACCACTGGCACGCAGCCATGGGCGTGATGGCCGCCAACGCTGGCAAAGATATTTACCTCGAAAAGCCCCTGACGCTCACCGTTGTTGAGGGCCGCAAACTCGTCACGGCCGTTCGCAAAAACAACCGCGTACTCCAAACGGGTAGTATGCAGCGGTCGTCGAAAGAATTTAGACAAGCCGTCGAACTGGTTACGAACGGCTACATCGGCGACCTCAAAACCATAAAAGTAAACGTGGGTGGTCCGCCAATAGACTTCGACTTGCCCGAAGAACCCATGCGCCAAGACCTGAACTGGCAGAGTTGGCTGGGACCAAACGCGGTTTGGCGGCCTTACAATGGCAAGTTGGCTCCCGATTTCGAGGAAATGAAAAAGTTTTGGCCCGCCTGGCGCAATTACAAAGATTTTGGCGGAGGTGGCATGACCGACTGGGGTGCGCACATGTTTGACATTGCCCAGTGGGGCATGGGTATGGACGACAGCGGCCCAGTGGAAGTGGTGCCGCCCGCTAATAACGCCCAAACGGGACTGCTGTACCGCTACGCAAACGGCGTAGAAATGTTGCACAACGACGAGAACTCGGCGGGAGTTTACAAAAAACAATACTGCCACTTTATTGGCACAAAAGGCGAAGTTTGGGTGGCGCGCGGCGAGCTGAAAACGTCGCCCGAGACGCTGAAAGATGTTGTAATAAAAGACACCGAAAAACGCGCCTACCAGAGCGACAACCACTACGGCGACTTTATTAAGGCCATTCGCAGCCGCCAGAAACCAATCTGCGACGTAGAAATTGGCCACCGCACGGCATCAGTTTGCAACATTGGAAACATTGCCTACGACCTAAAACGTCCGCTAAAATGGAACCCTGCCACCGAACTCTTTGAGGGAGACGCGGCCGCAAACGCCAAACTGAGCCGCCCAATGAGAAAAGAGTTTAGTATCTGACCACTTACCCAAAACCAGTTTATGTTTTCTGCCCAAACCTATACAGACCGCCGGCAAAGGCTAAAAAAAGAAGTTGGCCAAGGCCTAATACTACTCCTCGGAAACGACGAAGTGGGTATGAACTACCGCGACAACACGCTCCGGTTTAGGCAAGACAGTACTTTTTTGTATTTTTTTGGCTTAGACAAACCCGGGCTCATTGCCATTATAGACACTGAAACGGACACCGAGATTATTTTTGGCAGCGAGCCTACCCTCGACGACATCGTATGGTCGGGGCCACAGCCAGCACTCGCCGAACTGGCCGCCCGAGTGGGGGTGGCGCAAGTAAACTCCCCCAACTCGGTAAGCCAACTGCTAAAAACCGCCCGAGACTCGGGCCGCACCGTGCATTATTTACCCCCGTATCGGCAAGCAAATGTCTGTAAACTTCACGAATGGACTGGTGTGAGCCTCGGCCAAATCAAAGAAAAGGCATCGGAAGTGCTCATTAGGGCCGTCGTTGGCCAACGGTCAGTAAAATCTGACGAGGAGATTTTGCAGTTGGAGCAAGCCGTGAACATCACCGGAGAAATGCACCTGGCGGCCATGCAAAACACCCGCGAAGGAATGTACGAGTACGAAGTAGTGGGGCATATTCAGGGTGCGGCTCTGAGCCGAGGCGGAGACCTGGCCTACCCCATTATTTTTAGCACCAACGGCCAAACGCTGCACAACCACTTCCACGGCAACGTGATGGAAAGCGGCTGCTTGACCCTCGGTGATTTTGGTGCCGAAAGTGCCATGCACTACGCTGGCGACATTACCAGGACGTTTCCGGTGGACAAGAAATTTACGAGCAAGCAGCGCGAAATTTACGACATTGTTTTGGAGATGGAAATGCAGAGCATTGCCGCGCTCGCACCAGGCGTTTTGTACCGCGACGTGCACGTGGCCGCCAACCGAATTATGCTCGACGGCCTCAAACAGTTGGGCATTGTGTCGGGCGATGTCGATGAAATGACCCAGCTCGGCGTGGGTGGCCTCTTTATGCCCCACGGCCTTGGCCACAGCATCGGCCTCGACGTGCACGACATGGAAGACCTCGGCGAAAACTACGTTGGCTACCGCGACGGCCTGGAACGCAGCACCCAACTCGGTCTTCGCTCGCTGCGTTTGGCCAAAGAATTGCAGGCTGGCAACACCCTGACGGTCGAGCCTGGCATTTATTTTATTCCCGAGCTCATCGACAAACTCCGCGCCGAAGGGCAGTTTACGGACTTTGTAAACTACCAAAAACTGGCGGATTACCGCGACTTCGGCGGTGTCAGAATTGAGGATAACTGTTTGGTGAACAACGACGGCGGGCGGGTCTTGGGCACACCAATCCCTAAAACAATCAACGAGATCGAAACGGTTCGGAGCTTATAGCGTCGCTTACTTTCGCCCAAAATCAGCGGGGTTTTCGCCCCAATATTCGGTTTCCCACTTCAGAATTTTGTTTGGATACGCGTTGGCTACCAACCAGCGTTCGGCACGCTGGAGCAGCTCGAACAGCGGCTGGTTTTGTGGCGTGAGCGCCAGCGTGGTTTTGGCGTGCTTGTTGCGAACCCACGCAATAGCCGTTTTGGAGTCCGAATACACTGGGATGGTGCTGTTGGCGTTTTTTAAGTAGGCCAAAGCGTGTACAACGGCCAAAAACTCGCCGATGTTGTTCGTACCCTGTTCAAAAGGCCCCATCAAAAACACCTTTTCGTTGGTTTTTAGGTATACTCCCTGGTACTCTACTATGCCCGTGGCGGTGTTCCAGGCGGCATCTACGGCCAGCGCGTCTTTGATCGGAAGCCCAATAAAAGCGGGAACCATGGCCGCCGTGAGCACAGGTTTGGCGGTTTTTCTTTGAATAAAATCTTGGTAACTCGCCCTCAGTGCCAGTTCGGCCTCGGCAATGGTCTCGAACGATTTAAACTTGGCATCGGCCACGCCCTTTATTTGGGCCTCACAGTCGCGCCATTCGGTGTAGATACCCGTCTGTCGGCCCTGCCAAACGACGTAGAATTTTCTTTTTTTTGACATCAAATTACATCCTTGCGGCCAGTAGAAGCCCTAAATCTTTAAACCTCATCCCAAATTTATGGGCAATAAACTGGTTGGTCAGCGTGCCTTTGTGGCAATAAATACCCCGCATAAACCACGCATTGGTATAAAGCATTTCTTCGATCCCCCCGATGGTACCCGTTTGCAACAAAAACGGCAAAAATATATTACTCAGCGCATTACTGGCCGAATGTGCCACGCGCGAAGCAATATTTGGCACGCAATAGTGTATTACGCCGTTTACTTTGTAAGTCGGCTCTCGGTGGCTGCTCATGCGCGAAGTCTCCGAGCATCCACCCTGGTCGATGCACACGTCAATAATAACCGAGTTGGGCTTCATCTTCGACACCATTTCTTCGGTAATCACGCACGGACTCACGCCGTCTTCGCCCCGGAGCGCGCCAATTACCACATCGGCCCGCTGAATAGCCTCGGCCAGCGTGTCGGTGTCGATAATAGACGTATAAATGTGGTGCCCAATGGCGTACTTCAACCGTTGGAGTTTGTAAATGTGGCGGTCGAACACCTTAATATCTACCCCCAAACCAATGGCAGTTCGGGCGGCGTACTCGGCCACGGTGCCAGCACCCAGCACCACCACTTTGGTGGGCGGCACGCCCGTGACCCCGCCCAAAATAATGCCGCGCCCATTATTGACACTACTCAGATATTCGGCCGCAATAAACATAACAGTGCTGCCAGCAATCTCGCTCATGGCCCTGATAATGGGCATACCTCCTACCTTGTCTTCGATGTGTTCGTAGGCAATGGCAGTTATGTTTTTGGCGTTTAGGTGTTCAAAATAACTTTTGTCTAAGTTGGGCAAATTAAGGGCCGAAATAATGGTTTGCCCGTCTTTGAGCAACTCAAATTCTGCCTTGACGACGGGTTCGATCTTCACGATCAGATCGGCAGTATATACTTCCTTGGCCGAATACACCACCTGCGCACCCGCTTCGCTATACTCGCGGTCAGAAAACTGCGCACCCACGCCAGCCTGGGTCTCGAGCAGCACGTCGTGGCCGTTTCTGACCAGTATGGCCACGGCTTCGGGCGTGAGCGCAATCCTGTTTTCTTGCATCGACACCTCCTTGGGCAGCCCAATGAGCAGGGTGTTGGTTTGTTTGCGTACCAAGGCGGGTGCTTCTTGGGAATAGATGGACGCTTGCTTGGCCAATTCTTCAAATCCAGTAGGTTGCATAACGAGTACTTTTATGGGTATTTTAATGGCGTACAACGAACAGGTGTTGCCGATAGTAGGGGAATTAAACGCACAAATGCTAAATTTGGTATTGCTTCGGCGATCCGATTCAGCCAGCACGGGCTTCTCCGCCCTTTTCGCCAAATCCTTGTTATCTATCGTTTTTTTTAGTTGATGTACTTTTCAAATGGTTTTACAAATTTAGCTATCATATCATTAGCTCGTTTTTTAGCCTGCGTCACGAAGTGTTTTAGATAGGCTTTTGCCCAATCTTCCATATTGCCTTTAAACTCCTGGTCTAAATCGCAAACGTGAAATTGCAATTGCATAGCGGCTGCCCAATTAATATAAAGATTGTCAGGGTTACACTTGAATAGATTCACAAAATGGGCATCTTTACAAATAAGTTTTTCTTTTTCCAACTCCCAATCAATCTCAAAATAGTTGATGGTAAAGTTGTCAAATTGCGAATCGTCGCCGGCCCCATTATCAAGCATTTTAGCACAAACTTGTGCCAGTTTATAGGCCGAAATAATATTTGGTGCTTGTGCAGATTTTGAAAGATTACGCGTTTTTATATCTATGATTTCATAAAAATTATCTTTTACCACCAATATGTCTGCGGTGTCATTTTGCTTTTCATCAAATGGGTTTTCAACACTCCATTTGTCGGTTGCATTTTTGCCACGGCTCAATAAAAATAGTACCGTCGGTGAGTTAAAAAGAGCTTGTCTTGCTTCAAAACCTATCGTTTTAGCATTTTTACTGTACAAATCATTCAAATATTCGTATTGTCTGAACGTATTTTTAGGTAACTGTTTTTTGATTTCGTTGTAAACGTGCTTATCAAAAGGCTCACCAGCAGCGTGTCCAGACAGTGTCCCTGAAAGTGGTTTCGGAACTGAGCTTCCTTTTATTTTTTTGATTAATTCTGTATAATTTACGTTCACTATGCGATTTCAAAAAGTTGATTGAATGAATGGTTGATAAGGTCTAAATCAGCCCGTTCTTTTGTAACTAAATAGTGTTTTGTCAATTGAGTAATCCTGTCGTGCAACAAAACTTCGTCCGAATTATTCCAATCTATCAACTTAAATGGAATACTTGCGATAGGTTTTTCAGAAAACTCAACGATATTTCCTTTTACAATTCCATTACACTTTAGCCAGTCAAAAATAACAGGGTTGTTCAAATACGCTAAGATGTACTCAATACTTTCTTTGGTACTACTTTTTTTGAAAATTGCGGTAACATCTTGTGTCGGAAAAATACCTGAATCAACTAACGCAAAGCGAAAATGATTTTTGCGACCGTCGCCACGGTTTGAAATTCGCTCTTTACAAGGTACAAAAATTCGTTGTTGGTTACTTTTAAAAAGATTGAAATTTCTTAAAAATACCCATTCCCAATAATTGATTTTTCTATTGTATTGGTATCTTTTAGCTAAATCTTCCTTATATTTTTGAAAATGCTCGTTAAAATTAGGGTAGGTTTCTATAAAGTCGCTCTCAGCCAATCCTTCGTCAATAAAAATATATTTCGTTATGCTTGAAGCAAAAAAAGGATGTAAGTCTTTGGCTTTTACGACATTTAAAGTTGCATTTTTTTCAGCCCCCCTCAATCCACCCGAAGGAGGGAGGTCAAATAAATAACTTACTTGAAACGCCTTGTCCAAGCCACTCACTAAACCATTGCCAATGTCACAAATATCCCCAATGGTATGAAACTCTTGCTTATTTTCATTGAACAGATTAAGTAGAGGATTTTGGTGTTTTTTTACGCAATTATTTTCTAAAACTTTTAATTCCTGACGTACCTCATCAGATTGTAGAAGCCACCTTTCATTTACTTTAAACTGCGAAACCTGTAAATATTCCGCATCTTTTAAGTCTTCTTGAAATTTGAGTTTTTGTAGCGTTTCGGGTGTTAGTTTTTGATTGGCATAGAATTTAGCCACTTTTATTTTGTGGGGCGGGCGGCGTTCCGTCGGACGGCGTTCCGTCGGGCGGCGTTCTGCTGCTTTTTTACTTTTTACAAACTTAAAAATCACAATCGAAACCGTTACCTTGTCAAATATTGGCGTTTCGTTAAAATGATAGATTTCTTCAAAATAGCCATTGGCTACCATATAGTTTCGTAACGAAATTGAATGTGTCGTATTCATCCAATATTCGGGGCAAATAAAAATAAGTTGTCCATTTTCATTCAGCAATTCAATAGATTTAAGAATAAAAATGTACAAATAATCGCAGAGAGAATTAAAGTATTTGTTCCAAATTGGGTTGATCGATAGTTCTTGTTTTAAATCTTCTTCCAAATTTTTCCAGCGGATATAAGGAGGATTTCCAATAATTAAATCAAATGTTGAATTGATTTTGGCAGAAACAAAACTTTCATACCGAACATTAGAGAAATCTTGTGCCAAATCATCGTCGATTTCGTAGGCAGTCAAATTGTTAAATCCCTTTTGTTGAAGTAATTCCAAAAAAACACCCTCTCCGCAAGATGGTTCTAAAATCGTTGAGTTTTTAGAAATGTCTGCCAATTCAATCATAAAACCCGCCACTACTTTTGGGGTAAAGTATTGTCCGAACTTATTTTTTGTACGGGATGCCTCCCAATTCTGTTTTATTGTTACGCCCATTAAAATTTGTCTTGCTGAAAATTTACATTTTTTTGAATGGTTCTAATGTCAAACTGTTAATTTTTTGTCGTCTGTTGAGTTTGTGGGATATTAATCTTTAATGGCGTACAACGAATAAATCAAACACAAACAACGCGCCGTGTTTGATCGGCCTGCACTGCGATGGTAATTTTAAAAACAGGTTCGGCCAGCAGCGAGGCAATCTTATCGGGCCACTCAATGAGGCAAATACACCCAGAATCCAGGTACTCCTCCAAACCAATGTCAAAGGCTTCGTTGTCGTCTTTTAGGCGGTAGCAGTCGAAGTGGTAAATGGTTTGTTTCTGATCGGTAACATACTCGTTCACAATCGAAAACGTGGGACTTTGCACCGCGCTGACCACGCCCAGACTTAGGCAAATTGCTTTTACCAAGGTTGTTTTTCCCGCGCCCATCTCGCCCTCCAGCAGCCAAGTGGTTCTGTTTTGTGCGGCTTCTATGAGTCCGTCGGCAATTTGACCCAAGTCGCTGGTATTTTTACTGACCCATTCCATGAAACAAAAATACGCATTTCATTTTCAAAAAATGCCATCTACGTCCCACAAAACCAACACTGGGCGTTGCTTCAGCAGGGCAACAATACAGACGGCACAAAAAAAGGCGTTTTGAGTTTGCTCAAAACGCCTTTTTACGCTGTTTTTCGACGGTTTGTAGCCGGCGAACGGTACTTAATCGGCCACCACCGTGAACTTAATGCCGTGCTTCACCTCTTTGTGGAGGTCGAGCAGGGCGTTGTAAGTGCCGAGGGTTTTTGCGTCGTCGATCGTAATTTTCTTCCGATCTACGTCAAATCCTTTTGCTTTTAGGGCATCAGAGATCTGCGTGTTTGTTACGCGACCAAATATTTTGCCACTTTCTCCCGCTTTGGCGGCAATCGTGAGCGTCAGCTCTCCAATGCTTTCGGCCAAGGCAGATGCGGCGGTCTTAATCTTTTCGGCTTTGTGGGCCACTTGTTTCAAGTTCTCGGCCAAGACTTTCTTGTTCGATTCGGTTGCCATCATCGCAAATCCTTGCGGAATGAGGTAGTTGCGTCCGTAGCCAGGCTTCACGATCACGAGGTCGTTTTTGTAGCCCAGGCCCGCAATATCAGTTTTGAGAATAATATCCATAGTACTTTTTGCTGCTTCGGTTTAATTATTTCAACTGATCTGCTACGTAAGGCATCAACGCCAAGTGGCGCGCACGCTTGATAGCCTGCGACACTTTGCGCTGAAACTTCAAACTCGTTCCAGTCAAACGGCGCGGCAAAATACGGCCCTGCTCGTTTACTAATTTTAACAAAAAGTTGGCATCTTTGTAATCAATGTACTTGATACCAGACTTCTTGAAACGGCAATACTTCTTGCGATTGACGTTTCTGTCCATGGGTTCGTTTACGAGTGTCATGCTGCTTCGCCTTCTTTAATGATTTCTTTCTTTCTACCAACTAAACCCTTGCGCTTGCGCTCATTGTAATCAATTGAGTGCTTGTCTAACACCGTTGTCAAGAAACGAATAATTTTCTCATCGCGACGGAACTCAATCTCTAATGCCGCATTGGCAGTAGGCGGAGCTGTGTACTCGAACAGCTGGTAATAAGCGTTCGTTTTGTTTTGGATGGGATACGCCAGTTTGCGTAAGCCCCATGCGTCCTCGTGTACAAATTCCGCGCCGAGGTTGCTCAGGATATTGCGAAATTTGTCAACGGTGTCCTTCATCTGTTGTTCAGATAAAACGGGAGTAATAATGAACACCGTCTCGTACTGCTTGTTTTGCATAGTATTTGAAACGTAAGTAAGTTTTATTAAATTAAGGCCGCAAAAGTAACCACTCTGCGGTTAAGATCAAAATTATGGGTCGTTTTTGTTGGTACAAATCAAACGAAAGAGACCGTACACGCCCAAAAGTAAAGAGCGTGGCCGTGTACTTGTTCTATTTGCTTGAAAATCAGCAATCGGTGAATATATTTGAGTTTTCAAACTGCCAGTCCATCCTGAATGAACATTCTAAATTCGCCCCAAAAAGAGGCCGACGGCCACACCGAAAAACGCCAACAGCGGCAGTTTAAGAGCATCGTGCGGTGTTTGTCCAAGTCAGAGGCTGCCTTTACGATTCCCGAAATAGCCGAATACGTTAAGATAAGCGTGCCTACTTGCACAAAATTGGTCAAGGAGTTGGTCGAAAAAAAGTACGTGTTAGAAGAAGGCAAAAAAGAAACCGAAAACGGCCGCCGTCCCGAATCGTATGCCCTCAACAAACAACGTTTTTACGCCGTCGGGGTCGAGATACTGCTCAAATTTATTCACGTCAGTATTATAAGGATAGACTCAGAAGTAATTTACGAAAACAGCAACAACCAGTTTGTCTTAGAAAATACGCCCGAAGGTCTGCAATACGTGGTGGCATTTATCAAGGCAGCCATCGACAAAAACCAACTGAAAAACGACCAAATTGTGGGCATCGGCGTTGGCTTGGCGGGTACGGTAAACGTGCATACGGGCGTTACGCAGTACTTCAATTTTACGGGAATACCGTTCCGAAAACACGTAGAGAATATTTTTAAAGTACCCGTTTGGGTAGATACCGACACCCGCGCCATTGGCACCGCCGAGCAGGTGTTGGGCAAAGCGCAGGGCGTAGAAAACGTGCTGATTGTGAAGGTGAGCCGCAGCCTTGGCATGAGCGTGATCTTGAACGGAAAAATGATTGTGGGCGGCACTGGCCAAGCGGGCGAATTTGGACACGTACAGTTTGGCAAATTGGGGCGGCTGTGCAGTTGCGGCAAAAAAAACTGCTTAGAAACCGAAGTGTCGGGCGGAGCCTTGCAAACCGATTTAAAAGAAGCCCTCGCCAGCGGCGAAACTTCCCACCACTTTCAACTACAAAACGCCGAAACCTACCGCTACCACGACGTACTGAAAGCCGTTCTCGACGGCGACGCACTGGCACTTAAATTGGTTTTAGACCAAGCCGATAAACTCGGCCAAGCACTCGGCAACGTTGTCAATTTACTTAATCCCGATCTGATTGTGATTGGCGGCGAGATTGTGATGATAAAAGAATTTTACATTGATGCGCTTAAAATGGGCCTCAAAAAAACCAGTCTCATTGGTTCGTTGGCCAATTGCCGCGTAGAAGTATCCGATTTAGGGCGTTATTTTAGTTCAAAAGCAGCCGCGCACACGGTTTTCAAAAACTACGATCTGACCAAATATTAGTACTACTCTACGGGAATTTTGCCAAACAAACGCATCGTTTTGTCCAAAATCACTTCGCTTTTGCCCTCAAAAATAAATTTAGGTTAATATTTTCCATTTAATAAAACCTTTTAGTAACTTTACCCAATGTTTATAAATTTAGTGCCTAAGTTGGGTTTTAATAAAAAGAAAAAACTTTTTTGGGTACGCACTGTTTTACACTCACTTCACAGATTAATTCATTTTATTAACCCTTTAATTTTAAACTAATCATGAAATTAAAATTACTTGTACTGTTCACCTTGCTCGTTGGGTCTTCTGCATTTGCGCAGCGGATCGTTACGGGTAGTGTGTCCGACGGCAAAACCAAGGAAACCTTAGCGGGCGTATCGGTTTTGGTAACTGGCACCAACACAGGCACCAGCACGCAGGCCGACGGAACGTTTTCGTTTAAAGTACCCGAGGGTGCCGCCACAATTACTGTCAGTTTTATTGGTTACTCAAAAAAAGTAATATCGCTGGCTGGAAAAAGCAAAATTGACGTTGTCCTCGACCAAGACGCTACCCAACTTGGCGAAGTGGTAGTAACTGCGCTCGGTATCGAAGGTAAAAAATCACAATTGTCGTATGCTACGCAAAGGCTGGGGGCAAAAGACCTGAATATGTCGCGAAATGGTGACTTGGCTCAACAGCTTTCTGGTCAAGTACCAGGACTCTTGATCGGTACCAACAGCAGCTCGGGCGTGTCGTCGTCGCGCATCACATTGCGGGGCGAGTCGTCGTTGAACATTGCTAAAAATCAGCCACTTATCGTGTTAGATGGTGTGGTTATTTCAAACAATTTGGATGCCACGGGCCAAGACGAGATCCCGATTGATTACGGCAATGGTTTGACAGATATTAATCCTGATGACATTTTGGACGTGTCGGTTTTGAAAGGGCCAAAAGCGGCGGCATTATATGGTACGCGCGCGGCAAACGGAGCCTTGGTGATTCGTACCAAGTCGGGCCGCGAAAAAGACGGTGTGGGCGTTACGTTCACTACGGGCGTGGCAGTTGAAGAGGTAAGCCGTTTTTGGGACGTGCAGAAGCAATATGGTGGTGGTTTCGATAACGTTTTTCGTTCTGATTGGGGTGGCAACTACGGTGCGCCTGCCAACGGGCAACCCATTTCTCAGGTAACATACCTGTTGCCAAGACCCGACGCTACGCCTTTCCAGTTTAAAATGGACAGAACGGGTTTTTTCAACCAAGGAATGAGCACAAATAATAACATAGCGATTTCGAGTTCAAGCGAGAAAATGTACGCGCGTATATCGATTGGTTACTTAGACAACAAAGGCTTTGTGCCCAACACCGATTACAACAAAACCAATATTGGTTTGAGAATGGGTGCAAGCATTACCGAAAAATTGAGCATAGATGTATCGGCCAATTACTCTAAAAGCGGTTCAAAGAATTTGCCTGTTTTAGGTGCTGGCGGCCAAGGAATCATCAATAGTATGATTTGGGGAATGGGCAATTTTGATTACAACGACTACACCGACTACTGGGCACCTGGCAAAGAGGGTATTCAGCAAAATTACTTTTTGTCGTGGGCAAACAACCCATTCTTGATCGTGAACGAAAACCTGAACGGCTTTAACCGCAACCGCGTTTTTGGAAACATTAAAGCCGACTACAAAATTAACGAACACTTTTCGTTCTTTGCCCGCATTGGTACGGACGGCTACGATGACCGCCGCCGCTCGCGCCGCCCATCGGGCCAAAATGGCTTTGCGTTGGGAATGTACCGCGAACAAAATGTGCGCTTCCAAGAAACCAACGCCGACTTTTTGTTGAGCTACATTGGTAAAATTGGGGGTGAAATCGGCGTGAAGGTCGATGCGGGTGCTAACTCGATGAACCAAACGTCGTTTAACGGCATTGCCCAAACCAACGCGCTGGGTATCAGAGGCGTTTACAACCTCGGCAACGCCGCCGACCGCCCCGTGCTGCGCCAAACCGATGCCAGCAAGCGCATCAATAGCGTATATGGTTCTGCCCGCTTCGATTACCAAAATAAAATTTACTTGGACGTAACAGGCCGCAACGACTGGTCTTCGACCTTGCCGCTCAACAACAACTCGTTCTTTTATCCATCGGTTGGTTTGAGTACGATCTTGTCTGAAATGATTAAGTTGCCCAAAGCCATATCATACGCCCAACTGCGCACGAGCTGGGCTGCTACTGGTAATGACACCGACCCACTTCTCACCGAGCGCGTTTTTGGTTTTGGAACCCTTCCAGGTTCAGTAACCAACACGCCATTGCTGACCAACGCGGGCTTACGCCCCGAGCGCACAGCTGCCTTTGAGATTGGGACAGAACTCCGCTTTTTGGCCGACAAAATCGGTATTGAAGCAAACTATTATAGCAACGTAACGACCGACCAGATTTTACAAGTACCAGTAAGCCAAGCATCTGGCGCGGCGAGTAGCTTGATTAACGCGGGCAAAGTGCGCAACTCGGGCGTAGAGTTACTTTTGAAGTTCAAGCCAGTTACAACCAACGATTTTTCTTGGGACATGACCATGGTGTGGGCGCGTAACCGTGGCAAGGTCGAAGAGTTGGCCCCAGGCGTAAGCTCTTATGTAATCGGCCAAGGCCCGTCGGGCGGAACGGTTGAAGCGCGGGTAGGTGGCCAAATGGGTGACATTTACGGACGCGGTTTTGCTCGTTCGCCACAAGGCGACATTATTTACGACCGAGTAACCGTGAACGGTGCAACGATCGTGCGGCCACGGGTTGGTTCGGCCATCATCAAGGTGGGTAACTACAATCCTAACTGGACGCTGGGCTTTATCAATAACTTCAATTACAAGAACATAAATCTGCGCGTTTTCATAGACTACCGCAAGGGCGGCTCGCTCTACACCCAAACGGGTGCGTTGCTCTACCGCTCGGGCGTAATTACCGAAACTTTGGTGGGCCGTGAGGCACCGATTACGCCAGTGGGTGTGTTGCAAAACCCCGACGGTACGTTTACGCCAAACACAATTACAACAACTGGGCAGGACTATTACCGTTCGTACTACGCCGTTGAAAACGTGGAAGCTAACACCTACGATGCTACGTTCTTGAAAATACGCGAAGTTTCGTTGGGCGTAAATCTCAAAAACTACCTGCGTAAACTGCCAGTAGCGAGTGCCAACATCTCGTTTTTTGGCCGTAACTTGTTCGTAAAATCAACCGACGCGCTTCGCCACTTTAATCCTGAGTCGTTTGCCTTCAACAGCGGTGCACTCGTACCAGGCTTTGAGGCGGGTCAGTTGCCAAGCACCCGTACTTATGGTTTTAACTTAACCGTTGGATTCTAAACCCTCCCTCTAAAATAATGAAAAATACCCTCTTATACTCGCTCATACTGCTGGTTGGCCTCACGTTGGGCTGTACTGGCGACTTTGGAACTATCAATAAAAACACCAACGCACCGACCCAAACCAACGTGGGGTCGCTGCTACCGAGTGTTATTTTTGAACCAATAAATCCGCACTTTTTGCTCCAAACGTGGCTCACCGACCAAGTGATGCAGTACGTGGTGCGCCGCAACGACAATCAGTTGGACGCTTACGATTTCGCAACGGGACAGATTTATTTCAGCGGTCTGTGGCGGGCAAACTACGCGGCCGTTCGCAATGCCAACGACATGATGGCCACCGCCGAAACCCTGAAATTGCCCGCCTACGTAGCAGCAGGTATGATTTTGAAAGCCTACTACATGGCGAGCCTCACCGAGCTATTCATTGACGTTCCCTACGCCGACGCGGGCAAAGGAGCCGACAATATTTCGCCCGCTTACAGCAACCAGCAGGCTATTTACGCGGGTGTGATAAAGGATTTGGACGCTGCCAACACGCTGCTGGTAAGTACTGCTTCGTTCACGTTGGGTGGCGACGTACTCTTCAAAGGCGATGTTATGAAGTGGAAAAAAATGGCCAACTCATTGCGGTTGCGCTATTTGTTGCGGGTGTCGAACAAAGATGTGGGCGCAGTGGCCGAAATCAAAAAAATGCTTGACAACCCTACTACCTACCCAATCATTATGAGCAACGCCGAAGCTTCCGTTTACGATTTTAGCGGGGTAATTCCCGATGCGTCGGCGGTTTCTACGCTGTTGCCCGCTTCGTTGGGAGGTGTTAGCCCGTCGAAAAGATTGGTTGAGTTTTTGCGAACCAACAACGACCCGCGCCTCGATTTTTTCGTCTTAAAACCCGTCAATAGTGCTGGTTTCCCCAACCATGAAGGTGTGATTAGTGGTACAACCCGCGAAGCCGCGCAATCGACCAACGGCAATTCTGACTTAAACGCTTCGACCCTTACTAAGCGTTTTACCGAAAACCGTGGCCTGCTCGATTACGCTTTTATCACCTACGCCGAGGTGCAGTTTATCTTGGCCGAAGCCCGCATGAAGAACTGGATTGGCACGGGAACGGCCAAAGATTACTACGAAAAAGGCATCACGGCCACATTTGACTATTGGAGATTGACCCCACCAACGGGATTTTTTGCCCAACCCAGAGTGGCTTTCGACGGCACAATGGCGAAGTTGATGGACCAAAAATGGATGTCGTACTACATGATTAATACCTTGGAAGCCTGGGGCGAACAAAAAAGAACGGGCTTGCCCGCCTTGGTTCCTGGGCCGTTGGCTACCACCATTACGGGCGGCAAAATACCAACGCGGGCCTTCTACCCAACCCTCGAACAATCCATCAACGGTGATAATTACAAGGCGGCTTCGAGTAGCATTGGCGGCGACATAATTACGGCCAAACACTGGTACCAAAACTAATAAATTTGCAGTAAAAAATAATTAATGTCGAACCCGTAAAATTTTGTAAACAACTGATTGAAAGGTCATTGATAGGCAAAATTTTACGGGTTTTTCTTTTTTATCACTCCTCTTCTCGCATGAAAGATTACCCAAAACAAACCCAAGAGTCAATGGCGGCGGGAGTTGCCTACTTTGACAAGTACAAACAAAACGGCATTCCGTTGATGTTTATTGACAGTGTGCTGCCCAATCACTACCGCATGAACTACGCCATTGTGGGCGATACGGCAGCCGAAAACCCCGCCTACGAAAACCAACGGGCGATAGCATCACCCCATAATTTCCAGATTGGCATGGCTTGGGCGCCGCCTGGCAACGGCCCGCACTGGCATACCCACGACTACATCGAAATGTTTGTTCCGCTCAAAGGCGCGTGGCGGTTTTATTGGTCGAACGACCCCAACCCCGCCACTCCCGAAGGCGACGGTAGCTTTTTGTTGAACGAATGGGACGTTATTTCGCTGCCAGCGGGCGTGTACCGTCGTTTTGAAAACGCGAGCGACGAAATCGCTTGGTTTTTTGCCGTTTTAGAATCGCACAAAGTGTACGAAGGCAAAGACCCGTACTGGTCGCCGATTGTGGAAAACGCGGCGGCAGGCTACGGCTTCATGGCCAACGACAAAGGCAAAATGGTGAAACCCGAAAACGCCGATGCTGTGGACAAGGACTTGCACCAAATGCTCAATAAATCTTTTGAAGAGCTGGAAGGCATGACGTTGCAAGAGTTTTCGCCGATTCCCAAAAAGTGAGAGAAACGCTCGTTCTGATTCCTGGCACGCTCTGCGACGTGAGTTTGTTCGATCATCAACGCGCTAATATTTCAGATTTGGTTCATTGTCAAGCAGTAGATTGTAGCCGTTGTGGTGATTTAAAAGACATGGCCGCTTTGATTTTGTCCGAGATTACTGGAAATTTTTCTTTGCTTGGTTTTTCTTACGGCGGTATTATTGCCTTTGAAATGATGCGGCAAGCACCGCGACGAATTACCAAGTTGATTTTGCTTAATACCAACCACAAAGCACCGAGCGAGGCCACAGTGGCGAGTCAGAAAAAATATTTAAAAATGGTGCAAACGGGCGATTTTCGGAAAATTACGACCGATTTTACCAAAGAAAGTATGCTGCACCCCACCCACGCCAAACGCCTCGAAATCAGGGAAAAAGTGTTGCGTATGGCTTTGAACGTGGGCGAGGTGGGTTTTGTAAACCAAGTAAAAGCGCAACTCAATCGGCCAGACAGTACGGGAGATTTACCAAAAATAAATTGCCCAACTCTGATAATAACGGGCCGCGAAGACCGCATTTGCCCACCCGCATTGCACCAAGAAATGGCCGAATTAATACCCAATGCCCAGTTAGAAATCATCGAAGAATGTGGCCATTTAAGTACGTTGGAACAACCAGATATAGTGAGCGAAACGATTAGAAAGTGGTGGGTTTCTTTGTAAGTTTTGAGTTATTGAGTTTTGAGTCATTGAGTGAATAAATAAGTAACACTTGATTACCAGCTATTTATAATTGACAACTTACTTATATTTTTCTTTTATTAGAATGACAAAACGCTAATTTTATTCAATAACTCAACCACTCAAAACCATTCCCCCCAAATGCGTAAAAATAAAATAAAGCAAATATGGCAAGCGGGTGGGACGGTGCTGAACGGGTGGCTGCACATTCCGAGTAGCTGGTCGGCGGAGTTGATGGCCCACGCGGGTTGGGACAGCGTAACGGTGGATATGCAGCACGGTTTGCACAGCATGGAAACCGCCATTCAACTGTTGCAGGCCATTTCTACGACCGAAACCGTGCCGATTGCCCGCTCAAATTGGAACGACCCAGGCCAGATAATGCGGCTGCTCGACGGCGGTGCTTACGGCATGATTTGCCCCATGATTGATACCAAAACGCAGTGCGAAGCCTTCGTGAACGCCTGTAAATACCCGCCAGTGGGCTACCGAAGTTTTGGGCCAACGCGGGCGCGGGTTTATGGCGGAGCAGACTACGGCCTGCACGCCAACGACGAAATTATTACGATGGCGATGGTCGAAACCGCCGAAGCCTTGGCCAACATTGACGAAATAGCCTCGGTGAAGGGCTTGGATTCGATTTTTGTGGGTTCGGCAGACTTGCTTTTATCGCTCACTGGAAAAATAACCGCCGACCAAACCACGCAACCAATGATGGACGATGCCCTGAAAACAATCGTGGCGAGTTGCCAAAAACACGGTGTTGTGCCAGGCATTTTTTCAACGTCAGTGGCCGAATGTAAGCAACTGATGGCGCAAGGTTTTCGATTTATAACGCTCAAATCGGACAGCATGATTTTGAGCGAATACGCCACGCAATTGGTCAAAGAACTGCGAAATAAATAACCATTAAATATCTCCTACCTCTTGATAATATCAAAATGAACTCGATTTTTCACACCGCCAAACAGCTCAACGGCAGCAAACAAGAACTCGTTGGTTTTGACCCAAAGTACCACGACATTGTTGATTATATTCTAAAAATAACCCACGAAATTTGGGAAGAACGCGGTATTGGTGTTATCTACGACACTTACGCTGAGGGAATTACGCTTTTTACGGGCGCAACAACCATTCACGGCATCAACTCGGTGGTGGCGGGAACGATGGAAACGCTGCATGGCTTTCCCGACCGTAGATTGGTGGGCGAGGCCGTGGTTTGGTCGGCAGAACAGGGCGACAAATTTTACACTTCGCACCGAATTGGCTCAACGGCTACCAACTTGGGGAACTCGGCTTTTGGGCCACCCACTGGCAAAAAAGCCTTCTTCCGCACCATTGCCGATTGCGTAGTTTCGGCAAATAAAATTGAGGAAGAATGGTTAGTAAGAGATAACCTGCACTTGATTCAACAGCTTGGCTACGACCCCGTTGCGTTGGCCAAACAATCAAAAAGGTACGCCAACAAGCCGCTTTTCTCTGCGCCATTTATTGGCGAAAACAGAACGGGACAATTTACCCCGATTGTGCGAGAAAACGGCCAAAAAAACAGCGGAACGTTGGTGTATAACTTGTTTCAAAACGTTTGGAACGCGCGGTATTTCAACCAAATCTCGGACTACTACCACCCAACAGCGACGGTGCACGGCATTTGCGAGCAAGATTATCGGGGTGTGGCCCAAATTCAGGGGTTTTTGATAAATTTGTTTGCTTCCATTCCGCAGGGAAGCCTGCAAGTGGAACGGGTGATGACCAACGCGGGCGAGCAACACGACGAGGTGGCCGTGCGTTGGCGGCTGACGGGTTTGCACAGCGGCAACGGTTTTTTTGGAACGCCGTCGGGCAAGGCCGTTGATATTTTGGGCATCAGCCATTTTGTGGTAATTGACGGAAAAATCAAAACCCAATGGGACGTTTTTGATGCCTTCGACGTGCTGTGTCAGATTCATGCCACGCCAACTGCTGCCACCGAAACGGCCATTAAACCGCTTTCGATTCATGACCAAAACAAAGCCCTGATTGCCCAGTTTATTGCCGATACCAACGCCGCGATTGCCCAGAAAAAAGACTTAAAAACGGTCTTGAACACCTATTTTTCGCCGATCGTTTCGTGGAATGGTTCAAAACCCTTCGATGAATTGAAGGGGGTAGATGCTGTTTTCGGTCAGTTTTGGGAGCCATTACTGCGAGCTTTTCCCGATTTGTCCGACGAGCCGTATATTTTGATGGCGGGGCATTTTCAAGGCAAAGATTGGGTGAGTATCACGGGAAATTTAACGGGTACGTTTGAGCAAGAATGGCTTGATATTCAGCCCACTAACCAAGTTGCGTTTATTAGATACGGGCTTTTTTACGAAATAGAAGACGGAAAAATTCAGACTGCCTACTGCATTTTGGATATGCTCGACGTGCTAAAACAGGCGGGAATTAACTTGTTTCCAAACCGCGCGGTCGAGATTATGATTCCAGGCCCCGCCACGGGCGACGGCGTGCTGACCTACCCAAGCGACCCCGAAGAAGGCCGAAAATCGCTGCAACTGACCGAAGATATGATAAAAGGTCTGATGAAATTCAACGGAAAAGACCTCGAAACGATGGAAATGCACCTGTTTTGGCATCCCAACATGATGTGGTACGGCCCCGCAGGTACGGGTTCGACCCGTGGCTTGAAAGGTTTTCAAGAATACCACCAAAAACCGTTTCTCAAAGGCTTCCCCGACCGCAAAGGCGGCAATCACAAAGCCCGTTTTGGCGACGGACACTACTCATGCTCAACGGGTTGGCCCAGTATTTATGCAACCCACGGTGGCGACGATTGGATGGGAATTGCGGCCACCGACCGCAAAATTACGATGCGCGTCATGGACTGGTGGCACCGCGAAGGCGATATGCTGAAAGAAAATTGGGTGTTTATCGACAAAATTGATTTGCTGTTGCAACTCGACATTGACGTTTTTGAACTCGTTAAACAAAAAACCCTCTCATGGCAGCATTAGATTGGATTATTGCGGGAATTTATTTCGCAGGAACGCTCGCCTTTGGGATTTTTCTGAACAAAAAAACCAGTACTTCCGACGAGTATTTTTCGGGCGGAAAAGAGTTTGCTTGGTGGGCCATTGCGGGGTCGGTTATTGCCACGCAGGTCAGTGCCGTTACGTTTATTGGCGCACCTGGCTGGGCTTACACCGCTGGTTTGGCCCCGATTGTCCTCACACTCAACATTCCGATTGTGATGTGGTTTATCGGCGGAACGCTCGTGCCGTTTTTTTATAACAGCGGTGTGGTGTCCATTTACGAATACGTCGAAGGGCGTTTTGGGGCCTTGTCCCGCACGTTGCTGGCGGCTACTTTTTTATTTAAACTACTGACCATCATGGGGGTTGTGATTCTCGCCCCGTCCATTGTCTTGTCGCACATTACGGGGCTGGACATTACGATTACGATTCTGATGATGACCTTCGCCATCTTCGTAACCACGCTCGGCGGACTGACCGCCGTGATTTGGATTGATGTGTTGCAGATTGCCATTCTTTGGATTGGCATTGTTACGTCGTTTGTCATTGCCATCACCAAATTGCCCGTTTCGATGCCCGTTGCCTACGACATCGTGCAGAAAGCGGGGAAGCTCAAAGCGATTGATTTTACGATGGATTTCACCACGCCCAACACGCTTTGGGCGGGTATTATCGGCGGACTGATTTTGCATATTTCTTATTTTGGGGGCAACCAAGCCCAAGTGCAGCGAATGTTGGCCGCCAAAAGTATGCGCAACCTCAAACTGTCGCTTTTTTCGACGGGATTTGTGATTGTGGCCCAAATGCTGCTGTTTTTGGCGTTGGGATTGTTGCTTTTTGTGTTTTACGGCGGCAAACAATTTGCCAAACCCAACGACGTTTACGTTACGTTTTTGGACAACGTGCCGAGCGGATTTTTGGGGCTAATCGTGGCCGCTATTTTTGCGGCGGGCATCGGCAGCATGGTGGCTTCGCTCAACTCAATGGCGACGGTTTACGTGAAAGACATTTACGAAAAAGCCATCAACAAATCGGCATCGGAAGAAACCAAGATGCGGGTGGCCAAAATTTCGACCTTTGTTTTTGGCGGGATTTTGGCGGGAGTGGCCGTTTTAATGTCCCAAAATAATAATTTGAGCCTCTTGGAAGCCATCAGTAAGTACGGTTCTTACACCGTTGGCTCCACGTTGAGCGTATTTATTTTGGGTATTTTTACGCAACGTACCAACGAAATCGGGGCCAATATCGGGCTGGTTTTGGGCATTGTGGTGGTGCTTTTGATTGCCACTTTCACCGATATTTTTTGGATGTGGTACAGCCTTTTTGGTTTTGTGGTAACAACTTCGGTGGGCTACGCCGCCAGTTTTGTGTTTGGTGAAAAGCCCGTGGGCATCGAAAAATTTACGGTGAAAGGTCAAAAACAGCATTTTATCAACAACAAATTATCGGAAACCGAAGAAGGTTATTACGTGATTCCTGGCAAATTTGAAAACAAATCTTACCTGCTAATCGCCTATTTTCTAATCGTTTGCGGGTTTTTATATTACATTGGAAAATAAAAATTAACAATGATACAGTACATCAAAACGGGCAAACCCGCCCAAGAACGCAAAGAACTCAATCAGCAAGTGATTGAAACGGTAGAAACCATCTTGGCCGACATCGAAACCCGAGGTTGGGAAGCCATTCGGGATTACAGTGCCAAGTTTGACAAGTGGAATCCAACGACTTTTAAACTCACCGTCGCCGAAATTCAGGCGTGCATAGACAGTCTGACGGCGCAAGACATTGCCGATATTCAGTTTGCCCAAACCCAAATCAAGCGTTTTGCCCAAATCCAGATGATGGGCTTGCGCGACGTGGAAGTGGAAACGCTGCCTGGGGTGATTTTGGGCCATAAAAATATCCCGATGAATCGGGTGGGTGCTTACGTGCCGGGTGGAAAATACCCGCTTTTGGCTTCGGCCCACATGGGTATTTTGACGGCAAAAGTGGCGGGCGTGAAACACGTAATTGCTTGTGCGCCACCCTACGAGGGCAAACCCGCCGCCGCCATTGTGGCCGCTCAACACCTGGCAGGAGCCGACGAAATTTATGTTTTGGGCGGTATCCAGGCGGTGGCTTTGATGGCTTTGGGGGCCGATGCCGATGCCAACAACGATGCCGTAACGGCGGTGGATATGCTCGTTGGCCCAGGCAACGCCTACGTAGCCGAAGCCAAAAGACAGTTGTTTGGCCGCGTGGGCATTGATTTGTTGGCGGGGCCAACCGAAACGATGGTCATTTGCGACGATACGGTTGATAGTGAGCTGGTTGCCGTTGATTTGTTGGGACAAGCCGAACACGGGCCCAACTCGCCAGTGGTGTGTATTACGAACAGTAAAAAAATAGCCGAAGAACTACCAGCACAAATCGAAAACGTCTTGAAACGCCTCAATACCAGAGATATAGCCAGCGTGGCGTGGCAAGACTACGGCGAAATTATTTTGTGCGATACAAAAGAAGAAATGTTGGCCGAGTCGGAACGGATTTGCAGCGAACACGTGCAAGTAATGACCGACGACGACGATTATTTTTTCAAAAATATGACCAATTACGGGGCGTTGTTTTTGGGCGCAAGAACCAACGTGAGCTACGGCGACAAGGTAATTGGCACCAACCACACGCTGCCCACCAAGCGGGCAGGACGCTACACGGGCGGGTTGTGGGTGGGGAAATTCATCAAAACGCACTCGTACCAACGCATTTTAACCGACGAAGCCAGCGTACTCATCGGCGAATATTGCTCGCGACTTTGTAATTTGGAACACTTCGCAGGCCACCAAGAACAAGCCGACATTCGGGTGAGAAGATACAGCCCCCTAACCCCCAGAGGGGGGAACTAAAAAAAATAGTATGCTAAATAAAACTGACGCTGTCAACCAAACAAAAATCCCCCCCCTGGGGGTTAGGGGGCTTGGCCTTTCCCTCGTAACAGGCGGGGGCGGTGGCATTGGTTCGGAAATTTGTCGGGCGTTGGCGCGTGCTGGTTATCAGGTGGTTGTCAATTATCAGAACAACGAACAAAAAGCCCAAGCCACCCTCGACAGCCTCGAAGGCGACGACCACGCGCTGTTCAAAGCCAGCATTACCGACGGCGAATCGCTGGGTGCAATGGCCGATTTTGTGAAAGAAAAATACGGGCGTTTGGATATTTTGGTCAATAATGCGGGCATTACCAAACCCGTTCCCCACGCCGATTTGGACGCGCTGGACGATGAATGGTTTGATAAAATTATGCAAACCAACGTGCGCGGTACTTTCGCGACTGTTCGGGCGTTTAAGTCGCTGTTGTTGCTTGGTAATCAGCCCGTTGTCATTAATATTTCGTCCATCGCGGGGCGCACGGGCGTGGGTAGCAACGTGGCGTATTGCGCCTCAAAAGCCGCCGTTGATTCCATGACGCGCTCGTTGGGTCGTGCGTTGGCTCCGCAAATTCGGGTGGTTTCGTTGTCGCCAGGGTGGGTAATGGGCGAGTACGCCGCCAATTTTCCCGCCGATTATATCCAAGAACAAATCAATAAAACGCCGTTAAATCGCTTGGCCGAAGCCCAAGATGTGGCCAAAGCCGTAGTGGCCATTGCCCAAAATTTTACGTTTTCAACGGGCTGTATTTTTCCCGTCGATGGCGGGCGGGAATTGTAATTGTTGTGCGTTGGTCGTCGTCGGGTCGTCCGTGGGGACACGGACAACGGCGCGGACAACGGCCATGGACAACGGCATGGCACGGACAACGGCCATAGATTTCTCGCCGCGCCACGGTCGGTACCGCAGCGGCGTACCGTGCCGATGCGGGCTGTCGCTCGAAACGACAAAATAAATAACTCAAAACTCAATAACTCATAACCATCATGCTCACCAGTACCGACCGAATTTTAACCACCCACGTGGGTAGTTTGCCCCGCTCAAAAGCCGTTACCGACTTGGTTTTTGCCAAAGAACGCAACGAAGCCGTTGATAATGAACTCTTTAATGCCACCATCAAAGCCGCAGTAGATGGCGTAGTGGCCCGCCAAGTGAAATCGGGCGTGGACATTGTGAGCGACGGCGAAATGAGCAAAATCAGCTACTCGACCTACATCAAAGACCGCATCACGGGTTTTGAGGGCGACAGTCCCCGCAACCCACCGAGCGACTTGGAAGACTACCCCGCTTTCATGCAACGAGCGGCCAAAGGCGGTGGCACGCCGAGCTATTCGCGGCCTTGCTGCGTGGGCAAAATTGAGGTCAAAAGCACCATTCCGCTCGAAGACGACGTGGCCCATTTTAACGCCGCCATTGCTGCCCATCGGCCTTTCGATACGTTTATGAATGCCGCTTCGCCAGGGGTGATTGCGCTGTTTTTACCCAACAACCATTACAAAACCAAAGACGAATATTTGGAAGCCCTCGCCGAGGCCATGCGCCCTGAGTATGAGGCCATTGTGGCGGCTGGTTTTGTGTTGCAGTTGGATTCGCCCGATATTGGTTTGGGCAAACACATGATGTTTAAGCACGAAACCGACGCGGATTACGTGCGATTGGCCAACCAACACATCGAAGTTTTGAACCACGCCCTGCGGAATATTCCCGCCGACCGCGTGCGAATGCACGTGTGTTTTGGCAACTATGAAGGGCCGCACCACCACGACGCGCCGATGAGCATGGTGTTGCCAATTGCCCTCCGAGCCAAGCCGCAAGGACTGCTTTTTGAAACCGCCAACCCCCGCCACGCCCACGAGTGGACGGTGTTCAGGGATACCAAAATTCCCGACGATAAAATCTTGATTCCAGGCGTGTTAGACTCGACCACCAATTTTATTGAACACCCCGAACTTGTGGCCCAACGCATCGAAATTTTTACCAACATTGTGGGCAGAGAGCGCGTAATTGCGGGTACGGACTGCGGTTTTTCAACCTTCGCGGGTTTTGGCTCGGTGGACGAAGACATCGTGTATGCCAAATTGGCCGCCATGGCAGAAGGAGCCGCCATTGCCAGCAAAAGGTTGTGGTAGGAGGAA
Source organism: Cytophagales bacterium (assembly GCA_013298215.1). Classification (GTDB taxonomy): domain Bacteria; phylum Bacteroidota; class Bacteroidia; order Cytophagales; family Spirosomataceae; genus JAAFKE01. Next base: position 28,122 of record JAAFKE010000017.1, on the reverse strand, counting down.
TAAAATACTAAAAGGGGGGGTTAGTTTGACTGAGAACGTTTGGACAGCATAGCTCAAATGTTCCCAATTAAACCAACCTCCCTAACTACCCGCTCGAGTAATAATGTTGAATTTTGACAGGCCCACCTGCGCGGTGGATGAATCAATCATCGGTCAAATATCTGATGTGAGACCCTAACTGCCAGTCATAGCGTGAATACTTATTATATTTTATAGGAATATAACTCACTCGTAGTCAATGAGTTGTATTTTTTTTTCGTGCGCTAAATTAATTCAATCTAAAATTAGCGATCATCACAAACTCGGGAATTTTTACTTTGAACTGCCGCCCATCGAAGAGCCTTTCTACGAGGTAAGTACCGTTCATTTTGCCGATACTGGTTTTTAGATTGCATCCCGACACGTACTCGTGTATTTCGCCAGGCTCCAATGTAGGCTGTTTACCCACCACTCCTTCACCCTCTACTTCTCTAATTATACCGTCCGAATCGTAAATAAACCAGTGCCTGCGCAGTAATTTTACGGTGTGTTCTGAGCGGTTTTCGATGCTTACTTTGTACGTAAATACAAAATGCGACTGGGCGGGGTTCGAGTATTCGGGTTGGTACTCGGTTATTACGCAGACTTTTACTCCTTCGGTTACGGACGTTACCATGGCTTTATTTATTGACGATTGGTTGTGCGGAAGGCAGTTTCTATTTATATTTAGACGAAAATTACTAAAATTAATTTAGTTTTCAAAAACAAAACGCTGTCTTATAAGTGTATGGACGTTAAAATTGCTGAATCTTGGAAGGTTGCCTTGCAAGCAGAATTTGAAAAACCCTATTTTTCGGAACTGGTCGGCTTCGTTCGCGACGAGTACAAATCTACAATAGTGTATCCGCCTGGCCGTTTGCTTTTTAATGCCTTCGATAAGTGCGGTTTTGACAACCTGCGAGTGGTTATTCTGGGCCAAGACCCCTACCACGGGGCTGGGCAGGCCAATGGACTAAGTTTTTCGGTGAACGACGGGGTGCGGTTTCCGCCCTCTTTGCAAAACATTTTCAAGGAAATTGAGCAAGATATGGGAAAACCAGCCCCCAAAACGGGTAATTTAGAGCGCTGGGCCGAACAGGGCGTTCTGATGCTCAATGCCACGCTAACCGTGCGCGAGGGGCAGCCTGGGTCACACCAGCAAAAGGGCTGGGAGACCTTTACCGACGCGGTTATTGCAACAATAAACAACCAAAAGCAGGGAGTGGTTTTTATGCTCTGGGGCAAATATGCCCAAGACAAAGGCAAGATAATAGATCCGTCGGAACACTTTGTGCTCCGAGCCAAGCATCCATCGCCCATGTCGGCAAATTATGGCGGTTGGTTTGGCTGCAAGCATTTCAGCCAGGCCAATAACTACCTAACAAGCAAGGGCTTGGCGGAGATAAACTGGTAATTTTGTTTCACTTTCGGCGGTAACGAGCGCGTCCGTGCCTTACAAATTACGTAGAAAACGCTTCACGGTAGTAATTCGGTTCTGGTCCATTACGTAGGGTATTTCTCGCTCAATTTCTTTGCGACGCACCCCCCGCGCCCGCATTTTGAGCAAGTAGGCGGCCAAGAGATACCCCAAAAACAAACAAAACAGCATGGCCACCGAATTAGTGTTGGACATATCGCCGTGGTAGGAAAAAAACAGGCCAATGTTTAGAATCGTGACCGACCAAAGTATAACCGACGCGCTAAAGTGGTCGCAACCGTTGTCAAGCAGTACGTGGTGGAGGTGGTTGCGATCGGCTTTGAACGGAGATTTCCGGTTCACAATTCTGACCAAAAACATCCGTAAGCTGTCGAAAATAGGTACGATCAAAATCACAATTGCTACAATGGGGGCATTGGAAACGGAGTCGGTAGCCGACCCAGGAATATTTAGTTTAATGAACTTTATGGCAAAGAAAGCCAACATAAAGCCAATGATGAGCGAACCAGTATCGCCCATAAAAATCTTACTAGTTTTTGAAAAATTGAACCGCAGGTAGCCCAGCAGTGCTCCCGACATAGAAACGGCCAGGCTGGCCATGGCAGTGTGGCCGTGCAGACCAAACCATATACCAAAAGTCATACCAGCTATCAGGCCGATACCCGCCGCGAGGCCGTCTATGCCATCGATCAGATTAATGGCGTTGATGAGGGCAATAAATATGAGCACGGTAATGGGAATGCTGGCGTAATCAGGAATCCACTCCCAGCCCCAAATGTCGTATAAGTGGTTGATTTTCAGGTCTCCGAGTACAATTAGGATGATGGAGGCCAAAATTTGAAAGTAGAGTTTTTTGCTCGGATCAAGAACCAGTATGTCGTCTTTCAACCCCAAGAAGAAAAGGATCGTCATACTCACAATGGCCAAGTTGGTTAGGTAGGTATCTCTGAGATCTTCGGTGTGGGGCCAAATAAGGTGGCCCACCACAATGGCCGCAAAGATGCCGATGCCACCAAATTTGGGTGTAGCCTCGTTGTGTGCGCTCCTAAAAATGGGTTTTTCGCGCAGGTTTAGCAGGTCAGAAATATTTATTATCACGGGGATGGATGTGACCGTAATAAAGCAAGCAATAAAGAACGAGAGCAGGTACTGGTATGACCCGTGCTCGAGCACATTGCGGTACATTTCTTCGAGTAATATAAAAAGGAAATCTAATTTCATAATTTACTGACGTTGCATCTATTAAGCTGAGTAGAGTGAGGTTGTAACATATTGCAAATTTTGCGAAATATTGTTGTATTTACAAAACAAAGTCACCAAAGACCTCTAATCTGTTATCTAATGGTAAAAAGGAACTGAATGGTTGTTCTCACGAGGTATTTTACAGCAAAAAATGTGCCCAAGTATTTATATTTTTTAGATACTGATATGCTGCGGGATGTTCAGAAACTGCCCTATTTTTCGGATTGGTTTTAGCATCAACGAAAAAAAGTAGGGTCTCAGCCCGTTGATTGCCCACGCTTTTCGATCGTTTTTGTTGGCCTCTAAACGATTTTTGGTCGATTGATTGCTCACTCCACCCGTCCGCATAACCACCATTGGGAGGTTTAGGTACCCAATCTTTATTTTATTTTTGTGCACAAACCGCAGCATTAATTCATAGTCTGCCGCCGACCCCAGACTAAGATTAAACCCACCAAACCGCTCATAACATACACGTTTGGCAACAAACGTAGGATGGGGGGGCATCCAGCCGAAAAGAAAATTGTTGCCCTTGTACTGCCCCGCTTGCCAGTACCTACTTATTTTATTTTTATTGGTTCGATGTACGTAAAGCAAGTCGGCGTAGGCAGCTTCAAGGTTGTTTTTTTTGAGTAGTGTCACCATTTTTTCGATACTGTCGGGACGGTAGTAAAAATCGTCGGCGTTCAAAAAAGCAATGTACTCGCCCGTGGCCACGGTTAGTCCTTTGTTCATGGCATCGTAAATGCCAGCGTCGGGTTCAGAAATTATTGTCTGGATCCTGTTGCTGTACGTGCCGATCACGGCCTGCGTTCCATCGTCTGAGCAACCATCTACCACAATGTATTCAATGTCGTTATGGGTTTGCAATAGTACAGACTCAATGCAGTCTTCGATGGTTGAAACGCCATTGTAAACAACTGTTATAATGCTGATTTTCAATGTTTTATTGTCCTTTCTTTGATAAAAACGGCGGGGTTTCCTTGGTAAATTTGGTACTGCTCTAAGTTTTTAGTGGCCACCGATCCAGCACACAATACTGCGTGCGAGCGGCAGTGAACCCCTGGGCAAACAATGGCCTTTGCGCCAATCCAGACCCCCTCATCGATGGTTATTTGGCCCACCATGAGGTCAAAATTAGTACTGGTGTAGTTGTGGTTGCCGGTCAGGAGCATTGCCCCCTGCGACAAGCACGCGTTGTTGCCAATGACCACGGGGCAAAGGTTGTCAATCCAAACGTGTTCTCCTATCCAGACGAAATCTCCGACCGAAAGTAACCAAGGATATTTTATTATTACCTGCGGTTTAAGTGCCACGCCCCGCCCGATCTTAGCCCCAAAGCAGCGCAAAACAAACGCCTTGAAGCGGTAGGGCGTGAGCAGGGGCGAGTTAATGAAAACGCTGCTCACTACCCACCACGCCAGAGCTTTGAGGCGGGGCGGCTGCTTGTACCAACTGTTGTCGTAGTTTTCGAGATCAGTTTTTGCGGGTGAGGTCACGTTGGTATTCATTTTTGAAAAATTCTATGATCTGATCTTTGTCTTTGCCTGCCCTCAGATACACCTCAAACAGCTTGGCATCTACCAAAAATCGGTACCAGAGCCCCTGCAAAAAATGCCAAATGAGCCCTTTACGGCCGTCAAAAATACCCAGTTTTATAAAATAACGGTACAAAAAATACAGGATCGGGCGCGTGAAGAGCGGTAGGGAGGCGTATTTTATTTTCAGATAGCGTTTTCGTTGTTCTTGCGTACCCCAGAAACGGGGCGCAACGGCATCTACTTGGGCAAAGTTATATTTGACATCCAGCAGGTCGATTACCTCCCGAATGGCGTAATTGTTGTGTTTTTGGGTCCACCAGGTTAGGTTATTTAGGTTGTGATCTACGATGTCGTTTTCAAAATTCACCACCGTTCCGCTGCTTAGTTTTATGTGTTCGTCCATCCAGAGTTCTTCGCAAGTGCCGCTGCCGCTGCGCCAGATTCGGAGCAGCCAAATGGGGTAGTAGCCGCCCCGTTTGATCCATTGGTCCATAAAAATAACGCGCCGTTTCAGAAAAACGCCCGAAGTGCCGGGGCTTAGATCGGGAATTTTGGCGTTTATTTCGCGGGCCAGCTCGGGCAACACGTACTCGTCGGCGTCCATCCGCATCACCCACGTGGTTTGGAAAGGATTGTTTCGGAGCCCAAAATTGAACTGAAAAGCGTAGCTAACCCACTCGTTTTGAACCACCACCGCGCCCAATTTCTGGGCAATGGCCACCGTGTTGTCGGTCGAAAAAGAATCGACCACAAACAAATGCGGCGTAATAGCCAGCAGGCTTTTGAGGCACCTTTCGATGTGCTGCTGCTCGTTGTGGGTAAGGATAACTACGGAGATGTCGGCCATTTTGGGTTGTTGTGGGGAGTTATCTAAGGTGGGCAATTTTCTCAAACTCGCGCAGGAGGTTGGCTGCCACCACGTCGATGTCGTACAAACTTTGCACCATTTTTTGGGCATTTTGGGCAATCTCCGCGCGGTAGTCGGCATCAGCCAGCATTTTTACCAATCCTTCGTACACGCTTTCCACCGAAAGCGCTACTTCGTGGGCGGCCTTGTGCTGCGCCACGGTGCCGTCGAAACCAATCCGGCTCGACACCAACGCTGGCACGCCCGCCGCCATGGCTTCTAAGGCCGCAATAGAAAAACCCTCCGAGTACGACGGCAGCGCAAACACGGTGGCATCGGCCAGCGCGGCCTTTTTGGTTTCGTCTATGAGCATGCCCACAATTATTATTTTTTGGTGGAGGTTTTTTTGGTTGATAAACTGTTCTATTTCGGGTTGGTAGCCGTCGTCGGGGCCAGCCAGCACGAGTATGGCATCGTTGTGGTGCTGGGTGTATTTTTCAAAGGCGGGCAGTAGTAGGTCTAATCCTTTTTTGACGTGCAAGCGGCCCATAAAAAGCACGATGCTCACGTCCGTGGGCAGGCCGAACTTCGCCCGAAAAGTGCCTTTGGCGGGTAGGTTACGCAGTTCGGCCAGATCCATTCCGTTCGGAATAATCTTTGCGTTGGGGTGCTGAAACCCCAAAAACTGGCGGAGGTCGTTGCGTTCGTCTTGGTTGTTGATCTGTACCAAACGGGCCTGGCGCAAGAACCTTTTCTGGAACAACCACCCAAAAATCTGCTTTTTCCAATAGCCCTGAGCCAGTGCCCATTTGTCTAAAAGGCCGTGAATGGTAATTACTTTGGGTGGGCTGTTTTTGAACATAAACGGAGCTACGCTCCCAAAATGCCATATTCCGTGGCAATGAACAACGTCGTAATTGCCAATGTTTTTCCGAAGAAACCGCCAAGCCTCCACCGAAAACTCTGGAAAGAAACGGCTCACGGGTTTGCTTCGCTGGCATACAAACACACGCGCACCCTCGGGAACCGGATAAATGGCATCGGCGGGCGCGGCGGGGCTCAAAATATCTACTTCATGACCCAGTTTCAGGGCCACTGTGGTATGGTCGTAGATGATGCGCGCGGGGCCACCAATTGCCCAAGTGTAAGCACAGATATTGAGTATTTTCATGCGGCAAAGTTACTTTACGTGTTTTGTGTGAACCACAGTTTCAAACCCCTCCAACATTTGAAGTGCCACCTTGGCGGGCAAAAAAGCCGATACCCGTTGCGTGGCGCGCTGGCTTAGGGCAACGTAGTCTGTTTGGCCGCCGACGAATTTTTGCATTTTTTGGGTGAGTTCCGCGCCATTTTTTGGGTCAAAGATAAAGCCCGTTTCGTTCTCTATCACCAGGTCGGGCACGCACCCACACACCCGCGACACAACCACGGGTAGGCCGCAAACCATGGCCTCGTTCACGACCAAGCCCCACGGCTCCGACAAACTGGGCAGCACCAGCACATCGGCCAGTGCCAGGTATTGTGGCACCTTGTGCCAAGGCTGGCCCGCCAAAAAACGAACGCCGCCCGCACCAATCTCGTCGGCGAGTGCCATTAGTTCGGTTTTTTGGGCACCTTCGCCCAAAAAAATAAGCCCCCACTGCTGGTCGTCGTCAGTTAGGTTTTTGAACGCGTGCAGCAGCATTTTTAGGTTTTTAATTGCTGTTAATCGCCCCACAAAAATAAAGTTTCGCGGGCGTAGTTGCAGTTCGGCTGTCCGTTGCGGCCGCTGGGATTTTGTGTTTTGATACACGTCCAACAATGCTTCGTTATCGACGGCGGCACTCTTGCGCACCAATATCTTACTGTTCGAGGCACCCAACTGCAACAAGTAATCGACCGATGTGGTGCCGAAGCAAAAATACCCGTCGAAACTGCCGACGATCAGCCTCTTTACGCGCTCCTTGAAACCCTTCCTTGGCTGGTCTTGCCCTCCCGACTCGTTAGACAATATCGTTTTGATGCCCCTTAGTTTACAATAAACCAAAACGACCAATTGCGCCGGGTCGTAGTATCCTGTTAAATTGACTACGTCGGGTTGATAGGCCCTGATCTGCCGCAGTAGTTTGGTGAGTTTTGGCCAAAACGCCACGTTTTCTAAGTTGGTATCGAACAGCAAACGGTACGGATACTGGTAGAGCGGCCACTCACCGCCGCCCATCGCCTGGCGGTCGCCCTCGCAGAGTGCAATTTGAAGCACCAGCAGTTCGACTTTTTTTTGTTGGCAAACTTTGTTCAACTCGCTAAAAACCAACGATTTGTAGTGTGCCCAAAGCTGGTTATGTACAATGAGAATCTTCATTTTTGGGCGCGGCGTAAGTTCGTTAAAAAAACGGGAAAGAGCTGGTTGCTCAAAAAACGTTGCCCGTCGTCGTTGAAATGCACCAAGTCGTTGTCGCGGTATAACGCTGGGCCAACGCCCAGGCGCAGGTCTTCTATGAGCTGCACCGACGGGTGTGTCTTTGCAAAGTTGATGATCTCTTGGCCCTCGGAGTTGTATTTTTTTGCCGCTATTTCGGATGTTTCGGCGTGTAGATACAACACAAAAGGAATGGCAAGCTCCTCGCTAAGGGCGCGTAGCTGTTCAAAGCCAGCATTAAATATTTTGCCATTTTTGTGGATTTGGGCGGGTTTTGGGGCAAAGTTTTGGTTCATCAACAGATCGTGCGACACGTAGTAGTTTGCACGCGGGAAAACGTACCGAACCCAGAGCTCGTAGATGGCCGAGGCATACTGTTTTTTTGGGTGATTCCTCGACACGCCCACCACCGCCTGGTGCGTTATGTTGTCGTGCGCATCGTGGCTGCTGGCCACCAAACAGAGCAGGTCGGCCTTGAAAGTCCCCCATTTTTTAAGGTAGGCCGCCGCGTTGTCGGGCCCCCACGAGCCCGCCGAAATATTGAGTACCCGCACCGCCCGCCCGAGGCTTTTGGTGAGCCGAAGCTCCAACTGGCTCGAAGCCAGTGCGTTGTTGCCGCTCAAGTTTCCCCCGTTTATGACCGAGTCGCCCAGGAGTAGCACCACCGTGGTGTCGGTGGGAGCAATTGCCTTGCTGCGCATCGAAAAAGCATTGGTTTCAATGACATTGTCAAACCTCACCACGCGCTGGTTGGGGGCATAAATGTATTCGTAGTCAGGGTCTTCGATGTAGAGTGGTGCGTTGCAGAACCCGAAAAAAAGGCGCAGCGTTACCTCTAAGATTACCCCGAGCCCGATGAGAATTGCAACCGTTTTGAAAGCGAATTTGGACATTAATACCAACATTAAGTTGCAAATTTACAATTACTTGACTTGATTCGCGTGTTCAAAAAACATAATTTATGAATATTTACGATTGGTTTAGCCAACCAAAGGGCGTTTTTAGGGTTGGTTTTGGCCTTGTTTTATTTTTTACTTTGCTTTGCCTCTGCTTCGGAATCGTCAGTCCGCCGCCGCTGGGCTACTACACCACCGACGAGAATTTTATTGCCGAAACGGGTGTTTTCATGCTCTACGGCATCACGCCGCGCGCCTTGGAGTGGCCTGCGCTGCTGAGTTCGTACCTATATTTTATTGTTTTTTTGCTGCAATGTGCCTACGAAGTCCTAACGCACCTCGGCCAGTTTTCGGGTATCTCGTCGCTGTTCGATTGCATTGATCGGGTGGCCCATTTTTACCTCACCCACCGCGCCGAATACGTTATTTTGGGGCGTGGTTTGCAATTGGCCATCGCAGTTTTATTGAGTTACCGCATCATTCGTTTTTTGGCCTTCACCGACCATCCCTTGCTGGCGGGCTGGGGTAGGGGCGTTTTGGTGATTTGTTTCAGCTCGGCGTTTTGGCTGTGGGGCAACGTCGGCATCGTTCGCCCCGAGGCCATCACGGGGCTGCTCTTTTTTGAGATCGTCATCCGTTTGTTGTTCAGCACCACCCTGCCCAAGCCCAATTTATATTTGGTCATGGTGTTTTTTGGGCTGTGTCTTTCGGAGCGCCTGTTGTTGGTTTTTATGGTGCCGTTTGTGTTTGGTAGCTTGGTGTGGTATGCTTTTAAACAAAAAAAAGCCCAGTTGTTCTGGTCGGGGGTAGGTTGTTTTCTACTCACTGTTTTGGTGGCAATCCCGTACCTGATTACCAATCTAATGGTTATTCTAAAATCATTTTTTGGCGGAATCGTCAATAAAATGAATGTTGCAGCCCCCAAAACGCTCTTCAACGAAGTTTATATCGCCGATTTTCTTTCAAATCCCATCAATATACTATTCAGCCTTTTGTTTGGGTTGGGGCTATTGTACGTCTTCAAACAGAAACTTTTCAGTACTGTGGGGCTGCTTCTGGTGGCCAACACATCTTTGTTTTGGTTCAGTGCCTTGCGTTCTCCGCAGGTTTATAGCACCCATTTTTTGCCAACCAGCATTACGTGCTTGCCTTTTGTGGGCTTCGGAATTGTATTTTTGATGAACCTTTTGAGGGAGCCGCCGAGGCGTTATTTTTTGAAAACACTCTTGTTGAGTTTACCAGTACTCATGGGGCTTTACGAACTGCTTTTGTTCCAACAAAAAGCCCATGTGCGCACAAACTTCCACGATGCGCAGGCGTGGGTGCTCACGCGCGAAAAAAATGCTAAAATTGCGTTTGACCCCGAATTCGAGGAGTTTATTCCCAAAAATAGGGAGTGCCTACTGCGCGAACAGCAACAAAATGACGACCCCCAGCGGAGAATTTTAAAGATAAAAAAGATACTTTCGGGCGTGCAAAACGACATGGTCGAGTACGACAAGCTGCCCGTGGTTGCCCGCTCGTTTGCTTTCGAGGACGAAGACTTGGCGGAGGTTCAGTACCAGCTTAGGCTTAAGTTTTATGACAAAAGCAAACCTGCTTTTGATGCCTATTTTATGCTCAACGACATAAACCTGGCCAACCACGCCGTGCAGCGCGACTCGGTCATCGTGGCCATGCGCAACCGCGACCCCCGCTACGACTACTTTGTGAGCGTGGGCGGCATTGCCGAACTAAAGCCCGTGAAGGTGTTCGACAAGTACCAAACGCCCGATGTTTTTGTGTATAAAAGACAATAAGGCCAGCCTCGTTGGTGGTTAGATGCCTTCAAATTGGCGCAAAAAACGCACGTCATTTTCTGAGTACAGCCGCAGGTCGCGCACGCCGTAGCGGAGTTGGGCAATCCGTTCTACGCCCATTCCGAAGGCAAAACCAGTATAGACTTCGGGGTCGAAGCCGCAGTTTTTCAGCACCTCTGGGTCCACCATTCCACAACCCATAATCTCGACCCACCCCGAGCCTTTACAAATATTTTTGCTGCCGCCGCAGAGTGTGCAGCCGTCGGGGTTGTTGAGGCCGCACGAAATGTCCATTTCGGCACTGGGCTCAGTAAACGGAAAGTAAGACGGACGCAGGCGGATGGTGGTGTCGGGGCCAAACATTTCTTTGGCAAAATGATAGAGGGTGTCCTTTAAGTTTTTGAAACTCACGTTTTTATCGACGTACAGACCTTCTACTTGGTGAAAAAAACAGTGCGCCCGCGCCGAAATAGCCTCGTTTCGATAGACACGTCCTGGCATAATGGCGCGAATGGGTTCGTTGCTGCTCATCATCAACCGCACCTGAACGCCCGATGTGTGGGTGCGCAACAGGACATCTTTGGTGGAGTCTTCGGGGCTTTTTTCGATAAAAAAGGTGTCCTGCATCTCGCGGGCAGGGTGGTTTTCGGGAAAGTTAAGTGCCGTAAAATTGTACCAGTCCGTTTCTATTTCGGGGCCGTCGGCCACGCTGAAGCCCATTCGCTCAAAAATCTCGGTAATTTTGGCCCGCGCCAACGTGAGCGGATGCACACTGCCCAATTGGTGAGCTGGCACTGGCAGCGTGAGGTCTAATGCCAACGCTGAGGTTTGGTCGCTTTGGGTTTCGAGTTGGTCGCTCAGGGCCTTGAAACGATTTTGGGCCAACTCTTTGAGGCCATTTAGTTCCTGACCTACCGCCCGTCGTTCGTCGGAGGGCACAGCTTTTAGCTCGTCGAAAAGTGCGGTAACGGCTCCTTTTTTGCTCAAATACTTCAATCGAAATTGTTCCAGCTGGTCTTTTGTGGAGGCTTCGGTATTTTCAATTTCGTGGCAGAGCGTGCGTGCGCGTTCGGGTAAGGTCATATTGAGTGCTTATTTTTTGCAAAAATACTCAAAAAAAACCTTTAAAAACCAATACGTATAAATACGTGATAGGGTAGGGATAACTACCCATTTTACAGACTACTCGTAAGGCTAATATACTGATAATCAAGTTGTTGTAAAATTGTTGGTGCTTTTGTGTATTTTTAAATGGGAGATAAAAGAGTAGATTTACTTAACAAAATGAATCAAATTATTTGTTTTCAACATCCTAAACGTCCAAAAAAGTGAAACAACAACAACTCATTACATTCGCTACGGCAGTCTCCAAAGCCCCGCTCCAACTCATTTCGGTTACTTACTTGGGGCGGCAGATTATGATTCCCACCGAAGACATTATTTGCTTGGAGGGAGACGGCAATTATACTTACATCTTCACGCGTACTGGCCGCCAGTACTTGCTCTCTAAAACACTACGCCACTACGCCGACCATTTAGACAACCAAGTTTTTGTCAGAATACACAAATCGTATATCATCAATGTGGCTTACCTGCAAGATTTCGACAGGCAGTGCGGCCGTACTTTTACGCTTACTGGGGGCAAGGAGGTAACTGTTTCGAGGCGCAGATACAAGGAGCTTATTGAGCAGATTGCGCAGCACCGCGTGGTGGCGTTGGCATAGCAGCGGGCATTTTTTAAAATAGAACGTACCCCAACGTAAGCTGCCAGAGCGATACCCGCGATCTGAGGGGATTGTTGATAGACTGCGGGCCCGCGTTAGAAACGTCGGTAAAGCTGCTCTGGTAGCGCAGGTCTAAGTTGAGCGAGCCCAGATCTACGCCTACGCCCGCTTGGTACCCAAAGGTGGCTTGTTTGAATAACTCGCTGGTAATTTGGGAAGAATACTGATTGATGACATCTTTAAAAGCGGCGTTTTCTGAAATGGCCAACGATGCCACTGGCCCCGCGTTTACTCTGACTGGCCCGAGTTTGATGCCAACCAAAACGGGAACGTCGAAACTGGTATAGGATGCCTCAACTACCCTCACTGGCGCTCCCACAAAACCATATTGCGCAAAACTAATTTGGCCACCCTTTGCCGAAACCAGAAGTTCGGGCTGAATATAAAATCGGTGTCCGAGCCGCATCCAAACCCCACCCGTCCAGCCAGTGTAGTTGGCTTCGTTGGCCTTAATGAGCGTGCCAGTGATAGTGCCAAGGCCCGACAGACCCGACGAAAAATTGACAGTGTTGGTTTTTAGTTGCGACAAATTTACGCCCGCCCGCACGCCGAAGAAAAACCGTTTGCTCTGCAAGGATTTAAAAAACTGCGCGCTGCCGAGGGTAGCAAGTCCGCAAAGCAGCGCAACAGTGAAGAGTATTTTTTTCATTTATACCAAAACTTAATTAAAGAATCGATCAAAACAAGATGATGGTTTTTAAATTAAAACTACTGAAAATCAATAAGTTGAAATTTTAAAATTCATCATTTATCATTCATAATTTCCTTACAAGCCGTCAAATAAGTTTCAAGCCCAACGTGACCTGCCAAGAGTTTAGTTTTTGGCCAAACTGGGTGGGCGCGTTGGCGGGCCCGATCTGCGCCGAGCTCAAATTGTTGAAAGTGCCCTCGCGGCGCACATCAATACTAAACCCCAAAATATCCAAACCAGCTCCCAACTGGTAGCCGTAGGTGGCTTTGTTGATGGCGTTTTCAAAACTCCCCGAGGTGTAAGTCCGCAGGGCGTCGTTGAGTTTTTCGTTGTTGCCCACTATAAACGAAGCCACTGGCCCCGCGTTGATGCGAAATGGCCCGCCTTTGAGGCCAAACAAAATCGGTACGTCGAAACTGGTGTAGCGCACGTCTATGGTCTCGGCCACTGGTGTGTCGGGACGGTCGTTGCGGATAATATCAAATGAGCCGCCCTTGGTAGATACCAAAAACTCGGGCTGGACGAAAATATGCTTGCCGAAGCGCATAAAAATACCGCCGACGAGACCCGTTTTTTGGTTCAAACTGGCCTGTAAATTGTCTCGAACTGTTTTTCCGTTCACAAAGAGGACGCTTCCGCCGTTGGGCGACATTCGGGTGCCGACAAAGTCGCCCATTGTGAGTTGAGACGTATTGACACCGCCCTTGATGCCGAGGGTGAATTTTTGGGCGCGGGTGAGCGTTGCTGCCAGTATAAAAATAGTAACCGAAAAAATGACTCTGTGCATGGCTGTGTTTTTTTGAAGGTTCATTGCCAGAGCATAACGCACAAAAACGCTTTTTTGTATTATTGGCTTTTTTATTTTTCGGGGTGCAGCAGCATATCTACGTGCCAGATGCCATCGTCTAAGTAATTTTGGCCAATACCCACAAAGCCAAGGCTCTCGTAAAATACGGTCAGGTAGGCTTGCGCCTGAATTTTGATGGGCGAAAACCCGTACAACTGCCAAATCGTCTCGATTGATTTTTGCATCAGCACGCGCCCCAAGCCTGTTTTTCGCGCCTGCGGGCTGCACACCACCCGCCCAATAGAAATATGGTTGGCGTAGGCCGCCCCCGCTGGCAAGAGGCGGGCGTAGGCCAAGAGCGTACCCGTGGCATCGACGCAGCACAAATGGTAGCTGGCCTGGTCTTTGTTGTCGGCATCTACGAAAGGACAATTTTGTTCGGCCACAAAAACCTGCTGGCGCAGCCTCAAAATGGCGTATAGCTCGGGCGTAGTTAGTTCATTAAAAGTTTTGACGAGCCATTTTTGACGCTGCTCGGACTCGGTATGAGAGGTCATGGGTAGGTGGTTTTGGACGGGATTCTGACCAAGAAAATCAAACCCACCACAAAAACAACGATCAGCACCAAAATACTGTTTCGCATACCCGAAAACTGCGTTACAATTCCAAACAAGGTGGTGCCGATGAAGGTCGAAATCTTGTCGCAAACGTCATAAAAGCTAAAAAACGACGCGGTGTCGGGCGTGTTTTCGGGCAGGAGTTTGGCGTAAGTAGAGCGCGAAAGCGACTGTACGCCGCCCATAACCAAGCCAATAAAAGCGGCCAACACGTAGAATTCGTTCTGGGTATAAACAAAATAGGCCGCCACGCACACGCCCACCCAAATGCCCACGATCACCATCAGGGCGCGTGAGTTGCCAATTTTGCTGGATAGCACCGAGAAGATGTATGCCCCAAAAATGGCCACGATCTGCAACAACAAAATGGTCACGATGAGGGCTTGGTCGGGGAGTTTGAGTTCGTTGCTGCCAAAAATATTGCCCAAGTACATGACCGTTTGCGCGCCCATGTTGTAGAAGAAAAAAGCCAGCAAAAAGCGCTTGGCAATGGTCAGGTTTTGGAGCAGTCCGAACACTTTTTTTAGTTCGCGAAATCCGTTTAGAAGCCACCCTTTCTGGTTTTTTTGGTGCGCTTTTGGTTTTGAGTCGGGCAGGTACTTAAACGAAATTTGGGCAAAGGCCACCCACCAGATGCCAACCAGCAAAAACGATGTTTTGCAGGCCGTAGCCGAATCTATACCGCCAAACCATTGGGGTTGGGTGAGCATCATTAGGTTGAAAATCAGCAGGATAACACTCCCAATGTAGCCCATCGTAAAGCCCCTGGCCGACACCGCGTCGTAGCGGTCTTCGGTGGCTATTTCGGGTAGGTAGGCGTTATAAAAAACGATGCTTCCGCTCCAACCGATCAGCGACACCCCAAACGCAAACACCCCAAATGTGAGGTGGTTGAGGTCGAAAAAATAGAGACTCACGCAGCTGGCCGAACCCAGGTAAACAAAAAATTTCATGAACGTTTTTTTGTTGCCGCTATAATCGGCAATGGCCCCCAGGAGCGGACTCAAAAAGGCGATCAATAAAAACGCCGCTGACACGGCAAACGAAAACAGGGCTGAACTGTTTACGGTCAGCCCCAGAAACTCGACGGCGTTGTTGGTGGCCTCGTTTTTGGTAACATTGCTGAAATAAATCGGAAAAATAGCCGACACAATCACCAGCGCGTGTACCGAGTTGGCCCAATCGTACATACACCAAGCGTTGATGATTCTGGGGTTGTTTTTAACAAACATATTGAGGTTGAGGTTTATGGGTTATTCGGCCGAGTACTGGTCTTTCAAAAAGGCGAGCACCGCGTTGGTGAAGGCGTGGTTAGAGTCGCCCGCTACCATGTGGCCTGCACCCGCCACGCTCACGCTCTGAACGTGCGGCACGGCATCCAAAAATTCGGCCATTACTTTTTCTGTTACCACGTCCGACATTCCGCCGCGCACAATGAGGGTGGGACATTTTATTTTTTTTGCCGCCTCAAAGAGCCTAAACTCGTCCTGGGTTTGCTGGTCGGGCGTGGTGCGCTTCCAGCCTTTGAGCATCGCTGGATCCCAGTGCCAAAACCAACGGCCGTTGCGGAGGCGGAGGTTTTTTTCTAAGCGGCTGTGGTCGGTTGTTTTGGGGCGGTGGGGTAGGTAGTCGGCCACGGCCTGAGCGGCTTCCTGGAGCGACGCAAAGCCCTCTTGTAGGTTGGCGCTCATGAAGGCAAAGATGCGTTCAACGCCTTTTTGGGCGTTTTTGGGTGCAATGTCTACCAGCACAATGGCCGAAGCCAGCGTTTGGGAGGCTTCGCCCTCGGCAATGAGGGCCGTCAGTCCGCCCATCGACGCACCCACCAGTGCGGGCGCGGTCTCGAACTGGCCAATGATGGCTTTCAGGTCGCTCACCAATCGTTCGATCTGGTAGTTGCCGTCTGCCGACCAGCTGCTGTCGCCGTGGCCGCGTGCATCGTAGGCAACGGCGTAGTAGCCGTTTTGGGCAAGTAGTTTGGCTGCGTCGCCCCAGGAGTGGCGAGTTTGCCCCCCGCCGTGGAGCAAAACGACGGGCTTGTGGGCTGGGTCTCCCCAGCCGTCTGCGGCAATAAAAAAATCAGGCTCGGTCTCGAATCGTAATGCTTGCATTAGAGCGACGGCACTAATTCCAAAAACACGTCGTAGTTGCCACCAAAGGCATTGATTTTGTAGTTTAAAATCATTTTTGAGCTGCTCAATTCTTTGAGCGGAAACTTGCCTTTGAGCTGGCTCACGTCGATGTCTAAGGTTTGGTTTTGATCGAGCAAAAACCAGGTACCACCGTTGATGGGCTGCTTTGATACGCGGTCGATGGCCACTGTTTTGTTGTTTTCTTTGAACTGAATATCGACTGCAAAAAGCGCGGCGGCCTCGATGGGTAGGATACTGGGTGGAATGGCCAGACCCGTTTTCATGTCCACAACGCGGTCTACTTTCCACGCGTTAGATTTTAGGAGTGCGTCGGCAGATGCGGGCGAAAGCTGGGTCTCTCTCTTGCAGGATACGAAGAAGAGTACGCTCAAAATGAGCAACATTGAACTAAATTTAGCTGTCATGATTTTTGGGGATTGTCTATTTTACGTAAAAATCCGAAAAAAAATTATTAAACGGATCATTTTGGGGTTAAAATTACAAAGTTTTTCAGTCGTTATTCAACGAAGCAGATGAACCGTTCTATATCCTAATACCATGAAAATATTTTTAATAAGCCTTTTGGTACTGCTTCAAACGGTGGTGGTTTCGCAAAACTGTACCACAAGCGCGTTTCGCCCCGTTACCCGCAACAATGTCATCGAGTGGGACAAGTTTCCTGCCTTTACGTTGCCTTTCAAGGTTATTTACAACGGCGCGCGGCTTGGCGACACCCAGTCTAAGCCCCTGAGCCACGGTTTTAGTCACATTGCTTTTTTGAGCGGCAACGAGGGAAACACGCTGGCGTTCAACAACCGCGCGACGCTCTACAACGCCCTGGCCACGCCCAACTACGGCGTTCCGCAGCCGTGGTCGATCCGAAACTTGGAAAGCCCGTGGGGCAACGACCTGCCCTTTTACCGCAGTTATTGGGACAACCTGAGCCAAACCTACGCCAACTCTTTCTCCGATTCGTTCAACAGCGGTGTGCCAAAGTTTAACCTTCTGTGCTTTGATATTGAGCGAATGTTGGACACTGATTTGGAGATACTACGAATCAAAACCGACTCGCGCGTTCCGGAGCAATACCGCAGCCTACCCGATGCCGAGTTTCTCAAACAATACAAGATAGCCATACAATCGCTCTATGCAGAATCTGTGAAACACCTGAGAGCCAAGGGTTTGTCCGCCCAGACGCTCATTGGCAGTTACAGCGATGTGCCCATCAGGGGGTCGTTTCTGAACTGGCTCGACATGACCCGCTACACTTGGCAGGAGTGGAAAACCAATCCCGAGGTGCCATTGTACCTCACCCGCGACCTGCAAACAGGCAAGATGGGCGGGCCTTTTTATGACCAAATGGATTTTTTGACTCCCTCGACTTACTATTTCTACAATTACAATTCGCCACTCGGAAAAGAGTATCTTTCCTATTTATTGTTCACAATTGAGGTCAATCAGGCGTGGTCCGATAAAGACATTGTTCCGTTTATTTGGTTGAAGTACCACAACGAGTTTAATCCAACTACGCCGTTTATTGCGCCGTTTATGGCCGAGGCATCGGCTATTTTTCCGTTTTTTTCGGGTGCAAAGGGCATTTGGCTCTGGGACGAACCCACCGATCGAAATGATAATTACGCCGTTTATGAACATTTTGTTAATGGCCTCTACCGGTTGTCGCAGCACAAAGATATGTTTGAGGGAGCCCACGAACTGGTTATTCCGCAGGCCGCCCGCGACCACTACGAACTGCGGAACCCCATCTGGCGCGGCGTGGCCAAGGGCAACCAGATACTGATTGCCGCCCATAATCCATACGCCGAAGAAAACCAGTTGGACTCGCTGCTGGTGACGTACAAGGGTTGGTCGAAAAAAATAGCACTCCGCGGACGAGAAACCGCCCTGTGCCGTTTCGATTGGACCACGCCCAGCGATTTCTTTTTTAAGTTGAGTGATTTGAAAATTTATCCCAATCCGGTGGAAAATAAACTCCAATTCGAGTACCTGTCGTTCGATAATATTGAGGCCGCGAGCCAGATAATAGATGCCAACGGACGGCTGATTGCCGAAGAAAAAATGCAGACTGGCAACGGTAAAATGACCAAAAAAATAGATACGACCACCCTGCCACCAGGCGTTTATTTTTTGAATATTGTGGGAGATAATGCCCGCCTCACCCAAAAATTTTACGTAACCAAATGAACCGATTAGCCCACGAAACCAGCCCTTATTTGCTGCAACACGCCCATAACCCCGTGGATTGGTACCCGTGGGGCGACGAAGCCTTGCAAAAAGCCCGCACCGAAAATAAGCCAATTGTGGTGAGCATCGGGTACTCGGCTTGCCATTGGTGCCACGTGATGGAGCGCGAAAGTTTTGAGAACCAGGCCGTGGCCGATGTGATGAACCAGCATTTTGTGTGCATAAAAGTAGATCGCGAAGAACGCCCCGACGTAGATGCTATTTATATGGATGCCGTGCAAGCAATGGGCGTGCGCGGAGGCTGGCCGCTCAACGTGTTTTTGATGCCCGATGGCAAGCCTTTTTACGGCGGCACGTATTTTCCGCCCGAGACGCGCGGCCAAAACGCGGGCTGGCGCAATATGCTTTTGGGGGTGGCCAATGCTTTTGAAACCCAGCGCGACGAGCTTCAAAAATCGGCCGATGGCTTTGCGCTTGACTTGTCGTTTTCGGAAACCCAAAAATACGGATTACAGTCCACCGACCCGCATTTCGAGGCTGCTGATTTGGACGCTATGTACACGAAAGTAGCTGCCAGCTTCGATACCCAAAAAGGTGGTCAAAACCGTGCGCCTAAGTTTCCGATGCCCAGTATCTATAAGTTTTTGGTGCGCTACGTATTTTCTAAAAATACCAACGCCGAAAACAAAATAGCGGCGCAAAAACAGCTTGAACTAACCCTAAACCGCGTGGCTCTGGGTGGAATATACGACCACCTGGGCGGTGGATGGGCGCGGTATTCGGTAGATGAGGACTGGTTTGTGCCGCACTTTGAAAAGATGCTCTACGACAATGCCCAACTGCTAAGTATGTATGCCGAGGGCTTTACGGTGACAAAAAATGAACTATACCGCCACCGCGTGTACCAAACAATTGACTGGGTAGAGCGCCAAATGACGCACCACGAGGGGGGTTTCTATTCGGCTTTGGATGCTGACAGTGAAGGAGTTGAAGGTAAGTTTTATGTCTGGACGTATGCCGAGTTAAAAACAATTTTGCAGGACGATTTCGATTGGTTTGCGGCGTTTTATAACATAACGCCCGAGGGCAATTGGGAGGATGAGCTCAACGTTTTGCACCTTACCGACCAACACAACTGGCCCGACCCCGAGCTGTTGAAAAAAACGTTGGCCACGCTTTATCAACGGCGCGAAGAAAAAGTGAAGCCCAACTTAGACGACAAAATACTGACTTCTTGGAACGGCCTCATGCTCAAAGGATTGGTAGATGCGTACCGTATTTTTGGTGAGGAAAAATTTCTAAATCTTGCCATAAAAAACGCCCAGTTTTTATACCAAAAAATGTACTTTCGCCGAGATGGCATGGAGGCTGGCCTTTGGCACAGTTACAAAGATGGACGGGCAACTATCACAGGTTTTTTGGAAGATTACGCCGCCGTCATCGACGCTTACGCGGCTTTGTACCAAGTTAATTTCGATGAAATTTGGCTGCGCCGCGCCGAAGCATTGCTTGATTATACAATCCGAAATTTTTGGGATGCCCACGACGACCTATTTTATTTTACCGATGCCCACGCCGAGGTATTGATTGCGCGCAAAAAAGAACTTTTCGACAACGTAGTCCCCGCCTCAAACTCTATAATGGCCCACAATTTATGGACGCTCGGAACGCTGCTGGATCGCCAGGATTTTATTGACATGGCCGACCGAATATTGGGTAAAGTAAAAAAACTGCTGCTTCAAAACGCCGATTACCTCACCAATTGGGCCGCTGTTTTTGCGCTTCGCGCGGAGTCGGTGGCTCAAATTGCCATTGTGGGCCACCAAGCACCAGCATTTAGGGCGCAGATAGACCAAGATTTTAGCCCATTTCGGGTGTTTCTGGGGAGCGAAACGGGGTCGAATATTCCCCTTTTGGCCGATAAAATAACCCGCGTCGGCGAAACGACCGTTTACGTTTGCTTCGACAAAACTTGCCAGCGGCCCGTTACGAGCGTAGCCGAGGCGCAGGCATTGCTCACTTGACGCGCTTGGGGTTTTCGGAAACAAAGGCCGACCAGCCGCCTTTTTTGCTCCCTTTTTTGGCCGCCTTGGCCGTTGGGAGCGAATTGGCGTGGTAGTGGTGGCAAATGGCAATGGCCACGGCATCGGTGGCATCAAAAAACTCGGGCTGCAGTTTCATATTTAAAATGGTCTGGATCATCATCGAGACCTGTTCTTTAGAAGCGTTGCCGTTGCCCGTTACCGACTGCTTTATTTTTTTTGGCGAATACTCCACAATCGGAATGTCGCGTGCCAGGGCCGCGGCCATGGCCACCCCCTGGGCGCGGCCCAACTTGAGCATGGCCTGCACATTTTTGCCAAAGAAAGGGTCTTCGATGGCCATTTCGTCGGGTCCAAACTCGGTGATGAGCTGGCTCACGCGCTCAAAAATTTTCCTAAGTTTTAGTTCGTGGGTGCTATATTTGTCCAGCTTTAGAACCCCGTATTGGAGCAGTTCAATTTTTGGGCCTTGTACTCGGATCACGCCGTAGCCCGCTATGCGCGTTCCAGGATCGATACCGAGGATAATTTTTTCGGATTCAACTTTTATTAAATTGTCATTCATACCGCAAAATAACGTCGAAACCCCCGTAAGTCAAGTTAGTTTTTGGCGCAAAGTCTGGTTGGTTGCCAAGTTTAGTTTGCTGGCGTTCATGTTTTACCACATTTACACGGCGTTGGCTACCAAACAAACCGACCTCAAAACCCTCTGGCAGCTCTTAGCCAACGCACTTGACTCGCTCCGTGCACCTCAAAATTTCATTTTAGTCCTGCTTTGTGCGTTGTTTGCTCCCCTAAATTGGGCGTTTGAGTCGCTCAAATGGCAAACGTTGGCCCAAAGAGTAGAACCAATTTCTTTCTCGAAAGCCTACCAGGGTGTTTTGGCGGGCCTGGCCATTGGTTTTGTATTGCCCAATCATGTAGGAGATGCCGCTGGGCGGGTTATGTCGCTGCGGCACGACCACCGCTACGAAAGCATCGGGGCGGCGTTACTTTCTAACGCGCTTCAATTGTTTGTTTCTGTTTTTGGTGGTTTTTTGGCGTTGGTCTGGCTCATGTCAATCGACCGAAGGTTGGCTACTCCCGCCACTTTTGCGGCTGCATCTATCCTGGCAGTTGCGCTCATTTTTGGGGTATTGTTAATCTGGAAAAAGCACGAATCCTTGCTTTTTTTGAAACAATTTGGGTGGTTCAATAAAATTAAAAATTTTTTTCAAGTTATTGAAAACTACCATATTACTGAAATTATGAGGGCACTTAGCTACGCTTTTCTGCGCTACTGCACCTTTTCGTTCCAGTTCTATTTTCTGCTCATAGTTTTTAACGTTCAATTGCCATTTCACACCGCCATTGCGTGCATCATGTTGGTTTTTTTGGGAAAGACACTCATCCCAGCCTTCAATTTTTTGAGCGATCTTGGCGTTCGGGAGTTTACCTCGATTTATGTTTTTGGATTTTTTAATTGCCCGCCCACCGCCATTGTCTTGGTCACATTGTCGTTGTGGATTATTAATTTACTACTACCCAGTTTGGTAGGCGTTTTAGCTTTTTGGAAATTAAAGTAATGGAAATATCGCTTACGGTAGTGCTTGCAACGTATTTTTTGTTCAACCTGGGCCTGATTTACTTCTGGCTCAGACTCAAAAAAACGCCAGCTATTCAACTCCCTGCCGAGGGTTCGGTGTTGTTTTCGGTCGTTATTCCTGTTCGGAACGAGGCGCAAAATATGCATAATTTACTGCAAGATTTAAACGCCCAAACGTTGCCCGCCGCCCGCTTTGAGGTGATCGTAGCCAACGACAACAGCACCGACGATACCCGCCAAATTGCCCTTAATTTTGCAACCAACCAAGCGCGTTTCGGTCTAAAAGTCATTGATATGCCCGAAGATTTTACGGTTGCGCCCAAAAAAAGAGCCATCGACCAGGCCATTCAGATTGCCCAGGGCGAGTGGATACTAACCACCGACGGCGACTGCCGCGTTGGAGCGGATTGGCTGCGGGCTTTTGCCCAAAATATCACACCACAAGTTCAGTTATTGTCGGGGCCAGTTACGTTTGTAGGGTTTCGGAGTTGGGCGCAAACCATCGAGTTTAGCAGCTTGATTGGCACTGGCGCGAGTGCCATTGGGGCGGGTTTTCCGACTATGTGCAACGGCGCAAACTTAGCCTACCGCAAGCGTGCGTTTTTGCAAGTAGCTGGTTTTGAGGGTATAAACACCATTGCATCGGGCGACGACGAGCTACTGATGCACAAAATAGCGGGTAAGTTTCCCGACGGTATTGGGTTTGTGAAATCGGCGCTGGCCGTTGTACAAACCGCGCCGCAGCCCAATTGGCGTTCGTTTTATAACCAGCGGAAACGCTGGGCCAGCAAGTGGGATGCCAGCAAGCGGTGGCCAACAATGCTGCTGGCTGTTTTCATATTTGTGGCCAATGCGAGCATCGTATTGGCGTTTGCCATTTGGCTTCGGGGAGCAGCCTCCGGCGCGTTTTTGGGCAAAATGTTATTCTTAAAGTGTGGGTCTGAGTTCGTTTTTCTGGCGTTAATCCTGCGTTTTTTGAACAAACAAAAACTGATTCCGCTCGTGGTGGTGGTGCAGTTTTTTTATCCATTTTACGTACTTTTTTTTGGAATCGTTGCCCAGCAAAAGGGGTTCGAGTGGAAAGGGCGGCAACTGAAATGAACTTCTTTTTGCACAAAACGCCGCGAATTGCAAGCAGCTTTTTTCCTGATTATCGGTGGCGTTTCGACGGCGCTGGGCGTAAAATATTCCTGACCTTCGACGACGGCCCTATTCCCGACGTAACCGAGTTTGTGTTAGAAAAACTGCAAGAGTACAACGCCAAGGCTACCTTTTTTTGTATCGGTAATAATGTAGTAAAAAACAGACCCATTTTCGATAAAATTGTCGAACTGGGCCACGCTTTCGGCAACCATACTTACAGCCATCTGCGGGGGTGGGACGTAGAAGCGGACGTTTATTTTAAAGACTTTGAAAAGTGCCAAGCCGTTTTGCCGCCCACCCAACTTTTCAGACCGCCGTATGGTCGCATCACAAAAGGCCAAGCGAAGTTAATACGCGCTGAAAACGAAATTATTATGTGGGACGTGCTAACGGGCGACTATGACGCCGATTTGAACCCCGAGCGTATCTTAAAAAAAACGCTGCAATACACCGAGTCGGGCTCAATTGTGCTGTTTCACGATAGCCTAAAAGCCCAGAAAAATATGTGCTTTGTGCTACCCAAATTTTTAGATTATTTTTCAGAAAAGGGCTTCACTTTTGAGGCCATTCCCCAGCGTTGATGTATGCAAAACTATCCTTTGGTTTCCATTTTAGTAGCTGCCCGCAACGAAGAAAGTAACATTCTCCGCTGTTTAACATCACTGGCCGAACTGTCGTACCCGCCCGACAAAATCGAGGTGCTGGTTGGAGACGATGACTCAGAAGATGCTACAAATCAGATAGTTGCTAATTTTATACTGACCAATCAACGTTTTAAACTTATTGCTATTGCTCCGCCTGCGGGTCATTTGCGCGGTAAATCCAACGTGCTGGCTCAACTGGCAAAAGCCGCTACGGGTACGTACTTATTTTTTACAGATGCCGACATTTGTGTGCCCAAAACGTGGATCACAGCCATGTTGCAGCCCTTTGAAAAACAACCGAATGTGGGAATTGTGACGGGAATTACGACCATTAGTGGCCACAAAATATTACACAAGCTCCAAGCCATTGAGTGGCTCAACGCGTTGGCAATTATGCGTTTCTACGCTCACTTTGGTATCCCCCTCACGGGAATGGGCAACAACATGGCGGTTTCTGAGACGGCCTACTGGGCGGTGGGTGGCTACGAAAAAATTCCGTTTTCGATTACCGAGGATTACCAACTTTTTAAAGAAATTGTAGTAAAAGGCTACGGTTTTGCCCAACTGTTCAACGCCAACGTACTGGCCGAATCTCAACCCGTTGAAAGCTACCCCAAGTATTTTGAGCAACGTAAACGCTGGATGAACGGAGTGATGAAACTACCGATTATTCACCGCACGTCTATGTATTTTCAGGCTTTTCTTATGCCGCTTTTAATGGTATTGTGTCTGCTTGATCCGCCGCTTGGCATGCTGATATGGGGCTGTAAAATGATTGTTCAAGCGGTTGTGATGGCGGGGGTGTTGGTGTTCCTGGGAAAAAAAAGATTAATTTGGCTGTTGCCATTTTACGAATTTTGGAGTGGAGCCATGTGGTTTGCCATGCTTATAAATTATTTTTTACCCACCAAAACGACCTGGAAGGGTCGGACCTACTGACATGATCGAGACCCACGCGCACATTTACGACCAGCAGTTCGACCACGACCGCGCCGCCATGCTCGATCGTGCTTTTGAAGCGGGTGTGCAACAAATCTGGATGCCCAACTGCGACCATTCTACCGTTGATGGAATGCTGCGGCTGGCCGACGATTATCCGGGTAAGTGCTTGGCAATGATGGGTTTGCACCCTACGTATGTGAAAAAAGACTTCGAGAAAGAGCTCTATTCAGTAGAAAACTACTTAAAAACCACCAAAAACCTGGTGGCAATTGGGGAGATAGGACTGGATTATTTTTGGGACGTAAGTTTCAAAGAGCAGCAAATTGAGGCATTAAAAATTCAATTGGGGTGGGCAGTTGCGTACAATTTGCCAGTCGTTATTCACTCCCGAAGTTCTTTCAACGACGTTGCCGACGTGATCGAAACCCATTTTAAAGGGCAATTAACTGGAATTTTTCACTGTTTTACGGGAACACTCGAAAGCGCAAAACGGGCATTTGATCTCGGTTTTTTGATCGGAATCGGAGGAGTGGTTACGTTTAAAAATGGTGGTTTGGATAAAGTATTGCCCTACATAGACCTCAAAAATGTGGTTTTAGAAACCGACTGCCCGTATTTAGCACCCGTTCCGCACCGTGGCAAACGCAACGAAGTAGTGTATATCGACCTCGTGGCCCAGCGCGTAGCCGAACTTACTGGCCAAACCCGCGCTGCGGTAATAGAACAAACAAGCAAAAATGCGACATCTTTGGGTATTGTTACTTCTTACGATGTCTCGAAGGTGCGTTAAATAATATACCTAATCCGTGTCTTTTGAAAACAACTAATATAAATCTATCAAGTCCAATACAACATAGTAGGTCGGTGCTGGTAGTCTACACGGGCGGTACTTTTGGAATGGTGTACGATGCCAAAAGTAAAGCACTAATTCCGTTCGATTTCTCGCAAGTGTTAGAACTTGTGCCTGAAATACTGCGTCTGGACATCAATATTAAGTTTATCAGCCTGCCAACGGTCATCGATTCATCCGATATGAATCCCGAGATTTGGGGGCAAATGGCTCAAATTATTTTTGAAAACTACTATTTGTATGACGGTTTTGTGGTCTTGCACGGCACCGATACAATGGCTTATTCGGCTTCAGCGTTGAGTTTTATGCTCCAAAACCTGGATAAGCCCGTTATTTTTACGGGTGCTCAACTACCCATTGGAGTAGCAAGGACGGATGCTCGCGAAAACCTCATGACTTCGCTCGAACTGGCCGCTGCCCAAGAAAACGGGCGGCCTGCCGTGCCAGAGGTGGCCATTTATTTCAACGCCCAACTTTTGCGGGGCAATCGCGCCAAAAAGAAGGAAAGCTCCCAACTCAATGCTTTTCGGTCCGAAAAC
This sequence comes from Cytophagales bacterium, assembly GCA_013298215.1. Lineage (GTDB taxonomy): Bacteria > Bacteroidota > Bacteroidia > Cytophagales > Spirosomataceae > JAAFKE01. The sequence goes on along the minus strand of JAAFKE010000017.1, from coordinate 1,985 downwards.
TACCCAGTTTTGGCCGAAGCGGGCGTTACGATCGAATTCAATTGGCCTTACATTAAAAAGCACGTCGATTCTGCCCCTTTTCAGATCAATACCCGTTTCGATACGCGGGTTGGTATCCTCAAACTTTTCCCTGGTATTGGTCGGGCGGTGGTTCGGGCGGTATTAGAAACGCCAGGTTTGCGGGGGGTGATCCTCGAAACTTTCGGGGCGGGCAATGCTCCCACTGAGCCGTGGTTTTTAGAGGAAATTGCATTGGCCATTGGGCGCGGAACGGTGCTTTTCAACGTTTCGCAGTGCGACGGCGGGCGGGTTACGCAGGGGTATTACCAAACGAGTCGATTTTTGGGTGAGGTTGGGGTGGTAAGCGGCGGGGATATTACGCTCGAAGCGGCCATTACTAAACTTATGTTTTGTCTGGGTCAAAACACAGACAATGAGGTAGTTAAGGCTCTTTTGGTCTCAACAATAGTGGGCGAATTGACTTAATGAGATTTGGTGTAGTAGGGGAGTTGCACTTGCCATGCCAACTGTCCCCAATTCTACTACAGGGTGTGCAATGGCAATAGAATTAAAAGTACGACTTAAGTCAAGACTTTTGTTTGTGAAAAATCCTGTTCCTACTATACCCTACTATTTTAAGTACTTGATAATGAGGTTTTTATTTTATTTTTATCATATTTTCTTTTTTGCACTATCAAGTACTTGAGAAATTTTTCGACCCTTTCTTCAAATTCTTCTACCGATTGTTTGCAAAGGTCTTTTATAAAATCAATGCCTGTTCTGCAAAAACTTTTCTCTTTATAGCCATGTTTTTTGACTTTTATTTTTTGTACTTTTTCGTTTTGATAAATACCCAAACTCGTACAAATGGCAAAAGCAATTGACACTATGGCTACTAATTTCTTGAGCCTGTCAAGGGCTTTGATATGGGTACTCTCTAAATTAAATCCTCGCCCTTTGAAAGATTGAAATACGGTTTCAATCGTCCATCTTCGCCTATATACTTGCCCTAAATGTCTGGGGTCTTTGAGTGTACCTATTAAAAATAAATACTCATCTCCGTCTAATTTCTTTAACAACACATTGACCCAAACACCATCTACCAAGCAATCTTTTAAATACAAAGGCTGTTGGGTTGCCAAATCCTCTATGCGCTGCTTTCGCCCCTCTGAGTCTTCAATAAGATGATGCTTGGGCACTCGAATACAAAAATTTATACCATTGTCTTTCAAGTATTTAATCGCAGCGGCGAACCGCCCAGCGATGTCCAATGAACTCGCGGTCAGCTATCAAAATACCTAATCGCTCAAGCCCTATCAAATTTACAATCTTTTCTAATACAGCAATGCGGTCATCTGCATTAGAATTGCCGCTTTTATTATCCAGAAGCTCCCAGTATAAAGGAACTTGCCTTGCCCCATTGCAAGCAATTACCATCAAAATGTTGACCTGCGATGTGCCAAAATCCCATTCCGTCCTATCTATACAAAGCCTTATTTTACCTTTACCCAAGCAAAATATCAGCAGCAAAGCTATTGTCTCATAATCAAACTCAACTTCCCTAAAAAAGTCTTCCAGACGGTGGGTAATGCTTTTGACTTGTAGAGTGTCGCCTTCTAATTTCATTGCTTCAGCAATGGCGTGAATTTGCACCGCACGGGCGGCCCCGATTCCTGCTTTTTATTAAACCCAAAGTCGCTTGGAATAAACAACTTTGCCGAGCTTTGTTTTTAACCACTTTGAAGTCAGCAAAGATGTCCTTAATTTTGGTAGTGAAAATTTTTTCATGTTGAAAAGTGTAAGGTTGATTTGTGATGATTTCAAAACTACACTTTTCTTCTTTTATCCCAAAATCCCCAAAATTTTAGTAGGGTACAGTATCCTGTTCCTAATTCTACTCAAACTTTCAGGACTAAGTGCTTGGGCAAAATTATTTATCAACATAATTAAACGGACTGAAGCTAATATTCAGTTCAGAACCCACG
>JAAFKE010000016.1 GCA_013298215.1 Cytophagales bacterium | reverse complement strand
AAAAACTTGGAACAAAACCGCCTTTCAGTGGAAATCAATATTATCAGAACTAATGATTACTTTTGGAGATAGAATTCAAATCCAAAAACTGGAAATTTAACCTGACACAGTTTAATGAAGACTCTCAAGAATGGGGGGCGTAGTGCTTATTTTTTTGGTAATTTGGGTAGTCCAACTGTTCGTAAATCTTCATTTGCTTTGTCCACTTTGTCTTGAAAAATGGGCATAGTTTTATACTTCTCTAACGAGTTGTCTATTCGTATTATTGGGACTTTTTTGTCATGTAGCTCTTGTATCGTTTTCACGTTTTTCAATATCTAATAATTGTTACATTTACGTTATTTTCTCTTCACTAAAAAAGCTGCATAGTCAAAACGCTTCTCAAATTCTTCCCATTCTCCTTACGTTTCGCCGATTTGGCAAAGAGGTAAACTCGTTGAGCAAAAGAAAAATAAGGAATAAAATCTATCTGTGAGCGTTTTTTTACGACAGCAGTAAGTTTTAGCCGACCGAACACTACTACAAGCACCCGTAAATCGTTCAACGTTAGCGCAAAGCCCAGCATCAGTTACGGGCAGAATAGTTTCAAATTCCACTTTTCAGTAGATACTTTTCCGTTATGTACCCATATTTGCAGATCGTTCAATAATCAAAACTTCGGCTACAAACAATGACTACAAGAGTAAAAATATGTTGCATCAGCTCGACAGACGAAGCTAAAATGGCAATTCGCTATGGGGCTTCTGCACTGGGACTTGTAGCAAATATGCCAAGTGGACCAGGCATAATTTCGGACGAACTCATTCTGACAATTTCTAAAATGGTGCCGCCTTCCATTTCAACGTTTATGCTCACAAGTGAGACTTCGGCACACCAAATTATAGAACACCACCGACGGACGTTGACAAATACAATTCAAATTGTTGACGAACTCAGACAAGGAACTTATGAAATAATTAGAAGAGCGTTACCAGCAATAAAAATTGTGCAAGTAATTCATGTTATTGACGAAAGGACAATTGACGAAGCAGTGGAAATTTCAGCGTTTGTAGACGCTCTGTTGCTGGACAGTGGAAACCCAAACCTGCCAGTTAAAGAACTTGGTGGAACAGGACGAGTTCACAATTGGACGCTTAGTAAAAAAATAGTGGAGCAATCGAAAGTACCAGTTTTTCTTGCAGGTGGACTTACACCAGAAAATGTAAGGCAAGCCATAGACCAAGTACAACCATTTGGACTTGACCTTTGCAGTGGAGTAAGAACAGACAAGAAACTTGACCCCTACAAACTTGAAAAATTCTTTGAGTGTGTGTGGAAATAATACGACATAAGTAGAGATCAGGATTTATTTGACAGCAATTAGTGTTATAAGGTGCTAATAATCAAAAAAATGAGATATTTTTGAACACAAATAAAATATCAGCGGATACTTAGACAAACTAAACGAATGGAAAGACACAACGCCGAAGAAACGCACCTCAGAAGCCAAGATTGGTTTGGCAAAACGGGTAAAGATGGGTTTATTTACCGCTCTTGGATGAAAAACCAGGGCCACCCAGCGCACCAGTTCAAGGGAAAACCCGTGATTGGTATCTGCAACACTTGGTCGGAGGTTACGCCCTGCAACGGGCATTTTAGGGAATTGGCGCAGTCGGTCAAAAATGGAGTTTACGAGGCGGGTGGTTTTCCGTTGGAGTTCCCAGTGATGTCGCTCGGCGAAACGCTCATTCGGCCCACGGCCATGCTGCAACGCAACCTGGCCAGCATGACCGTCGAAGAAAGCATCAGAGGAAACCCCTTCGACGGCATTGTGCTGCTGACGGGTTGCGACAAAACCACCCCGTCGCTCATTATGGGGGCAGCCAGCGTAGATCTGCCCAGCATCGTTCTCACGGGCGGAGCGATGCTCTCGGGGCGGTTTCAGGGCAAGGCCATTGGCTCGGGAACGGACGTGTGGAGGTTTGCCGATGACCTAAAAACGGGCAAAATGACCGCCCAAGAGTTTGAAGAGGCCGAGTCTTGCATGAGCCGCAGCATTGGCCACTGCTCAACCATGGGAACCGCCTCGACGATGGCCTGCATGGCCGAAGCCCTGGGCCTGACCTTGCCAGGATCGGCGGCCATCCCCGCTGCCGACTCCCGCAAAAAAGCCCTCGCCCACATGACGGGCATCAGGGCCGTAGAAATGGTGAAAGAGAACCTCACAATGTCTAAAATACTGACCCGAAAAGCGTTTGAGAACGCCATAATGCTCAACGCCGCCGTGGGTGGATCGACCAATTTTGTGATTCATTTATTGGCCATTGCGGGCCGAATTGGTGTAGACCTCACATTAGACGACTTTGACACGATTGGCTCTAAAATGCCATTTCTGCTAAACTTGATGCCCTCGGGTGCGTTTCTGATGGAAGATTTCTACTACGCGGGCGGCCTACCCGTGGTGATTAAAGAAATGCAAAAATACCTGCACGCCGACACGGTTTCGGCCAACGGGCGCAGCATTGTTGAAAACAGCACCGATGCCCGAAATTGGAACGCCGACGTGATTGCGTCGGTTGAAGAACCCATTTTGCCGGAGGGTGGCATAGCGGTGGTGAAGGGTAATTTGTGCCAAAACGGGGCGGTCATAAAGCCCTCGGCGGCCTCGGCGCACTTGCTAAAACACCGAGGGCGAGCGGTTGTTTTTGAGACAATCGAACACTACCACGCCGTGATTGATGACCCCGATCTGGACATCGACGAGACCTGCGTGATGGTTCTCAAAAATGTGGGGCCGCGCGGATACCCCGGAATGCCCGAAGTAGGAAACATGGCACTGCCCAAAAAACTGCTCGAAAAAGGCGTAACCGATATGGTCAGAATATCCGATGCCCGCATGAGTGGCACGGCGTTTGGAACGGTATTTTTGCACGCCTCGCCCGAGTCGGCGGTTGGCGGCAACTTGGCGTTGGTTCAAAACGGAGACATTATCGAGGTCGATGTTGCCGCCAGGAGCATACATTTGGTGGTGTCGGAGGAAGAACTCCAAAGCCGCCGCCAAAACTGGCAACCCATTGAGCTGGGCTACCAACGCGGCTACGTGGGTTTGTACGTGAAGCACGTGATGCAGGCCCACGAAGGCGCAGATTTTGACTTTTTGCTGGGTAAATCGGGGCACGAAATCAAGCGCGAGTCGCACTGATTGAGACCTTTTGGGGGGGTAAACCATTGTTTAAAGCCAAAAAAACGTACATTTGCGTTTCAACCCAAAACCAAACACCAATGTTGAAATCGGTCAATTTTACGCAGACGGCGGCCTTTCGCAAACTCAAAACGCACCAGAAATCGCTGGCCAAAAAACCGCTCAGAGAACTGTTTGCCGAAGACGAAAACCGCTACAAAAAGTTTTCGCTGCGCTTTGCCGACATGGTAGTAGATTATTCTAAGAACCTCATCAACGGCCGAACTAAGTCGTATTTGGTGGAGTTGGCGCGCGAGTGCGAGCTTCAAGATGCGATCGAACAAATGTTTACGGGCCAAAAAATAAATGCCACCGAAGACCGCGCGGTGCTGCACGTGGCCCTGCGAAACCGATCTAACGAACCCATTTTGTTCGACAACCAAGACGTGATGCCCGACGTGAACGCCGTTTTGGAAAAAATGAAGGTATTTTCTGACAAAGTGCGCTCGGGCTCTTGGAAAGGAAACACTGGCAAGGCCATCACCGATGTAGTTAATATTGGAATCGGCGGGTCGGACTTGGGGCCAGTTATGGTAACGGAGGCCCTGAAAGCATACGCAAAAAAAGACCTCAACATTCATTTTGTGTCTAACGTAGACGGCACGCACATAGCCGAAACGCTCAAAAATCTCAACTCCGAAACCACCCTTTTTCTGATTGCCTCCAAGACCTTTACAACCCAAGAAACCATGGCCAACGCCCAAAGTGCGCGGGCTTGGTATTTGATGAACGGCGGCACGCAGTTGGGCATAAAAAAACACTTTGTGGCCATCTCGACCAACCGAACGGAGGTAGAGAAATTTGGGATCGACCCCGAGAATATGTTTGGTTTTTGGGACTGGGTGGGTGGCCGCTATTCGCTGTGGTCGGCCATTGGCCTGTCGATTGCGTGCTACATTGGTTTTTCAAATTTTGAGCAGTTGCTTTCGGGCGCACACGAAATGGATAAGCACTTCCGAACCACGCCCTTTGAACGAAATATTCCAGTCATGCTGGGTCTGCTGGGCGTTTGGTACAACAATTTTTACGGTGCGCAGTCGCACGCTATTTTGCCCTATGACCAGTATTTGCACCGTTTTGCGGCGTATTTTCAGCAGGGCGACATGGAGTCGAACGGAAAGTACGTGGCACGCGACGGCCAAGCGGTCGATTACCAAACTGGCCCCGTCATCTGGGGCGAGCCAGGCACCAACGGCCAGCACGCTTTCTATCAGCTTATTCACCAGGGCACGAAACTGATCCCCGCCGATTTTATTGCCCCCGCGCAGAGCCACAATGCCATCGGCGACCACCACAAGATGTTGCTCTCCAACTTTTTTGCCCAAACCGAAGCCCTCATGAACGGTAAAACCCGCCAAGAAGTGGAGGCCGAAATGGCGGGGAAGTCGGCCGAGGAAATAGCCAAGATCGCTCCCTTTAAGGTCTTCACGGGCAACCGACCAACGAACACAATACTGCTTAAAAAAATTACGCCCAAAGCACTGGGCAGCCTCATTGCCATGTACGAGCACAAGGTTTTTGTGCAGGGGGTGATCTGGAATATTTTCAGTTTCGACCAGTGGGGGGTCGAGCTGGGTAAGCAGCTGGCCAACAAGATTTATCCCGAACTGCAAAACGACTGGCCAATCTCGGCGCACGATGCCTCCACCAACGGGCTCATTAACCAGTATAAACGCTGGCGATAGGCCCCCATGTGTGTTGTATCATTAAAACCCTGAAACGCTGCCATGAACGCTGAAAAAAAACGAATATATTCTCGAAACGACAACAAAGGATGGAAAAAATGGGGGCCCTATCTGTCTGAACGCCAGTGGGGTACGGTGCGAGAAGATTACAGTGCCTACGGCGACACCTGGGGGTACGTGTCGCACGATGCCGCCCGGTCGCGGGCCTACCGCTGGGGTGAGGACGGAATCGGGGGGATCTCTGACAACAAAGGGCACATTTGTTTTTCGTTGGCTTTCTGGAACCACAAAGACGGGATAATTAAAGAACGGTTTTTTGGGCTCACTGGCCCCGAAGGCAACCACGGCGAGGACGTGAAGGAGTTGTACTATTATTTAGACAGTACGCCCACGCACTCTTACATGAAAATGCTGTATAAGTATCCCCAAAATGTTTTTCCCTACGGCAAATTGGTCGAAGAAAGCCGAAAGCGCGACCGCCGACAGGGTGAATACGAGGTTTGGGACACGGGTTTGTTCGACAAAGACGAGTACTTTGATATTTTTATTGAATATGCCAAGGCCGACGAAAACGATTTTTGCGTCAAAATAACAGCCCATAATCGGTCGGCAAAGGCAGCCCCGCTCACCATATTGCCTACTCTTTGGTGTCGTAATATTTGGTCGTGGGGCTACGAAGAATTTAAGGGTTCAAAACCCATGCTGACGGGCTACGGAAACCGCCAGATTGAGGTTAGTCATAAAATATTGGGGCGTTATAAACTTTACGTGGACGGTTGCGACGAGCTACTCTTTTGCGAAAACGAAACCAACACACAGCGGCTCTTCGGAAAGCCCAACCCGACCCCATACGTTAAAGACGGTATAAACGACTACGTGACGAGGGACGAAAAAAATGCCGTGAATCCCAATCAGATTGGCACAAAGGCCGCTGCCAAATATAGCACTGTGGTGGAGGCGGGCGGCAGCACAACGGTAAAAGTTCGGTTTTCTCAGAACACGCACTACACGCAACCTTTCGAGGATTTTGACACCATATTTGAGGAACGGATCCGCGAGGCTGATGCGTTTTATGAAGAACTGCAAGCCAACATTGCCGACCAAGAACTGAAAAATATCCAACGGCAAGCCTACGCAGGGATGCTCTGGAACAAGCAGTTTTATTATTACAACGTGAACGAGTGGCTGAAGGGAGACCCCAAAATGCCCGTCGCTTTTGAGGGCAGGGCGTACCCAAAAAACCTCAACTGGCGGCACATGTACACGGCCAATATTTTGTCGATGCCCGACAAGTGGGAGTATCCGTGGTTTGCCGCCTGGGACTTGGCTTTTCATACACTCACGTTGGCGCGGCTCGACCCAAATTTTGCAAAAAGGCAGTTGGCGGTGGTTTTGCGCGAGTATTATATGCACCCCAACGGGCAGATACCCGCCTACGAATGGAACTTTTCGGATGTTAATCCGCCCGTTCACGCTTGGGCCACTTGGAAAGTATACGAAATAGACCGCGACATGAACGGCGTGGGCGACATTGAATTTTTGGAGCGTATTTTCCATAAATTACTGCTCAATTTTACGTGGTGGGTCAATCAGAAAGACAACGAGGGCAACAATATTTTTGGTGGCGGTTTTTTAGGATTAGACAACATTGGGGTGTTCGACCGCTCGGCGCCTATGCCCATGGGTGGCCAATTAGAGCAGGCCGACGGCACGGGGTGGATGGCGATGTTTACGCTCAATATGCTCAGAATTTGCTGCGAAATATCCCTGCATCGCCCCGTTTATCAGGACATGGCCTCCAAGTTTTTTGAGCACTTTTTGCACATTGCGGGTGCCATAAACGGCCTCAATACCGACCGCCCCAGCCTCTGGGACGAAGAAGATCAGTTCTATTACGATATGCTTCATACCACCCAGGGCGACAGTATGCGGCTCAAAATTAGGTCAATGGTGGGGCTGATCCCTCTTTTTGCAGTGGAGGTGCTGGACGAGGATATGCTCAATAAATTACCCGATTTTAAACGCCGCCTCGACTGGATCACCAGCAACCGCCCCGACCTGACATCGCTCATCAGCCGCTGGAACGAGCCAGGCAAAGGGCATACCCACCTGCTGGCTTTGCTGCGCGGGCACCGCATGAAAATGTTGTTGCGGCGAATGTTGGACGAAACCGAATTTTTGTCCGACTACGGCGTGCGTTCCATGTCGAAATACCACGAAAAACAGCCCTACGAATTTCCCTACGGCGGCGAGGTTTTCAGGGTTCATTACTCTCCCGCCGAATCCGAACTCAGTATTTTTGGGGGCAATTCCAACTGGCGCGGCCCCGTGTGGTTTCCGATGAACTTCCTTATTATTGACTCATTGCTCAAGTTTCATACGTATTATGGCGAAGACTACGAGTTGGAATACCCTACCAATTCGGGTAATATTATAAGTCTCAAAGAAGCCGCCGTACAAATTGCCGAACGCCTCATTGGTATTTTTAAGCGAGACAAAAATGGCAACCGCCCCGTTTTTGGTAACATCGAAAAAATGCAGACCGACCCCCACTTCAAAGACTACTACTGGTTTTATGAGTATTTCCACGGCGACAACGGAAGCGGCCTCGGTGCAAAACACCAGACGGGCTGGACTGGCCTGGTGGCCGACCTCATGGAGTATGTTCACCAGTACAGGGCGGTAGACAAAACCATTGATGCGCAGTAAGATACACCCCTAACCCACCCCCGATTTCGTCCATGTTGCTCCAATTTCAAATTGCCGAACTGGCAAGTTTTCTCAAATACGGCATCACTGGTTTGAGTGCCATTGCATTTATACTATCTTACTTTTTGTTGTACCGCGAGGGCAACCGCGCCAGGCCCCGCGCCGAGTACCTGAGTTCGATCAGAATGTTTATGTGGCTCACGCTCATTCTGGGCGTTGTGTCGGCCTACGTGGCACTCAAAAACCCTTCCTTGCCCACTACTCCCGAACCGCGCCAGACCACCAAAAAAAGTGTGCCTGGCAGTTTATTCGCACCAAAAAATAAAAAAATAGACCTGTGGACGGTGGAGATTTTTTACGACAAAAAAATGCGCGACAAAGCTCTCGAAGTTCAAGAAGTTGTGGAACTGGACGAGACGGTTGAAGTGAAAATTACGCTCCTCGACAAACAAAAAAGACAAGAACTACAAGTGGAGCGCAATCAGATTAGGCACGAAGCAACGGAGAAAAAAATGGCCACGGGCCTCAAAGACGACCTTAAAGCGGTTTTGAACGGTAACGGTATTGGCCTAAAACTCATCAGAAGTAGCTCGCCCAAGTACATCAGCGTTTTTTTGGTCAATTAGCGCACCGCAAACGTAAGGCTCCCCCAGTAGCTCTGCCAGTCGGCGGTGGTGGGGTCGTTGGTTGGCACAATCGTTATGCAGTTGTCTAAGCCGCCTTCTTTCTGGCCCAAAATACCAATAAGACGGAGGCTTTCTTCATTTTTATACGGTCTCAAAAATACCGTCAATAGCCTCCGCCAGGGCGTGGTCTTTGGCAGTTATGGTATTGTTGGCATCGTGGGTGGTGAGCTCAAAACTCACCTTATTATACTCGTTAGACCACCACGGATGATGCTGCATTTTTTCGGCAGTGGCGGCTACCTGGGTCATAAATGCGAAGGCTTCGTTGAAATCGCTGAACTCAAATGAAGCACAAAGTTTGTTGTTTCGTTCAATCCACATGATTTTGGCTGTTTAAGGTGTGTACAAAAATCGGATTATTCGGCTTTAATCCCGAAGTTTGCATAAATATCGAAATATAATTTTAATGTTGCTACTTACGCCCCAAAACTGGCAAAACTATCAATTGATTGATTGCGGCGGTTTTGAAAAACTCGAGCGCTTCGGCCGTTATGTTTTGCGCCGCCCCGAACCGCAGGCCATTTGGGACAAATCGCTACCCGATGCCGACTGGGAGCGCGCCGATGCTTTTTTTAGTAAAGACAAAGGATCGCTCGAAAAAGGCCAGTGGCTCATGAACAAAGGCATGGAAGAGCGCTGGTTTATGGGTTATAAACACGCCCAGATAGACCTGCAACTCAAACTTGCGCTGTCGTCGTTTAAGCACGTGGGGCTGTTTCCGGAGCAGGCCGAAAACTGGGATTATATCAACGAAAAAATTCGTGAAATGCCCCTGGCCAAGCCCAAAGTTCTTAACCTTTTTGCCTACACGGGAGGGGCATCGTTGGTGGCCAAACAAGCAGGTGCCGATGTAACGCACGTGGACTCGGTGAAGCAGGTCATTTCGTGGTCGAGAGAAAACATGGATGCCAGCGGCCTGGCCGACATTCGTTGGGTGGTTGAAGATGCCATGAAATTTGTGCGCCGCGAGGCCAAGCGCGGCAATCGATACAACGGCCTGATTTTGGACCCGCCCGCCTACGGGCGCGGCCCCGAAGGCGAAAAATGGCAATTGGAAGAACAAATCAACGAAATGCTCAAAATCTGCGCCGAACTTTTGGACGACCAACACTTTTTTTTTATCATCAATTTATACTCGCTGGGGCTGTCGGCCATGATCGTAGATAACCTGGTGAAGTGCAGTTTTGGCCAAGTGCCCAACCCCCAATACGGCGAGCTATACCTGGCGGATACTTTCCAGAAACGGCTTCCGTTGGGTGTTTTTTACCGCTTTTCGAGCAAATGAAATAGCATTAAGTATTGATTTTCAGGGTTTTATAGAGTCGCCACCTGTCGTTCACAATAGTTTTCAAAGCAACTCCTAATTGACAAAAGTAAGGACACATACCGCCCGCTTGCTCCAGCTATTGGTTCTGGCATACACGGTCTTGGCCTGTGGGGCAGACTCGCGCGAGCGGAGCCGAATACCAGAGTTGCCAAAGTTGAACGACCAGCGAAGAATAAGTTTGGCGTTATTATCGCTCAACGATGCCATAAAAAGTAGCCCGGGCGTGGCGCAAAATTATTTTAAACGCGCCCAGTTGCAGCTCGCGGCCAGCAAACCCGCCGAAGCCCTCACTGATATTAACGAGGCCATCGACCTGAAAGACAACGTGGGTAGCTTTTACTTGCTTCGGGCCAAGATTAGGCGCAGCAACCAACAAACCAACGGCGCGCTCGAAGACGCGCTCCGCGCCGAAACGCTCAACCAAAATACGCCCGAGTTATATACACTCTTGGGAGATTTGATGCAACAGAAAAAACGATACGCCGAAGCAAAAAACCACTTGGCAAAATCGCTCCAAATGGCTCCCTACGAAGGTGAGGCGTATTTTTACCGTGGAGTTATTGCCGCCAAACAAGGTGACACCACCACGGCGTTGGCACTCATGCGGCAGTCGCTGGAGCTAAAACCACGTTTTTTGGACACCTACCTTCAGCTGTCGAGCATCTATACCCGCCTCCGCGACTACGACAACGCATTGACACTGAACCGCCTGGGGGGGCAGTATTTTCCGCTGAGTGCCGAGTTGCAGTTCAACCGGGGAACCATTTACCAGACCAAACGCAAACTGGACAGTGCCCTGGTGTGCTACCAGCAAGCGGTGCGGCTCAAACCCAGTTTGGTGTCGGCGCATTTTCAGTCGGCGGGTATTCAGCTAAAATGGCGGATGAACGGCGCGGCCTTGCAGTCGTTCGAGCAAATTTTGAAGTACAATCCCGCATTTCCGCGCATTCATTTTTTAATTGGCACGTGTTTTGAACGCTTAGGAAACACCACGCAGGCCATGGACTATTACAAGTTAGCCACCCAAAACGATCCCAAAGACTGGGCCGCCTACGCTGGCATAAACCGCGTTCAACGAAGGGGTTTTGGCTACTACCAGCCCGACACTGGCGCGGTCTCAGACCTGACAGCTCCCGCCGAAATGCGGCAAAATTTCGATACGTCGCGGGTGAGGATTGAGATTATTGAACCCAAAAAACGGGTAAATATGGGCGGCGATTCCGTCAGAACTTTAAAATTTGAGTAAAAAACTGAATACTTTACAAATGAACGACCTAATTAAGATTACCCTCCCAGATGGCTCCCAGCGCGACTACCCCAACGGAAGCAGTAGCATCGACGTTGCCATGAGCATCAGCGAGGGCCTGGCCCGCAACGTGTTGGCAGCCAAAGTAAACGGCAAGGTGCAAGACGCAAACCTGCCGATTTACGCAGATTCTACCCTACAACTACTCACTTGGAACGACACCGAGGGCAAGGCCACTTTCTGGCACTCGTCGGCACACTTGCTGGCCGAGGCCGTGGAGGCGTTGTTTCCTGGTACAAAGTTTGGGATCGGCCCGGCCATTGAGACGGGTTTCTACTACGACATCGACCCAGGCGAGCGCAAGTTTTCTCAGGACGATTTTAAGGCCATCGAAGACAAAATGATCGAGTTGGCCCGCCAAAAAAACGAGTTCGTGCGCACCGAGGTGTCCAAAGACGATGCCATTCAGTATTTTACCCAAAAAAACGACGAGTACAAACTCGAACTACTCGAAGGGCTGGCCGATGGGTCGATTACGTTCTATCAGCAGGGAAATTTTACGGATTTATGCCGTGGCCCGCACATTCCAAACACTGGTTTTATTAAGGCCATCAAGCTCATGAACGTGGCGGGAGCCTACTGGCGCGGCGACGAAAAACGCCGAATGATGACCCGCCTCTATGCCGTTACGTTCCCCAAACAAAAAGAATTAGACGAATACCTGCACCTGCTGGAAGAAGCAAAAAAACGCGACCACCGCAAATTGGGCCGCGAGCTGGAACTGTTTATGTTTTCGGAGAAAGTGGGGCAGGGCTTGCCGCTCTGGCTTCCAAAAGGCACAATGCTGCGCGAACGCTTAGAAAACTTTTTGCGCAAAGCCCAGGCCCGGGCTGGGTATTTGCAGGTCGTTACGCCCCACATTGGCAACAAAGACCTCTACGTGACCTCGGGCCACTGGGCAAAATACGGCGAGGATTCTTTCAAGCCCATCAAAACACCCGAAGAGGGCGAGGAGTTTATGCTCAAACCCATGAACTGCCCCCACCACTGCGAAATTTATAAGTTTAAGCCCCGGTCGTACCGCGACTTGCCCCTGCGCCTGGCCGAATTTGGCACCGTTTACAGGTACGAACAAAGCGGCGAACTCCACGGCCTAACTCGGGTGCGGGGTTTTACGCAGGACGATGCCCACATTTTTTGCCGCCCCGAGCAAGTAAAAGATGAGTTTATGCGGGTAATCGACCTGGTGCTTTACGTCTTCAAGTCGCTTGGTTTTGAGAACTACAGTGCCCAAATCTCGTTGCGCTCCGTTGAACCCAACGACAAGTACATTGGCAAAAATGAAGACTGGGAAAAAGCCGAAACCGCCATTAAAGAGGCCGCCGCCGAAAAAGGTCTGCCAACAATCATAGAACACGGGGAGGCGGCTTTCTACGGCCCCAAACTTGATTTTATGGTGCGCGATGCCCTCGGACGTAAGTGGCAATTGGGCACAATTCAGGTCGATTACCAGCTGCCGCAGCGTTTCAACTTAGAATATACGGGTGCCGACAACCAAAAGTACCGCCCCGTAATGATCCACCGCGCGCCGTTTGGGTCTATGGAGCGTTTCATTGCCATTTTGATCGAAAACACGGGGGGCAACTTCCCGCTGTGGCTCTCGCCCGACCAGATTGCGATACTGCCCATTTCGGACAAATATACCGAATACGCCGAAGAGGTCTTTTTTGATCTCCAAGAAAGTGATATAAAAGGGTACGTAGATCACCGAGACGAGAAAATAGGTCGGAAAATTCGCGATGCGGAGGTAAACAAAATACCGTTTATGCTCATCGTAGGCGAAAAAGAAGCCGAAGAGGGCAAGGTATCAGTTCGGCGCAAAGGCCAGGGAGACCTGGGGTCTATGACCATTGCCGAGTTCAGCGAAATGTTTAAGCAGGAAGTAAACCAGGCCATTGCTCCGTTCGTGGCCAGCGTTGGGTAAGGTTGCCTATCCCAACTTTTCGATCACAAAATTGTGGTTGGTATAAATGCAAATGTCGGCGGCAATGCTCAGGCTCTCGCGCACAATCTCCTCGGCGGTGAGGTGGGGTGCGTGTTTTTGCAGGGCCAACGCCGCCGACTGCGCATACATAGACCCCGAGCCAATGGCCGCAATCTGGTTATCGGGTTCAATCACGTCGCCGGTTCCCGATATAATGAGCAGCTCGCCCTGGGCGGCCACAATGAGCATGGCTTCTAACTTTCGCAGGTAGCGGTCGGTGCGCCAGTCTTTGGCCAGTTCTATGGCGGCGCGTTTTAGGTTGCCGCCGTAAGTGCCCAATTTTTCTTCAAAGCGTTCAATGAGCGTAAAGGCATCGGCCGTAGAACCCGCAAAACCCGCCAGTATTTTGCCGCCCATCAGTACGCGTACTTTTTTAACGTTGCTTTTGGCCACCGTGTTTCCCATGGTGGCTTGACCGTCGGCTCCGAGCGAAACTTGCCCGTTGTGAATAATTCCGAGAACGGTGGTAGCGTGTATTTTTGTCATTTCGTTTGTGCATAAAACCACAAGCCCCACGCGCGGTGGGGCTTGTGGGGTTTGTTTAGACCAGCATGGCCATTGGATTTTCTAACAATTGCTTGAGCGTTTGCAAGAAAGCTGCTCCCAGCGCACCGTCCACCACGCGGTGGTCGCACGACAGGGTGACTTTCATCACGTTGGTCGCAAAAAACTGGCCATCTTTGTGGGCCACCGTTTCTTTGATGGCTCCCACCGCCAAAATGCACGAATCTGGCGGGTTGATGATGGCCGTAAACTGCTCAATACCAAACATTCCCAGGTTCGAGATCGAAAACGTGTTTCCTTCCCAGTCTTTGGGTTGCAGTTTTTTATCCTTTGCCTTGGCTGCCATGTCTTTCACCTCGGCGGCAATCGTCGATAGACTTTTCTTGTCGGCATCGCGCACCACTGGCACCAGCAGGCCGTCTTCTACTGCCACGGCCACGCCCACGTTCACGTAGTTGTATTTTCTTATTTTGTCGCCCAACCAAGCCGAGTTTACGGCTGGATGTTTCCGCAAAGCAAGCGCCGAAGCCTTGATAACCATGTCGTTGAACGATATTTTGGTTGGACTGGCCTCGTTCATTGGCCCGCGCAGCGCCATGGCTTTGTCCATGTTTATTTCCATGGTTAGGTAAAAGTGCGGTGCCGTAAACTTGCTCTCGGCCAAGCGCCGCGCTATGGTCCTGCGCATCGAGTTCACGGGGGTGTCCTCAAAATCGCCAGTGGTGGGCACTGCGGCTTGGGGGGCCTGCACGGCTGGGGCGGCTGGCGTGGCGGCGGCTGGTTTTGGGGCCTCCGTTGGTTTTGCGGCAGCTGGGGCGGCCGTGTCCAAGTCGCGCTTCACGATCCTACCGCCATCTCCCGACCCCGCAATTTTAGACAGGTCAATGCCTTTGTCTTCGGCCATTTTTTTGGCCAACGGCGATGCCTTCACCCGCGCATCGTCCAACGACGCCGCGTGGGTATCGGCCACAACGTTTGCAACTGGGTTTTCTGCTGTATTTGTGTGCGCCTTTTCGGGTGTTGCATCTGTTGCTTCCGCAACTGGGTTGAGGAGCGAATTGTAGTCGGCCCCTGCCTCGCCAATGATGGCTATTGTGGTATCTACTGGCACGGCTTGCCCTTCTTGCACGCCAATATACAGCAGCACGCCGTCGTCAAAAGACTCGAGCTCCATGGTGGCTTTGTCGGTCTCTACTTCGGCAATGAGGTCGCCTACTTTTATGGCATCGCCCACTTTTTTGAGCCACGTCACCAACGTTCCCTCCGACATTGAGTCTGTCAGTTTTGGCATCGTAATCACCGTGGCGTTTACGGGGAGTTTAGGAGCGGCAGGTGCGGCAATTGCTGGTGCTGGGGTAGCTGCAATGGGTGTTTCGGGGGCCGAAACGGTTGCGGTTGGCGGTTGGATGTCGCTATCGTTGAGGAGCGACTGGTAGTTTTCGTTTGGTGCACCCACCACCGCAATAATGGCTTCTACGGGGGCGGCTTGGCCTTTTTCGATTCCAATGTAAAGGAGCGTTCCGTCCACAAACGATTCGAGTTCCATTGTGGCCTTGTCGGTTTCGACCTCGGCCAGTATGTCGCCCGCCTTGATGGTATCGCCCACTTTTTTGAGCCACTCCGCCATAATACCCTCAGTCATGGTATCGCTCAACTTGGGCATTCTTATAACTTCTGCCATTCTACGTTATGATTTCAGTTTTAACTTACGTCCAAAATTAGCATAAAGCCGCCAAATAAGGGCATAATTCTCCAAAAAGAAATCAGCGTATACTCGGCGGAGATCTGTATTGGGTTCGCCCCAGCCGCCTGGCTGCCGTAAAAGTAAAGGTCTGGTAAGCATCCGTCTTGTTGGGATTTCCCGAAAAACTCACGCAGTCTAAATAGTCCGTAAATGTGAGTCGGTAGGCCACTTCTGCCGACAGCACCCAACGTTGGTTTAGGGTATATTTCATGCCGATCCCCAGCGGGAAGGCCATATTGAAGTAGGAAAAACGGGTATTTTCATCCTTTACTATTCCCTTCAATACACTGGGATTTTGGGAGGTTGTTTCCTGAAAATTAATGCGTGGCTTGGTATAAACCACCCCAGCGCCAACGAAGAGATAAGGCGAAAGATTGTTATTGCGATTACGCGAACGGTAGGTTTGATCGAAGACGTCCCATTCGAGAACCACGGATATTTCGCCCATGGGGGCAGACATGGTAAAATTACGGGGTTTTCGTTCTTCGTAGTTCAGGTCAGAACCCGAAATTTGCGACATCGTTAGGCCTGCTTTTATTGCAAGTTGGTCGCTGATATAGCGGCGGCCAAAGCCATGGATAGCCAAGTTAAACTCCCTGGAAATTAAATCTGAGCGGTTCAAATCTCCCAAGTATCCAGCAACGCCCAACCCTCCACCAACCTCCCATACAGCCCTGTTTTGGGCGTGTATTACCGGATTAAAGAGCATCAAAAATAATGCCAAAAAGCGGATTACATACGTGAGGACTATCATTTTGGGGTAATTTAGCAAGAAATAAGCGTTGAGCAGCTTGGGGCACTGTTTTACGTCTATTAACTACAAAATCTATACCAAAATGACCTAACTTATTTTGAGCACCGCCATAAAGGCCTCTTGGGGTATTTCTACGTTGCCCACTTGTCTCATTCGTTTTTTACCTTTCTTTTGTTTTTCCAACAGTTTCCGCTTGCGCGATACGTCTCCGCCGTAGCACTTAGCGAGTACGTCTTTGCGGAGGGCCTTCACGGTTTCGCGGGCAATAATTTTTTGGCCAATAGCGGCCTGAATAGCAATCTCAAACAACTGGCGGGGCAAGAGTTCGCGGAGTTTTTCGCACAGTTTTTTGCCCCAATCGTAGGCTTTGCTGCGGTGCACAATCGCCGAGAGGGCATCTACCTTCTCGCCGTTGAGCATCACGTCCAGCTTCACCATGTCCGACTCGCGGTAGCCGATCAGTTCGTAGTCGAGCGAGGCGTAGCCGCGCGATATTGTTTTTAGTTTATCAAAAAAGTCGAACACAACCTCGGCCAGTGGCATATCAAATATCAGCTCCACGCGGTCGGCGGTTAGGTAAACCTGGCCTTTCAGCGTGCCACGTTTGTCCATGCACAGCTTCATGATCGCCCCCACGTAGTCAGACTTGCTTATTATCTGCGCCTTAATAAACGGTTCTTCAATAAAATCAATGTGGTTCGGCTCGGGCATTTCGGAGGGTGCACTCACCTCTTCTACCTGGCCTTTGGTGTTCATAACCGTAAACCGCACCGACGGCACAGTCGTGATAACAGTCATATCAAACTCCCTTTCGAGGCGTTCTTGCACAATTTCCATGTGCAACATTCCCAAAAAGCCACACCTAAACCCAAAACCCAACGCAGCGGATGTTTCGGGTTCCCAAACCAACGCGGCATCGTTGAGTTGTAGTTTTTCGATCGACTCGCGGAGCTCTTCAAACTCGGTGGTATCTACTGGGTACAACCCCGCAAAAACCATTGGTTTCACTTCTTCAAAGCCATTAATTGCCTCCGTGGCGGGGTTCAGAAGGTGCGTAATGGTGTCGCCGACTTTTACTTCTTTGGCCACCTTTATGCCAGAGATCAAGTAGCCCACGTCGCCACATTCGACCACATCCTTGGGTTCTTTTCCCAGTTTCAGGGTTCCTATCTCGTCGGCAAAGTATTCTTTGCCCGTAGCCATAAACTTCACCTTTTCACCTTTCTTAATCCTACCGTTTTTGACCCGAAATATAACTTCTATGCCCCGGTAGGAGTTAAAAGTAGAATCAAAAATAAGGGCTTGCAACTGCCCGTCGGGGTTGCCAACGGGGGGCGGAATGCGTTCAACGATAGCGGCCAAAATTTCGGGAACCCCAATGCCCTCTTTGCCACTGGCTGGAATAATATCCTCGCGTTTGCAACTCAACAAATCCACCATCTCGTCTTTAATCTCCTCGGGCATGGCGCCGGGCAGGTCAATTTTGTTGAGCACTGGAATAATAACCAGGTCGTGTCCCATGGCCAGATACAGGTTCGATATGGTCTGAGCCTCGGTGCCTTGGGCGGCATCGACCAGCAGCAGTGCGCCCTCGCAGGCTGCAATAGACCGCGAGACCTCATACGAAAAATCGACGTGGCCTGGTGTATCAATCAAGTTTAGGATGTAATCTTCGCCTTTGTAGTGGTAGTTCATCTGAATGGCGTGGCTCTTGATGGTGATTCCGCGCTCGCGCTCCAGATCCATGTTATCCAAAAGTTGCGCTTGCATATCGCGCGACGATACGGTTTCGGTAAACTCTAAAAGTCGGTCGGCTAAGGTACTTTTACCGTGGTCGATGTGGGCAATGATGCAAAAATTGCGGATGTTTTTCATTCTGGAATTGTCAATATTGAGGGTGCGCGGGTACGGCTATTTTGCGGGTTGAGCTACCAGATCGCCGCCGTACTTTTAACAATGGATTGATAAATGATAATGTTTCACAAAAATAGCTTAATTACGGCCAAAAACCGCGCTGGGCACCCAAACATCTGTCAGATTACGCCACTCACCAGCGGGTTTGCTTCCATTTATTGCGTTCATAATTGCTCAGAAACGTCCACGCCACCATGCGGCTCACCTTCTGGCCCTGCGCCATTTCGATGATCTCCACGTCGGCAGCACGCACTTTTTGGAGTAGCTTGTACAGAGCAGGCAGCGTTGTTTTTTTAGAAACCAGCGACGTGAACCACAAACATCTTTGGTCGAGTGCGGTACTTTGTTCGATCATTTTTTTCAAAAAAGCCTCCTCCCCGCCCTCACACCAGAGTTCGGTGGGTTGGCCGCCAAAATTCAAGTTCGTGCTTTTGGCATCGTTGTTGCGCCGTAGGTTTTGCCACTTGCGTTGGGTTCCCGCCGATGCCTCGGCCATGGAAGCGTGGAACGGTGGGTTGCAAATCGTGAAATCAAAAAACTCCGTTGGTCGAACCACGTTGGTAAATATCTTCTCCGAATCGGGCTGCAAGCGGCATTCGACCGATCTGGCCAGCTCAGAATCGTGGTCGATGATCTTTTGAGCCGCTCGGAGTGCAACGGGGTCGGTGTCGGTCCCTACAAACTGCCACCCGTAGCTTTTGTGGCCAATGATCGGGTACACGCAGCTGGCTCCCACGCCCACGTCGAGCCCCAAAATGCGGCTTCCAGTGGCCGAATTGGTGGTTTTTTCGCCCAATAAATCGGCCACGTAGTGAATATAGTCGGCGCGCCCCGGAACGGGCGGACACAGGTAACCTTTCGGAATATCCCACTGCTGCACACCGTAAAAATACCCGAGTATGGCTTTGTTTAGCACCTTTACCGCCGCCGCGTTGGCAAAATCAATCGACACATCTCCGTGTTCATTCACGCTCACAAAAGGAGTAAGTTCGGGGCAGTGCGCCGTCAATGCCGCAAAGTCGTAACGAAAACGGTGGGGGTTTCGGGGATGGAGATTTGGTTTTTCGGCGCGTTCGGGAGTCATTTTTGGTTGGTGGTGGCGGTTGTGTTGCAACAAATATAGGCATAAATAAACCCAAAAGGAGCAAACCGCGCGGCCTGCTCCCTTTGGGTATTTGGTTTGTAGTCGTTGAACGACGCGGTGTTGTTAGCGTAATTCGGCCACTACAATTCTATACAAAAACTGAGAAGCGTAAAAAGCCCCGCCCGTAATGTTTGGCCCCGTGTTGGTTGCCGAGAAAGTCCTTCCATCGGCCAGGGTCATAACTGCCGAAATCTGAAACTCGTCGCCAGGAATATCCGCTCCTCCAGTTTGAATGGCAAACAAGCCGTTCGCGCGGCGCTCCAATGGCTGGGCGGTTATATCGGCCAGAGCTACCTTGGTAGCAGCCAGTGCTTCGGTTCCAGTAATTACGAGGGTGTGCCTTGGGTAGCCCGTTTGTGGGTCTTTGGCAAAAGAAGATGCCTGAATCGAGCGCAGCGGAACAAAAGTAGTAGTTTTGTTTCCGTTGGCTGGCGTGTTGTCAACAAACCGAATCGAAAGGTCGTATTTGACGAAGTCCTCCCCTTTTTTTGCGGTAACGGCCTCTATGACAGTTTCAAATTTCTCCTCCGTGAATTTGGTCTTCGAAAGATCAACTTGGTGTTTGGCTGCGGGCGCACCGTTGCGGTACACGATAAACGGAACCGTGCGCATGTAGGCTCCCGTTGGCAGGGCAAGCTCGTCGATTCTTTCGATCATCTGGGTTTTGCAACCCGCTGCCACAACCGCAAACAAGGCTACTACCGAAAATACTTTGATATATTTCATAAAAATAATATTTGAATGTTTTAAAAATACGGTGGGTTATTTGGCAAATCCAGCGGGGTTATTGTCCCAAAATACGGGTAAGGTCACGTTTGCCTTCTGAACAGCGCTCGAATTTCTGGCCACAAACGAGGTGGGATAGTAGAACGAGCGCACAAATCCACCTGGGTTTGGCTCCAAAGCTGGCTGCTGGGCGGGCTTACCCGTGCGGCGATACAGGTTATACGACTCCACGCCGTTGCCATACGATGCAATCCAGTATTCGGTTGCAATCACGCCCAACTTAGCGTCGGGTGTGGCGGCAGCGTCGTAGTCGGCCATTACTTTGGTCACGTAGCGCGTCACATCGGTAGCCCAAACAATGCGTTGGTCGGCCTCGTAAGTAGCTATTTTGCCACCTTCGGTAGATGCCACTGCCAATGCCCGTACATCGGCCATTGATTTTTCGATGGCCGAGCGCAACAATGCCTTCGCGTCGCCAGTTGTTCCGAGCGTCAGCGCGGCTTCGGCCAGCATAAAATCAACGAATGAACGCATCATAATGGGATGAATCCCCGCGCCGCCCGCGCCAGCACCCAAAGATACTGGACGGCTGCCGTCGTTGTCGTACAAACCACCAGCTGGGTACAAACCCCAAGCCGTGCGGCGCAAACCATCTGGTGGAATACCCTCGTTGCTGAGGTGGTCGCGACCCCAGTAGCCAACCGAAGTTGGGTAGCAGAAAAAGTCTGCCGCCGTGTAGTGGGCAGGGCGTAGGTTGGTTATGCAACGAATCTCGTTTACGTTGGACGAGTTTGCGGTTGTTTGGCGGTAAAAGTAGTAGCGCATCCGTGGGTCAGGAAAACCCTTGCTCTGGAACATCGTTCCCATGAAAGAGTTCGACTGATAGTCGCCAGCACCCGTTGGGGTATATTGGTCGCGGTAGCGTGGGTGGCGCGTGTCGGGGTTCGACAGGTTCGAGCCGAACTTGAACGCAAAGTTCTGGGGAGTTGTCAAAATCAAACGTCCACCAGCAATGAGCGTGTTAATGGCCGCCGTAGAGCCAGCCTTATCAATCAAACGTCGGTTCAACAACATTTTCAGTTTGATGCTGTTGGCAGCACGCGTCCAGCTATCAGCATTACCCGCAAAAACCAAGTCAACACCAGCACCAGCCCGCGACGTGGCCGCGAAGTTTTCGGCAGCTTTGTCGAGATCGGCAATGGCGGAGGTGTAGACAGCCGCGCCATTGTCGGTTTTTGGGTTGAAATTAGTAGGATCGAGTGCCTCCGTGTACGGAACATCACCAAAATTATCTACTAAGTTGGCCAGCACCGATGCCCTGATTGTTCTGGCAATACCCGCGTGTACAAAAAGTCCATTGGCTTCGGCCAGTGGAAGAATCGTTTTTACGTCGTTCAAAATATCGGCGTA
Organism: Cytophagales bacterium; assembly: GCA_013298215.1. Lineage (GTDB taxonomy): Bacteria > Bacteroidota > Bacteroidia > Cytophagales > Spirosomataceae > JAAFKE01. The sequence goes on along the minus strand of JAAFKE010000016.1, from coordinate 49,594 downwards.
GGCGTTGCTCCAAGCGGGGTCTAAGCCACCAGGTGTAACGGCGTTATCGTAAATAGCCGCTCCCGCGTTCAGTTGGCGCGTTAGGCGCATACCAGGGTCAGACATCTGGTTGAAATGCACCGCGTAGCGCAGCTCAATCTGACTCAACAGGTAGTCTATGTCGGTATTGTTTGTAGTTACGGCGTTGGGGTTGTCTAATAAGTCTAACTTACACGAACTCACCACGACCATAAACAGAGCCAAAATGGATATGTTTAATTTCTTTATCATTTTTGTATTGATTTTGAATGAATACTGTAAAACATTAGAACGACAACTTGATTGTTCCACCTACTCTTCTTGAACTTGGGCCAGTTAAAAACTCAAAACCCATTCCGTTGCCAACGCCCAAACCCAGGTTGTCGGTGTCGAAATTCAAGCCTGGAGGAAAGTTAAGGGCCTTGTACCAGAGGTTGTTGCCCGAGAAAGCCAAGCTGATGCCTTTGAAAGGTAGTTTTTTCAACATACTTTTTGGGATCGAGTACGACACCGAAAGCTCCTGCAAACGGATCGTCGAGCCGTCGAAAATACGACCTTCGTCGCCAAAGAAATAAATGTTGTTGAAGCCCACGTCCGAAGCAGTTATTTGGGTCGTATTTGGCGTACCGTCGGCTTTCACGCCTGGAAATATGAACGTCTGGGCGCGGTCGTAGCCGTTTGAAAGACCAGTGTCTTCGGTCAAACCACGGCCCAATAACGCGCCAGCAGTCGATGAGTACATGGCACCACCGTGGCGGTACGACCACATCATGCTGACCGATATGCCCTTGAAGCTGAACTCGTTGATTAAGCTCGACAAGAAAGCAGGGTTTGGATCTCCCAAAATAATTGGCGACGCCGTCGTTTGCAACGCGCCATTGGCATCAACCAAAAATTGGCCCGCATCGTTGCGGCGGTATCCCGTTCCTTTAATCATGTTGAAGGGCTGCCCAACGATGGCGTAGTTGCCCAGTGCCGAGCCAAAACCAGATACTTGAACTTCTTTGAGCGTGCCACCCAAGTCAATTATTTTAGGCTTGTTGCGCGAGTACGTTCCTGTAATGTCCCACGTGAGGCCGCCCGTTTTCAAAACCGTGGCATTGACGCTCAACTCGATACCCTCGTTGCGAAGTTTACCGATGTTAATTGTCGTGAAAGTATAACCAGTGGCGGCGTCGAGTGGTGACTCAGTCACTAAGTCACGGGTATCGCGGCGGTAGAGCGTCAGGTCAAAGCCTACTTTGCTTCTAAACAATTTACCCTCTAAGCCCACTTCGTATTCGGTGTGCAGCTCGGGTCTGAGGCCAGGGTTACCCAAAACGTTATCAACCGAGTGCGTCTGTACGGCCGCGCCCGCTGAGTTCAACCAGCCCCGGGCGTTTTGGTTCAAGATGTTGCGGGTGCTGTACGGGTTCGGAAAACCAGCCGATGTACCGATGCCCGCGCGAATTTTTAAGAAACTCAAAAATGGCGACTCCAGCCCCTTGAAGGCCGACGTTGGTACAAAAGATACGCTGCCCGAAGGATAGAAAATTCGGCGATTCTCAACCTCAACCGTCGATGTCCAGTCGTTGCGGCCAGCAAAGTTCACAAATATGGCGTTGTTGTAGTCGGCCGTCAGCTCGCCAAACACCCCGATGCGGGTTTGCTCAATGGTCTGGTTAAAGGCCACGTTGTCAATAAAGTTGTTGTGGCGGAACAACCCGCGCGCCAACTGGTTCTGGCTGTTTATGTTCGAGAGCGTAAAAAAGTCGTTGCGCATATTACCGCCCAACTTGGCCGAAAGCGACAGTTTGTCGGTTACTGCTTTGTTGTACGACACAATCAAACTATTGTCCCAGATGGTGTTTTTGAAGTTCACGGTGTTGTACAAACCGTTTACCAACTGCACACCTCCTTTGTTGATTAAAAACTCCTGGGTTTCGTCGTAGGTATCTAAACCAACTTTGTAGAGCAACACCAAGTCTTTGGCCAAGTCGTAGTTCACGGTAGTAGATGTAAACACGCGGCTCACTGCGCCAGTGGTTTTGTAGTTGTCGAGCACCCATCTTGGGTTAGGAATGTCGTTTCCGCTTCTGAAATACACCGATCCGCCAGTTACTGGGTTGGTATATGGCCAGCCCATCAAATCTACTTGGCGCGGAGTATACATCACGTTGGCCAGCACCGACGGAAAGTCGTTGGCGTTGTTGCCTTGTCCAGCACTCAATGGCGGCGAACTTTGCACGGTATTGGCAAAATTGATCGACGTGGTAACGGTCATTTTCTTATTCACTTGGGCGTTCAGGCCAATGCCGAGGTTGAAGCGCGTCAAGTCGTTGTTCGGAATGTAGCCACCTTCTTTGTTGTAACCCGCCGACACGTTGTAGCTCACCTTCTCGCCACCGCCCGATATGTTCAAGGAAGTGTTAGAGATTTGTCCCGTGCGGAAAAAATCATTTACGTTGTTAGGAAACGCCTTCATCTCGTAAGGGCTCACCGAAGTTACGTAGTCGGCCATGGCGGCGCGGGTAGAGGCCAGCGAGAAGAACGCGTAAGGGTGCTGGGTAAGAGCGGTGTTGGTGTTTTGCGAAGGATAGATTTTAGCTTCTTCTAAGGTTGGCCCCCAGTTGCTAAAAAAGTATCCCAAGTTCTGCTGAAAACCACCCACGTAGTCGTTCTGGTAGCGCGGCAGGTTTGCCTTGTTCGTAAAGAAAGACTGCGTTACGTTAAACTCCGTTTTGCGGGCTTTCTTGGTGCCATTTTTGGTTGTTACCAAAATTACACCGTTGCGGCCTTGGTCTCCGTAAGTTACGGTGGCGGCCAAGCCTTTCAGCACCGTAATGTTCTCGATGTTGTTGGGATCAATGTCCAGAAAACGGCTCGATGATGACTGCCCACCTTGCGAAAAACTGTTTGTCCCAGTGGTACGCGTGTTGGTGTTGGAGTTGAAAGGCACACCGTCTACCACGAAAAGTGGTTGTACCGAACCCGAAATTGAGGAAAAACCACGGATGTTGATGTTCGTTCCCGTGCCCGATACGCCCGAAGTCGAGGTAATGTTCACGCCAGGAATTTTTCCTTGCAGCACCCGGCCAACGTCGGCCTGGGGGCGGTCTTCAATGGTTTTCTTGTCGAGCGATGTAACCGAGTATCCCAAAGCGCGTTTCTCACGCACAATGCCCTGGGCCGTTACCACTACTTCGCTCAGTTGCTTGGTGTCGGCCGACAGCACCACGTCGATTGCTGTGCGGTTGCCGACGGCAATTTCCTGGGTTGTAGTTCCCACAAAACTCACCACCAAAATAGCACCTGTTGGTGCAGAGATCGAGTACCCACCGTCCGAGTCGGTGTTTGTACCCTTGGTAGTGCCTTTCACTACCACCGATGCCCCAGGAATCGAAGAACCATCTTCGCCCGAAGTTACTTTTCCTGTTATTTTACGGTCTTGCGCCACCAAATTGGCTAACGCAAAGCAGCTGAACAGGATGCAGAATAGCATTCTTTTCATAAGAATAAATTTAGTTTAGGTTAATTAGTACGTAAAATTCTGCATTGTATCGATCTAAAACCAGTTTTGGTCTGTACAATGCAAAATACAAACTTAGCTACTAAACTGCTTAAAATCAATAAATGTTAAATTATTATTAAAAAAGAGTAGTTTTAAAATGCCGAGTTCGGCTTTGAATTTTGTAAAAACCCCAAAATTTAGTTCAAAATACGGCTTAAAACACCAAAAAGGGAGCTTGGTGTGTCGTTTTGGGTTATAAAATAAAACACCCCACCAGCAAGGCCAGTGGGGTGGTAATGCGGTCATGCCTAATCGTGTTACGCACAAGTTGGGCAGTGGCGTGGGTAGCCACTCGGCCACTTTTCACGCAGTTACATCATTAAAAGCATTGCCCCGCTCATACAAATCATCAGCGCGTCTTCAATAATGGTTACGGTGCTCATGGGCAGATTAAAAACCGAACCCAGGCACGCACACTGAATTTTCTGTTTGTTCAGCACGCTTTGTAGTACTCCGACGATGCTAATGCTCATCACAATGAAGGCCATTGAGTTGGTGAGGAGTGGGTTATAATTAACCAAAAAGGCAATTCCCAAACCAAGCTCTACGAAAACGTAGATGTACGCCCAAACGGGAATTTGCTTCGCTAAGACATCATACATGACGTAGCTTTCGGCAAAACCCCGGAGATTCAAGAGCTTAAAAAACGAAAACACCAAGAAAAAACCCGCCATGAAGTGGCTCATCCATTGCATAACATCGAAGCGCTGGTTGCCAAATTGTACCAACAAAGTTGCGCCCGTAATGTACCCAAAAATCAGTAAGATGGGTTTGTAGGTTTCGAACCACGAACGGGCTTGTTCAACGGCCTCGTTGCGTTGCAATGCCGAAATATGATACTTGCTCGTTGCCCCTCCAAGCGCGGTTTGTAGCTGGGCCAAACCAATGTGCTTGTCCATCGAAATAGTAGCCGTGTTGGTTTCTTTCGATGGTTCTACCGATGTTACGTTGGGCAGCGCCAGCAAAATACTTTTCACTTTGGCCTCGCAGCCCCCGCAGGTCATGCCAGCGAGTTGGTAAGTATGGGTCATGGTGGTTGGTGTTCCGAGCTCGACGGCGGCGTTTACTCAAATTCGATTAAAATCTGGTTTTTCTCGACGCTGTCGTTCAGGTTTACTTTGATGGTTTTTATTTTGCCCTCGCCTGGTGATTTTATGACGTTTTCCATTTTCATGGCCACCAAAATAAGAATGGCGTCGCCCTTACCCACAACTTGGCCAGGCTGCACTTTTATTTCAAAAATCAGCCCTGGCATGGGTGCTTTTATGTTGTTTACCTTGGCCGATGCCTCGTTTTTGATGCCCATTTGCTCCAGCAGTAAATCGAAACGGTCTTGGGCCGACAACGTTAGTAGCTTTCCGTTGAGTTTTATCTTAAAAGTCTTGTCGGCAAAATTACTTTCTATCACCTCGGCGTTGTAGGACTTGTTGTGGTGCAAAATACTAAACTTGGGGTTGCCCCCTAAGTTTCCAAGCGGGCTAATTTCCCAATCAAATGCCTGGTTGTCAATCAAAATCTGGTTCTTTTCCTGCTTTACGTCGAGGGTTTTCGAGTGGTTTATTGTAACTTTAAGCATGGAGAGTAATAATTTTGAATGAGTGAAAAATTACTTTGTTTTATTAACCAAATAGATGCCGCCCAAGATCACACCGATGCCCACGTAATGTTGCACTTGTACGCGTTCGCCGTCGAAAAGCCCCCACGCAATGGCCACAATCGGAATCAGGTACGTGACCGATGCCGCAAAAACACCCGAAGATAGTTGAATGACGCGGTTGAACAAAATAGAGGTAATGCCCGATGCTAACACGCCCAAACTGGTCAGAAACAGGGTGGTTTGCCAGTGAGAAACGTCAAAGAATTTACCAAAAAAACCAGTTGTGCAAAGAATAAGCAGGGCGGCTGGCCCCACGAACACGAAAGTCCACGAAGTAGAGACCAGCGCGGGCAGGTCGCTGAGGTTGCGAACAATCACATTGACGTTGATACCGTACATGAGCGTGGCCAGAACCACCAGCAGCGCATAGGGATTGTCTAATTGCAGCCCGTCGGTGCCGCTCGAACTAAAAACCAACAACATCGCGCCGAACAGACCAATTGCAATACCGATTACTTTGCTAATTTTGAACGCCTGCTGAAAAAACAAGGCCCCAATAATGAGGGTAAAAAGCGGGCTGAGGGAGTTGAGCGCACCTGACAGTGAACTATCTAACTTGCTTCCCGCCAATGAAAACAGAAAGGCTGGAAGCAAATATCCGAGTAGCCCAGAGGTAATTAAGTACGGGTATTTGGCACGCGGTACGGCATTTCGATTGACCCAGATGAGGGGGATAAAAAACACGAAAGCCAAGAAAATGCGCCCCGCCGCTACCTCCGCGACGGTATAAACACCCAACGCTTTTTTCATTAATATAAACGATGTTCCCCAGATCATCGCGATGAGCACCAGCAATAACCAGGCTACCAATTGTTTATTTTCTTTCATTCGAGCGAGTGTTTTTAGGCTAACACCTCCCGCTGGTCGAAAGTTTCGGCAATCTCAGACAACAGTTCATCTACCTCGAAGGGCGTTTCGGCCAGTACCAATTTCATGCGGTGTTCTTTGAAGTGCGGCAACCCTTTAAAGTAGTTTGTGTAGTGGCGGCGCATCTCGAATATGCCCGTTTTTTCGCCTTTCCAGCGCACCGAAAACGCCAAATGTTGCCGACAAACCTCCACCCTGTCTTGCAACGTGGGCGGGGGCAGGTGGGTGCCCGTGCGCATGAAGTGCTTGATCTCGTTAAAAATCCAGGGGTGCCCAATGCTGGCGCGGCCAATCATAATGCCGTCTAAGCCGTATCGGTTTCGGTATTCGAGGGCTTTTTCGGGGCTGTCGATGTCGCCGTTGCCAAAAATAGGAATCCGAATACGCGGATTTTCTTTCACCCGCCCAATGAGCGTCCAGTCGGCATCGCCTTTATACATTTGCACGCGGGTTCGGCCATGAACGGTAAGTGCCTTAATACCAATATCTTGCAAGCGCTCGGCCACTTCTTGCACATTCTTCGTCGATTCGTCCCAGCCCAGGCGAGTCTTTACCGTTACTGGCAAATGGGTGGCTTTGACAACGGCCTCGGTCATCCGAACCATTTTAGGAATATCTTGGAGCAGTGCCGCCCCCGCACCTCGGCAGGCCACGTTCTTAACCGGGCAGCCGTAGTTGATGTCGATCAGGTCTGGTTTGGCGCGGGTGGCTATTTCGGCGCAAGTGCCCATCGTTTCCACGTCAGACCCAAACAATTGAATGCCAATTGGGCGCTCATACTCGAATATGTCTAATTTTTGGACGCTCTTGGCCGCGTCCCTGATGAGTCCCTCCGACGATATAAACTCGGTGTACATCAAATCTGCCCCGTTTTGCTTGCACACAGCCCTAAACGGCGGGTCCGAAACATCCTCCATCGGAGCCAGCAGCAGCGGAAAATCACTCAGTTCTATATCGGCTATCCTTACCATTTTTTTTTATTGTCGTCAAACAGGCAACTTATACCTTGGGTGTGTTTGCAAACTACACCTTTGTATCGTGTAATCTGCTTATTTTGGCGTAAATTTACGGCAATTATGGAACAAAACCTTAGCAATTTTCAAACTGGCAGCCGCCCCGTGTGGCGCAATTTTATGATCCTGATCGGATTCATCCTCATCGGAATGTCGGTGGGCAACGGGCTCGCTATTTTCCTGATCAAAATCATCGCCATGTCGCTCGGCGGAGACTTCTCCATCTTGCAAGTGAATGAACTGCTGAACGACCCAAAAAAAATCGAAAACGGTTGGTATTATCTGATGGTCATGCAGGGCATAACGCAGCTGTGCACATTTGTACTACCTGGGCTTTTATACTGGTACAAGATCGAGCGAAGGTCTATAAAAGGTCTTTGCCTCAAACCAGTGGGCAACTCGGTGGTGTTTTTTTTTGTTGCCCTTCTGGTTGTTGGTTTTATGCCAATGGACAGCCTGATTATAGAGCTGAACCAAGCCATGAAACTACCAGCGGCACTGTCTGAGGTCGAAACTTGGATGAAAAACAAAGAACTTCAATTGGAAAAACTAACACTATTTCTCACCGATTTTAGTACAACGGGGCAGTTTTTGGTGGCTTTTCTGGTCATCGCTATCATCCCAGCCATCGGCGAAGAATTATTATTTCGGGGTATTTTACAGCAAAAGATCGAAGAGAAAATCAGCAACCCGCACGTTGCCATCTGGGCATCGGCGGCCATTTTTAGTGCCATTCATCTGCAATTCTACGGCTTTTTGCCCCGCCTCCTTTTGGGCGCCATGTTTGGCTATTTGTACTACTGGGCGGGCAATTTATGGATTCCTATTTTTGCCCACTTGGTCAATAATGGCTTCACGGTCACGATGTTGTACCTCAACAAAATAAATATCATCAATTTCGACATCGACAAACCCGAGTCGATCCCCGTTTCGGGAGCCATCCTTTCTTTAATACTCACGGTGGGGCTTGTCAGTAAAATTAAACGACTATCATTATGTTAGACAATTGGAAAAAAATTTGGGAGAGCCCCAGCCCACAACGTGCCGAAATAGCTAAATTGCTGCTCGAAGACAACCAAATAATAGCGGTTGTGCTCAACAAACAAGACAGCAGCTACCACTTCGGACATTGCGAAGTGTATGTGCAACAAACCGACGTTGAGGCTGCCGAAGTCATTTTGATTAACGACGGTTTTATTACCAACCCAGACACCTAACCCCCATGAACTACTCACGCCTCGAAGCCATGTCCAACCTCCAGCAGCGTGTCATTGCGGCAGTGGTTGGGGTGGCCGTCATTGTTTGTGCCACGCTATACAGCGAATGGTCTTTTTTGGCTCTCTTTTCCCTCATCGGCATTCTGACCCAGTTAGAGTTTTATAAACTTTTGGGGCTCGACGGCAACCAGCCCCTCACCTACTACGGCACTTTTTGCGGTTTTTTCATTAACCTTCTCACATTTTTGGTCGAAAAAGGCGAAGTTGCCTACGAAAACTATTTCTTGATCTCGCCCCTGGTAACGATCATTTTCTTTATCAAACTCTACAAAAAGAAAGACCTCAAACCGTTTCAAAACATTGCCTTCACATTTTTGGGGATCATATACGTAGCTTTGCCCTTCTCGCTGCTCAATATTTTGGCCCTCTACCGCGACTATTACAACTACGAAATCGTTTTGGGGTGTTTGTTTATGCTCTGGGCATCGGACGTGGGCGGGTATTTTGCGGGTCGATACCTGGGCAAACGCAAACTTTTCGAGCGCGTGTCGCCAAAAAAAACCTGGGAAGGCAGCGTAGGAAGTGCCGTTTTTGCCACCACCGTTGCTTTTTTTATTGGTTTATACTTCAAAAGCTACCAGCCGTGGGCGTGGTTTTGCATTGGTGGTATCATCGTAATTTCGGGCACACTCGGCGACCTGGTGGAGTCACTCTTCAAGCGCAGCATAGCCATCAAAGACTCCGGAACGAGCATTCCTGGCCACGGCGGCTTTTTAGACCGCTTCGACGGCTTGTTGCTTTCGGCACCCTTTATTGTTAGTTTTGTGAAGTTATTTTGTTGAAATAAATACTCCGCCCAGCGCGTTACCTTCTAAAATATTTTTTGGCCTTGAAAAATCTACTACTCACCCTCTTACTTGTTTTGACTGCTGGCTTGGCGGGCCACCTTCGTGCGCAGGGTCAGCAAAAAGTCATTATTTTTACGGGACGGGTGCTGGGTGGCAAACAGGCCGAGCCTCTGCCAGGCGCGTATATTTTTATTCCCAAAGCGGGCAAAGGTACACTTTCTGACAATTCGGGGTACTTTGCTTTGCCAATTTTTCCTGGCGACAGTATTTTGTTCAAATATTTGGGCTACAAAGACCAGTACTACATTGTGCCGCGCCGCCTGATGGAAGAATCCTACTCGGCGATCGTATTATTGAAAGAAGACGTTCGTACCCTGGCCGAGGTGAAGGTCTATCCCTATGCCACCCTCGAAGAATTTAAGCGGGCAGTTGTGGACCTCAAACTGCCCGACGAAGAAGCCCGCGAGAACCTCGCCCGCAACACCGACTCCGAATACCTGGCCCGCTTGGCCGCCGCCACACCCATGAGCGCGGGGTCCAACTACCGCAATTTTATGAACCAGCAATTGTTCGGGCGCGAGTCGGCGCAGAACCGATCCAGCGTCACGATGAGCCCGTTTCTGAACCCGTTTGCGTTTCTGAGTCTGTTCAGAGACGTAAAAAGTGGCCGCTTCAAAAAAGGCTTCAACCAAACCTACGAAGCTCCCCGCGAGAACGTGACGCGCCAAGATTTACTGAATCAGAGTAAAAACTGAAAGGAAATCGTTGGGTAGAAAAATGTATATCCGCAACGCTAAAAACCGCCATACAGACTACTACTACTGCTGATAGTCGCTAAGGAATGAGTTTTGAATTATAGACGGGGCTCGCACGGTAGTCGAATGTTGCCTGATAATCATCCACTTATAATTGAAAACTCAACTACTTATTCATTTCACGTTCATAGAAAAAGGTTCAAACAGCTTCAGTCAAATCACCAGAGGGAGGCGTTTGTAAGCCAGTTATCAGCATTACCTTTTTTCTAACAAAACCACATTTTCTACGTGGTGCGTATGCGGAAACATATCCACTGGTTGCACCGACCGAACGGCATACAGTTCGTCCATTAGGGCCAGGTCGCGGGCTTGGGTGGCGGTGTTGCAGCTCACATACACCACGCGTTGGGGCGCGGCACGCAGGATGGTCTGCACCACGGGAGCGTCCATACCCGCCCTGGGTGGGTCGGTAATTATTACGTCGGGGCGGCCGTGTTGGGCCACAAAATCGTCGTTGAGGAGCGTTTTCATGTCGCCCGCAAAAAACGAAGTGTTATAAATCTCGTTGATCGTCGAGTTCACAACGGCATCTTTCACAGCGTCGGGCACGTACTCCACACCAACCACTTTTTTAGACTGCCTTGCCACAAAATTGGCAATCGTTCCCGTTCCAGTGTACAAATCATAGACCGTCTCGTGGCCAGTAAGTTGGGCATACTGTCGGGCTATTTTATACAAATTATACGCTTGCTGGGCGTTGGTTTGGTAAAACGATTTTGGCCCCACCCTAAACGTCAGCCCTTCCATTTGTTCTTCAATGTAGGGTGTGCCAGCATATAGTTCCACGGTTTGGTCTTGGTACGAGTCGTTGCCTTTGGTATTGATAATATACTGCAAAGAGGCCAATTCAGGAAACTGCGCGTGCACAAACTGCATGGTCGCCTCCACCACTTCGGCGTTGTTTTCTCCAAACTGCACAATTACCATCACCTGCCCCGTGGAGGCAGTTCTAATAATGAGGTTGCGGAGCTGGCCGTGCTGGTTCACGGAGTCGTAAAAAGTATAGCCGCTCTTCTGGGCAAAACCGTTTACTGCCAGCCTAATTTGGTTCGACGGATCGGCCTGCAAGTAGCAGTGTTCGATGTGCAAGATGCGGTCGAAACGCTTAGGAATATGAAACCCCAGCACGTTGCGCGGCAGATCGGTTTGGTTGGCAATCTCGTCGGTGGTGAGCCACCGGTGCGGCGAAAAAGTAAACTCTAACTTGTTGCGGTAGTACTGCGTGCTTTCGGAGGCAAGAATAGGAAAGATGGTGGGCAGTTCTACCTTCGCAATGCGGTGTAGGTGGTCGTGAACCTGCTGCCATTTTTGGTTCAATTGGGTGTCTAAGGCAATGTGTTGCCACTTGCAGCCACCACACAGCCCAAAATGTTCGCAAAATGGGGCAACGCGCTGGTCGGAGTACGTGTGTATTTTACGAACCACTCCCTCGCGGTAGTTGGATTTTTTGCGGGTAATCATCACGTCCACTACGTCGCCAGGGGCCACGTTTCCCTCAATAAAAATCACCTGACCATCGACTTTTACGATGCACTTGCCCTCAGCGGCAAAATCGCTGACGGTTACGTTTTCAATAATTTGAGGTTTTTGCTTGTTTTTTGACATTGAATTTTTGTTGGATTCTGCTTACATTGCATTTGCAAAATTAAAAGGAGTTATTGAACCTTATGAAAAAAAAGTTATTTCTTTCCGTTTTGTTCGTCTTTCAGCTCCTTAGCACCCACGCCAGCCACATTGTCGGGGGAGAAATTGAGATGCTATACCTGCGAACGGGAGCCTACCGGTTCAACATAAACTTGTATTTCGATGCCACCAACGGCCGCCCGCAGGCCGAAGATCAGAACATAACAATCTACATTTTTCGCAAATCCGACAACATTCTGATGGGGCAGTTTCGGTCGCCGCAGGTGGCCAAAAACTTCATTTCCTACACCAACCCAAACTGTTCCAACACCACCCTGGGCCTGCGAACATACCTCATTCAGTACTCCACCGACGTGCTCCTCAACACGGGTAGTTTCAACGACCCGCAGGGCTATTACGTAGTTTGGGAGCGCTGTTGCCGAAACTCGGTCATATCCAACTTGTTTAGTCCAGGCACAACTGGCTCCATATTTTACTTAGAAATTCCACCCATTGTTGTTGATAATCAACTGACTATAAACTCGTCCCCGTCTTTTGCCCCCCTAAAAAGCGATTACATTTGCGTGAACAAACCATTCGTTTTCGATTTCAGCGGCAAAGATGCCGACGGCGACAGCCTGGCCTACTCGCTCGTTACGCCGCTCGCTGGTTTTGGAATGCCCGGTAATGCTTTGCCCGTTTCGGTGGGTTCCTCAAACTATCCACTGGTTAGTTTGCTGCCCGGGTATTCCGACAAAAACCTGATTCCTGGCAGCACGCCGCTGTCTATTAACCCGCTCACGGGGCGGCTTTTTGTGGTGGCCAACCGGCTGGGTCTGTACGTTTTTTGCGTGCAGGTCGATGAGTTTCGGAAGGGCAAGCGCATTGGGCGAGTCCGGCGCGATTTCCAGTTTGAGGTCGTAGATTGCCCAGCAATTAGCAAACCCGAAATATTTTTTCGCGAACAAAGCAAATCCATTTTCTACAAAAAAGGCGAAATTGTGCGGATTCCGCAGGGCGCAGAAAAATGTTTTACCATTCTATTGACCGACAAAGACCTGCTTCAGCGGGTCAGTTTGAGTGCCAAGGGTCTCAACTTCGACGACAAAAGCATCAGCCTAACGCCCAACGAGTTTACGGTATCCAAACAGAACGACACCCTGCGCGTGAAGGTGTGTTTGGACAAATGCGCCGAAAGCACCAACGGCCAACCCATGGTTTTGGAGCTGATAGCCGCCGACGAAAGCTGCCCCCAGCCGCTTTTCGATACCCTCACGGTGCGCCTCAACGTAGAACCCGCCCAGAACCGCAAGCCACGCGCCAGCACCAACCTAACCACCAACCTGGTGAACGCCCGCGTTGATAACGCACTGTCTTTTAAGGTTTTGGGAGATGATACTGACAACGACGACCTAACGCTCGATGCCTTTGGGCGGGGTTTTACGCTGGCTCAGGTGGGTATGAAGTTCAGCAGTGTGGCTGGCAAGGGGGCGGTAAACCAAGTTTTTGGCTGGACTCCACCCTGCGCGGCGGGAATCAAAGAAAACTACACCGTCGATTTTGTAGTGACCGACACCCGATGCGGCCGAAACCAAAAAGACACCGTCACCGTCGATTTTAAGGTGAGTTACCGCAAGGGCGTTCCGCCAGTTATCAGTACGCTACTAAACACGAAGATCGTTAATTACAGGCTATCGTCGGACCAAGACCCGCTTTTTAAGTTTGACGTTTTGGGCAACGACCGCGACGCCGACCAAATAACTGTTACTGCCAAAGGGCGCGGTTTCGAGCTGCCCAGCGTGGGTATGCGCTTTCAGTCAAAAACGGCAGTGGCATCGTTGAGCGCACCGTTTGAGTGGCAGCCCGATTGCAGCTTGTTGAATGGCCGCCAGAACCGCGAGCTGGTTGTTGATTTTGTGCTGGAAGACAACAGTTGCGGGCCCATTAAGACCGACACGCTGGCCATGAAGTTTGTTTTGGACGATGTTTTCATTGACTTTAACCTCAAACCAAACAACGTCATAACGCCCAACGGCGACGGCCAAAACGATTGTTTTGGCCTCGGTAGCCTGCCACCCGACAATTGCGTGCTAAAATTCAATAAAATCGTGTTTTTCAACCGCTGGGGTCTGCAAGTTTTCGAGACCACCGACAAGGGCTTCAAGTGGTGCGCCGACAACCTACCTGGGGGCGAGTACTACTACTACGTACAGTATTCGAGTATTACCTACAAGGGGCTGCTGACAGTTATAAAGTAAAGCAACCAAAATAAGTGGATGAATTATGGATTTTGAACTGCTAACAACCAGTAAGTTATAAACTCACAATTCATCATTTACAATTCATAATTTACTAAATAAGGTCAGCCAGGCTACTGAAACGTCTAAAACGGCACGCTATCGTCGGGGTTGGCGTAGCCAAAATTGCCCCCCATGGTGTTGGCTTTGCTGCCAAAAGTACCACCGCCAGGCGGATTTTGGGGTTGCGAGGGCTGCTCAAAATTGGCAGCACCACCCACCTTGCTAAACCCTTGGTTCGGGTTGGGGTCGTTGTCCGAAAAAGAATCGAGGTCCGAAAATTTGGTGTATTTACCCACAAACCGCAACTGGACGGTTTCGAGCGAACCCGAGCGGTTTTTGGCCATAATAACCTCGCCAATGCCCGCCAGCGAATTGCCGTTTTCGTCCTGCGTAATGCCGTAATAATCAGGGCGATACAAGAAAATAACCATGTCGGCATCTTGCTCAATCGAACCCGATTCGCGGAGGTCAGATAGTTGCGGTTTTTTGTCGCCGCCCCGGGTTTCTACCGAGCGGTTGAGCTGCGACAGTGCAATGACTGGCACGTTGAGCTCTTTTGATAAGTTTTTGAGTGCCCGCGAAATAGACGCGATTTCTTGCTCGCGGTTGCCCCCCATTTTCCCGTTGGCTTCGCCCGTCATTAGCTGCAAATAATCAATAACCACCAGCTGAATGTCGTGCTGCTGTTTGAGGCGGCGGCACTTGGCACGCAGTTCTAAGATCGACAGCGCGGGGGTGTCGTCGATAAAAATGGGGGCTTGGGTGAGCCGGTTGATTCGGTGGTGCAACTGCGCCCACTCGTGGGGAGCCAGGTTTCCTTTTTTAATTTTGTCGGAATCAATCTCCGCCTCCGCCGATATTAACCTGTTTACCAACTGAACCGACGACATCTCCAACGAAAAAATAGCCACGGGCATATTAAAATCCACGGCGGCGTTTCTCAAAGACGACACCACAAAGGCGGTGTTGTGGGTCACGGTCAGGTCTTCGAGCAAAAACAAGCGGTTGCCGTCGATCTCAAAACCGTAGTAATCGTCAATCTTGTCGTATGCTACCGTCAGTTCAGAAACCGACCAGTCGGTGGCCTCCCGCTGCTGGGCAAAAAGTGTTTCGGTCTGGCGATCGGTGTGGTCTAAAACGTAGCAATCGGCAATGGTTTTTCGTAGGTTGTTGCCCTGCATCCGTACCTCAAAAACGCCCTCACTCTCGCCCAAACTACCAACGGAAGTTCGGAGGCCGAGCGAATCGCCGAGGAATTTTATTTGCTGGGCCACGTCGGCGTTGCGCTGGCATATTTTGAGGCAATCGTTGCCGTCGTAGGTTCCGAGTGCCAACATCAGGCCGCTCAAAAATTCAAATCTTTTGGCAACCGAGTTAATGAGGTAACAATTTTCGATCGGCGATTTTTGGTCAATCGTTATTTCTTCTCCGCGCTCGCCTGGGTGTTTAGGCGTGTCAGACTCGGCAAACGCAACGGCCACTTTGTAGCCGCAGTACGACTTTCTGGTGGCTTCAGGTTGAGCCAAATAATCGGTTAAAGGTATATTTTTGACCACGCCACGTTGCTTCAATGACAAAATATGGCTTTTGTTTACGCGGTAGTGCATGGCATCGCGCTGGCGAATCCAGTACATTTCTTCGCGCCCGCGCCCGATTGATTTAACCGTGCGCGGCGTAGAGTCGTCGCCCATGAGCAAGTCTCCCGCCCTCACGTCTTCCACTTTTTTGAAAGAGCCGTCGGCCATTAATACTTTTGTACCTTTGCCGAGGCACTTACCCATACCCGGGCGAGCCGCCAAAATGATGAGTTCTGACCGCTGCCAACCCGACGTGAGGCGGTCGAGCGCACTGAAGCCCGACGGAATACCCGTGAGGCCGTCTTTGGCATCTTTTTTAAGTTCCAGTTCGACCAACGCCTGCCGCATGATGGTGTTCATGTCGGCGTAGTTTTTTTTGATATTCGACTCCGATATTTTGAAAAGCCCCTGCTCAAATTTATCCAAGAGCTGAAACGCGTCGGTGGTGTCTTCGTAGGCATCTTTCTGAATCTCCGAAGACAACGTGATGATGTAGCGTTTGATGGCGGCTTCGGCAATGATTCGGGCGTGGTACTCGATGTTGGCCGCCGAATTGACCCGCGAGGTTAGCTCGGTAATGTAGCCCACTCCTCCGATCAGCTCAATGTCGCCCGACTTACGGAGCTGTGCCGTAACTGTCAGTAAATCAATGGGTTCTGAATTACTAAAAAGCGTTAGGATGGCTTGGTATATTCTTTGGTGCGATTCTTTGTAGAAACTGCTGGCCATCAGCGAGTCGATAACGGTCGAAAGCGCGTCTTTTTCGAGCATTAAAGCACCCAAAACGGCCTCTTCCATGTCCACGGCCTGGGGCGGTAGTTTGCCCACCGCGCCCGACTCCATCCAGCGGTTTGCGGGATTGGGGCGAGGGCTTTTGTAGGCATCTTTTTTCAGGAAATTAGGTTGCTTGTCGTTGTTCATAGCACCACAATATTACGGAATCTTTGATATGGTTTGGCGGCGGTGCTTTCATTTATTTTTTGGTTTTGGCATATCTATTTAATAACTAACGGTTTGAGGCTGGCCACCCAAAATATTTCGCCAGCCACTTTTGTAAATCTAACAATTTGTTGTTTAATTTAGTAGTTGTAAGAACATACGCAAACAGAACTAAGAACTTAAACGAATATCAGCGCTTGGTAGAAAAAATAATTACCCTCGAAAACGTGTCTCTCGTCGAATTTTTGGGCGTAGAAAACATTCACATCAAAGAAGTGGCCGCCGCCTTTCCGCGCAGTAAGATCGTGTCGCGCGGCAACGAAATCAGGATCAACGGCTCGGTGCCCGAGATTATGAAAATCTCTTCGATCGTGGACTCGCTCCTTGAACGCTACCAGCGCTACGGCAAAATCACAACCGAAAACATCCAAGACCTGGTGGGCAGCGTGGAAGTGCCAGAAAAGCCCACCGAAAAAATGAGCATCGACGACGACTCGGTTATTGTTTACGGCACCAAGGGCTTGATTATCAAGGCAAAAACCGCCAACCAGCAAATGATGGTGGACAAAGCCAAGCACCACGATCTGATGTTTGCGATCGGTCCCGCTGGCACGGGGAAAACCTACACCGCCGTGGCCATTGCCGTAAAAGCCCTTAAAAACAAGGAGGTAAAAAAAATAATTATTACCAGACCCGCCGTGGAAGCTGGCGAAAACCTGGGCTTTTTGCCAGGCGACCTCAAAGAAAAAATAGATCCGTATCTGCGGCCCATTTACGACGCGCTCGACGATATGATTATGCCCGACAAGCTCAAGTTTTTTATCGAAAACAGAATCATAGAGATCGCTCCGCTGGCCTACATGCGCGGCCGGACGCTCAACAACGCTTTTATTTTGTTGGACGAGGCCCAAAACACCACGCCCATGCAGATGAAAATGTTTTTGACCCGCATGGGCATTGCCTCCAAGACGATAATTACTGGCGACAAAACCCAAATGGACTTGCCCAAAAACCAGAAGTCGGGCCTGACAGATGCCATTGAAATACTGAAAAACGTGAGAGACATTTGTTTTGTTGAACTCGACGGCCGCGACGTGGTGCGGCACCGTTTGGTTCGTGATATTTTGGCCGCTTATGACAAGTCATCAACTTAAAAAATGTTTGCTTATTGGGTTGATTGCTTTTTGGGGAACGCACCGCGCGGCTGCCCAACAAACCCAACAACGCTGCGGCATTGAGCAAAAAATGGCACTGCTCCGAAGCCAAAATCCAGCCTTTTATTTCAAACAAAAGCTGTTCCAAACAGAAATAACCCGCCAGCTCGAGGCCGAAAGAAACACCAAGACCCAGCGCCAGCAAACCCAAAACGCCCGCGAAATTTTGGAAATACCCGTGGTGGTTCACGTCATTACCGACTCCGACCTCAGAACACTGGGGGGCGTGAACAACTCCAATATTTCGGATGCTCAGGTGAGGGCTCAGATCAGGATATTGAACGAAGACTTTGCCAACGCCACCAACACGCGCGGCTTCAACCTCAACGGAATAGACACCAAGATTAGGTTCAAACTGGCCACCACCGACCCCAACCAAAACCCCACCACGGGCATTGTGCGGGTGCGGACGACGCGCACGAGCTTTGACCCTTTTAACGACGCGGTGGCGTTGGCGCAGCTCTCGGGCTGGTCCACGGAGCGGTACCTCAACATCTGGGTTTGTCGGTTCAACTCCCAAAGCATTTTGGGCGTGGGCCAGTACCCAGTCGGTACAACTATAAAAGGCTTAGAAACCGAAACTGGCGATGCCATCACCGACGGAATTGCGGTCGATTTTAGGTATTTTGGCCAAGGACCCGACATTCGCAGCCGCCTCTACAAATACGGGCGCACCACCACCCACGAAATTGGCCACTGGTTTGGGCTGCTTCATACCTGGGGCGACGAGTTTTGTGGCAGCGATTACTGCGCCGACACCCCCGCCTGCGAATACCCCAACAACACCAACGACACCACCTGCGTCGATGTGTTTTCGACCTGCAACGGTGGCACCAGCACCCGCAACATGACCGAAAACTACATGGACTACACCCCAGACCGGTGCATGAACCGATTTACTGGCGACCAAACCGACCGAATGTGGAAGGTACTGGAACTCAGCCCCCGACGCGAAAAATTGGTGAAGTACCTCCGCAACCTTAATATTCCTAAAACTACCGCGCTTACCATTGAGGTGAGCAACAACCCCGTGAGCGGCTCAGAATTTGACTTAAAGGTGCAATTCAACGCAGATTTTCAGGATTTTACCATTTATATCTTCAACCAATCGGGCAAACTCTGCTACACCCAAAGCATCAAAAATAGTCCTTCGTCGCTCACCACCGTGCCAGCGGGTGCACTACCAGCGGGTGCTTATTTTTTGAAAGTGACCACGCCCAGCGAAGCAGCCACTGTACGTTTGATGGTTCTTAAATAGGATGCTGCACCGTCATCCATTTTTTCGATTTTGTGTGTACCTCACCGCTGGCGTGGTGGTTTCGGGCTGGTGGGAAACGGGTATCGCCCCCATCGCAATCAGTGTCTGTATTTTGGGGCTGTCGGTGGTTTTGGTAAAAGCACGCGCACTCAAACCTGTTTTCAAGGAAACGATCATTGCGCTATTTTTGGTGTTAAGCGGTTGTTTACTAAGGCATTATCACACCGAAACCATCGACGGCAACCACCTCACAAACCAAAATTGGCGCGTAGATGCCTACCGCGCAGAGGTAACGAACATACCCGAAGAAAAGCCTAAAACGTACCGAATAGAAGTTAAAATATCGGCCGTGCGCACGGGCAACCGCTGGCAACCCGCCAGCGGACGGGTAAATCTGAGCGTGGCAAAAGATGCCGAGAAACTATTTTTTGGCGACCACATCGTGGTGCTTGGCACACCAAGCCCAACCGAAGCTCCCAAAAATGCGGGCGAGTTCGACTACCAACGCTACCTGTCGTTCAAAAATATATACCACCAACACTACTTAAAAAAACCTGATTTTGCCGTGGAGTCCTCCGACGGGCTCTCTGCTTTGGCCAGGATTTACCAAGTGAGTAGTTGGGCGAGCGGCGTTTTTAGGCAATCGGTCAAAAGCGACACCGAGTACGGAGTTATAAAAGCCATGGTTTTGGGCCAACGCGACAACATAGACCAGCAGCTCACCAACGCGTATGCCGCTGCGGGGGCCATCCACGTGTTGTCGGTGTCGGGGTTTCATATTGCCATCTTTTTTGCCATTCTGTCCTATTTATTGGGTTTCATCAAAAAATTCAGGAACGGCGTTTGGGTATTTACCGCCACCATGCTCGCCATTATTTGGGTGTATGCCGTGCTGACGGGGCTTTCGCCAGCGGTGATGCGCTCGGCGGCTATGTTTAGCGTGTACTTGCTGGCGGGGGCGCTCGTTCGCAAGCCCAACTCGGTACACTCGCTGCTGGTGTCGTATTTTGTGCTGGTTTGCTACGATCCTTTTTTTATTTATTCGGTTGGTTTTCAACTGTCATACGCGGCCATATTGGGCATTCTGCTTTTGCAACCGCCCATTTACCAACTGGTCTCGTTCAGGTACACGCTTGTAAACCAACTTTGGGGCGTTTCGGTGGCGGCCATATCGGCTACGCTGGCTACCTTTCCGCTGTGTCTGTACTATTTTCACCAGTTTCCTAACTATTTTTTGCTGGCCAATCCCTTCGTTGTTCTCTTATCGTCGGTACTTTTGGGGTTGTCGCTGTTTTTTTTGGCAGTCAGTTGGATTCCCGTCGTGGGTGGCTTTGCTGGGTTTATTTTGGAGGGCGTTTGCTGGTTGCTCAACCAATCGGTGCTCTTTACCGAAGCCCTGCCCTACTCGGTTACGAAGGCCGCCGCCATTGGTTTTGGCGAAATGCTGCTGATCTACGCCATCGTTGCCTGTATCATTACCACTATTAATTCCCGCAAAATAGCGTCGCTTGGGTTTGCTTTTGCCCTGGCTGCCGTCTGGCTGGTGCACAATTTTTGGAACGCAAATTTTGAGGCTCGCCAGCACAAATTGGCGGTTCATAGTTTGCCAAACCAAACTGCCATTACCCTCTGCGACGGACATTCTTCGGTTATTCTGGCCGACTCGGCCGTGCTAACTTCGAGCAAGGCCATTGATTTTTACGTAAAAAACTACTTAGACATAAACGCTATTTACCACCGAAGAACCCACGATTTGGCCCAAAACGCGGCATCGAACTTCACGCTCCGGCGCACGAAGTTTGGCAGCGTGGTGGTTTGGCAAAACAAAAAGATTCTGGTCGTGGCGCAGCCAATTCGGTATTTCCCAGCACTGGCAGGGCAGTTCGACTGGGTGATATTTACCCGTAAATCAGTCCAAAATCTGGGCGAACTTAGCGGTCGGTTTGGCACGGCGACGCTCGTTTTCGATGGCTCCATCCCGAATTATCTTTTAAATCCACTTTTTGAGCAAGCCCAACGAAACAAACTACCTTATATCTTTGTTAAAAAAGTGGGCGCATACGTGGTTAGTTGGTAAATATTCGTTGCTATGTATGTATGCTCAAACCAACAACATGGAAAAAATAGAAAAAATCAGAAAAGCATTCGTGGAGTACGTTTTAGAGAACGGCCAAACTCCACCCTCATTTTTTGCCTTTGCCAAAAAATTAAAAATGACCGAGGCCGACCTGTACGAGTTCTACGGGTCGTTTGAGGCCATCGAGGGCGACCTGTGGCTGTCGTTTTTTGAGCAGGCAAAGGCCACCGCCGAAGCCGAAGAGGTATATCAGACCAAATACTCGGTGCGCGAAAAGTTCTTGGCCGTCATGTACACGTGGGTCGAGATACTAAAAGCAAACCGAAGTTTTGTGGTGTTTAGCCACTCCAAACTAAAACCACCAGTGGCTCGAAACCCCCAGGCATTGGGCGATTTTAAGCGCGTTTTTACGGTTTTTGCCCAAGATTTGTTGTACGAAGGCCGCGAAAGTCGCGAGGTGCAGCCACGCCCAGCGTTTATTTCGGGCCGCTACTCGGACGCACTCTGGATGCAGGCAGTCTACGTGTTGGAGTTTTGGATAAAAGACCGCAGCCGGGGTTTTGAAATGACCGACTCAGCCATCGAGAAAAGTGTCAATACGGCTTTCGACTTGCTGGCACCCTCGGCACTGGACTCTATCTTGGACTTTGCCAAATTTGTTTATCAGAATCGTTGAGCCAACAAAAAGCCATGAAACAGCAAAATTCAATACCCGTATCGAAAGTGGCACGCGCCACCCAATTTGTGAAAACGGGCGTAAAAATTGGTGGAAATTACGTGAAACACTACACCAAAAAAATGATTGACCCCAGTCTGTCGCGCGAAGAGCTCCACGAAGACAACGCGGCCGACATTTACGATGCCCTCAGCAACCTGAAAGGCAGCGCCCTCAAAGTGGCTCAGATGATGAGCATGGACAAAAATATCCTGCCCCGCGCCTACGTCGATAAGTTTACGATGTCGCAGTATTCGGCGCCACCGCTTTCGGGGCCGCTGGTAGTCAAGACGTTCAGGAAATACTTCGGCAAAAGCCCGCAAGAAATGTACGACAGCTTTAGCATGGAGGCCGCCAACGCGGCCTCGATCGGGCAGGTGCACCGCGCCAGCAAAGACGGACAAAACCTGGCCGTGAAGGTACAATACCCTGGCGTGGCCGACAGCGTGGCCTCTGATTTGAAAATGGTGAAGCCCATGGCGGTGTCCTTGTTGCAGCTCAACGAAGCCGACATTGACCGCTACATGGGCGAGGTCGAGTCTAAACTGCTCGAAGAAACAGATTATGAGTTGGAGTTGCGGCGGTCGGTCGAAATATCGAAAGCCTGCGCGCACATTCCAGATTTGTTTTTTGCCAAGTACTACCCCGAGCTGTCGTGCAAAAAAATATTGACGATGGGCTGGCTGGAAGGAATGCACTTGAAAGATTTTTTAAAAACCGAGCCCTCGCAGGAGGTGCGAAACCGAATTGGGCAGGCTCTCTGGGATTTTTACGATTTGCAGATACACCACCTGCGCCAAGTACACGCCGACCCGCACCCTGGCAATTTCCTGATGCGCGCCGACGGAACGCTGGGCGTGATCGATTTTGGGTGCGTGAAGGTGATCCCTGACTTTTTTTACGACAATTATTTTAGGCTCATCAACTTCGACACGCTCGACGACGACAAACTGACGCGCGAGATATTCTTGAACCTCGAGTTTATTACGCCCACCGACAGCCCGCGCGACCAAGCCTTTTTTAGCGACCTCTTCACCCGAATGATCCGAATGTTGGGCGAACCCTTCGACCGCCCGTCTTTCGATTTTTCTAACGACGCGTACTTCAACAGCGTGTACGATTTTGCCGAAGAGCTCACCAAAATTCCCGAACTCAAAAACTCGAAAGTGGCGCGCGGCTCCCAAGACGGCCTGTACGTGAACCGAACCTACTTTGGGCTGTACTCGATGCTAAACGAACTCCGCGCCGAGGTAGTAACCAACAAACCCGACTGGCTGGTGTCGCAAAAATTACGGGCCGAGCTTGCATAATCTTACAAATATATTTGCGTGGTGTTGCCTAAAATCGTACTTTTGCAACCCAATACAGAGTACGGCGAGGTGGTGAAATTGGTAGACACGCTACTTTGAGGGGGTAGTGGGCGTTAGCCTGTGTGAGTTCGAGTCTCATCCTCGTCACCAGATAAAAGCAAAAAAGACGGCAGCAGTGCCGTCTTTTTTGCTTTTGGGGTAGCCCCAAATCTGCGTATTGTAGCATGGCAGTGCCTACACCGCCATGCCGTTTATGAATGTTTCTACAAAATCGGTAATCCGCTGTAAAATCCTGTCGCCCAATCCTTTGCGCTGCAAGAGCCCTGGTTTTTCGCCCGCCACCAATGCCAGTACTTCGTCGCGGAGGGGCGTTCTTTCGGTAAACAAATAATCTTCGATTAGCTTTTCTGTTTTTTCGGCAGATAAATTTTCTTCGCTCACCAATTGCGTAAAGGCTTTTTGTCGGGCTTCGCCCCAATATTTATCAAACTCGTTTTGGATGTCGTCGGTGTCGGCAATTGCTGGCAAATGCTCTTTGATGAAGCGTTCTATCAGTTCTCGCTTGCTGCGCAGGGTCGTTTCGGTGTTTAGTAAATTAAATATTTCTTGCTCGGCCTGTTGAGTCGAAACATCTTTCGGCTGTACCGATTTTAGTTTTATCAGGAGCTGAATAATATAGGCCACGTTGATGTCGTCGCGGTGGATCAGCTCCAATTCAAAGTCCACGTCGTTTAAAATAGACGCTTTGTCTTTGCCTTTCTCCCGATTCACCTTGTCTTTCAAGTCCTGGTACTTGCCGATGTAGTGTGAGTAGGTTTGTTCTTCCACGTCAAAATCAGCGAAACTAAACTCGTTGAAGTGTTTCATTTTAGTGTGCAAGCGCATCAAATTTCTTACCGCTTTCACAAATGCCAACTCATCGTCTTCGCTCTGCAAATCATCTACGCTGGCCACGGTTGGCACTATTTGCAGAAGTATTGCTACGGCCTCGTTAAATTCTTCGACGTAGCTTTCGTAGGGCTTCATCGTTATTTCGGCAATGGCCTCTTTGTTGCTAAAAAGCGTGATGGCTTCGTCGGTTTTTTCTTTTAAGTTTCTGAAACACACAATGTTGCCCTGCGTTTTCTGAATCCCGTTGATACGGTTGGTGCGGCTGAATGCTTGGATGAGGCCGTGGTATTGCAAGTTTTTATCTACAAACAGCGTGTTCACATTTTTGGCATCAAAGCCCGTCAGAAACATATTGGCTACCAACAAAATATCTATTTCTTTGGCCCGCGTATTTTTAGAAACATCGTTGTAATAATTGTTGAAACTTTGGCTGTCTTTGGTAGAAAATGGCGTGTTGAACATCGCATTGTAATCGGCAATGTACTCGTCGAGTTTTTCTCTTCGGTGCGGCTTCATGCCATACAAGGCTTTGGGGTCTTCTACCACCGACAGCTCATCGGCAATGTCATATTTCATTTCGTCTTCGTTGGCGGCGTAGCTGAATACAGTCGCAATTTTCAAGTTGTGCAGTCCTGCTTGTTTCTTTTTCTTAAAAATTTCGTAGTACATAATCACCTCATCGATGCCCGCCACGCAAAACATGGCGTTGAAGGCATTGTTACTCGTTTTTTGACTGTAATGCTGAATAATATAATCGGCAATGTTGTTGAGCCTTTGCGGGGCTTGCAGCACTTCCTGCTCGTTGATGGCCTCTACGTTTATGTCTATTATCTCGTCTTTTTGTTTGAAAGTGCGAATGTATTCTATCGAAAACTTCAACACATTTTCGTCTCTGATGGCGTCGGTAATGACGTATTTATGCAGGCAATTGCCAAACAATGAGGCGGTTGTCATTTCGCCCTGGGCGTTTTCGGCCAAAATAGGCGTGCCCGTAAAACCAAATAATTGTATGTTCTTAAAAAAGCCAACGATGTTTTGGTGCGTTTCGCCAAACTGACTGCGGTGGCACTCGTCAAACACAAAAACCATTTTTTGGTGTTGCAGGTCGGCCATTTTTTTGGCGTTGGCAGCGCTCACGGCATTGTTTAGTTTTTGAATCGTCGTAACGATTAAGGGCGTGTTGGGGTCGTTAAATTTTTTAATTAAATCGTTGGTGTTGCTGGTTGCATCTACGCTTCCTTCGCTAAATTCGTTGAACTCATGGCTGGTTTGGTAGTCCAAATCTTTTCTATCTACCACAAAAACCACTTTTTTCATCCCTGGCAATGCCATTAATATTTGGCTGGCTTTGAAGCTCGTGAGCGTTTTGCCGCTGCCCGTGGTGTGCCAAATATAGCCGTTGTGCTGGTTGGTTTTTACGCTGTTTACGATGGCCTCTACCGCATAAAACTGATAGGGACGCAGCACCATCAGCGATTTTGTACCCTGGTGCAGCACAATGTATTTGCAGATCATTTTGCTCAAATGGCACGGCTCCAAGAAGGCATCGGTAAAGCCGTTTTGAATGTCTGAAAGCCGCTTGTTTTCTACGTCCGTCCAGTAGAAAGTTTGCAAAAAATCTTGCTGGTTCGACCCAAAATTGCTGAAATACTTGGTGTTTACGCCGTTGCTGATAACGAATATTTGTACGTACTGAAACAAGCCACTACCCGACCCAAAGCTATGTTTTTGGCAGCGATTAATCTGGTTGAACGCCCCTTTTATTTCTAAACCTCGGCGTTTGAGTTCTATTTGTACCAATGGCAGGCCGTTGATAAGAATTGTTACATCGTAGCGGTTTTTGTAGGTGCCTTCTTGGCTCACTTGGTGCGTTACTTGGTACTGGTTTTGGCACCAATGCTCGGTGTTTAGTAGTTCTATATGCTTTGTTTGGCCGTTGTCTAACCTCACTAACAGTTTGCCCCTCAGCGTTTTTGCTTTTTCAAATACCGAGCCTTTGCTCAGTTCATTCAGAATTTGATTGAACTCTTTTTCGGAAAACTTAAAATTGTTATGCTTCTCTAACTGCGTTTTTAGGTTGGCAATCAACGCCGTTTCGTCTTTGATGGCCACCAGGCCGTACCCCAACTTTTGAAGCTGGGCAATGAGTTGTTCTTCTAATACTGCTTCAGATTGCTTGGCCATAAAATGTGTCTGCTGCCCACTTTGTGGGATTGTTTATGATGTAATTTGAGATGTTTTCGTAGGCGCGTTCGTCCCGAATAATGTGTTCGTAATAATCTCGCTGCCACAATTTACCGTTGAACGTTTGCCAGCCCCCGTTTTTTACGCCACGAATATATTCTACGGTGGTAATGGATTTGAACGCGCCCATCATGTTGCCGACAGTCTCCCCAACATCGACAATCTCTAAAATTCCGTGAAAATGATTGGGCATTATCACAAACTCGTGCAGTTCGATGTTTGGGTACCGATTTTTCAGATTCAGCCATTCGGTTTCGATCATCTTACCCGCCTCATTCAAGGTCATTTGGGCATCGGCATTGTTTTGGGGTTTGGCAATGTGGCCGAACAAAGATACCCGATGCTGTACGCACATTGTTATAAAATAGAGTCCTTCCTGGGCATAGTCGTATCCTTTCAGCCTGATGGAGCGTCGGTGGTGAATATTTGGGTCGTATTGATTCATTTTAAAGAAGTATGGTTATTTTTCGTCACGTCGGGGCGACCCTTGTGGTCGCCCTGTTATCGTTGTCATCGTTGTTGTTGTTGTTGTTTTATTGTTGTTTTTGTTTTTGTTCATCGTTGTTTTTGGGCAGCCACGAGGGCGGCCCTTACGCGGTTGTTGTCGTCGTCCCCGTCGGGGCAATCCCTTGTGGTTGCCCTTTTATTGTTGTTTTCATCACAATCATCACAGGGGCAGCCACGAGGGCTGGCCCCTACGGGAACATTTTTTGCAACAATCCCCGTTTCCATTGTTCGGTTTTTTGGATTTGTATATCGGTCTGGTTTATTTTGTCATCAATCGCCGATAGAAAATTGGCAATCTTGACCTGCTCGGCAAGGGTGGGATACGGTAATTTAATCTCTGAAAAGTATTTATAACTTATCATTTTACCGTCCCTTATTCCCTCCAATTTTTCACATAATCGTTGAATATACAAATCTGTCTTTAAATAATATTTGAAGAAGATATGATTTATTGAAACGATATTTCGCAATATGACATAAGCTGGACTGCATATTCCTTTATAATTTGAGTATTCAATTCCTCCTTGAAAAGACCTAAGACTGATAATAAAATCTCCGACATCAACAACTTTATAGCTTTCAACACTTTTATCAGTTACAGAGATTTGATAGTTTATCATTTCTCTTGGTACTGCACCAAACTCTTGAGAAATTGCTAATATCGGTAGGTCAGAGTTATGTTCTTTGTTAGAAATACTTTCAAAAATTTCGTTCCCGTTCCTAACCTCCCACTCCGCAAACGCCTTTCCATTTTCATCTTTAAACCGCAATGCTTGCGAAAACAACCGCTGCATGACCCCTTTTTTATAGACCTCCAACAATGCCTTTTTCTTTTTGAGACCTTGCAGTTTTTCATCAACCGCCGTCAAAAAATTGGCAATCTTGGTCTGCTCGGGGAGGGTGGGGAAGGAGAGTTCCATTTTTTTGATACTCTCAAAATTTAAACCTTCTCTACCGCTTCCTGTTTGTAAACTTTCAAAAATATTTTGACCTTTTGAAGATGAAAATATTGGCTGGATAAATCTAGGATTATTCTCTGAGTTCAAACGGATAATACAAACGTGTTGATTCACATTTCCAGTCTTAAATTCATTTGGAACAACGCAACTTCTTCCCAAAGATGCGCCTGTAATATTTAGCAGAATATCGTTCGCCTTCACAATACTGTTTTTCATTCCACCGTTTATTTTTTCTGGAATAAAAGTTAGATTGCTTAAATCTAATTTGTCATCTGTAACATTTTGGCTTCTGATAAAAACGATACCGCTTTCGGTATAAACACTTTCACCTCCTAACGGGGTTTTTCCACTATTAATTTTGTCCGCCACTTCCCCCAATTTTTTCATTTCCCATTCACCCGTAAATTCGGGAAAACGGAGGGCGGGTACGTTGTTTTGTTTGTTCATGGTTTAGGGGGTTTGGATGAGGAGTTGGCGCAGTTGCTCGTTGCTTGGCAGCACGGTTTGGTAGCGGCTCGCAAATATTTGGTCGTTGTTTTCGGGCAATGTTATTTCTACCACCAGATCACTCTTTTTTTGGCAAAGGATAATGCCAATGGTTTTGTTTTCGGTTTCTAATTTCGTAAAACGGTCGTAATAGTTCACATACATTTGCATTTGGCCGAGGTCTTGGTGGTGTAGTTCGCCAATTTTCAAATCAATCAGCACAAAACACGCCAGCAAGCGGTTATAGAACACCAAGTCAATATAAAAATGCTTTTCGTCGAAAGTAATTCTTTTTTGGCGGGCCACAAACGTAAAACCCTTGCCGAGTTCCAACAAAAAATGCTCGAGTTTGTCCACCAAAGCCGTCTCTAAATCATTTTCAGAATACTGGTGCTGGGTCTCCAATTGCAAAAACTCCAAAATGTAGGGGTCTTTTATGATGTCGCTGGTTTTCTCAATAATTTGTCCTTTTTCGGCCAGTTGTTTTATTGCTGCCTTGTCTCGGCTGAGTGCCAAGCGCAGGTACAAGCCCGCGTTGTATTGTCGTTTTAGCTCCCTCAAACTCCAATTGTTTTCAACAGACTCAATTTCGTAAAACCTCCGCTCGTCCAACTCTTTTATGCCCATCAGCATCAAATAATGCGACCAACTTAGCTGAAATTCAGGCGTTTGTAATTTCCGAGACGCTGTTTCGGAAATTGCAAACGTCAATGTCTGAACTATGATTTTTTTGATTAATTTGATTACACTGATTTGAATTTCTTATTTGTCAGTCTTTTAAAGTTCAAACTTGTTTCTCCAAAATTTATCAATAACCCTATTTCTAAATTATAGGCTTCTAAATAGTTGATTGCTTGTGCAAAGTGGACATCTTCCAATTTTATTACGGCTTTTAGTTCCACAGAAATTAAACCTTCTACCAAAAAATCAACTCTTCTTGTGCCAATCTGTTGTTCTCTGTAAAATATAGGCATCTCAAATTCTCTATTAAATCCGATTCCAACTAAACTCATTTCGATTTCTAACGCTCTCTGGTAAATCACCTCTTGGAAACCATTGCCCAGTGCTTTATGAACCGTCATTGCACAACCAATAATTTTAGAAGTCAATTCAGAATATTTGTATTGTTGGTTTATCATTTGTCCTAACTGTGATTTTTTTGATTCAATTGGTTTTGGAATGCATTCCTAAAATTACTTGTATTTGATTAACCGTTTCATAAAAATCAAAAGAATCATTCAAAATCATAGTTCAGACACATTGTCAGTCATGCCATGAGTAAAATCCTACTACCGATTCAAAAAGTAATCTTTAAACAAAAGCATCTCGTTTTGCTCTATTTCAAGGTATTTATCAAATATTTTTTGGTTCACCTCCTCCCGCAAAGCCGAAATACCCGCATCAATGAGGCGCAAGCCTTGTTCGGTCAAAAGGATATTATCAAAGGCCGCCCCGCCGATGTTAGAAGGGCGTTTGAGGTCGCGGTGCACAAAACCCGCCTGGTGCAAAGCCGTCAATTCGTCTTCAAAAACGGAGTACCACAAAGTCCGTATTTCGACTTCGTAAGCCCGAAAATCAAACGGTTTCAGTCGCTCCATCACGAGCATTTCAGCCGCCAAATCGTCGTTGTATTCCAACCGAACAAACTTGACCATCAACCCATTGACCGCATTGGCGTACTTCATTTTCTTGGCTTCCGAGCCAATGTCAGAGCGCGTATCTTCGGTAAATAGTTTGGCCACCTCGGTATCTGAAAGCACGATGACCGTATTGTTAGCCCCCGACGACAGTTTTCTTGGATATTTCATTGGTCTATTGTTTCAAAAAGGCGTTTCAATGCCAAAGGTTTTATTTTTTGTTGTATTCTTTTTCATGCTCAATTTTCATTCTTAAGTGCCAAAAAAAGCCTTTGTTGGTTCACCCAGTCTTTAAGTTGAGTTTGTGATGGTAAATACAGTTGGTATTGACTGGCAAAAAGCTGCTCGCTTCCGTTCAATACCGAAAATTTCACAACCGTATCGTCCCGCTCCGAACAAAGAATAATACCCAAGGTAGGATTGTCGCCAACTGGTTTTTTTTGTTGTTCGTACAGCCGCACATACATATCCATCTGCCCCACGTCTTGTGGCGTGAGCGTACCTATTTTGAGGTCTATCAACACAAAGCATTTCAATAAATAATTGTAAAATACCAAATCAATTTTGTAATGTTTGCCAGC
The DNA here is from genome assembly GCA_013298215.1 of Cytophagales bacterium. Lineage (GTDB taxonomy): Bacteria > Bacteroidota > Bacteroidia > Cytophagales > Spirosomataceae > JAAFKE01. Next base: position 19,291 of record JAAFKE010000016.1, on the reverse strand, counting down.
GTCGGTAGTGATTCGTTGCTGGCGTGCTACAAACGAGAATCCTTTTCCCAGCTCTAATATAAAGTTTTGAAGGTTGTTTAAGATTGCATTTTCCAAATCTTGTTCCAAATAATTTTCTGCTTTGATGTCCAAAAACTCCAGTACAAAGGGGTCTTTCAAAAATTCGTTCGCAGGTAGGTTTTCTATAACAGCGTTGGCATCTTTTTTGAGTACATTTTTATTTTTACTGATAATGAATCTTTCGTAATAGGCAGCATTTATTTGCCTGTCAAGTTGTCGGGTACTCCAAGCACTTTCAATAGACTCGGATAAGTAAAAAAATCTGGCTTCCTTGTTTTCTATTTTCATCAACAAACGGTAATGCGACCAGCTCAATTCGGGGCGCAGTGCGTCCCGAATTGGAAATGTAAAATAAAACTGTCGCATCTTTCGTAATTCTCTGTCATCGAACCCTTTACCAAATTCGTTGGTGAGTTGTATTGCCAAATTTTTGATCAAATAACTACCATATTGAGCTCTTTCGGCTCCGTTTTGTTCTTCTTCGGCTATTCGTTTTCCAATTTCCCAATACGCAGTAACCATTGCCCAGTTTACTGATCTAACAATGCTGTTTCGAGCCGTTGCTATGAGCGACTGAATGTCGTGATATATGTTATTTTGCAATTCCATTGTCGTTATTTTATCTCAATATTTACTACAATTCATCTTCCTAACGTCAGGAAGGTGATACCCTAAAAAGGCGTTTCAATGTTCAACTCTGCACAAAAAGCGGCAATGGTTTGGTCGGTGTCGCGCATTTGAGCATCTAAGGCTTTTATTTTTTGGGCAATGCCCTCAATGTCTATGCTTTCTTCGGCCTCAAAAGTGTCCACGTACCTCGGAATGTTGAGGTTGTAGTCGTTTGCAGCAATGCTGTTGTTGCCACGCAGAGCCACCCTGCGGCTATATTTGGGCGTTTCGGTGCGGTTGCGGTAGGCATCAATTATTTTGTCGATGTGTTCGGCACGCAAAATGTTCTGCGTTTTCACTTTTTCGTAGTGTTGGCTGGCATCAATAAACAGCACCTCGTCGGGGTTTTCGCGGCATTTTTTAAACACCAAAATGCAAGTAGGAATGCTCGTGCCGTAGAAAATATTGGCGGGCAGGCCAATGACGGCATCTAAATAGTTGCGGTTTTCGATCAAGTAGGTTCTGATTTGTTGCTCGGCTCCGCCCCTAAACAACGCGCCGTGGGGTAACACCAACGCCATCGTGCCGTTTTCGGCCAGGTGGTGTATCATGTGCTGCACAAAAGCAAAGTCGGCTTTGCTGCTCGGGGCAAGCCGACCGTACTGGCTAAAACGGTCGTCGCTCATAAACAACGGGCTGGCGCTCCACTGCGCCGAAAACGGCGGATTGGCCACAATGGCCTCAAAAGTTTTGCCAACGTGCTGCGGGCGTTCGAGGGTGTCTTCTTGTTTGATGTCAAATTGGCGGTAGTGCACCCCGTGCAAAATCATGTTCATGCGGGCCAAGTTGTAGGTGGTGCGGTTCATTTCTTGGCCGTAAAAATCATTCACCGACCCACCAGACTGTTCTTTTACTTCTTTGGCCACCCGCAGCAGCAGCGACCCCGAGCCACAGGTTGGGTCATAGACCGACCGTAGTTTTTGCTTGCCCGTGGTTACAATTTTGGCCAATATCTTACTAACTTCTTGCGGGGTGTAAAACTCGCCCGCTTTTTTGCCCGCGCCACTCGCAAACTGCCCAATCAAGTACTCGTAGGCATCGCCCAATACGTCGAGCTCGGTGTCGTGGAGCTTAAAATCTATTTTGTCGAGGTGCGCCAGCACCTTTGCAATAATCTCGTTTCTGGCCTCGGGGTTTTTGCCCAGTTTGGTACTGTTCAAGTCCATGTCTTCAAAGAGGTTGTCAAAATCCTCCTCGCTCTCCGTACCCATCGTACTCAACTGAATGTTGGTAAGTATTTTTTGAAGGTCTTCGATGATGAAATTGGTTCGGCCGCCGCCACCATCTGACGCGCCAAACAAATCTATTTCGTCCCCGTTTCCGTTTCCTCTTTTAGAAACCTCGGCAAACAGTTCTTCGGGTTTCAAGAAATAGCCCAATTTTCCGAGGGCTTCTTCCTGAATGGCATCGAGGTAATCTTGGCTGTCTTCTATGGTTGGGTTTACGTCGCGAAACTTTATTTTGTCTTGCTTCAAAATTCCGTCGGCAAACATTTCCATTTTCTCGCTCAAATACTTGTAGAAAATAAACCCGAGAATGTAGTCTCTGAACTCGTCGGCGTTCATTTTGCCGCGCAGCGTGTTGGCAACGTTCCAAAGTTGGGTTTCTAATACTCTTTTTTGGTCTTCGCTCATGTATCAAATGCAGTTATAGATTGAGCTACAAACTTACCATTAAATTGTCGGCCAGCGATTATTCTGCCGCGTTGGTTTTTGGGGTATCGTGGTTGTGTATCTAACCCCACCCAACCCTCCCCTGCTGGGAGGACTTTTGTTGCCACCGCCTGGGCGGCTTTCTCTCCCCTTCTCGGCAGGAGAAGGGGCGGGGTATGAGGTGAATTGATGGAAAATCCGCAGTGCACCCGAAGCGGGCGGGCCAGCAGCCAACGCAGCCGTTGGTCACGTGGAGGCAGTAGCCGAACGCGCAAGCGCCGTGACACTGGCCGTGCTGGGCGTTACGGTGGTATCGGCGGTTTTGTTACCGAATATTACCTCCCACGTTTAGCTTGCTCGGCACGCTGCTCGGAATACTTTTGTCGAAGTTGGTATCGGTGAGGGCGTTCAAAAAAGCCACAATGGCATCTCTATTGTTGTTGTTCAAGCCGCCCCGTTTCACCTTGGCATCTACTCTGGCAATGGCCACATTTCTGTTTGATGCCCGTCCGTCGCTAAGGTTGTCATAAAAAGTCCACACCTGCGTCAGGTTTTGAAACACACCACTGTGCATGTACGGCGCAGTGAGGGCAACGTTTCTAAGACTTGCCGTTCTGAAAGCGTAGGTGTTGTTAAAGCCCGCGTCGGAGGTGGTCAATTTTGTATTGTCGGGTACGGACAAAACGTGTATTTCGTAGTCAGAAAACATATCGCCCGAGTGGCACCTCGCGCAGCCCTCGTCCGTAAAAGCCTGCATACCTTGCACTTGCTGGGCGGTCATGGCTGTTTTGTCGCCTTTTTGGTAGCGGTCGTAGGGCGCATTATGGGCAATGAGCGTCCGTTCAAAAGCGCCGATGGCCTTGGCAATGTTGGCCGAAGTGATTTGATTTGTTCCAAAAGCGGTTTGAAACAATTGTTGGTATTCGGTTATTTTCTTCAACCTTGCCACCACGCTGTCCAAGGCAATGGCCTCGGCGTAGGCGTGTCCGCGCATTTCTTCAAACGAAACAATAGGGCTAAGTACCTGTTGTTCAAGGCTTTTTGCCCGCGAATCCCAGAACATGGGTGCGGTGGCTGGCGCATAATTGCCATTAATGTCGGTGCCGTTGAAGGCCGTATTCAAAACCGTTTGCGCGTTTCGCTTGGTGGGAGCTACGTTGTTTGGAATCAAAAAATGCCGATTTGCACCCAAACCAATGGCATTTGCGCCCAAAGAAAGGTCGAGGCCGTCGGCGTAGGCACTGTTGGGGTGGTGGCAAGTGGCACAAGCCACGTCTTTGCCGCCCGACAAAATAGGATCCCAAAACAAGGCTTTGCCCAACGCAATTTTGTCAGCATTGGGCAAATTATCGGCAGGACTCAACACTTTGAGCGGCTGGTCGTTGTTAGCCGCAACGGGCACAACGGTGGCATCGGTGGCAGTTTGGCAGGCATACAGATAAATAGTGGTTGCCCAAAAGAGACAAACGTACTTTACGGACATTTTCTTCACAGTAAATCTTATTTTAATGGTTTTTGTAACCCGCCACGCTCAAATTATCGCCGCGCTTTTCGGGTTCTTTTGGCTCTTTCGAGGCGGTAGTCGAAAAGACCCACGCGCAACCCCGCGTTGAAACCAATGCCCCCCAATTGGCTGGCCGACGGCACGGGTAGGGTGGTAGTTGCGTTGGCGGGGGCGGTGGTAGGAACGATTCGGTAGCTGATGCCGCCGTATATTTTGGCAAATCTGAACAAGTTTGCCTCCAAATTAATACCTGGCTGCACCACGAAAAAACCCGTTCCGTTCCGAAAGCCGTCGCGTTGGTTGTTGCGCCCGTTGCGGTCGTTGTTATCGTTGTCTTTATCGTTATCGTTTCGGTCGCGACGGTTGCTGCCGCTGCCCACCGAATCGACCCGCGCCATGCCGCCGCCAATGAGCAACGGAAACGACACGTGTACTGCCGCATCTGGGCGGGGCGTGTACTCGAGTTGGAGGCCACCGTAGCCCACGTTTAAGTTCAAAGCGCGGGCAGCGTTTAGGCTTGTGGGGGCAAAGTTGCGTTCGGCGGTGTGGTATCCTGCCAAACCAATTCCCCATTTTTTGTTTAGGTGCAACATTCCTTGCGCACCCACCAGCGGTGTGAGTTGCCCCGCCAGCGCACCATATTGCACGCCCGTTCCGACGGATAAACCCAAGTATTTAACTTTTTTAATGGGATTCTTTACGCCCGAAAACAGCGTATTCATGCGTTGCGAGTCGCGGGTTTTTAGGCTGTCGGTTTTGGGTTGTCCTTGCCCAAAAGCAAGCGAAGTCATTAGAAGTGCGGCGGCTGTGATTGTTGCCAATTGGTTGGTTTTCATGAATTTGTGTTTAAAAAAATAGAAAAATAGTATTGTTGTCGGATTATGCTTTGTCAGTACAGTGCCGACACCATTACCATTACGCAGGCAACGGCAAAAACGTGGGGCTGGCGCAAAAAAAAGTAGTATTTTGCTGAGATCAAAAAATAGTATTAACTTTCTGCCACTCACTTTCTCGACCCATCCCCACGTACTATGAAACCATTCCTCAACAATACGGCCGTTAAAACGCTTCAAATACTGAACTGGGTATTTTTTGCGCTTATGATTTTTGTCAATTTTTTAGCCAATTATCTGCCGCTCAACGGCAAAAATACGGGCGAATTATCCAATCAATACCCCAACTTATTCGTTCCCGCGCCCATTACATTTGCCATTTGGGGCGTTATCTACCTGTTGGTTCTGGCGTTTTGTGTTAGGCAAAGCAAAGCAATTTTTAGCAGCACCCCCCACCCCGACACCGCCGAAATGGTACTGGCCGTCGGGCCCTTTTTCATTATTTCGTGCCTTCTCAATGCCTTCTGGATTTTGACGTGGCACTTCGAATACCAAGCGGTTTCGGTGTTGGTCATGCTCGGCCTTTTGGCCTCGCTCATTGCCATCAACTTGCGGCTCGAAACCATTACCCCTTTTCTTTCAAAAGGCGCACGTTTTGGCGTTAAGGCACCTTTTGGCGTTTATTTAGGCTGGATCTGCGTGGCAACCGTAGCCAATGCAACGGCTGCTTTGGTGCATTTTGGCTGGGACGGCGGCGGCCAAAGTGAGTCGTTTTGGACCTGCGCCATGATTGTGACTGCCGCCTTGATTGCGAGTCTTACAGTCCTCAAAGTTCGTAATTTTTATGTGGGTTTGGCCGTTATCTGGGCTTTCGTTGGCATCATCATTGCCCGCCACAACGCCGAAGTTTACCAACGTTTTATCACTTGGACTGCCGTATTGGGCATTGTCATTGTCGGAATTGTGACGCTGGTTGAAATGAGTAGAGCCGCCGTGCGAAAACAGCAGATCAGACCCGAGGCAACACCAGTCGTGGCAGCTACTGAAATGTAGTTTTGCAAATTAATATATTTCGCAGCATTTCAACTCAAACAGCAAACACCACCATGGGCATCGCCGAAGCACTAAAAAAGGACTGCTAAAAATTGGCATGGACGCAGCTACGATTGCCCTCACTTTTGATTTACCGCGACAAAAAGTGGACGAAATCATTGCCCAAATCAACAAATAGAAAACTGACTAAGGAACGTGAAATAAGTAAGTAGCTGGATTTTAAAACATAAATAGCTGATTGTCAAGCACTATCCAACACTCAACCACTCTACAATTCAAAACTCATTCCTAAATGGTCTCGTTGGTGATCGAAGGCCGCCACAGCACAACTTTGAACTGCTGCGTCTCTTGGTCGTTGATGAATTGGGTGGCGGGGTGTTCTTTCAAGATGCGGCTAATGCCCGAGCCCAAGCCACGATAGGGCAGTATTTTACTCGAATAACTTACCAAAATGGGGTTGCGGGGAATGGCATTTCCATTCTTAATTTGCGCAATGGTCAAATGGTTGGTCAAAGCCCCAGGGCTGATGATCTCTACGCGGTCTTGAAAAACGAGAACACGAATTGGACTTATTTTGCTGTAATCTCGGTGAACGAGCGCATTGACAATGGCCTCCTCCAAGGCCACTTTTGATATTTCGAGGCCGCCAACGCTGTTGAAACTTCGGCCTTGGGGTTGTACTTTATACAAGTTGGTGGTAACGAACTGCAGGCTGCGCTCAAACTGCCGCTCCAAATTACCGCCAATGTCCTCGTTGGAGCGGTAGTTTGTGTCGGCTAAATCGTTGCCGTAGAAACCCACGCATTTTACTTCAAAAACGGGGCGCAATCGTTGCGGATTTTTTCCAAAAAATAGCAGTCCAACCAAATTGAGCTGGTCTTTTTGGGCAACACCAAGGTTGTTGAGCAACGTCTCCAAACTTTGCTGGGTTTCTTCCAGGTGCGTGGCAACGGATTTACCTTCGTTCTGTCTTTCAAAATACTCAAACAACCTAATCCGATCCAAGTCGCCGTCGATGCTGGCATCTCTAATCCCGATCTCCTCAATGTGAAACATTCCGCTGGCCTGAAACATCCGCGAAAGCTCCTCTTGCGACACGCTCCGCTTGTCGGCACCTGCCCGCATAACGTACTTGCCAGATTTGGTGCGATACGGTTTTTGATAACCCTCCGCCACGTATATGACCACCACCGCTTTTTCTTCCAGCAGCATTGTTTGCATCTGCGGAACGACGGCGGGCACACAATTTTCGGTAGAGGCGTTGGAGATATGGTTGTTGAGCGATTTTAAATTGTTCACCCCCACAACCTTTCCTTGCCCGTTTTGATCTTCGGCAATACCCACCAAAATATAGCCGCCTTTGCTGTTGGCAAAAGCCACCATTTCTTCGGCCAGTCCCTCCGCGTTTTTAACCTCCGACTTAAACTGCGTAAAACTGTCTTCTCCCGTGCGGAGTATTCGTTGCAAGTCCGCCTCGGTGAGTGGAAAATGTATCATTGTTATCCCAAATTATCTAACCCTGTAAAGTCCTGAAAGTTAGCGTTGCGAAAAAAATCTGACAACCTTTTTTGTAAATTTTCAAACCGATCGGTGAACGGAACCCCGTCTAAACCAACCTTGGTGGCCCATTTCACGGCTTCTTCGCTCGCAATTTTGGGGAGATTTTTGGCCGTTTCCACTAATTGCTCCACTACCCCTTTGGCTTTTTTAGGGCTTTCTGCTTTTTGTAAGGCTTGTAGGTCGGCAATGAGTTGGTTGAGTATCTCTTGGTTTTTTTGACTTGCCAACTCACAAAACTTGGCCAACTCCTCCTCGATAGTCTGCGCCTCTACCCGCATCCACATAAATTGTATCTGTTTTGCGCCGCGCATATCGTTATAGTCCCCGTGGAAATTTTGCACAATGCTGCGCTGGGTAGCGGCGGGGCTTTCGAACGTACCCAGCAGCGCGTCTATCTTGTAGTCGTTGCCCTCCTCGTCGGTATAATCGGTTTTGTGTTTGTGCTTGTGGGCTATCAGCACCCGGTACATCACCGAGGTTTCGCGCCGGGCATCCAAGCCGATCATTTCTGCTACTTTCAGCCCCTGGTATTTTGCGTGAAACTCCCTAAAAATCTTTCTAATTTCAATGAAAAACTCGCGGCGGTGTACTCCCTGCACCCACACGTCAATGCGTTTTTTGGTGTCGGTTTGCATAACCAGCGCCGTTTGCAGTTCCTCTGCCTCAGTTTGGGCAATCACAATGCCGTTTTGCCAGTATAAATCTCCCGACACGCGGCCAAACGTCCGGGCAATAAAACTGCTCATAGCCCCCGCTGGGATAAAGGTTTCGTACTGAAAAAAGAAATGCAGGGCATCTTTCTTAAAATCATCGGGCCGAAAACCAGCGGGGTAATCGGTGAGGAAGGCTTGCGGAATAAAAATGGCATGGGTATCGGGATCGACGTACCCCAAATAAAACCTCCGTATCATTTCTATCAAATAGCCGTAATGCTGCTTGGGGTAAGCAAAGTTGTGCGTTTCGGTTTTGTACAAAATTCTGGAAAAATCCTTTTCGGAGATCACCCCCCGCAAACCGTGGGTGTGCTCGCTGGTCAAGATGCGATAAACGCCATCGGTGAGCCATTCGGGGTTCAGAATGTGTAGGTTGCGGGTGTGTTTGTCGTCAAAATGGCGCACCGTGCCGAGCCGATCTAAAACCGACAGCAGGTCGTCGTCGGAGGCCAGTTCCAGGTTTTTATCGCGGCAAACGGCCTCGTACCGCTCGTGGGTAATGTAGGGCTCGTCCCTAAAAAACCGACTCTCTAAGTAGCCTTTTACCTCCAAATAATTGCGCGGCACTTCCTGCCGAATGTTGGGCAGTTGGAGCAATTGCCGCACAATGTCGGCTTCCAATGCCTGCACGGCTGGCAAAAAATGGGGGTCGTTTTCGGCGTGCACCTTGCGGACAGACGTTTTGAAAATACCCCGAATCATGGGCGCACCCGACTTGGTGCGGTACTCGGCCATGAGCCGCGCCTCATCTACGCTGCCCTGGTGCTCGTCCATGCGGTTGATGACAATCAGCACGGGCGAATCGGGCGCGTAGCTGCGCACTTGCTCCAAATACTTGTCGGGTTTTTCTTCTTTACGGGCGTTCAAGACCACCACGTAGAGGGTGTCTTGGGTAAGAAAAAAGCGGTGAACCGTACTCTGCATTTCTTGCCCGCCAAAATCCCAACAATTGATCCGAAAAGAAGTACTGGCCTGGTCTTTTATCTCCCACTGCTCAATTCTGATGCCCTGGGTGGTTTTGGTATCGGCAAAGGGCTTGCCCGTTAAGTAGTTGAGGAGCGATGTTTTGCCCGCATCGGGTTCCCCAATCAAAATCATCTTGGCCTCATTGAGCGGCAGCGTTCCCTTTGCCTTTTCTTTTTCGAGATCATATAAGTACACCAAAACGGCCTCGCTACCCAGATCAATGGCTTCGATCAGCGCGGGTGGAAGTGGGTTTCCGTAGAGTGACACTACTTCACGCGTCGAAAAATTGCCTGAATACATGAAAGTCATTTCATCTTTGAGCAATCCCCGAAGGGCACTAATATCAGTGATCTGGTTTGCACGTAAATCAAGAGTGTGTAGATTAGTTAGGGCATTAAGGGCAGTTACGTCGGTAATTTGATTGGAACTTAATTCAAGGCTCTGTAGATTTATTAATGCCCTAAGTGGAGTTATATCAGTAATTTGGTTAGAAAACAAAACAAGGCTTTGAAGGTTCGTTAGCTCTTGAAGAACAGCTATATCGGTGATTCTATTATCCCATAAATCAAGGATTTTCAAATTTGTTAACGCGCTGAGCGGACTTACATTAGTAATTTGGTTGTGACTTAAATCAAGGTGCGTCACCTGCCCTTCATTATCGGTTTCATACCTTCCAATACCAATCTCAATCCCCCAAAATTTCTCTAATTCCAATATTTGCAGTGGCTTCATTGCTTTTGTTTGTTTTCAAATCACTGTAAAACTACATACTTTCGGCTATCAATGGCACAAGGTGGGGTATTTTAACTCGCTTGGGTATGCGCCGTCCGACGCGGCTCGTCCAACTACCCGAATTTATTGCGGGGTTGTAGCATTTTTTAGAAATTCAAAACTCACGCGTCAAATCTACGAAAAAGGGGGTGTTTTTACCCCCCGAAAAGGGTATTTTTACCCTTTTTTTACCGCCTAATATCGCTCACCTTTGTGCTGGTCAAAGGCGGCAATAAATCAATTTCAAAAATGCTATGTTGCTGATAATTAAGAAACTAAATATTTTGCAGAAAAAAATAATGGTTGCCCAATTTAAAGCGTAAGTTATTTTTCAATCAACTTTTTTTTAAACCCAAAAACATGGCAATCAATCAATTCGACCTCCGCAACAAGGAGCTGTTGAGCGGTATTCAGGGCAATATTCTCAAACCCCACGGCCGCCACCACACCGCAAATTTGTTTATCAGTGGCATCGACGGCAGGCAAGCCGAAGTTAAGGCATGGCTCCAAAGCCTGGTTGAGGGCGAAGATGCCCCCATCCGATCGTGTTATGCACAACTGCGTTCTAATGCGCTTTGGAAAGACAAAAAAATTGATTCGGGCACGTTTGCGTGCATACACATCAGCAAGAGCGGGTATGCGTACTTGTTTGAGCGGGCCGATGTTTGTGCCAATAAGTTTGAACCAACCTACGTAAACGGCATTAAAGAAGCAGATTTAAACGACCCCGAGTTTGAAACCTGGGACGCTGGCATGAACGATTCTGCTCACTTCTTACTGATTCTTGCCGACGCAAAACCAGAACGATTGACCCGCCAAATGACTGACGTTCAGAACGCCATCGGGGGTTTTGCGGAGGTTGTGGCCGTTCAAACGGGCGATGCCATTTTTAATAAAGAAGGGGCTGGTCTCGAGCATTTTGGATACGTCGATGGAATTTCTCAACCCTTATTTTTTGAGGATGAAATTGATGGTTACAGAATCCAAAATAATATTTCGCCCACCACGCCGCCCGAAGACTTTATCTTCAATCCAGCGGCCGAGATCGACCTGGTTTTGCTGAAAGATCCCTTCGCAGAAAGCGAAAACGCGATGGGTAGCTTTCTGGTTTTCAGGAAATTAGAGCAAAACGTAAAGGGCTTCAAAAAGGCAGAAGAAGACTTAGCCAAAAAACTTGGACTCACGGGCGACGATGCCGAGCGTGCGGGGGCAATGTTGGTGGGCAGGTTCGAGGACGGAACGCCTGTTGAACTCAGCGCGGAGGCGGGCCTCATTAATAGTGCGGTCTTGAACAATTTTGATTATGATTTCAAAGACGAATCTAAATGCCCCTACCACGCCCACATTCGCAAGACAAACCCACGCTCCGACTTGGTAAATTCTCCCATAAAAGAAGACGCCAAAAAATTCATTATGGCTCGCCGGGGAATTACGTATGGCAAACGCGAGGCGGATTTGAGTGACCGACCTACCAAAGACGTGGGATTATTGTTTATGAGTTATCAGAAAAGTATTGCCCACCAATTTGAGGTCATTCAGCAAAGGTGGGCTAATAACGAGGATTTTATTAACCGAAAACCGTCTAATAAAGTTGGTTTGGACCTCGTGATTGGGCAGGGCGAACGCAAACCTTTGGGAGCCTACGCACAAGTTTGGGGCCAGCCCGACACGAAACAACCTGGATTTGAGCAATTCGTAACGATGAAAGGCGGGGGGTATTTTTTTGCCCCCAGTATTGAGTTTTTGAAAAATGTAAACCCGATTATTTAACCCTAAAACAAACAAAAAATGAAAGAGGTAACACTTAGAATTGTTGGACTTTTTTTCAACAAAAAATTCAAAATCAACGATACGGTAAATACCGTACAAGGCGTAATGGATGCCTACCGGGGCACAACCAGAAATACAACCTCTGTTCCAGGGGGGCTTACTTACACCGTTGAACCCGATAATACCATCAAAAAAATATCTTTCAATTTTGATGGAAGGTACGATTTTGAGGGAGATATTCCCGCCAACGGAAGTGGTTTATCTTTGGCCGGAAGGAACATTCCAGCAAGAGTTTATAGTCTCTCAGAAAGAAAACTGGGGGTAAATTCTCAGTTGGCGTGGCAGTATTACGTAATCGACAAACACGGAAAAAACAAAAGCAGAACCCTCCAAGCCCAAGGGTTCAAGCCTTTTGGAGAAGCCCCCGCCAACTATACCATTCAAGACGGAGACACCATTATTTGGCGTTTGTTGGCCATTAACTACATACCGACAGGGTATTAAAAAAACAATAAACCAGCTGGCAAAACGCACAAAAAAAAGCGGTTCGAGAATCTCTCCTCGAACCGCGCTTTTGTAACTTCGGGCAACAAAACTCGTTATTTATCTCCCAAAATGAGCGGCATACTGCCCTTGCCACCCATAATTACAATCTTGGAGTTGGGCGATTTTGCCAGTTCTTTTTGCGCCTGAATTTGCTCGTACTGCAACTGGCGGTCGGTGAGGCTGGCAGATATAATGCGCTGGTAGTCGGCAATACCCTGGGCTTCTACGCGCTTGCGTTCGGCTTCGCGCTGTTCTTTTTGCAGCACGAACTGCATTTTTTGGGCATCTTGCTCGGCGTTAATTTTCGATTCGATGGTCTTCTTGACCGACTCGGGCAGGTTTATGTTGCGCACCAAAAGCTGCTCTAACAACAGGCCCCGATCTTTAAAATCTTTTTCGATCGATTTGAAAATACGACTCTGAAACTCGTCTCGCTTGGTAGAGTACAGCGCCACGGCATCGTAGTAAACGGCGTTGTCTCTGATGCGCGTGCGGGTGAGCGGGCGCACGATCTTGTCTTGGTAGTTGCCCCCAATTTGGCGTTGAATGCGCGGAGCCTCCGACGGCAGCACGCGGTACAGCACCGTGAGGTCTATGATGACCTCGAGACCATCGGCGGCCAGTACCCGAATGGCATCGTCGCCCTCTTTTTGGCCTTCGTTGTGCACCCCCGACATGGTGTAGTTTTGGGTGCGGGTGTCGTACTGGGTCACTACGGCCAGTGGGTTCACAAAGTTGAGCCCCGACTCCAAGATGTTTTCGCTCACCTTGCCGAACACCGACTGCACGCCCACTTCGCCAGCATCAATTTGCCGCACACCCGACGACAACGCCCCGAGCACTACAATAATAAGCCCCACCAATTTGAGCGGGCGGGCATAACGCGAAAGCGCCAAAGCGGGCGTATTGACGGCGAAACCCGCCATCAGAACCACAAGGCCTACAAAAATAAGGAACATAGTTTTGGTTGTTTAAGTAATTTGCATCAAACTTACGGGATAAATGTACGTATTATCCCGCATTTGTAAGAAAGGGTTTTTTTGGGGTTAGCTGGTCGGGTAGCCTGTTCGGTTTTCAAGTCAATTAGTAACGAATGAGATTTAAGGATTATCCCGCCATTATCAGAAAAGCGTGGAAAGAATACGACGGCAGCAAGGCCGTTAAACACATCGAGGATATCAGCGCGCGGGTATCGACGAACCACGTTTTTAAAATTTGGCTCGAAAACGACGACGTGCTCATTGCCAAGTTGTCGTACTTTGGGCGGTACGAACACTTCAAGGAAGACCACCAGATTATTCACGCTTTGGCCAACAACCTGTTGTACCCCTTCGAGAACGTGATGGCCAAATCTTTGATGAAGAATAACAAGTTGTTTACCTACCACTACAAGGACGATTTTTTGGACACGTGGGTGGTTTTTTATAACCCCATTCGGGTGCTCAACAAACTACCCAAACGCTTAGATACCAGCGACATAAAGACTTTTGCCGTGCAAATGGCCAAGTTTCACCAGGCTTGTTTTAGGGCCAAAAACGTATTGCCCAAGTCGTCGAAAACACTTCAAAGCGACGTGGCCGACCTGCTTCAAATAACGGCCTCTGAGCGCGGCCAGTACGAACACCGCCTCAACATTGACACCATTAGGCGGCAGTGCGACCTTTTCTTGACCAACGCCCAAGTGCTCAATTACGAGGCGTTCGATCAGATTCCAGTTTTTGTAGATTGGAACATTGGCAATTTTTCGGTGAACGATAAAATGGAGCTTTTTTCGCGCTGGGACTACGATTGGTTCAGGGTGTCGTCGCGAATGTTGGACTTTTATTTTTTTAGCCGCGTGGTGTCCGACGTTGGCGACCGCACGGTTTTCACCTACAACCACTCGCCCATGGCGCACGAACGCTTTGTTTTGTTTTTGCAAGAATACCACCGCGTTTACCCACTGACGGCCAACGAAGTTCGGTTTTTGAAAGAAGCCTACCGTTTTTTTATTTTGAACTACGTCATCAAATACGGCCAGTTTTTTTTCCACCGCACCTACGCCACCCAACTCCAGCGCGAAGTGTACCAGACCCACCTGCCGTCGCTCGATGGTTTCGACGTGGATAAACTTTTGAAGGCTTTACATTTATAACCACCCCCCGTTTAAAACAAAAACATGATTGAACTCGACGATTTTAAGGAGGTAATCTCAAAGTATAAAGTTATTTTTTTTGATGCCTTCGGGGTACTCAAAACCTACAATGGCCTCATAACTGGGGTGGACAAAACCTTGGCCTTTTTGCAGCAAAACAACCAAGATTTTTATATTCTCACCAACGATGCCTCGCGAAGCCCCGCCCAGTTGGCGGCCTATTACAACCGTTTGGGAGTTGGCAGCATTACGCCAGCCAGCGTTATTTCGTCGGGAATGCTGGCGCGCGAGTACCTGTCGCTGAAAGTAAAAACGGGCACTGTGGCCTACCTTGGCACGCCCGACTCGACGTGCTACATCAAAGACCTGGGGCTTAATTTGCTGCCAATTAAAGACTTAGACCTAAATAACATTGCCGACATTAACGCCCTCGTGTTGCTCGACGACGAGGGTTTCGACTGGAACTACGACCTCTCCAAGACCATAAACCTGCTGCGCCGCCGCAATATTCCGGTGGTGGTGGCCAACACCGACCTCACCTACCCAGTTTCTAAACAGCAGGTGGCCATTGCCATTGGCGGGCTCGCAGATATGCTCGAAACACTGGTGGGCAAACGCTTTATCAGGTTCGGCAAACCCGACGCGCAGGTGTTTATTTATGCCTACGAACAAATGAAAAACTACCCCAACGTTGCCAAAAACGAAATACTGATGGTGGGCGATACGCTGCAAACGGATATTTTGGGCGGCAATAAATTTGGTTTAGACACCGCCCTCGTGCTGACCGGAAACACCCAAATCGAAGATGCCGAAGTGCGCATCAGCAGTACAGGTATTATTCCAACGTACATCTGCGAGTCGGCGGTGATTCGCTAAAAGTACCACCACCAACCACCACAACTTTGAAGTTGTTAGAAAGAATCCTTAGTTTTAGTTCTCAATTCAAACCCTTATCCTACAATGTCAGCTAATTTTGGTTCTCTTTTTCGCCGAAAATCCGTTCAAAAAGTATTGTCAGATGCCTCCCACAACGACGATTCTAAGGGCTTGGTCAAAACCCTCGGCGTGCGCGACCTAACCTCTTTCGGGATTGCGGCCATCATTGGCGCGGGCATTTTTAGTACCATCGGCAACGCCAGCTACAACGGCGGGCCGGCCGTGTCGTTGTTGTTTGTTTTCACGGCCATTGCCTGCGTGTTCACTGCCCTTTGCTACGCCCAGTTTGCGGCCACCGTGCCCGTAAGCGGCAGTGCCTACACCTACGCGTATGTGTCGTTCGGCGAGCTTTTTGCGTGGGTCATCGGGTGGGCCCTCATCTTAGAATACGCCGTGAGCAACATGGTAGTGGCCATCTCCTGGTCGGAGTATTTTACGACCATGCTGGGTGGTTTCGGCATAAACTTCCCAGGGTTTTTGTCAATGGATTTTTGGTCGGCGCAGTCGGCGCACGCCGAAGTGCAAAAATTAGTAGCGGCGGGGCAATCTATAGCCAATGTGCCCACGCCCACCCTCACCGCCGCCAAGGCTTTTGAGGAAGCACCCGTTTTTTTGGGCATCAGGTTCATCGCCGATTTCCCCGCTTGCCTCATCACGGTGCTCATCACCTGGCTGGTGTACATTGGCATCAAAGAATCGCGCAATGCCAGCAACGCGCTCGTAGTTTTGAAGCTAATTGTGGTAGGAATGGTCATTCTGATTGGCGCTTTTTTTGTGAAACCCGCCAACTGGAGTCCGTTTGCACCCAACGGGGTTTCTGGTATTTTGAGCGGCGTGGCCTCGGTTTTCTTCGCTTTTATCGGTTTTGATTCGATCTCTACCACCGCCGAAGAATGCAAAAACCCCCAGCGCGACCTGCCCAAGGCCATGCTCTACTCGCTGGCCATTTGCACAACATTATACGTGCTCATTACGCTGACGCTCACGGGGATGGTCAATTACAAAGAGCTGGCCGTGGCCGATCCGCTGGCCTACGTCTTCGAGAAAGTAGGCATGGATTTCATCGCGGGTGTCATTGCCGTTAGTGCGGTGGTGGCCATAACCAGCGCACTGCTGGTGTATCAGCTCGGCCAACCGCGCATCTGGATGACAATGAGCCGCGACGGCCTGCTGCCAAAAATATTTTCGCGGATTCACCCCAAGTACAAAACCCCTGGCTTTTCGACCATCGTCACGGGCTTTTTGGTGGGCGTTCCGTCGTTGTTTTTAAACATGAAGTTCGTAACCGACCTAACCAGCGTTGGCACTTTTTTTGCGTTTATTTTGGTGTGCGGGGGCATTTTAGTGATCGATCCGCAGGGGAAAGCCACCAATGCGTCCTTCAAATTGCCCTACGTGAGCGGCAAATTTATCATCCCGACACTCTTGCTACTAACCGTGGGCCTGATTTTGAAGTATAATTTCGGGATTTTTGCCGCCTGGGCCGCCCTGCCCGCCGCCGATTTTTTGGAGTATAAATCACTAACGGTTATTTTTTGGATTGTCTGGGTGGTGCTATCGTACCAAAGTTTCACCAAAAACTGGTCGCTGTTGCCCCAGTTTGGTATCCTAACAAACCTCTATCTGATGACCGAATTGGGACTCTCCAACTGGAAAATGTTCGTGATCTGGCTCGGCATTGGCCTCATTATTTATTTTGCCTACGGGCGCAAGCACAGCAAATTGGCCACCCAATAAATGTACAAAAACCTCGGAAGTGCAAAGCAAATTCCGAGGCTACGCGCCGTAGTGCGTCGATAAATCAGGGTCTTTTTGAATGTCCTCGGGTTTGAAGTCGTACCGATAAATTGGGTCAATGTGCGAACCTGGCTGCATTTCGGTGACGGTGTTTATGAGGCCATTGTTCAAGTTGAACACCCAACCGTGTAGTTGGGGCCCCTGCCGCTGGTGCCAGGCCTTCTGGATGATGGTCGTTTTGGCCAAATTGCTCACTTGCTCCTCCACGTTGAGCTCCACGAGGCGGTCGAAACGCTTTTGCTCGTCTTCAATGTGGCGCAACTCGCGTTCGTGTTTGTCATAAACATCTTTTATGTTTCTCAACCACTTGTTTATCAGGCCGTAGTCTTTGTTGGTCATGGCGGCCTTCACGCCGCCGCAGCCATAGTGCCCTACCACCAAGACGTGTTTCACCTTCAAAACCTCAACGGCATACTGCAACACTGAGAGCATATTTATGTCGGTATGAAGCACCAAGTTTGCCACGTTTCGGTGCACAAATATCTCGCCAGGGTGCGTACCCGTTACCTCGTTGGCGGGCACGCGGCTGTCGGCGCAGCCGATCCACAAAAATTCGGGCTTTTGGTCGGCGGCCAATTCCTCGAAGTAGGCCTCGTCGAGGTTTAGTTTTTCGGATGCCCAGGCCTTATTGGCCAGCAATAGTCTTTGATAAGATTGCATTGTTTTTTTTATTTTGTTTTACGACGACGAGTCAAATTTCTGATCTCCACGGTGATGCCACGGTGGTGGGCGTTTTCGCCAAATTCTTGGAGCGTGCTCCGAATATCAGGGTCTACAAATTGGGCGCGGGTGGCATCAATAAATACGTAGTCGCCCGTTTTTAGTTTTCCCAGCGCAGTTTTAATGCGGACTTTGTTCAAAAAAAACACGTCCTTATTTAAGTTAATGAGCACAAACTTGTTGTCTCTCACCACCGTAAAAGCCGAACGGTTGTTGGTGTATAGCACGTACATGAGGCCAAAAACGAGGCCCACGCCGATTCCTTTCAGCAAATCAGTGAAAATAATGGCCAGCACAGTTATAAAAAATGGGATAAACTGGTCTTGGCCTTCCTTGTATATTTGTACAAAAGTATCAACTTTGGCCAATTTATAGCCCACCGAAATGAGCAAAGCGGCCAAACACGCCAGCGGTATGTAGTTGAGAATGTTGGGAATAAAAAATACTGCCAGCGCCAACAAAACCCCGTGTACGAAGATGGACAGGCGCGTTTTAGAACCCGCGTACACGTTGGCCGACGTTCTGACGACGACCGACGTAATGGGCAAACCACCAACGGCACCCGAAATCATATTACCGATTCCTTGGGCAATGAGCTCTTTGTTGGGCGAGGCAAAACGGCGTTGTGGGTCTATTTTTTCGGAGGCTTCCAAACTGAGCAACGTTTCTAAACTGGCCACAACCCCCAGCGTAAAAGCCGTTAGTAGCACGCGGGGGTCGGAAATGACAGCAAAATTTGGAAAACGAAACGAGCCGACGAAAGTATTAAAATCGCCCAGATTGGGTACATTGACCATGTGGGTTGGCGAGTTGCCCAGGTATAGTTCGGGGCTGTAGTACTTGAAAATCTGGTTGCATAGCACCCCGAGCAGCACCACCGCCAAGCCCGACGGAAAGGCGCGAAAGAACACAAATCGGGGACTTAGTTTGTCCCACAAAAACAACAAAACCAGGCAGGACGCACTAATAATGATGGCTCCCGTGCTAAAATTGGAGAGAGCCATGGCTATTTCGGAGAAAGTATTTTTGCCGTCTGCGAGTTGCGAAAACTCAAACTCACCCTCGGGGTCGGCGTCCCAACCGAGCGCGTGCGGAATCTGTTTGAGGATAATGACAACGCCAATGGCCACCAACATTCCTTTGATGACGCTGCCTGGCACGTAGCCGCTCAATTTGCCCGCCTGCAAAACACCCATTGCCAACTGCATGGCACCTGCCAGCACCACTGCCACCAAAAATGCCTCGTAAGAACCCAGGTCTTTGATGGCCGTGGCCACCACAACGGTGAGGCCAGCCGCTGGGCCGCTAACGCTCACCTCCGATCCTGAGAGGAGCGTCACGACGGTTCCGCCGACAATGCCCGCCACCAAACCCGCCAAAAGCGGCGCACCAGAGGCCAGCGCAATGCCCAAACAGAGCGGCAGTGCCACCAAAAAAACGGACAAACCAGCCCCAAAATCGCTGCGGAAATGGGTAAAATTTAAGGATAAAAACTTCATACTCGGCTACGGTGGAGTGTTTTAATCTACAATAATAGCGGATTAGTTAGACAAAGCAAGCGCGTGAGCTATGCAAGCAACTCAGAAGGTTTGGTTTTGGCCAATGTG
>JAAFKE010000015.1 GCA_013298215.1 Cytophagales bacterium | reverse complement strand
AAGAGAAGTCAGTCAGAAATTTAGAGATAATATCGAAGAATATGTTACTTTCGATGATAAAAGACCTAAATGGAACTACCTTATAAAAGGTAGAAATTGACCAACTTATTATTTACACGTTACTAAGCAAAAAAAATTAATAGCAAAGCCCAGCACAGTCGACGCGATAACGGGTTCAAACCTACCTACTAAAAACGAATGACTTCTAAAATACTATCAATGTCAAGTCCTGATTGTGCCTGATGGTATTTCTGACTTCCATAAAGTCCGCTGGGATAGCCTTTGGCAAAAAGTGACACAAACTTTTTGGGATGAATTTGATTTGCCAACAACTGTACTGATAACTGTTGGCCAAGTCCTCCCACCCCAACGTGCTCTTCTACAACCACAATGTTTTCAAAACTCTTCAGTTCTGCAATAGTTTTGGTTGAAAGCAAAAGTGGGAGATGTAAGGCCGTATAAACGGATACTTGATTTTGCAAACACCCTTTTTCGATTGCCCCAAATACATTATTCACAATTGGCCCAAGACAAATCACAAGCGTTTTTAGATTTTGTGCTGCTGTTACTTTCTTGAGCGATTGGCTCAGTATTGAATTTTCGGGACAGATTCCTCCCACGCCCAAACGCAAATAGGCTGGTTTTTTTTCTTCAACCATCTGACTAACAGCATAGTCAACTTCATTTGAAAATGCGGGTATCCAAGTTTTAACATTTTGAAGACCACTCAAGCAACCAATATCTTCAATGGCATGGTGCGTGCTTCCCATGATTCCGTAGCCATAGCCACCGCCATTACCTACCAAAAAAACGGATAAATTATGTAAGCAAACATCGTTTCTAAACTGCTCCAGACATCTATAAACCACAAATGGGGCAATACTGTAGCAAAAGACCTTGTGGCCTTTGTAAGCCATTCCTGCTGCCACGCCCACCATATTTTGTTCTGCTACACCAGCATTTATGAACCGATTTCCAAATCTCTCTTTCAGGTTTTCGAGTGCATTATAGCCTAAATCACCCGTCAAAAAAATGATTGATTCATCCTCTTGCATTACTTTTTCGATGGCCGCTGAAAATTCTTTTCTCATTTAGATTTTCTACAATAAATAATAAATTGGGCTGAAAATATATGTTTCAGAACAGGAATTTTTTCTAAAAACGGTTGCAGTCTATAAATCAATTTTGCTGGGCCATCTGGGAAAAAGAAAGGGACATAGCCAACATAAGACCATTTTGCAACTTCTCCACCCGCATTTTGAATCCAACGCTTTAAGTTCCACTCAAAGAACGATTGCTCTTCATGTTCGATATGGTACTGAGAAGTTTTTTCAATATATTTCAAAATGGGATTATTCCCGTTCGGCTCCATGATGATAATATTATCGGCAAGTTTAAAAGCATTCTCGATGGCTTTCTGTTGGTCAGAAAGATGGTGCAAAACCCCACGGATAACTCCGACATCATATTTTTGAGTCGGTACGGGCAAATCATCAGCAAGTAAGTTGATGGTTTCAAACTCCACAGCGGGAAAACGCTCGGATGCCATTTTAACGCCCTCGCTTGCTGGGTCAAAGCCCTTGACTTTTAGGTGAGGAAAATTCTGCTTTATCTCATTAGAATAAACCCCATCCCCGCAACCAATATCAATAAGGGTTTTGTATTCAGGTTTAATAAATTTAAAAATCTCCTCAGAGATTCTTTTGTTGGCTACATACGATGAAAATTGTGCGTTGGTAGTGTATAAAAACCCGCCATTTTCTTTTACGTTTTTGTTAAATTCTTGTACGTTTTCTTTTAGTAAATTGCTCATGTCTACTATTTTTTTCTTTCTTCTACTAGTGCACGAATTTCCGCCGTTGTTTTAAAAATTTTGCTTCCCTTTTGAATTTTAGTTCTAATAAATTTAGGACGTTTTTTTGTTTCTTCAAATATTTTACTAATATATTCTCCCAAAAATGATATTCCGAGCAGCGTGAGTCCTCCAAAAAAAGTTATCAGAACTACAATCGTTGTAATGCCTTGCGGAGTGTTGGGGTCTAGAAAATATTTAGCCCAAATTTGGTAAAAAATACCGAAAATTGAAGCACCCGTGAGTAAAAATCCTGCATAACTCATTAGTTCTAAGGGGGCAAAACTGAAAGAAAATATTGCTTTCTTTGCCCACCAAATGTTCTTTGTCCAATTATTAGTACTCACACCAAACATTCTTTCGGGTCGAACATAGTCCACACCCGTTTGTTTGAAGCCCACCCAAGCCCGCAAGCCTCTCAAAAACTGCTCGGTTTCTGGGAGGGCTACCAGTTCTTTTACAACTTTTCGGTCAATCATTGAGAAATCACCAGCATCTCTTGGAATGGGTATATAACTCAAATTCTGAAAGATCTTGTAGAATAGTTTGTAAAAAAAATGAATGTGAGGTTTCATTTCTCTTTGTACCCTCACCCCATATGTTACCTCAAAACCCGCTTTCCATTTTTCATAAAACTGGGGTATAATCTCTGGTGGATCTTGTAAATCACCGTCCATCAGCACTACAGCATCGCCAGTAGAAATTTCCATACCGCTCAAAAAAGCTGACTGGCTCCCAAAATTCCGTGAATGGGTTACACCAATAACGTTTGAATCTTTCTGGCAAATTTCGTTGATTACAGTTTCTTGGTTATCTGGGCTGGCATCGTTCACAAAAATAATCTCATAGCGCACCTTCATTTCATTGAAAGTCTTCACGAGCCGCGCATACATAAACGGTATCGCCTGAGCATCTTTATAACAAGCAACGATGGCCGTTATGACAGGATTGAGGGACGGATTTGAGAATGCGTCAATTATTTTTTGGTCATAATCACTTACCTCTTGCCAGTTCTTATATTTCAACAACCCTTCCGCCAATGGTGTTCGGGCTTTCCAGTCGAGTTCTTGATTTGCAGCGGTTGGGTCGCCAAACCACTCAGCTAAGTCCCAAGCACGATTTGGCATTGACCCCCAAACAGGCTCATTTTTCAAATTGAATGTTTGTCGAGAAGCCTCTACAAGTTCGCGCATGGTGGTTTTAAAACCAGTTGCAATGTTATACGATTTTCCAGAAATAGCTGCATTTACATTCAAGGCAGCGGCTAAAAACGCTTCTACACAATCAGAAATATAGACAAAATCTCGACTAATATCTGGCGAAACCAAAGGAGGATAGCCGCCGTGCCGGGCTTTTTCAACTAATCTTGGAATCAGTCTATCAGGTTCCTCCCAATCGCCGTAAATTGAATATAATCTCAAATTTAAGGCTTTTCGATGGTGTACTTTTGCGTAAAATTCAATTAAGTATGCAGCAGAAACCTTTGAAACGGCATAATGACTATTTGGTTCAAGTTCATCGTTTTCTGTTGGTGCAGCACAGTTAAATCCATATTCAGAACTACTTCCTGCATGAATATAAACTGTTTCTTCATTACAATTTTCTAAAATATTTACCGTTCCCAACACATTTGTTTCGTAGGTGAGGTTAATATTTTTTTGTTTACTATATGCCCCGTAGGCCGCCAAATTAAAAACTGTACGTGGCTTGTAGGTCTCAAAAACGTGATTAACTGAGTTTTGAGAAAGTATGTCGCAGTGAACAACATTCTCAAAAGGCACGTTCAATAATTTCAATCGCCAAGCTTTTGTTGCATCGTGCGTAACGGCATATACATCTTTTCTGACAGAGAAGATATCTTTGAGCAAGTTTGCACCGATGAAACCACTCGCTCCAAAAATAAAAATTGGCCCCTTTAAACCGAATATTTTGTCGTCGTAGATCAAGATAAGTAAGTTTTGTTTACATCATTTTTAGCTATTTCATATTGTTCTTCATTCATTGGAAGATAGTGCCATTCCATTTTGTTTTCCATGTAAGAAACACCCTTTCCTTTGATTGTATTACCAATTATTACTTTGGGAAGACCATTTTTCAAGTTCTTAAATTTGGCTATTTGGGTGTTGATATTTTCTATGTCGTGTCCATCTAATTCGACGGTTTCAAAACCCATTGCTTTCCACTTATTAGCGTCAGCGCTATCTCCCAAAATATCAGTTGTGTTTCCAAAGCCTTGCAAACCATTTTTATCAATCATCACAATCAGATTATCTAATTGATTATTGACAGCATAGTGTGCGGCCTCCCATGTCGTGCCTTCATTTGTTTCACCATCAGACATCAAGACAAAACAAGTCGCATCTTTCCCTGCAATTTTAGAAGCATGGGCAATGCCAGTACCAATTGGAAGCCCATGTCCCAAAGAACCCGTTGCGAATGGAATACTTCGGTGTTTGTTGGGGGCAGGATGTGCTGGAAGAGTTGTGCCATCTTGATAAAAAGTATCTAAGACTTTATCAGATATCTCACCTAAGTGATTGAGCATGACATACAAAGCAGCGGCAGCATGGCCCTTTGATAAGATAAAAGTGTCAGTTTCTTTTTTACTATACCCAACCGAAGCAATCATTAAATCAATACAACTCAATGAGCACCCAATATGTCCAGCATTCGATTTCTTGTATAAATCAAGAATTTTAAGCCTCAAATTCCCTTTAAGTCGTTCTATTGTCATCTCAAATTAATATCGTTTGCCCAAATCTACAAGTTCAATAATTTTTTTAGTTTTCTTTTTTACAATTACTATCTTATTATATTCAGCAGTATCGACCATCTGTATGTATTCGGCATCTTTCGGAAGGTATAAGTTAGTGAGTTGGGCATCTTTCAATGAAAAATTTAAATGAGTTTTGTCGATTTCACTCAGAAACATCATTTTTTCATTTGGATATTTAACCGTGTCGCCCGTTTGATATAATAATTTAATTTTTTGTGCTGCCTCATAATGCAAATTAGGCCGCCGTGGAACTGTAAAATATGAATATTTCGCTGACTTGTCATCATAAATTGATTTCAAAAGAAAGCCGATATGATATAATTGAAATAGAGCCAGAATTGTTATTACCCACTTTGTTGTAGACTTACTTAAGTATATTTCGTTAATGATTATTGAAGTTAAAACCATGGCATACGGAAATGAGAAACCACCATATCTTTGGGTAAGCCCATAAGTATGACCGTTTCTAAAAGACCAAACAACCAAGAATAAACTTGGGATGAAGGTCATGAGCAATAAAAACCAGGTTAAATGGTTTGAACTATTTTTGAAAATATACTCCACTGTCAAAAATACCATAAACGTAGTCAATGATAAAATGGGAAAGCTAAATTTGGATTCTGAATAATAAAACATACTAATACCCACAAGGACGATTGCAGCAAGCCAGTCGTATTTTGGCCTCAATTTATAAAGTCCAATTAAGCAAAAACCAACCAAGATAGCCACTATTGTGTTTTTGGCGCCGTGCAGCGACTCTGTTAAGCCGTTGCTAAAAATAAATAAGTCGGAGAATATTGGTAAACTTTTGATAAATACGTTCTTGGGGGTGGCCACCAATACTGAACCAAAATGTTGCATACTCAACGGCAAGAGTGATTCGGCTCTGTAAATTTTCGCCTGATGTTCCAAACTAAAGAAGGTATACTTCCCACCTCCAATAGTCATCCATAATGCCATTCCAGAAACAGCGAAAGTCATACACAGCCCTAAGCCCAACCAACCTCTTTTTTCTCTTAGAAAAAATAAAACGTACAATCCGTGTGCAATAAAAACAGTAAATGTTAAAAAATGGGATAGCAAAGAAAGAACCGCAACAAGTGCATAAAAAATATAATACTTAATTTCTAATTCTTTTTTTTCTTCGTTTTCTATCACTCTCAAAAATAAATAGCTGGCAAGAAGAGTCAGAAAAAAACTCATTGAGTAGTTTCTTGCTTGGTGGCTGTACGCGATAAAAAATGGCTCTATGGAAGCTAAAAAACAACTTAAAAGTGCGATCCTTTCAGATTTAATAAACCTTTTAACAAATAAGTAAAGCAACAGGATTGTGAGGGCACTAAAAATCACAGACGGAAAACGTGCTGAAAAATCTGAGAGCCCGAATATTTCCATCCACAGGTGGATTACTGCATAATAAGCTGGACTGTTTCCTATGTCACCCTTTATAATGGCTTCATTAAAGTCATTGATATTTTTAGATTTCCAAAATTCTTTGGGCGTGAAAGTTGGTTTGTTAAAAACGTCTTTTTGATTCGCCCCATCCATCACAACAGCTTGGCTAATGACCATTGTATATTTTTCATCTAAAAATATACTTCTATCATCTAGTTTGTATATTCTCAGCCCAAAAGCAAAAAAAACGATTATCAAAAGCCAAAGCATAGAATACTTTGATACTGAATTTAAGATTTGTACCGGCTCTTTGTGAGTCATATCTTGCGACGTTTTAGGGCGTAAAGTTAAGAAGAATAGCTTGAATTTTCACATGTGAGCTGTCGTCATGTGAGCAGGTTTACACTGAGGTGTATGTATTTTTGCAAAAAAAACTTCTACTCATAGTCTTCGCACACTAAACAAGCCAGAGACGGTCGTCAATGGAAAGCGAGTACCTGGCTATCGGAACAACAGGTTTTTTTTCAGAGCATTGACAGACGAGTGTCAAAAAAACTACACCAATGTGCTTTTTTGACATAATGAGCCAACGACTACCTGCCAAAACGTTCACCTGGGCACATTAACAAGACTTCTAAGACCAATGTTAGCTCGATGAGCTACCTGCGAGCTAACTTGGGACTGTTCAGAATTATCAAATTGAGGGGGTTGGTATTATTTTCAATAAATCAAAGGATAACGCACCAGTAGAAAAGATAAAAACCGAGGTATTCAGCTTTATAATTTCGTTGCCAATGCTTGTATTAACTTAGGATATTTTTACACAACTAATTGACTGTCAATTACAATAAAATTTAATAGATCGCATTTTTGAGGTGTAGCTCCGACGCTCAATCCCAACTCTGGTACGAAAACCCCAACATTTTATTTATTTACACATCTTTTGAAATCCTTAGATTGTGTCGTAACTTGCAGCGCAATTTGAAAAAGTAGATTAAAAACAATGCACATTAGCAAAAAAAGTACCATTCTCACGTGCCTGCTGTTCGTTGTAACAGTTGGTTTTTCAAGAGCCGAAGGCGGCGAAAAAGCCGAAAAGTTTGAGCCTGGCGAAATGATCATGCACCACATTGCCGACGAGCACGAATGGCACTTTGCCACCATCGGCCACACGCACATTAGCTTACCATTGCCTTGTATTGTTTACCAGGATGGAAAACTAAAAGCATTCATGTCGTCGAAATTTAAGGATGCAAACCACAACGAAGTAGCCTACGATGGCCTGGCCCTTGAGCACGGAAAAATTCACGCCCAAGACGGCAGTCACGTGCTCGACTTATCGATCACAAAAAACGTAGCTTCGCTTATTTTGAGCTTCGTATTGCTCATTGTACTCTTTTTGGGCATTGCAAAACGCTACAAAGACAATCCTAATGCCGCCCCAAAGGGTTTCTGGCAGTCGGCTATGGAGCCAATCATTATTTTTATTCGCGACGACGTAGCCAAAAATTATATCGGAGAAAAATACCACGCTAAGTTTCTTCCCTACCTGCTCACGCTGTTTTTCTTCATCTGGATCAACAATCTTTTAGGGCTCATGCCAGGTGGCGCAAACCTTACTGGAAACATCGCCGTCACGCTGGTTTTGGCCGTTCTTACGTTTATTATTGTAAACGTAAACGGAAAAAGCACCTACTGGACGCACATTTTTGCCATGCCTGGCGTACCAAAATGGATGCTGATAATCTTGACTCCCGTAGAGATTGTGGGCGTATTCATGCGGCCGTTCTCGTTGATGATTCGGCTTTTTGCCAACATTACGGCTGGTCACATCATATTGCTCAGTCTGTTGAGCATGATTTTCATCTTCAAAACCATCGCCGTTAGTCCCGTGGTTGCGTTGTTCACGGTTTTCATGAACCTCATCGAGCTACTGGTGGCAGCCTTGCAGGCTTACATCTTTACTGTACTCACGGCATCCTACATCGGCGGAGCCGTTGAAGAGCATCACCATTAATTTTAGTTTTTTTTCACTCAATAAATGTTTACCACAATGTTAGCTATCTTATTACAAGAAGTAGGTTCAAATTTATCAGTGGCCTATATGGGTGCTGCCATCGGAGCGGGTCTTGCCGCCATTGGCGCGGGCATCGGTATCGGTCGCATCGGAGGTTCTGCCATGGAGGGAATTGCCCGCCAGCCCGAAGCCTCTGGTAAAATCCAGGGTGCCATGTTGATCGTTGCTGCGTTCGTAGAGGCGGTTGCCCTTTTTGGTGCTGTAATTAGCCTTTTGGTTGCTTTAAAGTAACCTCAAAAACCTCTTTCGTGTAGCATTAGGCAACCGAAAGAGGTTTTGTTTTAACCGAAAAAATCACCCGAAACAAACATAAAATGGGCTTAATTACTCCCGAACCAGGTCTTATTATCTGGCAACTGATATTTTTTCTTTTGCTGTTTTTTGTGCTTGCAAAATACGCTTGGAAGCCAATTTTGGCCACTCTCAAAGAGCGCGAAGGCCAAATTGAAGGCGCACTGAAACTGGCCGAGCAAACCCGCGCCGAAATGGCACTGCTGAAAGCCAACAACGACAAACTGCAGGCCGAAGCCCGCGCCGACCGCGACCAGATTATCAAAGCTGCCAAGGTAGCCTCCGATAAAATGATAAACGACGCGCGCGACAAAGCCGCCGCCGAGGGCAAGCGCATTATTGACGATGCCCGCGAAGCCATCAACAACGAACGCAACGCCATTGTGGCTCAGATGAAAAAAGAGGTCGTTACGCTGTCGTTGGACATTGCCGAGAAAATACTCCGTCAAGAGCTGAACAACAAACCAGCCCAAGAAAAATTAGTGACCGAACTGGTAAGTAAGGCCAACCTTAATTAAACGAACCGATGTCAGAATCGACAGTAGCATACCGGTACGCCAAGTCATTGATTGGATTGGCCGAAGAAAAAAAAGTGGTTGGGCAGGTGTACGACGATATGGTTTTTTTTAAGCAAACCGCCGACGACAACCGCGACCTAATGCTCGCACTGAGAAGCCCCGTGGTGCGCCACGATAAGAAAATGGGTGTGCTCGAAGGCATTTTTAAAGGCCGCGTGAGTGACGTGACCTACACTATTTTTGAGATTATTACCAAGAAAAACCGAGAGGCAATTATCTATTCGATCGCCGACGAGTTCATAAAACTATACGACCTCCGCGAAGGAATTCAGAAGGCTACCGTCACAACGGCCGTAGCACTGACCGACGTGCTGCGCCAAAAATTTACAGCACTGGTGGCCGATGCTACAAAAATGAAGGTTGTGCTGGAAGAAAAAATAGATACTGATCTGATTGGCGGTTACGTGATCCGAGTGAACGACAAGCAAATCGACGCATCGGTCAAGAGCCGCCTGAGCGCGTTGAAGCTGGAGTTTTTACAGTAGCTTCAGCAGCCCTACCGAGGGTTAATCCAATTACGAAATAACCATACAAAATTCAAAAGGGGGACTCAGCCGCACTTCGGCTGAGTCCCCCTTTTGAATTTTGTACTTCGACTAAATACTTAGCCCCTAAATAGTCGTTCCGCCGTCGGCCGCAAACAGCGTTCCAGTGCAGTAGCCCGAAGCATCGGAGGCTAAAAAAAGTGCCAGTGCGGCCATTTCCTCCACCGTTCCCATGCGGGCAATCGGCAAGCGTTTGGTGAAGTGACTCAGCATTTTATCGTCTTTCCAGAGGGCTTCGCTAAACTTGGTTTTGATGAGGCCAGGGCAAAGGGCGTTCACCCGGATGCCGTCTGGCCCCCATTCTTTGGCAAAAACCTTGGTGAGCATATTCAAAGATGCCTTGCTGACACTGTAAATACCTAAACCTGGGTCGGGCGTTGTGCCAGCAATGCTGCTGATGTTAATAATACTACCCCCACCCCTACTTTTCATGATTGGGTGCACCAGTTTACTCAACTCGAAGGGGGCTTTCACGTTCACATCCATAATTTTGTCAAACGCCGTCAGCGGACATTCCACGGCGGGGCCGTAGTGCGGGTTAGCCGCCGCGTTGTTCACCAAAATATCTACCCCACCGTAGGCCTTAATCGTTTCTTGAACCAAGTTGTGAATCTGGGCAACATCGCCCATGTGGGCAGCAACGGGCGTGACATCGGCACCCGAAAGCCGCATTTCGGCGGCTAACTCATCCAGTTCAGCCTGCCTTCTGCTGCTAATAACAACTTTTGCGCCAAAACTTGTCAAGATTCGGGCAATTCCCTCGCCAATTCCCTTACTGGCTCCCGTGATGAGGGCTACTTTTCCTTCTAAATTAAATAGTTGTTTTTCGGTCATTTTTAGTAATAATTTTGAGTTTTGTATGAATGAATATTTGAATAAATAAGTGCGAGAAAAAACAGTTTACAGCCATTTAGCGTCAGTTACAACCGCCAATAACGGCCTTAAATTGACTGCCCGACACCGCAAAACCAGGGCCGAGGATCACCGAGCTACTGGCTTTGTAAACCACATTCGCGACGGTGTTCACCACGTTGGACGCCTCAATCTTTTGGGCGTTGAATGTCTGGTTGGTGGAGGCTGGAATTGAACTGGCAATGGTTAAAAGTGCGGGGTTCACGTGCACGGTCATTCGCAGATTGGTAGCCGCCACGCCAACCGCAGGGCTGCAATCGCCCTGATAAGTAGTTGTGGCAGAAGGACTTACAATAATAGCTGCCCCCGTTGCACCATTTGCCCAACTGAGTGTTCCTTGGCAACAATTGGCCAGAATCATCACCAATTGGTTTGGGCAAATTGTGACGGGTTCGGCCAGGGGAGCGCCCAGCGTAATAAAACTCCGAACAGTATTGCCGTTGCTACCCGAACCCACCAGCGTATAGCCAGCCGCAGTGGCTTGGACTTGTAGGTTTTTGGCATCGACGAGTTCGTTATTAAAAACCGAGAAACTCACTGGATAGGCACGGACGTTTGGCGAGTCGATGGACAAGTAAACGGCTGTCCGCAGGCTATTGCAAGCTCCCTGGCAACTGGCCTGAACGTAGTATTTGTACAACCCAGCCGAGGACACCGACGGCAAGAACTCAGTGCCCGTGTGTAGAACGGCGTTGGAGGTCGAGTCGGCGTACCAAGTAAATGTTGGCGCGGCCGAGCCTGGTGCCAAGGAGCTAACCGTGAGGCTAAAACCAGAAACGCACAGCGGATCGAACCCTCCGTTATCGTTGGGCAGGAGTGTCCAGCTACCAGCCGAATTTTCGTTGTTGAAGCCAGCAAGTGCCTCGGCAGACGAAAAAACGCCCGAAACGGGCGGAAATCCCGCCACAATACCCGCCGCGCTGTCCTCAAAAACCGTCGTGACCGTTCCAGAATTGGTAGCACCCCGATACAAACTGTTGGGAACAAGCGTGAGGGTTCGGCCACTCGGTGCTTTTATTCTGAACGAAACCTCGCGGTAGAACGGATCTCCGCCCGTGTTTGCGGTGCCGCAGTCGGCCTCGGTACCGCCCGTTTTTTTGATCCACGTAATCGAGACCACGACTTTGCTCACCTTGCCAACTTGGGTCACGGCCACGGTCGGGTCAGATGCCCCGCCTCGGTTGTTGTTGTCGTAGCCAATTGTGCCGCCAGTGTAGGCGTAGCTGTTGGTGGTGGCAATGAGACAATTTGGCGCAGCGGCTTGGAGTCCGTTGCCTACAACCAAAGGAGTAGCTTGGCACAGCACGCGGTTGGTAGTTAGGGCGGACTGAGTGCTGGGTTTGTCTAAAACATTGAAACTCTCCGACACCTGAAAACAACCCAAGGCCTGCGTCAGTATAGAATATCCGCCCCGCTGGGTGGCCGTGAAGGCTGGCGAAGCCCCCTGCACCAGTTCGCCGTTTCGCTTCCAGACATAACTACCAGCGGGAATGGGGGTTAGATTTACAGCATCACCAGCGCAAATTAACCGACCACCGTTCGACGAAATACTCAAAGCCTGCCCATCGACCGCGCAACCACCCACAGCCCTGAACATGTTGATGCGGCCCGCACCCATTTTCCCGATGAAACCAGCATTTTGAGGGTCTATGTTGTCAGCAGTGGCTTTGAGGTGTGCCTCCACTTGGGCGGCGGTCCAGGTGGGGTTGTTCGACCAAATATACCCGCAAACACTCGCCACCAAAGGCGTGGCCATGGATGTTCCACTAAAAATTCCGTAGGTATCAAACGGCAACGTGCTGTAAATACCACTCCCAGGAGCGGCAATATCGACCCAGGTGCCGTAGGTCGAAAAAGAACTTTTAGCGTCATCGGGGGCGGTGCTGGCCACCGACAAAACGTTGTCGTAGGCCGCAGGATACCCCCTGTTTTCGGTATTGTCGTTGCCAGCGGCGGCAATCAGCAAAATGCCCATTGCGGCGGCATCGTTGATTACATTCTGGGCCGTAATAGATGCCCCGCTCCCGCCCCACGACATACTGATGATCCTCGCTCCGTTTTGTGCCGCCCACGCCACCGACTCGTACCCGAACGTGATCGAATTCGGATCGTCGGAATCGCGGGTTGCTTTGACGGGCATAATCTTCACTTTATTAAAACCCGCCGACGCAATACCAATGCCGTTGTTGGTGGTGGCACCTGCAATACCCGCCACGTGCGTACCGTGGCTAAAAGTAGCCAAAGTGGGGTTCGGGTCGGCATCATTATTGGCCACGTCTCGGCCCGCCACCATGTTGGCCGCCAGGTCGGGATGGTTGGCCTGAATGGCGTTATCAACCACCGCAACAACCACGTTGGCAATACCCGTCGAAACGCCCCACGCCTGTTGGGCTTTGATAACTTTTAGATGCCACTGCGTGGGCAAACTACCGTCGTCGGGGGTATAAATGGCCCGGCTCACGGGCACTTTTTCGGCGTACTCGATCCTCCCTTCGTTTTTTAGTAACTCGATAAAAGTATTGATCTGCGTCGAATTTTTGACTTTAACGCGGTAAACGGTCTGCAAAAGTACCGATTTAGAACCTGCAAAAGGGCGCGTCAGCGTGCTGGCCTCGAAGAGTTTATCGTATTTGTCCAAAAACGGGACTTCGGCCAGCAAGGCAACGCCGCTTAGGGTGCCGTCAGGGGGCTTAACAAACGTCTTGACTTTAAAATATACTTCGTCAGAAACAATCTCGGCAGCAACTGGGCTCTTGGTATCCTGCGAAAAACCACGGAAACCGACTGCCACAAGCGCAAAACACAGTAGTAAATATTTCATCTCTAAATATTTTATTGAGCAACAAAATGTAAAAATAAGAGTTTATAATTAAATCCTTGTTTTTGCAACATTATCTATCAAAATACCATGATTAAATTGTAGCTTGCATAGCAATATAGTTTTCTTCCAAATCACTCTAAAAGGTTCCACTTCAACTATTTACACTGCATGAAAAACTGGAAAAAGCTCGGATTTCTTTCCATTTACTTGATGCTCATTTTGAGTACCACCACCATGATTCTTACCAAAGGAGAGTTTACGTGGACGGGCGTTCTGTTCTCGTTTTTACTCGTTCCGATCGCTGATTTTCTACTCGGGCGCGATTCTCAGAACGTGGCCAAAGAAGACTTCGAGCGGCTGCTCAACGACCGGTTCTTCGACGTGGTCGTTTACTCGTTGGTATATGTGCAGTTGGTGCAAGTATTTATGAGTCCGCTCACAATGCTCACTTTTGAGATGACCCCGCTCGGGTACTTGGGCTGGATTCTGAGCATCGGAATATTTTCTGGAACGATGATAAACGTTGCCCACGAACTGGGGCATCGAAGCAGCAAAACGGCGCAGTTTCACGCCAAGCTCACGCTGATGACGGTTTCGTACATCCATTTTTTGATCGAACACAACCGTGGGCACCACCTCCACGTGGCCACGCCCAAAGACCCCGCCACGTCGCGCAAGGGGCAAACAGTTTACGCCTTTTGGTGGCAGAGCGTCACTGGGAGTTTTAGGAGTGCCTGGCAGATCGAAACAAAACGCTTAGAACGCTCGGGTTTGGCCGTATGGAGCCGCCACAACGAAATGATTTGGGCCTGCGTGTGGCCACTCGTTTTCTGCGGACTGCTTACGGCCTGGGGTAGTTTTTTGGCCCAGCGGTTCATGTGGGAGGCTACCGTTTTCTTTTTTGCCCAAAGCATTATAGGTTTCTTGATGTTGGAGTGCGTCAATTACATTGAACATTACGGCATCATGCGGCGAGAAATAGCTCCTGGCCGCTACGAAAAAGTGAACCCGCTCCACTCTTGGAACGCAAACCACATTTTTAGCAACCTGGTTTTGTTTCAACTCCAACGCCACTCCGACCACCACGCCAATGCGGCCCGCCCCTACCAGGTACTGCGGCATTTCGACGAAAGCCCGCAGATGCCTTTCGGCTACTCGCTCATGATCTTGATGAGTTTAGTGCCGCCAGTGTGGTTTGCCGTCATGGACAAACGCTTGGAAAAATGGCAAAGTAATGCCTGCGACACCGACCAAATTATGGCAGTAGCTGCCCAATACGCGTAGGAAGTACCGATTAAAAGTTATTTTTACCGCTCAACATTATTTGACAGAAATTATAGTACTATGTATTGCAAAGTACTAAGTACTGTATTAAATTTGTCACGTTATCTAAAACAACTACTTATGAAAGCTCTAACAATCAGCGTTTTATTGTGTTTAATAGTGAGTGCCAACGGCTACAGCATTGGTTTCACTCACAGTATTTTTGCCGCCCACAAAAAGGCCAACACCTATCACCTGAGAGCGGTGAGAAATGCCTCGTTCGTAAAAAAAATTGAAGACGTTAGTACCGAAAACCTTAAAATTAAAATTGAGAAAGCATCAAGCACCGCTACGCGCACCGTTGTGGGGTACATAGTGGATGCCATTAGAAAGTGAGAATTTAGTTAGGGTTTAGGTGCAAACAGGCATGGCTCATTTGAACCATGCCTGTTTTTGTTTTATTGCAGCGCCGTTATTATGCGACGGGCCAAGATACGGTGCCCCGCGTTGTTGAGATGGATATGGTCTCCCGAATCGAATTGAGGACTCAGCTTGAGCGAGTCGCCCTCAAAGCCCTCCCACAAATCAATGGCCATTTTGCCGTATTTCTCCATCGTTTGCTGGCGTTGCTGGCTCAGTAATTGCCGTTTCGAGAAATCTACACTACTACGGGGTAGCGAAGTAGTGACGTACACCCGCTTTACCCCAGCTTTGTGGGCTATGCCGATGACCCGATCCAAATTGGCAAAGTAGGCGGCAAGCCCAAAACCCGCCGACACGTCGTTGGTGGTCATGCTCAAAATGAGCACATCTGGTTTATAGGTCAGTGCCTTGGTTATGTTTCGGGCAGTGTCGGGGGCGGGGCGGCGGTCGGCAATTGGTGCGGCCAGGTCGAGCATTTGGTAGGTGGTGTAGCCGCCCTTGGCCAAATTTATGACGCGCTTTTTGCCCACAAAGTGCGCCTTGACCAGCCCCGCCCACGCACTATCGGGCCGACTGGCCCCTATTCCCTGCGCCGTTGAGGAACCCAAGATTGCTACTACTTGGTTGGCACTGGCTTTTTGGTTTGTTCCCGCGCGAAAACATGCCGAGGCAAAAACGACCAAAATCACGGTTAAAAAGGCCTTTATAATATTCATTGGATGTGAGAGTGTACCGCTTTTTGCAGTTTTTTTCGGGAAATGAACCATCCACAATTACGCTAAAAATTCGATCTATTTACCAAAACAGAACCAGTTTATGAAAATCGTGGCAAAAATTTCAAAATAAATGGCGTAAAAATACCCATTTCGTTACTTACTATATGCGTATATTCATAACTTGCAACACTTCAATCGTACAACATAGCCCAAGAACGTCAATCTGTGGAAAACAAAATCTTAGCTCAAAAACCTACTTTCCTGTTCGAGATTGCGTGGGAAGTATGCAACCAAGTAGGCGGCATTTACACGGTTATTCGCACAAAAGTACCCGCTATGGTCGAGAAATGGGACGAGAACTACTGCTGCCTGGGGCCGTACTTTCCGCAGCGTGCCTTGGCCGAGTTCGAGCCCATTGTGCCTACCAACGACGACCCAATCGGGAAGATCGTCCTAAAAATGCAAGCCCAGGGGCTGGGTGTTCACTACGGCTATTGGCTGGTTTCGGGGCGGCCAAAAATAGTTTTGTTCGACATTGAAACCATCAAATCCCGAATAGATCAGATAAAATACGCGCTCTGGGAACACCACCAGATTTCGACCCTCAACATCGAAGACCTTGTGAACCAAGTGGTTTGTTTTGGCGAGTTGGTGCGCATTTTCTTGAGTGAATACGCCGAAATCCAAGCCAAAAAAACGGAAATCGTCGCGCACTTTCACGAATGGATGGCCAGTTCGGGGCTGCCCGAGTTGCGCCGCGATAACGTAAAAATAGCCACTGTTTTTACCACCCACGCCACCATGCTGGGGCGATACATTGCTTCGGGAAAACCTGATTTTTACGAAAAACTGAATACCTACGACTGGGCCGAGGAGGCCAAACGCTACGGCATCGAGGCGCAAGCCACCATTGAGCGACTCTCGGCCCGAATGGCGCACGTGTCCACAACCGTGAGCGACGTAACGGCGCGGGAATGCGAGGTATTTTTTGGCAAATATCCCGATTTAGTCCTGCCAAACGGCCTGAACGTAACCCGATTTGCCGCCACCCACGAGTTTCAGAACCTGCACATTAAGTTCAAAGAGCGCATCCACGAGTTTGTGATGGGGCATTTTTTTCCGAGTTATTCGTTCGACCTCAGCAAAACGCTTTACTTTTTTACGTCGGGACGCTACGAGTTTACCAACAAAGGCTACGACCTGACGCTCGAAGCCCTCGCCCGCTTGAACTGGAAAATGCGGCAGGCAAACATGGACACGACGGTGGTCATGTTTTTTGTGACCCGCCAGCCGTTTCATTCCATTAACGCTGACGTATTGCAGTCGCGGGCGATGCTCGATGAAATACAGGACACTTGCGCCAACATCGAAAAACAGGTGGGTGAGCGCCTATTCAACGCGGCGGCGGCGAGTTCGGAAAACACCCTGCCCGACCTCAACGGGTTTGTGGACGAGTATTGGCGGCTGCGTTTGCGCCGCACGATACAAAGCTGGAAAACTAAAAATCTGCCGTCGGTGGTGACCCACGACCTAAAAGCGGAGGATGGAATCACGGATTTTTGCCGTAAGTCGGGCCTGATGAACCACGCCGAAGACCGCGTAAAAGTGATTTACCACCCCGATTTTATTGCCTCTACCAACCCACTCTTTGGGCTGGACTACAGCCAGTTTGTGCGTGGTTGCCACTTGGGGGTGTTTCCGAGCTACTACGAACCGTGGGGCTACACACCCCTGGAATGTATTGTGCGCGGGATTCCGACAGTGACCTCCGACCTGTCGGGTTTTGGTGACTTTATTATGCAAATCATGCGCGACTACGAGAACCGGGGCATCTACGTGATTAACCGCAAGACGCAGGGCTTTGCCCAAGCCGCCGACCAACTGGCCACAATCCTACTAAAATTCGTAAAAATGACCCTCCGCGAGCGCGTAAATCAGCGCAACAAAGTAGAAAGTATCGCCGAGGTTTTTGACTGGACAAGCCTGCGGGCCTATTACGATACAGCCCATGATTTGGCGTTGAAAAGAAAAAAACCTTAAAAACCCAACCGATTTCTTGGCCATTGAAATTGAAAAATGCCAACTCCACACAGCAAAGGACTCATTAAAGCGGCGGCTTTTTGCGCCTACCAAGAGCGAACCCAGCAGGAAGTACGCCAACGCCTGTCTGAATGGGGCTACTACGGCGACGAGGCCGAAGAGATAATTGCCGAACTGATTGGGCAAAACTACCTCAACGAAGAACGCTTCGCCAAGGCTTTTGCGGGTGGCAAGTTTAGGGTGAAGCACTGGGGGCGGCGCAAAATAGAACAAGAGCTCAAAGCGCGCGGGCTGTCTAAGTACAACATCCAGCAAGCCATGAAAGAAATTGATGACGACCCCTACCGCCAAACCCTACGCGATTTAATTGACAAAAAACGGGAGCAGATCAACGACGATAACCCGCTGGTAATTAAGCAAAAACTGGTGCGCTTTGCACTCAGTAAAGGCTACGAATCAGACCTGATTTGGCAAATGTTAGACACTTAGCCCACCACTGCAATAAAAGTTACGGCTACCGATTTGTATTTTCAGAAAAACGACCTAATTTTGCACTCCGTTTTCGGAGTAAATGGTTCTTTCGAAAAAGGATTACTTAACGAACCAGCACAAAATGAATCAAAAAATTAGAATTAAGCTCAAGTCGTTCGACCACAGTTTGGTCGACAAATCGTCGGAGCGCATTGTCAAGGCCGTAAAGGCTACTGGCGCAGTAGTGAGCGGCCCGATCCCGCTGCCTACCGAAAAACAAATTTATACCGTCTTGCGCTCACCCCACGTGAACAAAAAGTCGCGGGAGCAGTTCCAGTTGTGTACTTACAAGCGTTTGATCGATATTTACTCGACCAGCGCAAAAACCGTGGATGCACTCATGAAGCTTGAATTGCCAAGTGGTGTAGATGTAGAAATCAAAGTATAATGCTTGCGCATTAATGAGCCCCGTGCGGGGTTTGCAAAAGGGGTTTGTTTCTAAAAAGAAACAAACCCCTTTTGCGCTTTAATGGCTATTCGGTGTTAGTTTACCATAAATATGGCGTTGCTAAAAAGTAGCTTGCCGTTGTACCAAAAACCCCGGAACATGGGGTTGTTTGCCAAATAAATAACCTTGCCGCGCCCGAAGTCCTCAACCCCAAACATGAGGGTGTTGTTGAGTTTTTCTTTGGCGGCTTTGCCCACAAAACCCGCCACGTAGCTTTCTTTCTCTTTTTTGGTGTAACCCACATTCCAACCTTCTTTTAGCAATTCGTAGCTGTAGGCGTTGTTTACGAGGGCGTGGTAATAATCGGGATACCCAAAGCCAAGTGGGTGGGTGTTGTCTATTTTGAACTTGTAGATACTGCCAGGTGTCTCTTCCGACACGGCGTCGCGCTCGCGGTTGGCGTATATTTTAACCGAATCCGCGTCGGCTTTCTTGTCACTTTTCTTGTCATCTTTCTTGGTTTTTAGGCCAAATCCTTCTTTGTCGGCCAAAATAGCCGTTGCGCTTTCGAGCAAAATCAGTTTTCCTCCCTGGCGCAGCCAAGCTTTTAGCTCGGGCATTTGGCTTTCTTTTAGCACCGTTCCAGCCGATTGCGGCACCACCAGCACATCAATTTTGCTGAATGGGATCACCCCACCCGACCGACCAGCGGGGTCGATCAGTGTGATCGGGTAGTTGAGTTCTTGCTCAAAATAGTGCCAAACCTCGCCCACGCTCAGGTTCGACGTGCCCTCGCCCGCCAGTAAAGCCACGCGCGGCGTTTTCAGAATAAGTACAAAGTCTGACCCAAAATCTGAGCCATCAGTTACCGCGCCCGATGCCACCGACTGAATTTTGACGCCCAACCTTGCGGCATTTTCTGCAATAACTTTATCGAAATCATCGCCCAAGTTTTCGTTTCCAGCCCGGGTCAGTATAATTGTGCCCGCACCGTATTTCTGAGTACCAATCTGAAAAGGCTTCTCGGCGGCGCGCGCCTTTATTTTCTTTTTTAAGACGGCAGCCAAAAACTTAGCGTCCTCTGCCGACTGCCACGTGGCTATGTAGGCGTAGGGTTTGCCCACTGTAACCGCCGCCGAAGCCGAAATGGGTTTGGCCACGGGATTCATCCTGTCTTTCAAACCGTAGCATTTTACGCCGTAAGCCAGCGGAATGCACCACGACGTAATGTCATAAGTTACCGAGTCTTCGAGCAGGGGCTTAACCTCAAAAAATATTTTCAGCATCGTAGAGTTAGGCTGGTACGAAGACACCACCAGGTCTTCGGCATCTACCTTAAACGACTCATCTTTTTGGGTTAAGTAACTGAATCCCTGCGCATTGGAGGCTTTGCCCGCGTAACCAAATCGAATTTTATTTTTTGTCAGTAGGTCGGCCAAAGCCTTGACCTTTCCTTCGTCGCCCGCAGTTTTTATAACATACGATTTAAACCCAACTGGGTTGCTCTGGGCTTTTTCAAAGTATTTCACAAACTCTTCAACCACCTTGGCGGGGCGGTCGGCAATGGCCTCGAGGGTGGCAATGCTGGCCCCTGCTTGGTTGTCGATCCTGAATTTGAGCGTAAGCGTGTCGCCTTCTGTGGCGCGTTCTACCGCCAAACCAGCGTAGCCGCCACCGCCCCTTTCGTAGGTCATTCCAATGGCGCCGCTATACATGGGATAGGTGTCGCCGTAGCTGGGGTAAAACAAATCGAAACGCTCGCGGGTATAATAGAGCCAGTTGCGCTGGTCAAAATATTTCTTGTTGTAGTCGCCAATAATATCTTGCAAGTCGCGCTGCCACTTCGAGATGTCTTCGTGGTATGGTTTGGCGGCGGGGGCAAAATAATAAGGGCTGTCGGCTCCCATTTCGTGAAAATCGCCGTGAACGTGCGGATACCACTGCGTATAAAGTGCCATTCGTTGCTGGGTGATCTCCTGGGTTTGCCAAGCCCAATCACGGTTTGGATCTAACAAATAATGGGTAAAGCGCCCACCTGGCCACGGCTGGGCGTGTTCGCGGGCCTGCGGAGTGGGGTTTGGCGTTGCGCCAGCCACCGAGTTGTACCAGTTCACGTAGCGGTCGTGGCCGTCGGGGTTTAGGCACGGGTCGAGAATGACGACCGTATTTTTCAGGATTTTCTCGGACTTGGGGTTTCCTTTTTCAAACAGTTCGTGAATCACTTTCAAAAACGCCTCGGTACTCACTGCCTCGTCGCCGTGAATATTATAACTCAACCAAACAATGGCGGGGCGGTTGGCGGTGCTGGGCTTGCCCTCCAACATTCCGATGGCTTTGAGGTTATCGGTGCGGATTTGTTCGAGATTTTTAATGTTCTCTTCCGAACCCAGCGCCACCACCATGAGTGGGCGGGCTTCGTGGGTGCTTCCGTATGCAATGACCTTTGTTTTGCTCGGAAACGCCGCCGCTACGTGCTCCAAGTAGGCCACGGCGCGGTGGTGGGGGGTGAACCTACCACCCAGCGGGTAGCCCAAAAACTGCTCGGGCGATTGCAACCCTTGTGAAAAAGTATCCAAAGAGCTAAAAATACACAAAAACGACAGTACCAAATGCTTCATGCGATCGTAGGGGGTTATTAAAAGTTTAAGCCAAAGTTATAAGTAATCGGGCAATTAGTGCGCATGGTCAAGAAAAATTCATTTTTTTTGGCTACTTGTTTGATTTACATTTAGAAAAGGGTACTTTTGCACCACGATTTACAAACGAGTTCTTTCAAATCGTACTAAAACGTCTCTTGGCCCATTCGTCTATCGGTTAGGACACGACCCTTTCACGGTTGAAAGAGGGGTTCGATTCCCCTATGGGTCACGCAAGTGCCACCTTTCAAAGGCCGCCAAAAGACAGTACAGATTACCCGAACGAAATGGCCCATTCGTCTATCGGTTAGGACACGACCCTTTCACGGTTGAAAGAGGGGTTCGATTCCCCTATGGGTCACGCAAAAAGCCAGCATCTGCTGGCTTTTTTTGTTTGTGGTGTTTTTGAGCAACAAAAAACGGGCTTCGCCTGGTTGTAAACCTCGGCAAAGCCCGTCTCAGACAGTCGGTCTAATCAATTAAAGCGCAACGACCGAGTTTTCCTCCGAAGACACACCACTGGGCGCAAAGCCGTCGGCGGCGGTGTCGTTGGCCCACACCTTGCCATCTAACAAGTAGCGAAACTGGTAGGTTTTGCCAGCCTCCAACTCGACCGAAGTTTTGAAAGAACCATCTTTTTGCTTTTTCAATTTAGCGGCGGTCTCGAGGTTCCAGCCGTTAAACTCACCCAACAACGCGATGTCTTTTGCATCGGCCACTGAATCTGCCGCAATTGTAAACGTTACTTTACACACGGGCTTGCTTTTAGAAAATTGTTTTACGATTGCCATTTCTGCAGTTTTTTTGGTTGTTAGATGCAAATATATCGACAAAATACAATTCATGTCAATGACTATCAAGTGATTAAGTGTTATATTATACAAATAGTGCAATT
Organism: Cytophagales bacterium; assembly: GCA_013298215.1. Lineage (GTDB taxonomy): Bacteria > Bacteroidota > Bacteroidia > Cytophagales > Spirosomataceae > JAAFKE01. The sequence goes on along the minus strand of JAAFKE010000015.1, from coordinate 49,653 downwards.
TAATAAATGACAGATTCAACTTTTAATTCTTTTTTTTCGTTCGAGATTTAGTATTTGGGATTTAGTTTGGCGTTTGCCGCCAAATGTTTTGGTACATTTGAATGCGCTCTCTCGGAGCAATACCCAAAAATCAACCCGTTAGCTATTTATGACCACCGTACACCAAGCCGACCACATTATCCGAAGCCACCGAGTTAGTTTTGGAACCGAGCAAATAGATTTTGAACTTGCCAACGGGCGCACACTGGCCGAGGATTTAGTGGCCGACCGCCAAATGCCCCCCTTCGACCGGGTAACGATGGACGGGATCGCGATTGACTTTGCCGCCTTCGAGTTGGGCGGGCGAGCGTTCACGATTGAGTCGGTGGCCGCCGCTGGGCAACCGCAATGCACACTACAAAAACCAACCAATTGCGTGGAAGTAATGACGGGTGCGGTTTTGCCCTTGAACGCAAATACCGTAGTCCGTTACGAAGACTTGGAGATCGAAAACGGAACTGCCGTGCTAATAACCAGCGCGGTGAAGGCGGGGCAAAATGTACACAAGTGCGGGTCTGACCGGGCGGCTGGGCAACTGATAGCCGCCAAGGGCCGAAAAATAACCACCGCCGAAATTGGCCTGGCGGCCACCCTGGGCAAAGCATTGGTTTGGGTAGAAAAAACCCCGAGCGTAGTTATAATCTCAACTGGCAACGAACTGGTGGCAGTCGATCAACAGCCGTTGATGCACCAGATCCGCAACTCAAACGGTTTTGCCATCGCTGCCGCCCTCCAACGCGCAGGCGTAGCGGCCCACAACCTTCATTTGGCCGACGACGAGCGGTTGATTGAAACCGAGTTGGCTCGCTGTTTGGCGCAGTACGACGTGGTGTTGTTGAGCGGCGGAGTTTCGGCGGGCAAGTTCGATTTTGTACCTGCGGCACTCCAAAAACTACACGTCGAAAAGTTTATTTATAAAGTAGCGCAGCGGCCAGGCAAGCCGTTTTGGTTTGGCAGATCGCCGGGTGGTACCTACGTTTTTGCGCTGCCTGGCAATCCAGTTTCGACGTTTATGTGCCTCACGCGCTACGTGTTGCCGTGGATCAGCCAACCCGAAGCAACGCCAAAATTTGCCGTGCTGACGCAAGACGTGGTTTTTAAGCCCGAGCTAACGTATTTTTTGCAAGTAAAATGCACCTACAACGCCGACGGACGCACGGAAGCCACCCCAATAATTGGCAATGGATCGGGCGATGCCGCCAACCTAACCGATGCCGACGCGTTTATGGAACTCCCGAGCACCGAAGACGTTTTTTTGGCTGGCCAAGCCTACCAAATTTGGCAATACAGATAGAACTTTCACCTTTACAGTAAGCATGAACACTCCCACAAACAGTCCCGACTTTACGCATTTAGACTCCAAAGGCAACCCCAGCATGGTTGATGTAGCGGCTAAAACCAGTACGCACCGCGTGGCCAAAGCCCGCGCAGTGGTGCTGCTCGACGATTCGATTTTGGCACTGCTCCAAGACAACGAAATAAAAACCCGCAAGGGCTCCGTTTTCCAAACCGCCATTATTGCGGGGGTCATGGCCGCCAAGCGCACCAGCGATTTGATCCCGCTCTGCCACCCGCTTGGGTTAGAAAACTGCCAGGTTGAGGTGCATATAAACGCCCAAAACGAAGTCGTGATAGACTGCACGGCCAGCCTCACGGGCAAAACGGGCGTAGAAATGGAGGCGCTCGTTGGCGCATCAGTGGCCGCACTCACGGTTTATGATATGTGCAAAGCACTGTCGCCCAATATTATCATTAAGGAGACCAGGCTCATCGAAAAGACGGGCGGTAAGTCGGACTTTCGACTGTCTGAATAAGCAAAAAATGCTTATAAGCTACCTACCAAGCGGTATTAGAAGGGCGGCGGTAGCTATTATATTTTGGGTATAGGTACTGGCATTTTGGGTGGCGTTGTTGGCCAGACCGCGCGTAAATCGCCCGCCAATTTGAAATTTATTTTTGCCCACTGGCAACGACACCCCCAGCCCACCCACTACGCCGAACTCGAAGCGTCCCGCCGAACCAGTGTACTGCGTGGTGGTCTGCTGGCTTTGCCCGCCCGCAGTAGTGGTTGTTTGTACAAAAAGGGCGTAACTGCCAAAGCCCCCCGCCTCCACATACAGTTGGGTTCGACCACCAAACGATGCCTTCAGCAGCAACGGCAGTTGTACTACGTTTTGTCGCGTTCTAAAAACAAACTCAGTACCGTTGATAGTACGGGTAAACTTGGCACCATTTTGCAGGTAAAGCACCTCTGGCTGGATCGAAAACGTTTTACCAATGGGCACGTTTAGCAACACCCCAGCATGAAAACCTAAGTTGTAACCCATTGCAGCACCCATCGACGCTTCTGAAAGGCCAGCACCCGCAGTGGTGCCCAAGCCTGCTCCAGCCCGAAGACCCACCGCGCACTGCCGACCGTTGGATTTGAGCGTATTCATATTTTGGGCAATTGCCTTGGTATCGTCGATTGAGTCAGCTGGCTTAGTGGTAATAACTGGGCTTACACTCTCGGTATCGGCAGGTTTTTTGTCGGCACCGTGCAACTCATCGTAGAGTTGTTGCATGGTTTTGCCTTCCCTCCACTTTTCTGAACTTACGGGCGGCGACACTTCGCTGCGATCTTTGGAGACCCCCACCGCCGACGATTTGTTGGATTTTTTGGGTGCTGATTTAGTGGTAGCCGTAGTTTTGGCCGATGTTTTCTTTTTTGTTTGCGCCCGCGAGCAAAAGACGATACAAATCAGTGCGATGAAGATTCCAAGTTTTTTCATGTGGTAAGCAATAAAATTGTGGATGGCCTGCTTTTGGGTTAATCAAAGTTGGATAAATGTACTTACTGCACCGAACTTTATCAGGAAAAGTTACTCAACGGTTCATTTAACGCGGCCAGTCCTTCTTTTAGTGCAAAAGACGACACCCGTATATTTGTAATGTTATAATTGGCCAACATGTATTTTACCAAGACCACCGCCACCACAATCATTTCTACGCGCAGCTCGATCATACCTGGCATGGACATTCTTTCGGAGCGGTTTTGGGCAATAAGCTGGGCGTAAGAACGGTTAAATTCGTCCAGAGGCAGGTCGAAGGAAACCATTTCGGGATCGGGCAAGCAGCCCCGTTGGTGCATAAAATAAAGATCAACCAACGTGTCGAACGACCCCGACGAGCCAATGAGCGTAGTGGGCGCGTACTGGTGGTAGGCATTGTGGAGCGGCAGCAGCACCTCCCGAAAATAATCATTCATTTTCCTGACCGCCGACTCCGAAATCGGATCGGTCGCCATGTACCTTTCGAGCAAGCGTTGCCCACCGATCTCGAAACTTTGTTTCCAAAAAATCCGCTCGTCGTTTCCAATAATACACTCCACACTGCCACCGCCGATGTCGATAATAAGCGCGGGCTCAGTGCCTATTTTCAGGGCGCACCGCACGCCCTCGTAGATGAGCGCGGCTTCCTGTTGTCCAGTAATTACCTCAATTTTAATGCCCGTTGCCGCTAAAATGGCCGCGCAAAAAGCCGACTGATTTCCCGCATTACGCACGGCGCTCGTTCCCACGGCCAGCACATTGGTTGCATCTACTTGGTGTTCAGCTATTTTTGCGCTGAATTTTCTCAGCACCTCCACCGCCCGCATAGTGGCTTGGTCGGTTATAATTCCTTGGTTAATACCCGCCATGCCGATCTTTGCGGCCTCACTCAACTGGAATACGACCTGGTTTGTGTCGTCCAAAATGAGTAGGTGAAAAGTATTTGTACCCAGATCGATGACCGCACGGGGATATTTCTTTGGATTGCTTTGCATTGGTTGCGTTATTTTTTGTGCAAACTATTGGTTTTTAGTTAGAGTATCCCTATTTTTGCGATCCATTTTAAACAAAACAACGGAAATATCACGACATTATGCTCATTATCAACATCAAAGACAACGAGTCAATTGACAAGGCGTTAAAGCGTTTTAAGAAAAAATTTGAGAAAACTGGTGTGCTTCGCTCACTTCGCTCGCGGTCGGCTTTCCACAAGCCGTCTGTAGTTCGTCGCCAGGAGGTCATTCGGGCAGCTTACAAAGAGAGAACCTACGGCGTTAGCAGCAACGACTAAGCCGCTAAGATTATATATTGGCATTTCACGGTGCCGTTCAGTCATATCTGTTAGTTTTGACGGTGCATCAATTAGTTGCTTACACCAAAACGAGAACTACCAGGTATGATTGATTTTTTTTTGCGCTACATCGAGACCGAAAGAAGGCTAAGTCCGCACACCGTGAAAGCCTACAAAAGCGACCTTGAGCAACTGGCGTTGTACCTGAGCGCTGAGTACGAGATCAGCGAGGTACAAAAGGCCGATTTTCAGCTACTACGGTCGTGGATCATGTCGCTGGTAGAGTCTAAGTTGGACCACCGCTCAGTGAACCGAAAAATAGCAACCCTGCGTGCCTTTTACGGTTTTTTGGTTCGCCGCAAACACATTTTAATCGACCCCACCCCCCGAATCGTTGCCCTCAAAACGGACAAAAAACTACCCGTTTTCGTTGAGGAAACCCAAACACAATTTTTATTTGATGAGGTTGCGTTTGCCGACGATTTTAACGGCCACCGCGACCGTTTGGTGCTTGAAATGCTCTACGGAACTGGCATACGGCTGTCGGAACTGATCGGACTCAAAACCGCCGACGTGCATTTTTTCGACCGTACCATCAAAGTTCTCGGCAAGCGAAACAAACAGCGGATCATTCCCGTGGGCGAGGTGCTCATGTTGTGCATCCAAAAATACCTTCAAACCTACCGCCTGCACTTCAATACCGAAGGCACCCCAAACTACTTGCTTCTAACCGACGACGGGGAACAAACGTACCCCGTTCTGATCCAGCGGATTGTGAAAAACTACCTAAGTTTGGTAACTACTTTGAGCCAAAAAAGTCCGCACGTTTTGCGCCATACCTATGCCACGCACCTGCTAAACCGTGGTGCAGACCTAAACGCTATCAAAGATTTGCTGGGCCACAGCAGTTTGGCCGCCACCCAGGTTTATACGCACAATAATATTGAACGACTCAAAAAAGCGTACCAAGAAGCCCACCCGAAGGCGTGAAATTTAATTTTAGCTCCCACCGATCGCTTATTTCGGTGGCTTTGATGGTGTAGAAAAAAAATATTTTACTATTTTTGAGTTCAAACCAAGAATCTCGCCACCAATATGTCCCTAAAAGCTGTCTTTCAGCGCCGTGAATTGCAGTTTCGCTTCGAGGCAGGGACTTCGCGCGGGGTATTGACGGAAAAAAGTACTTGGTTTGTCAAAATTTTCGACCAGCAAACACCACGCGTCTTTGGCCTTGGCGAGTGCGCCCCTCTACCAGGACTTAGCATTGACGATACACCGAACTTTGAGCAAAAACTTCGGGATGTTTGCGCCGTTTTTGATGGCTTAGACTTGGAAATATACGCCTGGAACATCGGCATTATTATCAACCAGCTCGCTGACCAAGGATGGCCCAGCATTCGGTTCGGCTTCGAGACCGCCATGTTAGACTACCTAAACGGTGGGCAGAGAATCATCTTCAAAAACGCTTTTTCGGGCGGAACACAGCCCATACCCATCAATGGATTGGTCTGGATGGGTAGCGCCGATTTTATGCAACGGCAAATCGAAGAAAAATTATCGGCGGGTTATACAACCCTCAAACTAAAAATTGGGGCCATCGATTTCGAGCAAGAGTGTAGGCTACTGGCCGACATTCGGGCGCGGTTTTCGGCCGACCAGATTACGCTCAGGGTAGATGCAAACGGAGCCTTCGCCCCAGACGAAGTGGCCGAAAAACTGGCGAGATTGGCTGAATTCGACCTCCACTCCATCGAACAACCCATTCAAGCAGGCCAACCCGAAACCATGGCCGCGCTCTGCCAACACACACCCGTGCCGATTGCGCTCGACGAAGAGCTCATCGGCAAACCCGAATACCTCACCAAAATGAGTTTGCTCAAATTGGTTCGACCGCAATTTATCATTTTAAAGCCCACACTTTTGGGCGGCTTTCAGCAGTGTCAGGAGTGGATCGAGATTGCAAACCGCCTGAAAATCAATTGGTGGATCACCTCCGCCCTCGAGTCGAACGTAGGTCTTAATGCCGTGGCGCAGTTTACGGCGCAGTTCAAAAACCCACTGCCCCAGGGCCTCGGAACTGGCCAGCTCTACCACAACAACACCCCAAGCCCGCTCGAAATCAGCGGGGGCTTTCTCCACCATCGCGGGGGAGTTGAACCCACGGAAATCTAACCGCAGCAAACATAATTTTGATTGCCCGACGTAGTTAAAAGCGACGTTTTCATAACCACCAAACTTTTTCAATGCTCAACCGAACAACAGCCCCCGAGTTTCAGACGATTCAAGAAGTTAATTTTCCTGCGGCAAGAACCCAAACTTTGGACAACGGCACCCCTTTGTACATCATCAACGTGGGCCAACAGCCCATCGTTCGTTTGGAGGTGATCTTCGACGCGGGCACTTGGTTTGAACCCAAAGACAGCGTTTCTTTTTTTACAATGAAGATGCTCGCCGAGGGTACCAAGCAAAAAACAGCCGTTCAAATTAGCGAGTATTTCGACAGCATCGGCGCTTTTATTGACCTCGGGCACGGCTCCGACCGCGCCAATTTGTCGGTGTATGGCCTAACCAAACACTTGGCAGCTATTTTGCCGATGGTGAGCGAACTGCTGTCGGAAGCGGTTTTTCCAGAAGCCGAGTTAGAAACAATCAGAAATAGCACGCTCCAAAATTTAAAGGTCAATCAAGAAAAAAACGGGTACTTGGCGTCGGTCATGCTCCGCCAAAGCCTGTTCGGAAACGCGCATCCCTACGGAAAAAGCCAGCAAGAAAACACCATTGCGGCCGTGGAAACGCAAGATTTACGGCATTTCTACGCGCAGCGCATCAACACGCGCCCACGCGCGGTGGTGTTGTCGGGCAGGATCTCGGAGCAGGACGTGGCCTTGGTGAACCAGTTTTTAGGGCAACCCAACGCCAACTGGCCAACCGCTGACCAACCAACGACGGCGGTTTTTGACGGCCCACAAAACACAACCCAAAGCCGCATAGACCGGCCCGAAAGTGTACAAACTTCCATTAGGCTCGGCAAGCGGCTCATTACGCGCCACCACGCCGATTGGTTTAAATTATTGGTGACAAACGAAATTTTGGGCGGCTATTTTGGGTCTCGGCTCATGAAAAATATCCGCGAAGAAAAAGGGCTGACCTACGGAATATCGTCGAGCGCACTTAGCTTTAGTAACGATGGGTATTTTATCATCAGCAGCGAATGCAAAAAAGAGCTGGCGGGCCAAGTGTCGGAAGAGATTGAAAAAGAAATACGAAAACTACAAACCGAACTTGTGCCAGACGACGAGCTACAAACGGTGAAAAACTACATGGCGGGGCAGTTTGTGGGCAACCTCAACACACCTTTTGAGATTGCTGACCGCGTGAAAATGATCCAACTGGAACGCTTAGACCCCAACTACTACGCCGATTACGTGCAAAAGATTAGGCAAGTGACCCCGCAGCAAATTATAGAAATAGCCAACAAATACTGGCAAATCGAGTCGTTGTCGCGGGTGGAGGTGGGCTAATTGCACATTTTTTTGCGGGCGTTCCAACCTTGCACAAAACAAGTGCGTCTTGACTTAGAACCATATATGCTCGAAGACCAAACGTTAGTAGGCAGGTGCCAAAACAACGACCGTCTCGCCCAACGACAGCTTTACGAGCAGTATGCGGGCAAGATGTTTGCGGTGTGTTTGCGCTATACCAAAAACGCCGACGATGCCCAAGACGTGATGCAAGATGGCTTTGTGAAGATCTTTGATAAAATTAATACATTTCGCTTCGAGTGCCCGTTGGAGAGTTGGATAAGAACGGTGATGGTGAACACCGCGCTGTCGTTTTTGAGAAAATCGCTAAAATGGCGCAATAGCATTGACATTGAGGCTGTTACAGAGAACGGGACCGAAACCGACGTGATCCTGTCGGGTTTTGAGTACGAAACACTGCTGGGCTTCATTCGAGAACTACCCGCAGGTTGCCAAACGGTGTTTAACCTTTGTGCCATTGAGGGTTTTCAGCACCGAGAAATTGCGCAGATGTTGGGCATCAGCGAGGGTACTTCAAAATCGCAGTACCACCGGGCCAAGCAGCTGTTACAAGATAAGTTATTGATAGAACGTCATCGTTGAGCATGGATCCATTCGATCAAAATAATTTCGGTAATGAGTGGAAACGCGCCATGGCAAACGCCTCGGTACCTCCGCCCCCGCCCGCCTGGGGGCACATTGAGTACGAACTCGACCGCAAAAATAGACGACCCCTCGCCGTTCCGTTCTGGCAATTTGCTTCGGCGGGCAGGCCGTGGGCGGTGGCGGCGGGAGTAGGTTTGCTGCTGGCAGTAGGTTGGTTATTTTTAGCAGGAGGCAACTGGTCTAAAAATAAAACGGTTCAAATAGCAAAAACCGCGCGCGGTGTGCAAACTGACGCGCAACAAAACGAACCCCTCCCCCAACGTGCTTCTGCCAAGTATTCGGACAAAATTAGTTCGGCTCCAGAACAAATAGCAGCAAACACTATTCTGAGCACCCAGTATTCGGACAAAATTAGTTCGCCTCCGAACCAACTGACAGCAAACAACCCGAAGGTTCAAAACCCAAAGCGTAAGACAACTTTTAAAGTAAGCGGCGTTTCGGGAATAGCCATTACTGCGCTTACCGACGGAGAAAGCACGGGCGAATCGACAAAATTGGTACCAGCTACTGAGCCGCCACAGGCCGATTTTCCCGTCGTCGATTTGCCCGAAAAAAAAACCATCCAAGCCCAAATGGTGTCGTTCGGGCAAATCAGTCCGAAAGCGTGGCGGGCGTACCAAGTTGCGTTTGCGCCCCGGTACGTATTTTATTCATTGCCACAAAAAACAGAAAACACAAAAAAACGCGCGGCTACCACCTACTGGGCAGGGCTGGGTTTCATGCCCGCATCGTTCAATTCGTTCAGCCAAGTGAGCGGGCAGAGTGTGGCCTCGCTGGCATCTCAGGCGGGGGTTTCGTTCGACAGCCCCCCCGCAACCAGCTTGGCTTTTACTTCTTCCAAGCAGTCGGTGGCCCCAGGTAGCGGCAATTTCAGCAAAGGCGGTGCTTCGTTTGTGTTGCAAATCAGCAGCGGCGTTCAGTTGGGCAAGCATTGGTCGCTCGAAACGGGTTTGTCCTACCTGCGCGGCAACTCTACCTACAACGATTATTTTAGGCTCTCGAACGCCAATACGTCGTTGGATTTTGCCCTCTCAAACAATAAGTTGGGCAACAGCGGCAGTGCAGCCAACCCGCTATTCAACAACTCGGTGGTGGCTGGAGGCCAGTCGGTATCGAACATTTTTCAGTTTGTTCAAGTCCCGTTGCAGGCTGGTTATACGATCTGGCCAGCAAAAAAACTTTCTTACACCCTGCTAACGGGAGTATTGGGGAGTTTTATGGTTAAAAACACCATTAATGCCAACACCTACACCGCCGCCCAGGCCGAGTACAACGCCTTCAATGTGGCAGCCACAACGGGAGTGCGGCTCAACTATCGGGTGTCACAGCGGTGGGCTGGCGCATTTACGGGTACGTACCAGCAGGCGTTGGGTTCCGAAAACACGCCCCAGAGCCTGGTGCAAACCCGCCCCAGGGTGCTCGGCGCGGGCGTAGGACTTCGCTATAGTTTCTGATTTATGAGGCCACCCCGTTTTTCGTTTCCAATCATTTCTGGCATTTTTATGGCCGTTGTTCCACTTTTGTTTGGTTCGGCTACGGCGGTTTGGGTGGTACAAAACGAACAAAAACTGGCCAATTTCGACGCTTCGCAGTGGTTTTGGGTCTCGTTGGCTTGCTGTTTCACGTCGATGGTGGCCTTAACGCCGCCTACATTCCTGGCACTTATCTTTGGGTATTTTCTGCATTTCAAGGCCCTGCTTCCCCTTTTTGCGCTCAACCTCGGCGCCATTTTTTTGGTCAATAAACTCACGCAATACTTCGACAAAGAACGACTGTTGTTTTTTTTAAATCAATACCCAAAAGCCAATGCCCTGCTGCAAACCATGCACGGCGATGAGCTCCGTTTGGTGTTTTTCACTAAACTTTCGCCAGTTTTGCCCTTTGCACTCACCAACTTAGCTTTTGCACTGGCGGGGGTGCGGCTCAAAAATGTAATGATCGGCGGTTTTCTCGGTATGATCCCCCGCACAATATTGGCCGTTTGGGTGGGAAGCCAGGCGCAAGAAATAATTAAATTAGTGGAAAACCCAAACGAAGGGCTGCTCCCAAAAATAGCCATTGTGGTGTCGGTGGTCGTATCGGTTTTTGGTATTTTGCGAATATTTAAACCAAAGCCAGTTGCCAACAATACCGCAAAAAAATAAACGTTGTCTTTCAGAATGTCTTTGCCAAATAAATGCAATTAAATAACTGACATATTTTAGTTTGTAAACATTTAATTATCAGTCATCTATTCTGCCATTCTTTCATTCAAAATTCACAATCAGTTAGCCTACCCATGCAAAAAAACCACTTTTTACACTCATTTTGGTTTATGCTTATTGGTTTTGTTTCGTGCCAAAAAACCGAGCCTACCTACGTTCCCAAACCCAAAGCCTATCCGCGAATGGACCTCCCAGCGGCAGCCTACCAGCTTTTAGAACCCACCCATCCTTATTTGTTTGAATACTCCAAACAGGCCGTCATTCTACGCGATACTTTTGCGCGTTCGGAGCCGCACTGGATTTATATTTATTATCCTGACCTTAAAGCAAACATTCAATTGACCTACAAAACCGTTGAAAACAACCCAAAACGGCTGGCGGGCTTCATCAACGATGCCTACAAACTGGCTGGAAAACACTCCGAACGGGCATTTTCGTTGGAGGAACAAACAATCAGATCAAAATCTGGGCGCACGGCCACGGTGCTAAAACTGACTGGAAACGTGCCTACGTACTACCAATTTTATACCACCGATTCGACCAAAAACTACCTGCGTGGCGCCCTGTATTTCAACGTGGCTGGAAAAGGCGATTCGCTGCAACCCGCCATAGACTACCTCCGCCGCGACATCGAACACCTACTCAACACGCTTAGGTGGCGCCCAAGTATCTGAGTTTTTGTTTACTCCCAAAACAGAAAACAATAACTTGTGGTTATTTACTAAAAGCATTTTTTGATGCAAACAATCCTCCAAAAACACGTCCCCGCGCCGAGCTTCGAGTATTGCCTGGCCTTGTGGCACCAACACCAGTTTGACTTCAAAGTGACGCGCCCCCGACAAACGAAATTCGGAGATTTTAGGGTTCGGCCAGGCCAGCGAGCGTGCATTACCATTAACAATGACCGCAATCCCTACGGCTTTTTGATAACCTACCTCCACGAAATTGCGCACTTGGTAACGTACCGCGCCAACCCAAAAAAAAGGGTAGCTCCGCACGGCAAAGAATGGAAAGCAAACTTTAGGCAGTTGCTCATACCCGTGCTCGACGTGAGCGTTTTTCCAGTGTCCATATTAGTACCCCTGCTCCGCTACGCCCAAAATCCAAAGGCATCGACGGCCTCCGACGGCCCGCTCATGCTGGCGTTGCAAGCCTTCCAAGCCGAGACCGCCCCAGCAGGGTTGTCGAACGCCGACCAAGGCGTGCCGCTCAACCAAATTGCGGAGGGAGAGGTCTTTAGTTTTAGACAAAAAACCTTCGTCAGAGGCGCGCTCAGGCGCACCAGGTACGTTGTAGTTGAACCAATGAGTAAAAAACAATTTTTGATTCCTGCCCATGCGTTGGTCAAAAAAGTATAGTCCCGTTTTTCTGTGCCTTTTAGTACCAGCACTCGTTTGGTTGGGCACGCCGCCAGTGGTGGCCCAGCTGGCCAAAGGGCGTTGTTTCAAAATAGGCGTTACGCAAGCTGGGATATACAAACTCGACGCCGCTTTTTTGCGCAAAATGGGTGTAGACCCCACTCAGATCGACCCCCGAAATCTGCGCCTTTATGGCAACGGTGGCGCCATGCTCCCCCAACCCAACGCCACGCCGCGCCCAAGTTCATTGACCGAAAACGCCGTTTTTGTAAAAGGTGAGGCCGATGGGCGTTTTGATGCCAACGACGCGCTTTGGTTCTACGGCCAGAGCCCGCACCAAATACTGTTTGATGCTGACAATAAACTCTTTACGCACCAAATCAATTACTATTCGGACACTACTTTCTACTTTTTATCAGTGGATAATTCGCCTGGACTACGGGTCGAAAGCCGCCCGAGTGTGGCAGCCGATCGTTCGTTTTCGGTGTATGATGACTACGTTTTTGACGAAAAAGAACAGATTAGTAAGGTGAGTTCGGGGCGCGAGTGGCTGGGGGCGTTTTTTGGGGCGCAGACGAGCCAAAACTCCGATTTTGAGCTGCCCAACATTGTTCCAAACAGCAATATTATTGTCACGGCGGCGGTTGTGGCTGCCGCCCAGGTGGCTACTAAATTTAGTTTTCGGGTCAATGACCAACCACTCGGCGAACAAACCATGGGCACTGTAAGTACGTTTAGATACGCCACAAAAGGCGATCGGAGGGTTCAGAAATTTGAAAGACCAGTCGTTATCGACGGAGACCGCGTTCGGATCAACGCGACCTTTGATAAAAACGGGCAAGGATCGGCCGAGGGATACTTGGATTTTTTGGGGGTGCAAACAAAGCGTCAGTTGAGGCACGGCACGCAAACGATGCCCTTTCGGTCGATTGAAAGTACTGGTTTCGACCGAGCTGGTTTTGTGGTCAGGTCGGCTTCTAATGACCTAATAATTTGGGACGTAACCGACGCGCTCCGCCCGCGCAACCAATTGTATGTTTCGCTGCCAAACCAAGAGGTCTCTTTTGGTTTTGAATCCAAAAAACTGCGCGAATTCATCGGTTTTACCGAATCTCAAACGCTCATTCCAGCGGTTGGCTACGCCATTCCAAACCAAAACCTGCGCAACCTCCCTACGCCCAATTTACTGATTGTGACGGCACAAAAGTGGCGCGCCGAGGCGCAAAAATTAGCTGATTTTAGGCAACAAAACGACGGATTAGATGCCTTGGTGGTGAGTACGCAGACAATTTTTAATGAATTTTCGTCGGGCAAAAACGACGTGTCTGCCATCAGAGATTTTGCCAAGTTTTTGTTCGACAAAACCCCCAATAAATTAAAATATTTGCTGCTTTTTGGTGATGCCACTTACGACCCCAAAAACAACACCAAAACCCAAACCGCCGCCCAACTAACTGATTTTGTGCCAGTTTACCAAAGTCGAGAATCGCTGCACCCGATTTTTACGTACTCGTCCGACGATTATTTTGGGTTTCTCAAACCACAAGACGGCGAGTGGACGGAGGGCTTCGGCGACCATACCCTCGACATCGGAGTGGGCCGTTTGCCCGCCAAAACAACCGGGGAAGCCGAAACTCTGGTACAAAAATTAATCCAATACCGCGCCAGCAAAAGCGTGGGCCAGTGGCGCAACCGCCTTACGTTTGTGGCCGACGACGGGGATGGCAACTACTACCCCAACGACTCGGAGTACCTGTCTGACTCGGTGGTAGCCCAAGCCAATTCGGCCTATAATTTCAATAAAATATACGTCGATGCGTTTCCGCAAGTTGCCACGCCTTTTCAGCGTGCGCCAGCGGTCAATGCGGCCATCAATCGGAGCATCAACGACGGTTCGTTGGTGGTAAACTACATTGGCCACGGCGGCGAGTCGGGCTGGGCCGAAGAGCAAATTTTGGGAATTAACGATATTTTTGGCTGGCGAAACCCCAACAACCTACCGCTGTTTGTGACGGCCACCTGCGAGTTTGGCCGCTACGACAACCCTGCCGTAGTTTCGGGGGCCGAACTCACCATTTTGTCGCCGCGCGGCGGCGGCGTTGGCCTGCTCACCACCACGCGCCCCGTGTTTGCAAACACCAATTTTTTGGTCAATGCCGCTTTTTTTGAAACCGTCTTTAAGCCCATAAACGGCCAAATGCCCCGCATGGGCGACGTCATGCGCATCACCAAAAACAATAGCCTGGCGGGGAGCCTCAACCGAAATTTTGCGTTCCTCGGCGATCCGTCCATGCGGCTCAATTACCCTAATTTTCAGGCAGTTGTGACCCAGATTAACAACAAACAAACGGACACTTTGCGTGCACTGTCGTCGGTAAAAATAGTGGGCGAAATCAGAAACGGGAAAGAGTTGGTGGACACGTTTAACGGTTTTGCCAACGTTGTTATTTTTGACAAACAAAACGTGCTCACAACCTTGGGCAACGAGTCGAGTAAAATGAAATACGGTAGTTTTCAAAATCGCCTTTTTGAGGGACGCGTATCGGTGAAATCGGGGCGTTTTGAGTGCGCCTTCAACGTGCCGAAAGACATTGATTACCGCTTCGGAAAAGGCCGAATCAGTATTTATGCCGTGCAAAACGACAGTTTAATGGATGCCGCTGGGAGCTCGGACAGAATAATTGTGGGGGGCAGTTTAAGCAAACCATTGAACACCCAGGCGCCAGTGGTTGAGGTGTTTATGAACAACAATAAATTTGTGGATGGGATGGTTTTGAACCAAAGCCCCACGTTTATTGCCCAAATCAGCGACGACGACGGCATCAATACGTCGCAGGCGGGCATTGGCCACAGCCTCATACTTACGCTCAACGACACCCTTGCGCTCAACATGAACGACTATTTTAGCGCCAACATCGACGATTTTAGGGCGGGAACCGTCCGATTTCAGTTTGATAAACTACCCGAAGGAAACTACAAGTTGGCGTTTAAGGCTTGGGATACGCACAATAACTCAACCGAAAAATCGTTGAAATTTAGTGTTCGAACTGAGCAGATTCAAATCACAGACATGATCGTTTTTCCGAATCCTTTTACCGAAAGTGCCAATTTTAAGATTACGCAAAACCGTCCAGGCAACGACATAGAGATAACCCTCGAAGTGGCCGATTTAACGGGAAAAATCGTGGCTTCAAAAAAACAAATGTATTACAACGCCAACAGCACAATTAATGATGTGAACTGGTCAGTACCAAACATTTTAAAAACCACAAATACTTTACAGACCTACGTTTACCGAGTTGTGGTGCGGTCATTGACCGACAATTCTTCGGACATTCGCACGGATAAATTACTTTACAGCAAATAAAAACTTATATATTTGCAAACTATTAAACGCAAACACTACTTTTGGATCGGGCATTTGTTGATACCGCCAGGTACGTGTCCGTTAAGTATAAATCAACCCTATATGATTCGCAATCTTTCTCTTTGTTTTGCACTCGTCATTGCAACTGTCTGCTCAAACCACCTGCTGGCTCAAAGTACCACTGGTCAAAGCGGCGACACACTGCGCCCAGTTATTGGTGGCGTTCCGTTCATAAATTTTACACCCGACTCGCGCAGCGCGGGCATGGGCGACGCGGGCGTGGCGGCATCGCCCGACGCAAATTCGATTTTTTGGAATACTGCCAAATTGGCCTTCGCCGAAAAAAGCCACGGCCTGGCCATTTCATACACCCCGTGGCTCCGCAACTTGGTGGGCGATATGTCGTTTACGTACCTGTCGGGCTACAAGAAAATTGGCAAAAACCAAGCAATTGGTTTGGCCATGATGTATTTTGACCTTGGCAAGTTTGAAGGCCGCAATGGCTTTGGCGCACTAACTGGGGAGTTTTACTCGCGCGATTTCTACGTGAATGGCTCGTATGCCCGCAAATTGTCTGACAATTTTAGCGTGGGCCTCAACCTTAAATACATTAACTCTAATCCTGGGGTTGAGGGCAGCGTCAGCGGCGGAAACATCAGCATTAAACCCGCTTCGACCGCCGCCGCCGACATTAGTTTGTTTTACCAAAAAGACAACATAGACACCGAAAGCAACCGAGGCTGGAAAAGTGCGTATGGTTTGATGATCTCGAACCTGGGCGGAAAAATCAGTTACGGCGGCGAAAATTATTTTATATCTACCAATTTCAAAATCGGTACGGCACTCACGCGGCAGATCGACAGCCACAACAAGATTACGTTTTTGTTGGACCTCAATAAGTTGATGGTGCCAACTCCGCCCGTGCTTGGCAATGCGCTTCCTGGCCAAACAATACGCCCAGTTTTGCGGGGCAAACCACTCAACCGCGACTATACGAGCGCAGTGTTTGGATCTTTTGCCGATGCTCCCGATGGTTTCAAAGAGGAGATGAGGGAGTTTACAATTTCGGCGGGTTTGGAGTATTGGTACAACAACCAGTTTGCCATCAGGGGCGGATATTTCAACGAGTCTAACACCAAAGGAGGTCGCAAATATGCCACCGTTGGCTTTGGCTTCAAGATCCAGGATCGCTACGGAATCGATATGGCCTACATGATGCCTTTCGCGCAGAACAGCCCGCTGGCCAATACTTTCAGAATATCACTTTTGTTGGATTTGGTCAAAAAACCAAAGGCAACTACCGAACAAGAGGCCGAAGAGTCGGCCCAGTAGCGTGGGCATTGGAATTGCCACTGGGCGAACTAATTGAGAATCCACCATTTGATTTCAAGTCTCGAAAACGGGATGGCCGAACGTAGAATCGACCATCCCGTTTTTTTACAACAACAAAGCATTCAATAGCAATACGCCCAGCAGCCCCACCACCGACACGATTGTTTCCATAACCGTCCAAGTTTTGAGGCTATCGCCGATGCTGAGGTTGAAATATTCTTTGAAAAGCCAGAATCCGCTGTCGTTTATGTGCGACAACATCAAGCTGCCCGCCCCAATCGAGAGCGTCATCAGTTCGGGGCTGATTTCGGGGCGGTTTTGAACCACGGGAGCCAAAATGCCCGCTGCCGTTAGCCCCGCCACCGTTGCCGACCCCACACAAACCCGAATAACACCAGCAATGCCCCACCCCAAAATAAGCGGGTTGAGCGCCACGTGACCCAGCTGCTGGCCAATGTACGCACTCACACCGCTGTCGTTGAGCACTTGCTTAAATGCCCCCGCCCCCGCGATGACCAGCAAAATGGGCGATACCGATTTTATGGCCTCCTCCAAGTGCCTCATGGTGGTTTTCATGGTCAAGCCGCGTTTAATGCCCAACCAATAAACGGCCACTAAAACCGATAGTAACATTCCGACGTAAGGCTCGCTCAGGAGCGTGAATACAAAATAAAGCACCGACCCCGCCACAAAAAGGGTCTTTAAGCCCGCAACGACCGTGAGCAAAAAAACGGGGAGCAGGGCCGTGAACAGGCTCACCCCCAAACTTGGCAGTTGGTTGCTGGTCGGTGACTGGTTTTGAAACAAAGAGACGTTGGGTTTTGGATTGAATTTTTTGAGCGTTTTGGCAAATACTGGCCCCGCCAACGCAATGGCAGGAACCGCAATGATGATGCCGTAGAGCAGCGTTTTGGTGAGGTCGGCGTGGAGCTGCCCCGCAATGGCAGCGGGCGACGGGTGCGGCGGCAGATACCCGTGCGCCACCGACAACGCCGAGAGCATTGGCATGGCCACGCACAGCATGGGCAAGCGCGTAGCCGCCGCCACGGCAAAAATTATCGGGATGACAACAATAAAACCAGCGTTGTAGAACAACGGGATTCCGACAACAAAACCCGATAGCGCCAACCCCCACGCAAGGTATTTTTGCCCAAAAAAAGCGATTAACGAGTTGGTAATGCGCTGGGCAGCACCGCTTTCGGCTACCAACTTGCCCAGCATAGCTCCAAACCCGATGATGAGCACTAATTCGCCGAGGGTGTTGCCGATACCCAACTGAATGGACTTGCCAGCTGCCTTTATGTCCATGCCCGTGGCCAAACCCAGCCCCAACGCCACGACCACAAATGATATAAAAGTGTCTAACCGAACGTAGGCGATCAGCAGCACCAAGGCAACGATACCCATTAATGTGAGAAGCAAAAGCATGGCGAGATCGGGTAAATAGAATAACATTTTGGTTAAAACACCGTTGATGCCAAGTTCTCCTTTATTTTTACGGTTAAAAACACCTTTTTGATGATAAATAACCAGTGGACTACCCAAGACTTTGCGCCCGTGATAGCGGTCGATTGGCAAACGGAGCCGTACCTACGCATGGATTTTGGCCCCAACAACGCCGAGCTCAACCGCGTGAACTTAAACGATTCGGCGGCGTTTGCGGACTACGTATTCAAAAAGCTAAAAAAAGCGGGCGCGCGCTTCGGCGTGGGTGGCTACAACGAACACCGCGTAATTTATGCACGCAGCACGCATTTTCAGCAAACCGACCAGCCGCGCTGCATCCACTTGGGCGTAGATATTTGGACTGCGGCCACCACGCCAGTGCACGCACCCGCCGCTGGTGTGGTGCATAGTTTCCGAAACAACAGTGCTTACGGCGACTACGGGCCAACCATTATTTTGCAACACCGCCATTTCTATACTTTATACGGACACCTGACGGTAGATTCTTTGGACGGTTTGTACGAGGGCATGGCCGTAGAAAAAGGCCAGGAAATTGCCCGAATCGGCGACTATCCCACAAATGGCGACTGGCCAGCCCACCTACATTTTCAGATTATCACCGATATGATGGGGCAAAAGGGCGACTTCCCAGGGGTTTGTACGCTGCAAGACCGCGCAAAATACCTTGAACTATGCCCCGACCCAAACCTGGTTTTAGGTATTGAACGCACATTGTCGTAATTTCGCAGTTTAGTTAATCATCAGTAGCCGAGCGATAAATGAGTTTTTTATTTCCGAGTTTTTTGTGGGCATTGGCCGCCATTGCCATCCCAGTAGCTATCCACCTCTTTAATTTTCGGCGCACCAAAAAGGTGTATTTTACCAATGTAGCCTTTCTGAGGGCCGTCGAAACCCAAACCAGTTCCTTCCGTCGGCTCAAGCAGTTGCTCACCTTGCTGGCACGCGTACTTTTTTTGGCTTGCTTGGTGCTGGCTTTTGCCCAACCGTTTATACCAACGGCAAACAAATTGGGTTTAGACCGAAAGGGGGTCACGAGTTTTTACGTGGACAATTCGTACAGCATGCAGAACGAAGAAAATACCCAACGGTACTTGGACGTGGCAAAAAACAAATTGGACGAGCTGCTAACAATCTTCAAAAATGCGACGAACATCCAGCTCATTACCAACGATTTTAACAGCCAGGAGCAGGCCGTTAGCTCATCGACTCAGATCAAAGACCGCCTCACTACCGTCGATTTATCGCACTCACCACGCTCATTTGAAGCCATTTATAAACGCCAAGTAAACCTACTCGGACGGCACAGCTCGGGCAAAAACCAATTGTTTTGGTTCTCGGATTTTCAGAAAAGTACGGCAGGCAATTTGAAAAACATTAAAATAGACACCACCAACCGCCTGTTTATTGTACCAGTGCAGGCCAAGGCACGCCAAAACATTTTCGTCGATTCGGTGTGGCTCAACACGCCTTTCATCCGCGAACTCCAAAATAATATTTTGTACGTAAAAGTGAGTAACTCGGGGGAGGACAAGGTGACAAACTTGGTCGTAAAATTGTTCATCGACAATGTGCAGGTTTCTACCGCGCCCGTCAATGTGGCGGCCCGGGGTAGCAGCACGGCAAGTTTCAATTTCAACGTAAAAGGAAAGGGCTTTAAGCAGGGTCGGATTACGTTCGATGACTACCCAATAACATTTGACAACACCCATTTTTTTGTACTCAATGCCTCGCCTACGATCAAAATTTTGCACCTGACCGGTAGCCAAATCACCGACAAATACGTCGAGAATGTGTTTGACAATGATAGTCTTTTTATGACCCGCAGCCTGAACATAAACAATGCTGATGTGGGTCTGTTTAAAACCGCCGACCTGATTGTGGTCGAAGGCTTGGAACGGGTGGAGGGTTCGGCGCGGGCCGAGATTGAGCGTTTCGTGAAAAACGGGGGTAGCCTGGCCGTAATTCCACCACCCGCGCCCGACCTGACCTCTTACGGCCAGTTTTTGGGAAACTTGGGCGTAACCGACCTCACGCCCCGATCGAGCACCAACCCCGCTCCTACTCCGCTGGCCATACCCGACCGCAGGAATCCGTTTTTTAGCGATGTTTTTGAGGAGTCGATCCGAGAAACGGCAAGCCTGGATGTTCCATCGGCGTCGCCAGTTTGGCAGTGGCGGGCGGGTAGTTCGTTGCTCAACCTCCGAAACGGAAACCTCTTTTTGAGCCAAAACAACAGCCAGCGCGGCAAAGTTTACGTGTTTGCCACCCCGCTGGCCGCCGATTTTGGCAACTTTGGCCAGCACGCGCTTTTTGTACCTACTTTTTATAAAATAGCCGCCATGAGCGTGCGCCAGCAAAGAACGGCGTACTCTTTTGAAGAAAACAACATTGTTTTGACCTTAGATAATCCAAATAAAAACGATATTTACAAACTTAAACCAGCCGCAGACACTGGAGGTACGGCCAAAAATGGCAGTGACATTATTCCCGTTCAGCGTCTAATTGGAAACCAACTGTATATTGAAATGCCAAAAAGCAACCAGTTGGGTGCCAACCAAGCGGTTGAGTCGGGGTATTATCAACTGACTTTGAACGGAAAAACGCAGCAGTTGCTGGCGTTCAACCACGATAACCGGGAGTCGATGATGGATTATTTCACGCCCAGCGAACTCCGAGATTTTTTCAAGAACCAACCCAACGTACAGGTTTTTGATAAAATAGCCGATGCAGATTTTGTGAAAGAGTTTGAAAAACAGAATTTTGGCAAAACGCTTTGGAAATATTTTCTGTGCGCCGCCCTGTTTTTTCTGTTGGCCGAAATACTAATTATAAGATTTATTAAATAACTACTTGAAAAAACAACATAAACACAACCTTTTCAGTGAATTATGCGTCTTAATAGAAACAAGGTAACTCAGGTGATTATGAAAAAGGCATTTTTAGTTTTATCGTGCGCCGCCGTTGTGGCGGCTTGTAGCAATGTGGAGGTGGCCACCCCCGCAGCCGAAAACCAAAATCTGGCAAACTACGTGGCCGTGGGCGGCTCGCTAACCGCTGGTTTTGGCGACGGCAAACTAACCCGCGACGGTCAATTGGCGGCGTTTCCTAACCTCATTGCCCAGCAGATGAAAACCGTAGGCGGGGGCGCGTTCGTGCAGCCACTCGTGGCGGCGGGCATGGAGTTGAACGGCAAAGAAGCCAGTATTATGAGTCCCGTCTCGGGGGCGATCAACAACTTTGGTGTGCCTGGGCTGCTGGTTTTCAACACGGCCAAAAGTGGCCTCGGCGATCCGTCCCAGAGTGCTTTTAACCCGTTTTTTGGCAGGCTGCTCGCCTCGGGCAACCAAAACAAAACTTACTTAGAAGTTATAAAAGACAGCAAACCTACCTTTTTTAGCATCGAAATCGGCAACGACGACCTCATGCGGTTTGTGCAGAGCGGCGGCAAAGAAGCCTTTACCGAAAGCCTTACTTTTATTGCGTCGTTAGAAAAAGTATTGGCCGCGCTGCAAGCAAACGGAGCCAAAGGAATTATTGCCAACGTACCCGACCTGTTTGCGGCGGCGGCCCTTAATACCTACAACTTTACGGACGCGCAAAAAGAGTTCAAAACCGATATTTTTACCACCACGGGCAGCGGCACAGTGCGAAGGGCCACCGCCAAAGATGTGCTTCTCAACGCAGGCTACGCCCTGATTGGCAAGCCAAACGCCAGCGGAAAAACTACGGGCTTGTCGGCAGACGCTCCGCTGCCGAGCGAGTTTTTGCTCGACGAAGCCGAGATCAGCCTCGGCCAGCGGGCTTTGAACGATTACAACATGACGGTTGCGCAGTATGCCAAAACCAAAAATCTGACTGTGGTCGATTTGAGTGCATTATACCAATCGGTGAAAAGCGGCAAAACCGAAAACTTGAAAAACTTCTATGCCAAAGACGGCTTCATGCTCAGTCCGCGCGGGAACGCCCTGGTGGCCAATGAGTTCATAAAAAATGCCAATACTTCACTGGGCGTTCAGATTCCAGTTTTAGATGTAAGCACGTTCAAAAGCAGTAATTAAGCCCCCCAAAACAAATAAGTCGTGCGGCCCTCCCCCGTGCGATTTATCATTTTTATGAAGCTAAGACGATTCACTTTCCTCCTTTTTGTTTGTTCGATTGCCCAAAAGTCCTTTTCGCAGACCAACGTCGTCGTAGGCGTACCGCTCGAACGCACCGTGCTCCAGCGCCAGAGCAACGACTACGCCCCCGTCTTTGTGTCGGGTTCGTACACGCTTTTTATTAATAGTGTGGAGGTACAACTGACGGCCCTAAACGGTGGCATCTCCGTGCCTTGGACGAGCATCGTGAGCAACCCAACGGGTGGTTTCTTCAAAGGATCTATCAATGTTTACAAAGGTTGGTACAAATTAGAGGCA
Source organism: Cytophagales bacterium (assembly GCA_013298215.1). Taxonomy (GTDB): domain Bacteria; phylum Bacteroidota; class Bacteroidia; order Cytophagales; family Spirosomataceae; genus JAAFKE01. The sequence goes on along the minus strand of JAAFKE010000015.1, from coordinate 27,183 downwards.
CGCGGAATGCTCAATGGCGTTCAAGTTGGGAACATCCACACGGTTCAGAAAGTAGGCGTGGGTGAAGTTTTTATCGTGGCGGGGCAGTCTAACGGGCAAGGAGTGGGCGGCAGCGACGGTAGTCTGGCCGCCGTAGATGACCGCGTCAATACCGTCGATTATACCATTCCTTACGTGTCTTGCCCGGGGCCAAACTTCAACTGCGGAAACCCACAACTGCCTTTTCCGAGCTACAGCCCACTGTCTTTCTCAGCAAATTTATCTCCAAACGGCAACAGCTCTTGGTGTTGGGGGAAACTGGGCGATCTTATTTCGGCACGAATCAATGCTCCCGTGGTGTTTTTTAATGCGGCGGCGGGCGGATCGGGGCTTTATAATTGGAGTAAAAGTGCCTATAATCAACTGTCAAACCACTATTTTTTTAACTCTCAATTTGGCAACAACGTCGAAATACCGTATGTCTATCTCAATCGGTCGCTCAAAAACTACGCCTCTTTCTTGGGTGCGCGGGCAGTACTTTGGCACCAGGGCGAGTCTGACGCAAAGTTCCCCAATGCGGGCGGCAGCACCATCAACCGAACTGTTTATAGAGACGAACTCAAAAAAATAATCGATAAATCGCGCGCCGATTACGGGCGACAGATTCCTTGGGTGGTGGCCAAGGCTACGTATTTTCAGGGAATTACCGACGCGGAGATTATCAATGGCCAGAACGACATACGGGCAGCCAGCAGCCAAGTGTTTGAAGGCCCAAACACCGACGGTATTCAACCCCGGTCAGACGACGTACACCTGACTGGTGCGGCCAATCTTGCCGCCCTTGCCAGTGCGTGGGACGGCTGGCTTTCTAACAGTTTTTTTACAGCCTCCACTCCCCAGGCCGCCCGCGAACCTTTGAGCGTGGCGGTGTCTTGTCCAAACAACGGCGGCAACCTTACTTTTACGGCTCAGGCTGGTTTTACAACTTACTACTGGGTAAACGGGAATAATTCGTTCGAAACGTCTTTTTCTAACGCGCAGGCCGTTACGCTTGGGCAAGGAACGTACCGCGTTTACGGTGCCGATGCCAACGGAAACCTATCTTTTTCGACGCCAATTGTTGTTCCTGCCAGTCCATATCCAGCCAAACCCGTCATTTCGCCAGCTGGCCCAATTACCAATTGCAGCGGTGGAACAGTTACCCTAACCTCCAACAGTAGCAACGTGATAAATGTATGGAGCACAGGTTCAAACGCCCAAAGTATTGGCGTGACAACGAGTGGCAACTACACCGTGACTTCGCAGAATGTTTTTGGCTGCAACACCACCTCCGACCCCGTTGCCGTGACCGCAAGTAGTTCTTCGGGCCCGCCCACCATCACACCCAGCGGCACAAACTACATTTGCCAAAGTGGCGGCTCGCTCACGCTCACATCGAGTAGCCCCACCGGAAACATCTGGAGCACTGGCCAAACCACCCAGAGTATAGTTGTGAGTAGTACCGGCAACTATTCGGTGACGGTCAGCGGCGGTTGTGGCGGCACATCGGCCAGCACCACCGTCATTGTTAGCTCTGCTATCACGGCAAGCGCTTCGCCGAGTTCGATCGTGTACGGCCAAACAACCACCCTAACGGCCAGCAACTGCTCGGGCACGGTCAGTTGGAACAACAGCGCCGGGAGTGGCAGCAGCGTGGTGGTGCAACCCACTGCCAACACAACTTACCTGGCCACTTGCGCTTCGACGGGTTGCAGTGGTAGCGTGGCAGTGGCCGTAAACCAGTGTCCGCCAACGCACAGCATCACTTCAACGATCGATTCCACATCGCCCACCACCGAGTTTAGGGCAGCCAGCACGGTGGTGGCCACCAACAGCATTAACTCAGGAAACATTATTTACCGGGCAGGTGCATCGGTCACGCTCAACCCTGGCTTCAGGGTTGAGCCAGGAACCGTTTTCAAGGCCTACGTCCAAGGTTGTCCGTAGTTTTATTGCGCGCCATGAACCCCTATCAGTTCGCAGGGAAGTTGCCTTCAATCTGGTGCCGTCGATGATTTTATGGAGTAGCCTGACTTTTGCATCGCTATAATATTTTCACTACTGGATTATGCTTAACTGGAAAGTTTACAGATTTTGATATAAAACAAAGTTCGTTTGCCTTCTTGTGCAAATCATTTGCTTTGTATACCATACTTTTTTCCATTACAGTGACAATAGGATTTAGTGTTACTTCGCTAAATTGTCCACTACCGTTTGAAATTTCAATCATTACTCCTGTCGAATTATCCACATAATCTACAACAATTACACCTGCTTCTGAGCATAAATGTAAATACCAAAGCATATGGCAAGAAGAAAGAGAGGCAACTAACAAGTCTTCTGGGTTATGTTTAGTTTTATCTCCGCGAAATGCTGGATCCGACGAGCCTAAGATTTCTTCCTTATTAGCGATGTTAATTGTGTAGCTTCTTTCGTAATTTCGATAGTTATCAGTTCCTGTACCTTTGTTTCCCGTCCACTGAATTATTGCTTGATAATTATGCTGTCCGTCCATATTTATTAATTTTCAGTATCTCATTTTCACAAGTCAAAGGTCGGTACTGTCTCTTTGCAATGAGTACCAAAAACATTTAAACGCAGTTCCGTACTTAGCACGGGCAGCTATTGTTCTCCCTCAAATTGATCCGTTATCATTTTACGAATTGCCAGGTGCGGGCGCAACGCTGGAGCTTTTTTGCCACCACCCATTGTCAGGGGTTTGTCGGCAGAGTCTTTGGCGCGGAGGGCTAAGTTTGCGGTTGTGAAATGGCTGTTCTTGAACGCATTATATTCGTCGTTCGACATCATTTCGCGGGTCTTTTCTCCGCTCGACACCCCATCGTTGTAGGCCGCCACGCGGTAGTCGGACTCAATGCCTTTGATGACATTGACCAGGCTTCGTAGTTCAACGTCTATCCCTTCGCGTCGGAGGCGAAGTTCAGCAATGGGGGTAAGTTGGGCGAGCTCGTTTTCAATAATTCTCTCCTGCGAGGTCATGTCGGCCCATTCTTTTTGAAGCGGTTTGAGGGCCTTTTGGTGTTTTGCTTTGCGCCTTCGCAGCCGCCACAAGCGCGGGTCTATTTGTAACCACCTAAACCAAAACTTCTGCAAAACTGGGAGACCGATTCCCAGGCAAACTGCACCAGCTACCGCAAACAAAACCCCACTCAGCACAAACGACAGCAACGCCCAGGGGCTGTTTACCAAGTCAAGATTAAGGGCATCGAAGTTTTGCAGTTCGCGCTCAATGCGCTGCAATGTGGGCTGGTCTAAAGCCATCGGCAAGCCCGTTTGGGGGTCGATTGGAGCGGTGTTTTGCAGGTTTTTAATGGTTTTGTTGATCGCCTCTTTGAGCTTATCTGTTCGGTAGGCGTCGTACCTAAACCAACCCAACACGGCGAGCGTGAGTACGGCAAAGCAAGCTAAAATAATTTTGAAACGGCCGTATGTACGCTGGCTGGCGGCACGGTCGTTGGCGTATGGAATCTCAATGAGACGGTCATAAACTGGTTTTAGGAGCACCGATACCATGGCCAAACCCACGGCAAAGGCCCAAGCATCGGTGTTGTCGCGGATATTGAGGGCGTATGCCACAATCTCGTGCGATATAATCAGGTCGCCGAATATAAAACTTAGCCCAGCCAACACAAATATAAAACCACCCAGCAACGAGTAATCGGCGCTCGAATTGATGCGGCGTTGGCGGAGCAATTCGTTCTCCTGCGCTACCGTTGCCAGCTCGTGTTGGTGAATATCTATCTGTTTTTGGAGTACGCCTGCGGTGTAGCTAAACTGCTGCAAACGGTCGAACGCAATTTTTTGGCGGGCTTGCGTGTCGTCAATTTCGCGGTCAATTCGCTGCAAATCGGCCTTTCGTTCGTTTATCGCCTCCAGATTCCAGTCATAATTTACCTTACTCGACACGTAGCCTTCGTAGAAATTTTTGTCAATACTTTCTACTCCGTTGGCGTAGCCGTGCTGGTAATCTTCGTTTTCATTGACCATCTGCGTAGTTTTGGTTTAAAAGTTGTCCAAGCTGCCGTTCCGACAGCTGCTCACGGACGGTTCGGGCCAATTTAAATTCGCTTTCAAATAATTTAACGAGCATGTCACGGCGCGCATTTTGACGCGTCAGTTCTGCCTCGTCGCGGTTGGCAGCGGGCACAAGCTGACTCTTTTCGGCTTCGAGAACATCTATTTGAGCCTGCAAATCTACTACCTCGCGGCAACGTACTTGTTTCTGCCGACGATCTGTTGCTTGTTTTAACAGCCTTGCCACCTCAGTTGTGAGTGCCGACAGGTTGCTAAGTAAAAGTTTGCCCGACAAAAGAAACAAGAAAAATACAAAAAAAAACAGCGCGAGTGCTCGCTCAATTGGCTGGCTTTGGGCAGCCTGAACCAATATGAAAGTTGCGGCGGCGGCGGGCATTCCTATTTCTTCTAAAAGTTTTCGCCAGTTGAGTTTTGAATCAGTGTCGTGAAAAACCGACATCCTACCAAATAAACTGAACATACCCGCTAAAAAAACACCAACGGCCACCAGCTGATTGTTGCCATAAAGTGGCCGTAGGCTCTGTTCTATCAGGTAGAAATTGCTCACGCACATGGCAATAGACAACCCAAAGCCCACCACCACGCGCGGCATCTGCGGCGGGGTAGCTCCATTGCTTTCGACGGTAGTATGCAGTTTTTCGAGTTCGTAGATTTGGTCTTTTTTGTGGCCAATGCGCAGGTCGAACTCACCCATTTTTTGACGGGTATGGGCCAGGTTTTGCGCTGTGTGGGAGGTTTGGCTGGCAAAATAATTGTGAATTATGGCAACCTTATCGTCCATCGAAATGGTAGTGAGGCCAAACACTACGGCCTCATCTCGCAGACTTTCCTCGTCGCGAAGCCACCCCGGAACGGGCATTATGGCTGGCAAATTTTCAGTTTTGTGCAGATACGCTTCACCAAGCACCTCACTTTCGTCAGTGCTCGCAGGCAGCCCCTCCGCTGCCGCGAGTAGGGGTGCCGAGCCATCAGGTACATCTGTAAAAAAGGCTCTTAGTTTACTAATTATACCCATGGGTTGATGGCTGTTAATGGACTTGGGCTAATGCATACTAATGTGTCCGCCAGTTACGATCCGTTTTTGTGTATTGACGGACCGCAACTGGCGGATCATACTCAATAACTCGGTGGTTTAATCGAAAAATCTTTTGATTGCTTCTCGGCTGTTGGTCACGTCCAGCCCCCGATAGATTTGTTTGATGTGGAAACGAACGCCGTCTACGCTGATACCGATTTGGTCCGACATCTGGTTGTAGGTTAGGCCCTCGGCTAAGAAGTTCATGATCTGGACCTGACGAACACTTAACCCGTGTTTTTCAATACTCGACTTACGGTTTCGCTGCGACTTTGCCAATAGTACCAGTTTGTCTTTCTGATTGTCGGTCGTCAATACGTCGAACTTTTGTTTTAGAAGGCTAATCAACTCATCCATGAGCTGGTCGTTCTCTAAGAGTAGTGTGGTTTCTTTCATTTTGATTGTTTAATTTTATGGCTAATGGGTACGTTGAGTTTGATCCCTTAACAAGACCAACTGAATTTAGTAATACACTGTTTTGAAGCGTAAATGTAATTAAATTGAGTTAAAAATACGCATTTTGCATTTTTTAATGATTTCAGTCGAATAAAGGCGAAAAGTGCTTACCCGAGTATCTACAACCTATTTATGCACTAAACGCGGTGCCAGGTTGCATTATTGTGGGGTAACTTGTGTATTTCAAATAGCGTTGAACTACTTTGGGGTCTGCCGATACCAGTTGTCCAATAAAATCGCCGTTGCAATACTTACGTTCAACGATTCGGCACCGCCCGCTCTCGGAATGGTGGTTGGGTGGGTTATTAGCCGAGCCAAGTCGTGACTAACCCCGTTGGCCTCGTTGCCCATTAGCAAGTAACTGGCCTGGGGTTCAAAAACGGTTTCGTAAATCGACTTCCCCGTTAGAACCGCACCATATATTGGGTGTTTGTTGGATTCAAAAAAAACGGACAGGTCGCAATAATAAACCCCCACCCGAGTGAACGACCCCTTGCTGGCGGCAATTACTTTGGGGTTGTAGAGATCGGTGGTGGTGGTTGAACAAACCACTTTTTGAATCCCGTACCAGTCGGCTACGCGTAGAATTGCCCCCAAGTTTCCGGGGTCTCTTACATCGTCTAAAACCAAAACTAATTCCTGACCCTCGGCGCACAAAAAGGTATTTTTTTTCGTTTCAACAATGGCCAAGCAGGTTTGGTTGGTTTGAAAAGACCCTAACTTTGCCAATTCGTCGGCAGACGTGGTTTCGATTTGAAGCGCGTACTGACTCAAATACGCTTGATTTTTATCAAAAAAATCAGGGGTCATCACAATCATATGTACCTTATAGTCAGACGCTAAAACCTCAAATACGCTTTTTGCTCCCTCAACTACAAATTGGTTGTATTGCTGCCTAAATTTTTTGGTTTGAAGAGAATTGATGTACTTAGCTACGTTTTTAGAAAGCATAATAAAGCGCAACGCCTGGTTGCGGGTCGGTAGAATGATTGATTTGAAATTGCAATGTAGGGCTATACTTTTGATTTTGATGGGTAGTTGGTTGGCTTTTTCTTGCGCCCGCAGCGTGAACACCACCAACGAAAAGTATTTGCTGTCGGGACAGGCTTTTCGGGGCAACAAACTCATAACCGCACCAGAATTGCTGGGGTTGCTGCCACAAAAGCCCAACAAAACGCTTTTTGGAATACCTGGGTTTACTACTGCACTGTGGTTGTACCAATGGGGCGAAAAAGGTTTTGACCGCCAAGCCCAACAAACCAAATGGGACTCGTTGGATGTGCGCTACCAACGACTTTTTTTAGCAGTGGCAGCCCAACCGAAAAAACTTGAAAAGATTCGCAAAAAATATTTAAAAGATGCCGAAAAGTACCAGAAAAAAATCGGGGAGGGTAATTTTTGGATGAGGCTGGGAGAAGCTCCCGTTTATTTTAGCGAATACGAAACAAAAAAAAACCAGAGTAAGATTCAGCAATATCTGTTCAACCACGGTTTTTTTAATGCCAAGGTTGGCTACAACGCCGACACCGTGGCTGGCAAAGTTAGGGTGGTTTATACCATCAACGAGAACCTGCCGTACCATTACCAAAACGTTAATCTGCAAACAGGCCGCGACACAAAAATCGATTCGCTGCTGAAAGATCACCGCGCCGAGTCATTTATAACCGCTGGAGAGCGTTACAGCCAGGACAAATTAGAAGGCGAGCAAGTGCGCATCGAACAATTGCTCCAAAACAACGGCTACTACGGTTTTTCGCGTCAATATCTCAAAAAAGTACTCTCCAAATCGGGGCGCGTCGATGGTGGATTTGTTTTGGACACTGCCGCCACCGCCAACCGCCGCGACAGCCTCCGACAGGTAATTTTAGACAGTGTTCAGCGGCCCATCGACCTGTTGAAGATTGACATTTTGTTGCCGCGCTTTCTGCAAGCACACCCCAAGTTTACCTACGAACGCGTCGATTTTGTGGTAGAAGCCGCCCCCGCCGACAGCCTAATGCCCAAAATAAAGTCGGACACAATTCGCTACCAGGGCGTTAATTATTATTTTTCGGGAAAGCGCTACGCGCCCAAAATATTAGACAGCCGCATTTTTATTCGTCCCGATAGCCTTTATCGGCTCAATAATCGCAACAAAACGTCTTTATTGCTCGGCAACTTGCAACAATTTTCGTATGTAAACATCGACAACGACACGGTGGGTAGCAAAATACGGTCGCTCATTCGGGTGGTTCCGCTGCCCAAATACGGAGTCACCCTCGAGAGCGGCCTAAACGTGGTGCAGTCGTCTACGCCTGGGCCATTTCTGAACCTCAGTTTTCAGGTGCGCAACATATTTAGGGGCATGGAAAGTTTCGAGCAGTCGGTGCGTTTTGCGCTCGATGCCCAGCCTGGGCTCACGTCGCAATCGGGGCTTTTTCCGACCACCGAATTGGGCACGAACTCCTCGCTTATTTTTCCGCAAATATTGTTGCCCACGCGCTTCCGAAACCGCTTCAATGCTTTCAATCCGCGCACCCAGGTGAGCGTGGGTTTCAATTACGTGCAACGCCCCGAATATACCCGTACCAATCTGAGGGCGGGTTTGACCTACATTTGGCAAAAATCGCAGTACGAGTCCTTCAATTTTTCGCTGTTGGATTTTAACTACCTCCGCAACCAAAAGATCGACTCGGTCAATTTTTTGGTCGAACTCCAAAACCTCCAACAAAACCAAGGCATACAGCTCATTCGGAGTTTTCAGCCCTCGTTTGTGTCCAGTATTAGTTTCAATTATTTGTTCAACAACAAGCTACCCAGCGAAAACCGCGCGGCGCGGTATTTTAGGCTATTTGCCGAGTCGGGCGGCACTACACTCAATTTGTTTAGCCAACAAAAATTAGTAAACGACATCCTGGGGCAAGAAATCCAACTCTACAAATACGTAAAAGCCATTGCAGACTACCGAATTTACCGCCCGCTCGGCCGCAACAGTTCAGTAAACCTGCGGGTGAGTGCCGGGGCTATCATTAGCTACGGCAACGGCGAGCAGTCGGTACCGCCCTACGAAAAATATTTCTTTTTGGGCGGTAGTAGCGGAATGCGGGCGTGGGCACCGCGAAGGCTCGGGCCGGGGAGTTCTCCCCCCACGGTGTCGTCGAGGGGGTTTGTGATCGAAGCCCCCGGCGATTTGATGATCGAAAGCAGTTTAGAACTACGCGGGCGGCTGTTTCATTTGGTGGGAGACATCAACTACGCACTTTTTGTGGATGTAGGCAACGTCTGGACACTCTACAAAAACCCTACCCGACAAGGTTCAAATTTTGAAGGGGAGCGTTTTTGGCGTGAAATGGCCGTGGGAAGTGGTTTTGGCCTGCGCTACGATTTTAATTTTTTCATTCTTCGGTTCGATTTTGGCATAAAAATATTTGATCCCTCGCAGGCCAAGCCATACGTATTAGATCGGTTTCAGTTCACTTTTCGTCCCGATGCCCCCTACCGCCTCACGCCGCAAATCGGCATCGGATACCCTTTTTGATCTCTTAACCAACTCATCGTTAGGCCATCATGCCGCCATCCATGGGCAAGGCGTGTCCCGTCAAAAAGCTATTTTCGTCGGCACACAGCCACAAGATTGCCTGCGATATATCCTCGGGTTGGCCGTAGCGCCCCATCGGGATGTTGCGTTTTAGTTTTTCTTCGTAACTCGGGTCAATCGAAAACAACGAATCGACCATGCCCGAACGCGTGAAAACGGGGCAAACGGCGTTGATTCTGATGTTTTTGCGCACATACTCCACCGCTACTGATTTTGTGAGGCCCACCACGGCGTGTTTGCTGGCCGAATAGACCGAACTGTTTGGCAAGCCCCGCAAGCCCGCCACCGACGACACATTGACGATCTTGCCGCCGCCCTGAACGAGCATTTGCCTGATTTGGTGCTGCATACACAAAAACACCCCGCCCAGGTTCACGTCCATTACTTGCTGGTAGTCTTGCCAGCTTACATAGGTTATCTTGCAGAGCGGCCCGCCCACGCCCGCGTTGTTAATGGCGTTGTCGATGCGGCCAAAAGTGGCCACAGTCTGCTCTATCAAATGCGCAACCTGCGCGTTGTCGGCCACGTTGCAGGGTATAAAAATGGCCTGGCCGCCAGCTGCCTCTATCATTTCAACGGTTTGGAGACCTCCCGCTTCGTTCACGTCCGACACCACTACTTTTGATCCCTCGCGCCCGAAAGCCACCGCAGCCGCCCGTCCAATGCCCGAGCCCGAGCCCGTTACAATACTTACTTGGTCTTTAAATCTCATACTGATAAAGTTTTAGGGTTCATGTTTTTAGTATTGGCACTACAATCGTGGGTAAGTTCGACAGCCCACTTAGAAGTCGAGAGTGTCCAGGTTTTTGAAATGCCCGTTCATTTTAATGCGTTCTTTGGTGCGTTCCATTTCGGCCAAAACTGGGATGCTTTTCTCCAAGTGGTCGGCCAAAAAAGCCTGTCGTTCAACTTCGTCAAAAATGGTTAGGAGTTTATATTCGTCGGCCAAAGAAAGACCAATTTTGTGGGCCACTTGGTACGAAAAATAAGGCTGCGAAATGTCATAGGCCGCCTCCGCACCCAGCAGTTCGTAGAGGTGGGCAATGGCATCCAAAAGGTCGAACGAAGGCGACTTGTATTCGTTGGCTTGTTCTAAAAACACCACCGTGCCGCCCGCGTACAGTTTTTTGGGCATCGGATTCTCGAACGACGTAAGCCTAAACGCCCGAACGCCCTTGGTGTTCACGTCCATTTGGCCGCCATCGTATTTTTGTTCGAGGTTAGTCACCTTCATTTCGGTGCCGTATCCCATCAATTTGCCGTCCACAAAAGCGGGAATTCCGAATGTTTTTCCCGTTTCCAAGCACTCATTTACCAACTGCCGATACCTTGGCTCGAAAATATGCAGGTTGAGGTCTTCGTTGGGGTAGGCAACCAGATTGAGCGGAAATAACGCGAGTGAGTTTTTCATGGTTTTAGGTTTGGTTCCACGCTAATACCCACGCTCAGTACCTCGGGCAGGGGGTTTTGGCGCATAAATTGTTCGATTTGAAGTTTGTAGGTGCCTTTTTTGGGGAATTTGTAGGCTTTCATGGCCAATATGCGGTGGTCAAAAATATCCCCCAGGCCTTCGCCCAGCGGTTTGCCCGTGCGCTCGTCCATCAGCGAGAGTTCGTCCAATTTAGCCGTTATTTCTTTTCCAGTAGTGCCGTCTAATAATCGTCGTTTCACAAATAAGTTGAAATAAGGATACCCCACGCTGTTTCGGATCAAATAATAGATGTCATAACTTTGGGTGGTGTCGCTGATCTCGAACTCGAACGTGGGCGTTATTTTGGTGTACCAAAGTCCATCCTCAATGTCGCGGTGGTCTTTGAAGAGCGCGTTTTGGTTGCAGGCCGCCACGAGGAGCATGGTGGTGGCGGCAAAAGAAATGGCAAGCGGCTTCAAAGAGTACCAACTTACTGCGCTTCGGGGTGGTTTCATACGATCACTTTTTTTGCAAAACTAACACAGACTACCAAGGTTTCAAACCTTTTATGGAACGATTCTACGGCTAAAAATCGTATATTTGCGCTCAAACACCGAAAACCAATGCCGCGAATTGTTGCCATAGATTACGGAGCCAAGCGAACGGGCCTCGCCGTGACGGACCCGTTGCAGATTATAGCCACCGCTTTGGAAACCGTGCGAACGTTTTTATTGATCGATTTTTTGAAAAAATACACCGAAACCGAACCCGTTGAAGCGTTTGTGGTAGGTATGCCCAAACGATTGGACAGCACCGACACCAACAACACACCTTTGGTGAAGGGCTTCATAAAACAGCTTCAAAAAGCGTTCCCAGACGTGCCAATTCACCAGCACGACGAGCGGTTTACGACCTCGATGGCATTGCAGGCGATGATTGCGAGTGGCACAAAAAAGAGCGACCGCCGCCAAAAAGGGGCGATCGATCAGGTGAGTGCCACCATTATTTTGCAGTCGTACATGAGCCAGCAAAGCATGCGCGCGCACCGTTTATGAAACACCTACTTTAATATTTTACGCATTTTTTTAATTAGCAACAGTACCAATGATTTACCCGATTGTACCCTACGGCGATCCCGTTCTGCGAAAAATAGCCCAAGAGATAGACCCCGAAGTGTTTGACGTTAAGCAGTTTGTGGCAGATTTGTACGAAACCATGTACGAAGCCGCTGGCGTAGGCTTGGCCGCCCCGCAGGTGGGCAAAAGCATCCGCATTTTTGTGGTCGATGGCAGGCCACTCAATGATCCCGACGAAGACGACGGCGACGATTTTGAGCCCGACCCGAGCCTGATCGATTTCAAAATGGCGTTTATCAATCCAGAGATCACGGCCACCGACGGCGGCAAGTGGGCTTATGAAGAGGGCTGCCTGAGCATTCCAGGAATTAGAAGCGACGTGCTACGGCCCGAGCGCATAACCATTAATTATTTCGACGAAGACGGTAACGAGTTCACCCGCGATTTTGACGGAATGGCCGCCCGCATCATTCAGCACGAATACGACCACCTCGAAGGGAAACTCTTTACCGATTATATGCCGATTTTGAAACGGCAGATTCTCAAAAAACGACTGGCCGACATCACCAAGGGCAACGTGAAGGTAGATTACAGGATGAAGTTCCCCCGATAACTGGTTTTTTATCCGATTAGTATCCATTTTATTTCACAAACAAAACCTATTTTTTGATTATGTTGCAACGAATCCAAACGCTATTTTTAGGCTTGGTGGGCGTGGGAATGGGAGCATTTTTGGTGCTTCCGATCTGGACAAAAACATCGCCCACCAACAGCGCGGAACTTACCGCGTTCCAATTGGTGCACAAGCAGGGCATCAGCTCCTACATTACGCCCACTTGGTACATTGCCGTGCTGGCGGTGGCAGTGGCGGCGGTGGCGGCTTTCGCCATTACGCGCTACAAAAATCGGCTGGTACAGTCGGCATTGTGCGCCCTCAATTCTATTTTAATGACCGCTCTAATGGCCACCGTTCTGTATTTTTCGTACAGTAAAGGCAAAAACCTCTTCGATCCGCAAGAGCCAGGAAGCTACCAAATGGGTTTTTTTGCGCTCATATTGGCCATGTTGGGCAACTTATTGGCCAATCGGTTCATCCGCCGCGACGAGCGCATGGTTAAAGAAAGCGAGCGAATGAGGTAAGCGCCAACGCACAACTTTTAATTCACATTCAACATCCTGTCATCCAATCATTCATCATTATAGAAAATATGAATATTCTCATTATTTCGTCATCGCCACGCCATAACAGCAACTCACTTCGGTTTGCCAAGTACTTGCAAAACCAGCTTCAAGCCGATGCCTCGGCGCAGGTGAGCCTGGTTGATTTTAGCGGCTTTGACATGCCAAATGTTGGCACAAGTATCAATAAAGACAACTTGACGACGTTTCAGCACGCGCTCATTACGAACTGGGAGGCTGCCGATTTGGTCATTATGGCCATTCCTGAATACAATTGGTTGCCCAACGCCGAGCTCATTAACGCCGTGAACCACCTCGGTGGCCGCGATTTTATGCACCTTTTCAACAACAAAACTTTTGCCTTTGCGGGCACGTCGAGCGGACGCGGAGGCCGCCAGCCAGCGCTCGAAATGACCATGATGGTCAATAAAGTAATTAGTTTTGGCAACCAGTTTTCGGTGGTTTCGCCCAGGGTTTTTGAAGCCCACGAGATTCCAAAAAATCTGGATGCCAACGGTGATTCGCTCGGAAATGAAGTTTTTGAAAAAGGCACAAAAGCATTTTTAGACTACTCGCTCGAAGTAGCCAAACGCTGGCAAATCGCCTAAGACCTTTGTAGTTTGGATAGCAAAATGATCTTTTTGGTCTTGCTTTTACTGTTTTTATACATTTTCACCTTCCGCTTACTGGCAACGCGCCCCGTCGATATTGCCTTCGTACAACCTGTCTAAACCCTTATCTGCCGCCTAATGTCTGCACAACTACCCGCGCGTTTTGCGCACAATTACCCCTTCGACCCCACCTTCGAGAAGTCCGTTGCCTATTTTTCGATGGAGTTTGCCATCGACCAATCCCTAAAAACGTACTCGGGAGGGCTGGGTTTTTTGGCTGGCTCGCACATGAGAAGTGCCGCCGAAAAAAAACAGAACCTCATCGGGATCGGGATGCTCTGGAAAATGGGCTACTACGACCAAGTGCGCGCCGCCGACAACAGCATGGCGTGCCAGTTTAGGGAAAAAATGTACTCTTTTTTGCAGGACACCACCATTCGGTTTCAAATTGAGATCGAGGGGCGAGCCGTTTGGGTGGCGGCCTACTTTTTGCCGCCGCAGGTTTTTGGTACTGTTCCCATGTTTTTTCTGACAACCGACACCGACGGTAACGACATCGAGGCACGCAAGTTGTCGTACCACCTGTACGATGCCTCCGCAACCACCAAAGTAGCGCAGTGCATGATTTTGGGCATTGGCGGAGCAAAGCTCCTGGATGCCCTCGACTACCAGCCCGAGGTCTATCACCTCAACGAAGCCCACGCCGTTTCTTCGGCATTTTATTTGTACAAAAAACTAAAAAGTGTCGATGAGGTGAAAGCGCGTTTGGTTTTTACGACCCACACGCCCGAGGAAGCGGGCAACGAAAAACACGATATAAACCTGTTGGACAAAATGGGCTTTTTTGCGGGCGTGCCATTGACCGAGGTTCGTAAAATAACGGGAACGCCCGATAGTACTTTTAACCACTCGCTGGCAGCGCTGCGGTTGAGCCGCAAAGCCAACGGTGTTTCGGCGTTGCACGGCGAGGTGTCGCGCAAGATGTGGGGCGGTTATTCGGACATCTGCAACATTACCCACGTGACCAATGCCCAAAATAAAAACTACTGGGCCGACGCAGATTTAGAAAAAGCCCGTTTGAAGGGCGACTTGAAAGCCATCGGCAAACGCAAAAAAGAACTAAAAAAGCCGCTTTTTGACGTGGTGGCCGACCAAGCAGGCAAGCTATTCGACCCCAATGTGTTTACGATGGTGTGGGCGCGGCGTTTTGCGGGCTACAAACGCCCCGACCTGCTAACCCACAACCAAGCGCGGTTTGAGCGTTTGATGAAAAACACCACCTACCCCATTCAGTTTATTTGGGCAGGAAAACCTTACCCAAAAGACGACGGCGCGATCAATACCTTCAACCGACTGTTTTATTTGAGCCACCTCTACCCGAACATGGCCGTGCTGACGGGCCACGAGTTAGGGCTGTCGAAGTTGCTCAAAAATGGGTCGGACGGCTGGCTCAACACGCCCGTGGTAACGCGCGAGGCCTCAGGAACGAGTGGCATGACCGCCGCCATGAACGCCAGCGTGAACGTTTCGACGTTTGACGGCTGGATTTGTGAGTTTGCCCGCAACAACGAAAACTCGTTCATCGTACCCGTGGCTCCCGATGCCAACCGCGATGGTGTTGATATCGACAATTTTTTCACCCAATTGGAGCAAGTAATCCTGCCGATGTACTACGACCGCCCCGCCGATTGGCAAAAATTGGTGCTTCAAAGCATGAACGACGTAGATGCGTTTTTCACCTCCGACCGCATGGCCACCGAATACTACCAAAAACTGTACTCGTAAGTAATGGTTTTGAATGATAGGCGGAGCCGCCTATCATTCAAAACTCAAAACTCAAAATTATTACTCACAGGCAGGTTTTTATTTCGGCCTTAAAAACACTGCCCGCATTGGCCGTGAAACCTGGCTGCAAGACTATGGCCCGCCCCGCGCGGTAGTTGGTGGAGGTGCTTGGCGCAAACACGCACGCAGATTTTATCTGTACGCTCACGTCGGTTAGTCCAGTGGTGCAATTTGGCGGCATTATTTTTTCGCTATTGGTGGCCACCGCCGCAATATTGGCATCCATCCAAACGAGGCGGTTATTGATCCAGGTTTTGAGATGGTTTACCTCGGCCGCCACACTCCCACCCACGTAAGACCCCGCCCCGTCGGTCCAGATCATGGTGTTGATTGTTGGCCATTTTACAAAATTTCGGGCGGTGGCTTCGTCCAAAACCACCGTCATGGAGTCTATATACTGCCCGATGGGTGCCATTTGCAAAACGCCACTTCTGAGATTCTGAAAACGTGATACCGTGCGGAGGGCGTATTTGCAGTCGGTTAGGAGCTTGCCCACCCAAAATGGCACCGCAAAGCTGGGGTCGCCAGGGGCTTCGTACCGCCAGCCCTCATAATTATTGCCAGAAGAACTGTTCAAAAAACCCCACGCAAGGTTAAAATCCCAGGGTGCTCCCATGCGCAATTTGCCCCCTTTGTTGTCGCGCTCTTTGCGCATGTACGTACTAAAACGCCACGCATCGTTATTGCTGCTAATTTCCTGCAACAAAAAATAGTCGATAAAAGTACTGTCTTTGATGTACTTAGGGTACCCGGTGGTGGCGTTGGCAAAGCCAGTGCCGCTCATTACGGTTTCAAAAGTGTTTATGTAATTCTTAATATAATTGAACTGGGCAGTCGTAATATTTGAATCGTTTGGGTAGTCGGCAATAAAATAATGGGGGTTGGTAGAGCCTGCACTTGCGTGGCTCGACTGCCAGGTATGCGACGACTGATTGCCGCACCACTTGTCTATTTTTACGATGTAGCCGCCCGTGATCTTAGCGGTCGACACGTCGTTGGGCTCCAGTTTAGACACCGCAATCCGACCCGCGTCGCGCTTTACTTTTTCTTGAAAAACGTACAAGCCCATGTATTGCCCGTCAATTACCACCTCCACGTGCTTGGTTCGGGAGGCGTACTGACCCATTTGGTTGGAGAGACGGTAAGTTAGGACGTCGCGCAAAAAAGTCTTGTCGGTATAAGATGCATTGAGCACCCAGTCGCTTTCGGCGGGGAAACCAAACAACGCCACCGCGCTGTCTAAAAGCGGAAAATTGACGTTACGGAGCTCGATGCCCAGCGATTTTTTGGGGAAATTCTGACTGCTGCACCCCCGATACTCCACCTTGGCCTTGCCCGTGTAGTGGTTGAAGGGGTCGGTTAGGTTGTTTCTTGCGCCGCCAGCATTGTGAATAATCCCGAGGTCAGTAACAATACCTGGCTCATCGTTGATGGTTTGGCCGTTTGTGTTGATGACTACGATTGGCAAATTAGAAGACGTAAAAGTCTGCGCAATTAGGGTTTTGAAGGTTACGATTTGCAGGGTTAATAATACCAGTGCGAAACGTGATGCGTACTTTTTCATGAGGATGGTGTTTACAATTGGTTAGAAACATTTACAAATTCATGTGGTTTGCGTTGAGCGACGTTTTTTGAGGAGCGTGTTGGCGTTAATTATAGCAGTGAGACTATGGAGGCAAATGTAGAAGCAACCCCGAGAGTTGGTGCAATACACCTATCCAACGGTCATTTTAGGCTATGGAAATTATCGAGTGGTAATTTATTTCCATTATTTAGCATCGGAAACCGTTGATAAATAGTGGTTTCGGCCACTAAAACCGCTGGAGTTGGATCACAAAACGATTTTATTTCGTTACAAAACAAACATCCACCACAACCAACCATGGAACTCGCCATTAGTACCCCAGCCCTTTTATTTTCGACGGTTTCGCTCATGATGATCGCCTTCACGAACCGTTATTTGGCCATTGCAAGTTTGATCCGCGATTTGCACGACAAGTTTCAGACCAATAAAAGCACCTTCTACGTAGATCAGATCAGGAACCTGCACCGCCGCTTGCAGTTAATCCGCAACATTCAGATCATTATTGTGTCGAGTCTGCTGCTGAGTTCGGTCTGCATTTTGCTCATTATGCAGGGCCTGCAACTGGCGGCGCGGGGGCTGTTTTACGGTGCGCTGGTGATGCAGATTGTTGCGCTGGGTTTGTCGGTGTGGGAAATATCGATGTCGATCAGCGCGCTAAAAATAGAACTCTCCGACATGGAAGACCAGCTGGACCGCTGGCAGTTGTTTGGCGTTGGCAAAAAAACCGACGACGCGTAGCGGTTGCGAACGCAGGTCATAACTGGCAAGCCACTAAGGACCTATTGTTGTTAAAGAAAAAAACAAAAAAATGCTGACGCTTAAATTGAATCTAAGTTTCCTTACTTACGCTAAAAATGACAAAAAATAAAATAATTTTGGCTGTACTAACACTATTAGGACAGTTTAGCTTTGCTCAGAAAACGCTGCAAACAATCAAAGCAAACTCCAAAAATGTTACAGTTCTTGATGGAACACATTTACGAGATGGTTGGTGGTATATTATGCCTGAAAAAAAACCAGACTATTATCATGTCGAAAACCCCAAAAAAACGCATAAAGTAACTTTTTATACGGATGTTGATAGTATTTCTTTTGATGTGAAATATAATCAGATTTATGACTTTATAATTGTACTGAAAGAAAAAGATAGTTGTTTGACAAGGGTTTCTACTTTGCCCCCAAAAGCAAATAACTATAAAAAAAACTGCGATAAATGTGAAATTACAAGTGATACAATTCCGTTTGAACTTGGAATAAACAACAAAATTTATGTTAAAGTAAAAGTAAATGACAACAAAGAAGTAGATTTTCTTTTTGATTTAGGTACAACATCTTGCATCATCAGAGAAAATGTGGCAGACAACAATCATATTACGTGGACAGGTTCAGGTGAAATGGGAAGTGTTCAGGGCACTACAATGGTAAAATCGAGCCAAAGCAATAAAGTTCAGATGGGAAAAATGATCTGGGATGATATTGTTTTTTTTTCTACCAAGAAAACAGGTTGGAATTACCAAGGAATAATTGGAAACGATTTACTGCAAGAAAAAATAGTTGAAATAGACTACGACAATAAAATAATTGTTTTCCATTCAAAATTACCGATAATTAAAGCTGGCTTTGAAAAAATTGAAACCGAAATTAGAGATGGCGTACCCAACATATTTATAACTATTGACAACAACAGCAAAAAAACTGGAAAATGGTTTATGTTCGATAATGGTTACGATAATAGTCTATTAGTTGATAACGCATTCTGCAATACGAATAACTTGTATGGCACAATGACAAAAATTGGTCATCGTAGAACAAATATGAACGGTGAAACTGAAACTGTTTTAGTGCCGAAACTTTTTTTGGGCAGTTTGGTACTTAAAGATGTACCTATTGATTTGCAGGATAAAACCCAACAAAAACCTTACGAAAGACCTTTGATTGGTAGTGATATTTTGAAAAGATTTAATCAAATTATCGATTTTCAAAATAACTTCATTTACATAAAACCCAATAATTTATTAAACAGTGATTATGACGAAGCGGACAAATTGAAACGAAAACTCACTTGGGTAGCAGGGGTGGTAGGGGTCATAATTACGGGTTTAATACTTTATAAGAAATTGAAATAACAAGAAAAGACTGCCACCAATATGGGTATTACCAATGGTTGGGCGGCGGGAATAACAATGGGCAGCGCTTACAGGCCGACGGAGTTCTATTTTCCAACCATCAGCAATACGAGCGTTGGCAGTCAGTAGTATTATTCAGTAAGTTTGGTAAATCCAATTGGGGGTCTGCACGCCCAATTCAATTAATTCTCGATGCGTTGTACCCGTATAAAGCCATGATTATTAGATATTTACCCGTTTATTTTCCGAGTATGGTCAAGTTTTTTGGCGGCCCCATTGCGGGGGCTTTGCTGGGGCTGAGGTGGTGGGAGACCCTGGGCCTGAGCGTGGCTGGAATGATGACGAGCGTGCTACTTTTTGCATTTCTTGGCCCGCAAATACAAAAGCTCGTGGGCTGTTTTCGCAAAACCAAACCCAAACTTTTCAGCAGTAGTACGCGCCGCGCGGTTCGTATCTGGGGGCGGTTTGGCATGGGGGGCATCGCTCTGCTCACGCCCCCTATTTTCATGCCCATCGGTGGCACACTGCTGGCGGTTTCGTTCAAAGTACCGCGCGGCACGTTGTTGTTGTGGATGCTCGGCTCGGCCATTATCTGGGGCAGCATCCTCACATTGGGGCTTTACCAAATACCTTGGATACGCGGTTTGGTGGCCTAACACAGGTTCTCGGACGATTATTTTTGGGGCAAGCCAACGTTATTTTTTTCGGTAGTCGCCCCGGGCAAAATACTTTTCTATGACGCAATACATCAGGATAAAAAAGTAGCGGCTTCCCATTTCTTTTATTTTCAATTTCGACTCACCATACTTTCGGTTCGTCCAGCTGTTTGGCACCACGGCGTAGGTGTAGCCGCGCACCATGGCTTTGAGTGGCAGCTCGATGGTGAGGTTGAAATGCGGCGCCAAAAATGGTTTCAGGCCCTCGATGGTTTCGCGCTTGTAGAGTTTAAAGGCGTTGGTGGTGTCGTTGTATTTGATGCGCATCGTGGCGCGAATGATAAGATTGGCCACCCGGTTAATAATTTTTTTGGCGGGCGGATAATCGACCACCCTCCCCCCCTCGTCCCAGCGCGAACCAAAAACACAATCAACGTCGGTCTCCTGCATTTTGCGGTAGTACTTTACCAAATCCTCGGGGTCGTCCGACATATCGGCCATAAACACCGCCGCGCAGCCGCCTGTGAAACGCTCCAAACCGTAGCGCACCGCATACCCAAAACCATTTGGCCCAGGGTTGGTAAAATACACCAACGTGGGTATCTCCAGGGTTAGCTCGTCCAAAACCCGCAGCGTTCCGTCCTTCGAGCTATCGTTGGTCACGCAGATTTCGTGCTCGATACCGTGTTTTTTCAACGTTTCGTGCAGCAACCTGAGCGTTTGCGGGAGCGACTCCTCTTCGTTGTAGGCGGGTATAACTACGCTTAATTTCATACTGATTCGTTCCTTTTTTGGGTGAGTTCTGCAATGCTATTTTGGTATTTTTCGATCGTTTTTTTGATGATGCCGTCGAACCTAAAATCCGTCCAAACGTTCACGTCTTCAAACATTTGCTGGCGGTTTTTTAGAAAAAAAACATTGTCCGACGCGTGTACATTACTCAGCCCGCCTTGGTGCTTGCGGTACACACCCATGGTTTGGGGCAAGTAATGAATGCTTCCCGTGGCGGCCAACTGGAGCACCAGGGCCCAGTCGCCGCTGGCAGCTTTGGCGTGCCAACGGGCAAAATCTTGTTCCCTAAAAATATTGCGGTAAAACGTACTGGCCGTACCAATAAACCAACGGTCGGCCAGTACGTCGGCCAGGGTAGAGTCTATTTTTTGGTCGCTTTGGTTGAAATCATGCGCCGCCGAGCCGTCTTCGTACACAACCCGCAGGTTGTGGTGGCAAATGGCGCAGGTTGGGGTTTTGTCCAGAAAATCGGCTTGTTTTTGGAGTTTCAACGGATCCGTCCAATAGTCGTCGCCCTCGCACAAGGCCACGTATTGGCCCGCACAAGCCTTCAAAAGCTGCAACACATTGTTGCGCCCCGCAAACTCTTTGGGCTGCGGCGGCCCTTGGTTGGTTGGGTGCAAAAAAGCCCTGATCTTACCCGGAAAACGGGCAGCGTACTGCCCCACAATGGCGGGCGTTTGGTCGGTAGAGGCATCGTCGCCGACTACAATCTCAAACTCAAAATCGGTCTGCTGCGCCAAAGCCCCATCGAGCATTTGCGCAATGTAGGCTTGGTGGTTGAAAGTAGGCACACAGACGCTCACTTTGGGGGTATTCATGGGTTTAATCAATGTAGCGTTTTGTGATGGGTTGGTACGAATCTACCCGGCGGTCGCGCAGGTAGGGCCAAGTATTTCGGTAGTATTCGGTGTCGGCGAGGTCAATTTCCTGCACGTGCACTACCTCCTGGTGGTGCGGAGCCAAATACAACAACCGCCCGAACGGATTGCTCACAAACGACCCGCCCCAAAACTGCTGGTCGGCCTCGCGGCCCACGCGGTTCACGGCCACCACGTGAATGCCGTTGGCCACTGCGTGGCCGCGCTGCACAACCTGCCACGCGTCGTACTGCTCTTGGTTGGCAGCGGGGTTGGTCTCGTTGGTGTCCCACCCAATTGCCGTTGGGTAAAACAGCACCTCCGCGCCCATCAAAGTCGTTATGCGGGCAGCCTCGGGATACCACTGATCCCAGCAAATGAGCACGCCAATTTTGGCAAACTTTGTCTCGAATACCTTATAACCAGGGTCGTCAGCGGAGGCATCGCCGGGGGTGAAATAAAATTTTTCGTAGTAACCAGGGTCGTCTGGAATGTGCATCTTGCGGTACTTGCCCAAATACGCGCCGTCGGCATCTAAAACGGCGGTGGTGTTGTGGTACAAACCAGCGGCACGCTTCTCGAACAACGACGCAACGATGACCACGCCCAGCGCTTTGGCCACTTCCGACAGCGCATCGGTGGTGGGTCCAGGAATGGCCTCGGCCAGGCCGAAGTTTTGTTGGTCTTCAACGTCGCAAAAATACAACGAACTAAAAAGCTCCTGCAAGCACACAATCTGCGCACCCGCCGCCGCTGCTTGGCGTATGCCCGCCACGGCTTTCTCTACATTTTGATCGACGCGCTCGCTGCACGACATCTGAACGAGACCAATTTTGATTTTTTTAGACACGGTAACAATGGCCGAATGGTGGTATGACTAAGTAAATACGGGGTAGTGAATTGTGGGTAACTGTTTGCCTCAAATCGTTCGAGATTTATTTCTGAGTTCTCGGATCTCGAAATCAAAACTTAGGGCCTTCATGCAATTAAAATGCCCTTGGGGACATTTATCGTGCCCTATTTTTGAACAAGGGCGGCAGTCGAGTTCGTTGTTTTCTAAAATTACGTAGGGCGTATTGTAGGGATACATTCCAAAATCTTTGGTGGTACTGCCCCAGATCGAGTATATTTTTTTGCCAAAGGCCGCCGCCACGTGCATCAAACCGGTGTCGTGGCTAAACACCAACTCCGACTGCTCTACCAATGAAGCCGACTGGTTGAAATTATACTTGCCGCAGGCATTGTAAATGAGGGCATTGCCCAGCGCACCTTCGATCTGCTGGGCCTGGGGCGCGTCTTCTTTGCCCCCCAAAAGTACGATCGGATAATTAATTTTTTGGCACAGTTCGATCATCCGTTCCAGCGGCAACTTTTTGGTGGCGTGCTGTCCACCGATCGCATAGGCCACAAATCCATTTTGGTGCGTTGGCGGTAGCCAGTCGCTCTCCACCTGGTCTTTGTAAGGAATAAAAAAATCCAAGCCCTTCCCGTCGTTCTTGACCCCAAAAGGCTTCACGGTTTTCATGTACCGATCTACAATGTGTACCCTGGGCAACACGTTGATTTTGAACCGCGTATAAAGGTATTTTTCGACGTTCAATTTACTAAACCCGATCGCATCAACGCCGAGGGCATATTTAATGAGCGTGGTGCGTAAGTTGTTGTGGAGGTCTATCACGAACTCAAAACGCTCGGCGCGTAGCTTGGCAATTAAATCAAAAATGCTGTTTTCTAAAAAATGACATTTGTCAATGTACGGGTTGTTGATAACGAGGTCTTTGTAGGCCAATTTAGTACAAAAATGCACCTCAACGTTGGGCAGTTGCGTTTTGATGGCGCGCACCACGGGGGTTGTGAGCACAATGTCTCCGATCGACGAGAACCTGATTACCAGAAACTTAGTAGGCATTGCTTCGTGGGTTAGAATAAACTTGTTCCCGTCATTTCGGCGGGTTTTTCGATGCCCATCATTGCCAAAATAGTGGGGGCAATGTCGGCCAGCTTTCCGTCTTTAATGGGCGATTTGTGTGAGGCATCCACCAAAACAAAAGGCACTACGTTGAGCGAGTGCGCTGTGTTTGGGCTGCCATCGTCGTTTAGCATGTAGTCGGAGTTACCGTGGTCGGCAATAATAATCGACGCATACCCGTGGGCCAATCCAGTGTTTACAACCGCTTCCACGCAAACATCCACCGTTTCGCAGGCTTTTACGGCGGCCTCAAAAACGCCCGTGTGCCCAACCATATCGGCGTTGGCAAAGTTGAGGCAAACAAAACCGACGCTTTCTTTTTGGAGCTCCGGCACAATGGCATCCCGAATATCAAAGGCCGACATCTCGGGTTGCAGGTCGTAGGTGACCACTTTGGGCGACGCGCAAAGCAGACGCGTTTCGCCCTCGAAGGGCTTCTCGCGACCACCCGAAAAGAAAAACGTGACGTGCGGGTATTTTTCGGTTTCGGCAATTCTAATCTGCTTTTTGTTTGCCTTCGCCAGTACTTCGCCCAGGGTATTGGCGAGGTTATCTTTGTCAAAAATCACCGAAACATGCTCGAAATTATCGTCGTAACTGGTCATCGTCACGTACTTTAGATCAAGTTTGGTCATGTTTTGTTCGGGAAAATCCTGCTGGGTCAGCGCCTGCGTAATCTCCCGCCCACGATCGGTTCTAAAATTAAAACACAGCACCACGTCGCCGTTTTCTATCTTGGCCAAGGGCGTTCCGTCGGGTTTTGTGGCAATAATGGGTTTAATAAACTCGTCGGTAACACCCGCGTCATACGATTTTTGAACGCCCTCTAAAATAATGTCAGCGGGCAATTTTTCTTCTCCCACGCCGCGCACCATGGCATCGTAGGCCAACTTAACCCGCTCCCAGCGGTTGTCGCGATCCATGGCGTAGTAGCGTCCCGTTATGCTGGCAATCTGCCCCGTGGTTTGGGCGCAGTGGTTTTCGAGATCGGTCAGAAACGCCAGACCACTCCTGGGGTCGCAGTCGCGCCCGTCCGTAAAAGCGTGCACAAACACCTCCGAAAGCCCCACTTGGTGAGCAATACTGCACAGCCCTTTTAGGTGGTCGATGTGCGAATGCACGCCGCCGTCGGACACCAGCCCGATAAAATGCACCTTTTTGTGGTTGGTTTTGGCAAATTGCAGCGCATCTACGAGCGCGGGTTCTTGGGCCAATGAATTGGTCTGCACCGCCAAATTTATTTTTACCAAATCTTGGTACACCACCCGTCCCGCGCCCAAGTTTGTGTGTCCTACTTCGGAGTTGCCCATCTGTCCGTCGGGCAGGCCCACCGCCAAACCACTGGCTTGGAGGGTGGCATGGGGGTATTTTTGGAGAACTGAGTCAAAGAAAGGCGTTTGGGCCTCGATAATTGCCGAGCGGCTTTCTTCGCCTTTTTTGGCTATTCCCCAGCCGTCCATGATGATTAGTATTACTTTTTTGTTCACGGCAGTCATCGCGTTTACGTCAAAATTAGCATTTTTAATCCATTTAAAACGCCCAAAGTTAGCTTTATCGGTCGTTAAAACCACGCTTTACTTTCATAGAACCACAAAAAAGCCGACTCCAAATGGTGTCGGCTTTCGGTTATTATTTGGTTTTTAGTTCCTGTGTTCGGGGAATATCCCCCTTAGAAAATGTATTTATTCTCCTCGATCATGGCATCGGCAATGCGTCGGCGCGTATTTTTGAGGTTCATGGGCTCGATCTTTGTAAAGCGTTTTAGGCCCATGAGCATTACGCGGAGTTCGTCGCCTTCGGCAAAACTCGTAATGGCGTAGCGCCCAGCGTTGTTCAGTTTTTCGACTGCTTCGTGCAGGTAGCACATCGCCAGGTCGGTTTGCAGTTCGCAGGCAACCTGACCCCGCACACCAATTAGTTTTTCGACCCGCAGCAAAACCGATTCGGCCACGTAGGTTTCGATGGCCATGTCGGCAATGCTCATCAATATTTCTTGCTCCTCGCCGAGTTTCATCATCAGTTTTTGCACGGCCGCGCCCGCCACCATCAGGGTAGCTTTTTTCATGTTCTTGATTACTTTTTTCTCCGCCGCAAACTGGGTGTCGCTGTCATCGGCCGAAAAATCAGGGATCGACATAATTTCTTTCCCAACCGCCATAGCGGGTCCCATCAGGTCAATCTCGCCTTTCATGGCGCGCTTGAGGAGCATATCAACCGTCAGCATTCGGTTTATTTCGTTCGTACCCTCAAATATGCGGTTTATGCGGCTGTCGCGGTAGGCGCGGTCCATCGGTGCATCGGCCGAAAAGCCCATGCCGCCGTACACCTGCACGCCCTCGTCCACCACGTAGTCGAGTGCCTCAGATCCGTGTACTTTCAGCATGGCACACTCAATGGCAAACTGCTCGAAAGCTTTCAGCTTGGCATCGGCATCGCTCATGCCCGTTTCTTTAAGGTCTTCAATGAGGTCGTCGATGTTCTGGCCAGCGCGGTAGGCGGCTGTTTCGGAGGCGTATATTTTAACGGCCATTTCGGCCAATTTGTGCTTAATCGCTCCGAAGTTAGAAATCGTCGTGTTGAACTGCTTGCGTTCGTTGGAATAATTGACGGCCTGCGTAACAACCGCCTTGGCTCCACCGAGCGTTGCGGCGGCCAGTTTTATGCGGCCAATGTTGAGGATATTCACGGCTATTTTGAAACCGTTGCCGCGCGTTGAGAGCATATTTTCGGCGGGCACAACGCATTCGTTGAAAAACACCTGGCGCGTATCGGAGCCTTTTATGCCCATCTTGCGCTCGGGTTCGTTCATCGAGATGCCACCCATGCTTTTCTCAACAATGAAAGCAGTCAGGTTTTTATCGTCTTCAATCTTGGCAAACACAATGAACAATTCGGCGAAACCGCCGTTGGTAATCCACATTTTTTGGCCACTCAAAACGTAACTTTTGCCGTCGGCAGAAAGCACCGCTTTGGTTTTGGCCGAGTTGGCATCCGATCCCGAATCTGGCTCGGTGAGGCAGTAGGCTGCTTTCCACTCGCCCGAGGCAAGCAGCGGAAGGTACTTCGATTTTTGGGCATCGCTACCGTAATATACAATCGGAAGCGTGCCAATGCCCGTGTGCGCCGACAACGCCACCGAAAACGAGTTGCCAGCACCCGTAACCTCCGCTACGAGCATCGACGTGTTGAAACTCATTCCAAAACCGCCGTATTCTTCGGGAACGCCCGTGCCGAGGAGCCCCAGCTCGCCCGCCTTGCTCATCAGCGACGACATGAGGTCGGGACTTTTGGCTTGGTCTATTTCTTCGAGGCGGGGCCAGATTTCAGTTCTCAAAAAATCGCGGCAGGTGTCGGCAATCATTTGCTGCTCCTCGGTAAATTCCTCGGGGATAAAAATCTGTTGAGATTGGGTTTCTTTGATCAGAAACTCTCCTCCTTTTATTGATGCGCTATTTTCGGTGAGTATGGCCATTTGGGTGTTTTTTTTAGATTTATATAGTTTTGAATTTTAGTATGCACGCATACCTTTTTTTTGACGAGCAAAACTATTACCTTTTTTAGTATTCTGCAAGCATACTATCTAAATTATTTTTGGGTCAATTAATAAGTTTCAGCGGTCATTATTAGGAAATAAAAAGTTGTTGTGTTTTTTTTGTGGTGTAATTACGCATTTAGCGAAATTTCGCTGTCAGTGAAATTAACCCATTTTTCAATTGCCAGTCTAAACACAAAAATAAAACCATGCCTCTCAATAAATTTAGCCGCACCCTCACCCAAGACGTAACCAATCCTGCCGCCAAAGCCATGCTCTACGGCGTTGGGCTGACCCAAGAAGATATGCAAAAAGCACAGATTGGCATTGCCAGCACGGGCTACGAAGGCAACACCTGCAAT
>JAAFKE010000014.1 GCA_013298215.1 Cytophagales bacterium | reverse complement strand
CGATTTAATCTGTTGGGCTTGGGTATCAACGATACCTTTAAGATTTAATATCTGTTCAATCTCTGTCAAGGTTCAAGTTTAACAATTTTTATCCAATATTACTAATTCAGACAACCTGAGTAGTTACAAAACTTGTTTACATCCTTATTTAAGAACCCGATCTTGCACGTACAAATTATGCGAATTTTGGCAAAAAAAGGGGCCGGACTCACCCGAAATGAACTCATTGCCAACACAGATTTGGCATCGGGCGGCACGAGTTCGCAAATTATTGAAGAACTCGAAGAGTCGGGCTTTATCACCAGTTTTGTCCCCTTTGAAAAAGCCAAAAACGATACTATTTATAAGTTGTCTGACGAGTATTCGATGTTCTACCTAAAATTTATTGAAAACAATAAAAATAGCTGGACAAGCATCAAAAATACCGCCTCTTGGCGAAGTTGGAGTGGCTTGGCTTTTGAAGCGATTTGCCAAAAACACATCAAACAAATCAAGAAAGCCCTGGGGATTTCGGGCATTTATACCCAAGAGTCCGCTTGGCGATATGCTGGAAATACCGAAGAGAAAGGCACACAAATTGACCTGTTGATTGACCGAAAAGACCAGTGTATTAACCTTTGCGAGGTGAAATTTTCAGAGTCTGTATTTGTCATTGACAAACAATATGCCGAGAATATTCAGCAAAAAATTGCCATTTTCAAAGAAAAATCGAAGACTCGGAAGAGCATTTTTTTTACGGCAATCAGTACGTATGGTTTCAAAAACAACGAATACAAACTACGTTGGGTGCAAAATGAAATCGCAATGGAAGACCTATTCAACTGAAAATAAATATTTAAGATGCAAACACATTCAAAGCCAAACCACGCGAAAAACAGCCCTATTTTGCTCATTATAAGCCTATTATTTTTAGGATGTCAATCCAAAAAAGACCAAAGTGCTGATTTTTATATGCCCGCTGAGTGGAAACCCCAAGAAGCGGTTTGGCTGGGTTGGGAGGAATTTGAGCCTTTTCATCAACCTTTTTTGGATATAGCAAAGGCACTTTACCCAAACGTAGCACTCAAAATAATTGCCGAAGATGCCCCATCGTTGGCCATTTTGAAAACCAAACTAACAGCAAGCGGAATTGACACCTTGAAGGTGGAATTTCATGTCATCAAAGACAACAGAATTTGGATGCGCGACCACGGCGCATCGTATTTGATTAACCAAAAAGGCCAGAAAAAAGTAGCCGATTTTGGCTGGACACTCTACGGCAACGAGGCCTATCTACAAAACTATTACGAAGGCAACAAAGACAGCGTGGCCTCTCATTATCAACGCAATCTTGCCCAAACGGGGATAGTTGACAGCTTAATGGGTGCCTCGGAAAGAATAGAATCCATAAAAACGAAGGTAAATATGGAAGGAGGCTCGATTGAAGTGAACGGCAAAGGCACATTAATTCTCTGTGAGACGGTTACTTTTCAGCGAAACCCCACGTTTTCTAAGCAATTCATGGAAGCCGAATTTAAGCGAGTTTTGGGCGTAAGTAACATTATTTGGATGAAAAAAGGATTGGTTGAAGACCCGTTCTGGTTCAATCAAATTGTTGATAATTACTATGGTACAGGCACTTATGGCCACACCGACGAGTTTGTGCGATTTGTCAATGATTCGACAATTTTGCTGTCGTGGGTGGACGAAAAAGAGCGGAATCTCAACAAACTCAACCAAATGAACTACGAAAGGCTCGCCGAAAATTTGGCTATTTTAGAAAAATCCCGCGACCAAGACGGGAAGCCTTTCAAAATAATAAAAGTACCGTTACCCGACCTTATTTATCTGAAAACAACCGTAGCCGACCAAGACAACAACGCCTCATTGAACAAAAGTAAATGGAAGTGGCGTTCGGATAACTTTCCCAAAAAAGGAATGGTGAAAGTGGGCGATACAATCAATTGGGTGGCCGCTTCGAGCTATTTGAATTATCTCGTTACGAACAACGTCGTTTTGTTGCCAAGTTACCTCAAAGAAGGCTCGTCAGCCGCCAAAGAAGCGCGCGTAAAAGCCATATTTACTGCGGTATTTCCCGACCGAAAATTGATATTTCTGAACGTAATAAACCTCAACTACCAAGGTGGAGGCATTCACTGTGTTACGCAGCAAGAACCCAAAGCGGGGCATTGAAAGGCCCAATCCACGGATTAACTATGAACATGAAATTGGGGTTATGTTTTATTGACAAAGTCAAAATTATTCATTCTCAAATTAATTCCTAACTGTTATTGACACTTGTTAGTAAATTGCCCATCAGTGATACTTTTGCTTTTTGAAAACCAAAAAAGACATGGAATATCAACTGTTGAGCGACGAACTATTGGTTAAACTTTTGCGGGTAGACGACGAAGGGGCGTTTCGAGAAATCTACAAACGATACTTAAAGCCACTCAACAGGGTAGCTTTGAACAAACTCAAATCGAACGAAGAAGCCGAAGAAATTTTACAAGAAACCTTCCTCCTAATCTGGGAAAAACGGGCCACGCAAAATATCGACAACTTAAAAGCATATTTGTTTGCCTCGCTCAAGTACCAAATAATTGACCACTACAAAGCCCAAATCTTGGCCGAACGCTACGCTGACTTTGTTTTTAGCAAAGATATAGAACCCGAAAATTCTTCGGAAAGCGAAATGAATTTTCAGGAAATTATTGCAATTTTTGAGAAGTCATTGCGCGATTTACCAAAAAAAACGAGTCAAATTTTTCGGATGAGTCGGCTCGAAAACAAAACAACCCGCGAAATCTCAGAAACGCTCCACGTACCCGAACGAACGGTCGAGTACCACATTACGCAGTCGCTCAAATCGCTTCGTTTGCAACTCAAAGACTTCCTTCCAGCAGGCTTCCTTGCCTTTTTATCTACTTTTTAAAATTGTCTTTTTTTAAGATTATTTTTAAAAAAGACAATTTTTATATAATTTTTCAAATAACTTATAAAACTATCTTGCGGTATTTAACCACGGGATAGACTTACTATATATGAAACAGAACTACAAAAAATGAGCCGCAGTACATTCGTTGCATTATTGCAAAAATACCAACAACAAACCGCTACCGATGCCGAAAAGCAAGTAGTAGAGCAGTGGTACATTTTGCTGGAAGAACTACCACGCCAACTAACCGAAAAGGAATGGATGGAATTGGAAAATCGTCTTTGGCAAAAATTACAAAATCAAATTTCGGGGGTCGAAGCACCCGCCCAAACAGTCTTTATTCCATTTTGGCAACGCACCGTTTTCAAGATTGGCGTGGCTGCGGCGGTGGTTATTGCGGCGGCACTGGGCTATTTATTTTATCAAAACGACGGGGTCGGTACGCTTTCGCAAGCTCTTGCCAATCAAAAAATTAAAGGTATGGAGTTGGTCGTTAATACCACCTCCACGATGCTCCCCGTAATGCTCGAAGACGGTAGCAAAGTAACTTTAAACCCGCAGAGCGAATTGCGCTTCCCAACCCACTTTACGCCTCAACAGCGGGAGGTATTTTTGACGGGCGAGGCATTTTTTGACATAACCGAAAACCCCACGCGGCCTTTTTTGGTCAATGCAGGACAGCTTGTGATGAAGGTACTGGGAACGAGTTTTAGCGTGCGTGCCAAGCAAGACAGCCCCGAAGTAGAAGTATCAGTAAAAACGGGAAAAGTATCGGTGTATGAACGCGACAAAACGGGGCAGTTACAGTCGAACAAAAACGGGAATGGTGTTATTTTAACGCCCAACCACCGCGTTGTTTTCTCGACCGAAAACAAACTGTTTATTACTGGCTTGGCAGAAAAACCTGCCGTTTTGGTCAGCAATGTTGTGGCTCAAAAGATTGCGTTTGTGTTCGACGACGCACCCATTTCTTACGTGTTGAACCAACTCGAAAAAGGGTACAGTATTGACATCGAAATAGACAATAAAGCCCTTTCAGACTGCCCGCTGACAGCCAACCTGACCAATAAGGGTCTTTACGCGCAATTGGATATTATTTGTGCCGCCATCGAAGGCAGCTACGAAGTAAAAGGCACCACGATTTTAATCAGTGGCAAAGGCTGTGAATAAAATTTTCATCTAACCCTTAGCTTATGGATAAAAATCAATCTACGAAAAACAAAAAAGCTGGCAATGTTGCAACCATTACCAGCCTTCACTGAAAGTCCCGATCAACGGGCCGAGCCGTTGTATCTGCCTTCAAACGGCAAATAACGGGCGTTTTGCCAAATTGTGTTCTCAAACAAAACAATCAAAACTATGAAAAAAACGGTACAAACCAGTACGTTACTGCTAAAAATCATGCGAATATCAGTCGTACAACTCATGTTGGTTGTCTTTTTTACGGAAATATCCTTCGCTTTCGACGGAAAAGCGCAAGAGTTTCTCAACAAGACCATCAACCTAAAAGTGGAAGATGTCAAATTACGCGCGGTGCTCAACGCCATAGAGCAGCAGACCGAAGTGCAATTTGTGTATAGCTCCAAGGCCATCAAAGCCGACCGCCGCCTGTCTGTGAATGCCAATGGGCAAAAACTTTCTGATGTGCTACAGACAGTACTTGCACCGTTAAAAATTAGTTATCGGATTGTGGAAGGGCAGATTATTCTTAATCCAGTGGCCGAAAAAACCACCGCTATTTTTGAGAAAAGTGAGGTTTACTTGACCAATGAAATAGGCGCAGTGGCTCCAATAGACATTTCGGTGTCGGGTACTGTAACTGACGAAAACGGCACGGCTTTGCCCGGTGTGAGTATTCTATTGAAAAAAACGACCAAAGGTACCACCACCGACCAAAACGGCAGGTATAAAATTGACGTACCAAACACCGAAGCGCAATTGGTGTTTTCGTTCATCGGGTATTTGTCGCAAGAGGTAACGGTGGGCAGTCGCAGCCAGATTAATATGATGCTTGCGATAGATACCAAGTCGCTCGGCGAGGTGGTAGTGGTAGGTTATGGCACGCAAAAGAAACGTGATCTAACAGGGTCGGTGTCGCAGGTAAAGGCCGAAGAGATAAAAGGAATGCCACTGACGGGCTTAGACCAAGCCATGCAAGGCAAGGCCGCTGGTGTGCAGGTCACCCAAAACTCGGGTGAACCTGGCGGCAGTGTGTCTGTCAGAATCAGGGGCGTGGGTACGATTGGTTCAAATGAGCCGCTCTATATAATTGACGGCTTGCCCACTGGCAGCCTCAATGCCATCAATCCCAACGACATCGAGTCCATTGAAATACTAAAAGATGCGGCTTCGGCCTCTATCTACGGCTCGCGCGGGGCAAACGGCGTGGTAATTGTTACAACCAAGCGTGGAAAAGAAGGAAAAACCCGCGTAGAAGTAGATGCTTTTGTGGGTGTACAAGGCCCTGCTCGCAAAATTGACATCTTAAATAGCCGTGATTTTGCTACGCTGGCCAACGAGTCGGTCGTCAATTCTAACAACGATCCACGTGCCAATGTCCCCAAAAATAATCCGCTAAATCCGCTTTGGGCAAATCCTGCCTCATTGCCCAATTATGACTGGCAAGGTGCTATTTTTCAAAACTCGCCCGTTCACAGTTATAATGTTACGATAAGTGGCGGTACAGCCAAATCGAGAACTTCGGCATCGTTTGGGTACTTTCGGCAAGACGGCTTGATTGTAAACTCCAAGTATGACCGCTTTACGGGGCGCATCAACAGCGACTATCAGCTCAACAGCCGTGCCAAGTTTGGTCACAGTATCAACATCTCGCGCGAGAACAAGCGGAGTGTCCCTACTGACAACAGCACCTTTAATGGCATGCTCCAAACGGCTTTTCAGATGCACCCGATGCAGCCTATTTTTGCGGAAGACGGCCCACAAAGCCCCACCGTGTTTGGCTTGGGTGGTTATGCGCACTTTCCGCTTACTACCGAGCCGCGTTTTTATCCACGGCAGTTGTACAATCCCATTTATGGCACCCAAGTACGCGAAAACGAATCGGTTAATCTGCGCATATTGGGTACGTTGTTTGGCGAATACGAACTCATCAAAGGGCTTAATTTTCGGAGCAGCATTGGAATAGAGCTTGGCAGCGGTGGCGGCAAGTCTTACATACCGCACATCCGAGCCAATATTTTTGGGAATACCACCCGCGATGAGGCCAGCGAAAACATGGACCGGTCTTATTCTTGGAACTGGATAAATACCTTGAATTACAGCAAAACTTTTGGCAAACATAACCTAACTGCCCTCGCGGGTATTGATGCCTTGAAAGGAGCTAACACTGGTTTGGGTGGTAGTGCCAATACGTTTGCCAACCCCAACGTCCGTAACTTTGGCTTTGCATTGCAGGCCAATCGCAACGTTGGAAATGGCGCGGGCGACTTTGCCTTGCTGTCTTACTTAGGTCGCATTACCTATGCCTACGACGACAAATACCTGTTTCAGTTCAACGTGCGGCGCGACGGCTCGGTAAATTTTGGGCCAGAAAATCGTTTTGGCGTATTTCCCTCATTATCAGCAGGCTGGCGCATTTCGCAAGAGAACTTTATGAAGGGTATCTCGTTTATTTCCGACCTTAAACTTCGCGCCAGTTGGGGTAAGTTGGGAAACCAGGGTATTCCTAACTTCCAGTATTTAAACACGTTGTCTTCAAACGAAGTAGAATATTCGCTCGGAGCGGGTGGCCAAGCAGCAGCGGGAGGTATAAGAGTAGAAAGTTTGGCCAACCCGGGTATCAAGTGGGAAGCTACTACGCAAATGGATATTGGTTTTGATGCTTCTTTGTTAAATGGAAAAATAAACATCACTGCCGACTACTACAGCCGCGAAACCACCGATATGCTGGTAAATATTCCCGTGCCTATTTCGTTGGGAGCCCCAGGCAATAGTATCCTGCGAAATGCCGGTGGCATGAAAAACAGTGGCATAGAACTGGCCATTGGCTACCGCCAAAACGCGGGCTTGTTTAAGTGGAGTGCCGACGTGAATTTTGCTACCCTTAAAAACACCGTAACATCGCTTGGCGATGGCGGAAGACCGATTGTGCGGGGTTTTAATGAAGGACAAAACAACGCTGCCACCCGCACCGAGGTTGGTGAATCAATTGCCTATTTCTGGGGATTCAAGACCGATGGAATTTTTCAGAACCAGCAAGAAATAGACGCTTCGCGCATGAAAGATACGGTTGTGCCAGGCGACCGCCGCTACCTGAACAGCAACGGTGATACCCTGATTGATGGCAATGACCGCGTTAATTTGGGTAGTGGGCTCCCTACTTTGATTTTTGGGGGCACACTCAGAGCCAGTTATAAGGGGTTTGACGTAAGTATTTTGTTGCAAGGACAAGCAGGCAACAAAATTGCAAACAACACGCGGAGATTTTTGTACGACATCCGTAATTATAACGGACAGGGCGTGCAGAATGTGTCACAAGAAATGATGAACCGCTGGACAGGACCAGGCACCAGCAACACCATGCCGCGCGTGGCCTATTTTACAAGTTCAGACAACAACCGTTTCTCCGATGCCTACGTAGAAGATGGGGGCTTTGTGCGGGCGCGAAACATTCAGATCGGCTATACGCTGCCCGTTTCGCTCTCACAAAAAATTGGCTCCGACCGCGTGCGGATTTATCTGGCAGCCCAAAATTTATTTACCATCACCAAATATTCAGGTTTTGATCCCGAAGTAGGTAGCCGCAATCAAGATGCACTCAATACTGGTACTGACCAGGGGCGCTATCCTGTTGCAAAGGTCTTCATGGGTGGAATCAACGTCAGTTTCTAACTTCTAAAACAACACGAAAATGAAACAATTTAAAAAAATCAAAATTTTATTGGCCTCCATTTTTGGAATAGCAGTTGCGTATAGTTGTGGCGACCAATTTTTGGAAACAGTTCCCCAAAACGCCATCACCGATGCCGCTTACTGGAAAAACGACAAGGATTTTGAATCAGGCGTAAACGCAGCCTACTTTTCGTTGCAATGGGACGGAGCAAGTTTCCCTTGGTTTGTGCTGGCCAATATTCCTACTGGCGACGTTAAACCCAACGAAAACAACGACTTTTTTAGCATAGAGGCACTAAACTTCTTGGCCACAAACGGAGAGTTTCGCAACTCGTGGTCGGCCTGTTATCAAATTATCACGCGGTCAAATTTGGTAGTGTCGCGCATAGAGAAAGCCGCCGCTGGCGAAATATCTGCCCCAATGAAGCAACGCCTATCGGGCGAGGCTAAGTTTTTGCGCGGATTTGCTTATTTCAACTTGGCGCGGATGTTTGGTGGTGTGCCACTTATTACGGACGAACAATCGGCTAATTCGGCAATTGACGTAGCAAAAGCCCCCGTTGAGCAAATATGGCAGCAAGTAATCAAGGACTTGACCGATGCCGCCGCCGCACTGCCCGCCAAATACGACGATGCAAACTTAGGCCGCGCTACAAAAGGAGCGGCGCTGGGCTATTTGGCCTACGCCCAAATGTACGTCAAAGATTGGGCAAAGGCCGCCAAAGCCTCCGAAGACTTAGTGGCAGTTGGAACCTATAACTTGGTGCCCGACTACAAGAAATCGTTTGCTCAAGAAAATGAAAACAACGAAGAAACGGTATTTGAAGTACAATACCGCGACTCACAATTGGGCTGGGGCCCCAGCCGCAACGGCCATTACTTCCCCCAGCACCTTGCTCCAAGGGGCATCGGTGAGGAGTACGCGCCTTATGGTGGTTGGGGAAACCAACTGCCGACCGACCAAATTGTGAAGGCTTTTGAAAAGAACGACAAACGCCGCCAAGCCCAAATTTTGGTCGAAGGCGACCCTGCTTATTTTGGCTTTAAAATGGAGAAAAAATGGACAACTACGGGCTATTGCTTTACCAAATGGTGGCAAGGACCCAATACAAACGACCACAGCTTGATCAATTTGAAGCAGTTGCGTTTTGCGGAAGTATTGCTCAATTATGCCGAAATTCAGAACGAACTGGGCAAAACCGCCGATGCTTACACGCACATCAACCGCGTAAGGGCGAGGGCAGGATTGGCGGCCAAGGTCGTAGGAACGAAAGCGCAGTGCATGGACGATATCATGCAAGAGCGGCGCGTCGAAACGGTGTGCGAGTACAACAATTGGTACCAGCTTACCAGAACGGGTAGAGCCGCTGACTTCTTGAGAAAAGAATACGGACGCGCCTTGAAACCGTTCCAAGTACTTTTCCCGATTCCGCAGGCTGAGTTAGACATCAACAAAGCACTGGTACAAAACCCGGGATACTAAACGGTTTTAAAATTCCATATCTTTGTTTTTTCAGGGGTAAATTTTCACAAAAATTTACCCCTGAATTTTGCCTTTTCCAATAGTAAATATCCTTCATCTATCATCACCAAACGTTTCATGTTTAAAACCATATTTCATTGCTGGTTCATTTGCCTATTCTTCTCGTCTTGCCAAAAGGGCGATTCAACCTTGTTTGAATTATTGAACCAAAATGAAACGGGAATTGGTTTTGAAAACAAATTGCAACCCGCCACGGCTGACAATATTCTCGAATACGATTATTTTTACATGGGTGCGGGCGTTGCCGCCGCTGACTTTGACAACGATGGCCGCACCGATTTGTATTTTTCGGGAAATCAAGTTTCGGGTAAACTTTACCTCAACAAAACCGACTTAAAAATAAGCACGGCGCTACACTTTGAAGACGCTACGGCCAAAGCGGGACTCCAAACCAAAGACTGGTGCACGGGCGTAGCCGTGGCCGATGTGAACGCCGACGGCTGGCCTGATTTGTACGTTTGCCACGCGGGACTCAAAAATACGCCCAACCAACTCTTTATGAACGACGGGCGGCAACCCGATGGCAACATTCACTTTACCGAAAAAGCCCAAGTGGCAGGCGTAAACTTTACGGGATTTTCTACCCACGCCGCTTTTTTGGACTACGACAAAGATGGCGATGCTGACTTGTATTTACTCACGCACTTTCACGAAAAGATAAACCCCAATTATCCCAAACCAAAAACTGCCAACGGCGCGTCGGCCAGCAATGACAAGTTGTATCAAAACGATGGCAAAGGCCATTTTACCGATGTAACCCTCGCGGCAGGCATCGTCCACGAAGGCTTTGGCTTGGGCGTGGCCATCAGCGATATAAACGCCGACGGTTGGCCCGATATTTACGTGGCCAACGACTTTGCCTACGACGAGTTGCTGTATATCAACAACCAAAACGGGACGTTTTCGGAACGTGCCCACGACTACCTACGCCACACTTCCCGCTTTTCGATGGGCTGCGACGTGGCCGATTTTAACAATGACTTTTATCCCGACATATTGACCGTGGACATGATGCCCGACGACAACAAACGGCAAAAACTGATGGGGATTGGCACCAGCAATGAGCTTTTTAAGTTGTCTTTGCAGCGCGATTATTTGCCGCAATATGCCCGTAATATGCTGCAAATCAACAATGGCGACGGCAGTTTTAGCGAAATAGGGCAACTGGCTGGAATCCACAAAACCGATTGGAGCTGGAGTGCCCTATTTGCCGATTTGGACAACGACGGCTGGAAGGATATTTACATCACCAATGGTATTCCCAAAGACGTTACCAACAACGATTTTGCAGCTTTTAGAGATGCTGAGGCCCAAATGGGCGATATGCGCTACGAGGTCGTGCGCGAGCGATTACTCAAAAAAGTAGAAGAACTTGACCCCGTGGATAAGCCCAATTTCGCGTTTAAAAACAACGGTGAGCGCCTGACTTTTAGCGACCAAAGTAAACTCTGGGGACTTGATAAACGTGGATTTAGCAACGGGGCAGTTTATGCCGATTTAGACAACGACGGCGACTTAGATATTATCACCAACAACCTCAACGCTCCTGCCTCGTTGCATCTGAATCGAAGTGAGACCCAAAAAATAAAGAACAATTTTTTGAGAATAAAACTATTGGGCACAAATGTACTTGGCACTAAAATTCGGGTAAAAAGTGGCAACGCGGCGCAGTTTGGCGAGTACAACCCGTACCGTGGGTTTCAGTCCAGTCAAGAGCCGTTTATTCATTTTGGATTGGGCAAGGCTACGCTGGCCGACACCGTAGAAATTGTTTGGCCCAATGGTCAATTTCAGCGGCTACTGGCTCAAAAAGCCAACCAAACGTTGGTCATAGAACAACAACAAGCCCGCGAAAAAACCAACGATTTTAGTTTTGGTAGAAATGCAATAGCGCAATTGCCTGCCCTATTTTTAACTCAAAATGGCCTCGAAAAACTTGATTTTAGCCACCAAGAAAACGAGTACGAAGATTTTAACAACGAGCCGCTACTGCCTTATCGCTTCTCGCAAAATGGCCCGATGTTGGCGGTGGACGACGTAAACGCCGACGGCCTGCAAGACATTTGGATAGGCGGCTCTGCCAAAGTAGCTGGGAAATTGTTTTTGCAACTACCAAATGGACGTTTTGAAACCCGACAAATGCCAGACCCTGGTTTTGAAGACCAACAAGGTTTGTTTTTTGATGCCGACGGCGACAAAGACCTCGATCTGTACGTGGTGAGCGGCGGCAACGAGTACAACCCGCTCACGGCAGCCTATCAAGACAGGCTTTATTTCAACGATGGTAAGGGGAATTTTACGCGCCAAAAACAGGCCATTCCCGTTGAATATGCCAGCGGAAAATGCGTGCAAGCAGTTGATTTTGACCAAGATGGCGATTTAGATTTGTTCGTGGGTGGGCGCGTAGTACCCAACCAATACCCACAAATACCCGAAAGTTTTTTGTTCAGAAACGACGGGCGCGGCACCTTCGAGAACGCCACCGCCACGCTTGCCCCTGAGCTACAACACGTAGGAATGGTAACGGACGCAGTGTGGTCGGATACCAACCGCGACGGCTGGCCTGACTTGGTAGTGGTGGGCGAATACATGCCCATTACGGTGTTTCAGAACAACAAAGGGCAACTGCGAAAAAGCTACACTTCGCCCCAAACGGGACTTTGGAGTTGCATAAAAGCGGGCGATTTTGACCGCGACGGCGACGACGATTTTGTAGTAGGCAACTGGGGACTAAACAACAAACTCAACGTGTCGCCCCAGCAGCCAGTGTCGGT
This sequence comes from Cytophagales bacterium, assembly GCA_013298215.1. GTDB lineage: Bacteria > Bacteroidota > Bacteroidia > Cytophagales > Spirosomataceae > JAAFKE01. The sequence goes on along the minus strand of JAAFKE010000014.1, from coordinate 63,018 downwards.
CTATACCGTGCTTTTTGGGAGTGAAACTCAACCCGTAATGGGCTATTTCAACGACGGCAAAGAATACCCGCTGGCGGGCCGCGACCCACTCGTAAGCCGATTTCCGTTGCTCAAAAAAAAGTTTCTTACCTACGGCCAATTCGCCGAAGCGCAACTCTCCGAACTATTTTCGGAAAAAGAAATTACGGCCAAATACAGTGCCAATTATTTGGCTTCCAGTTATTTAGAGAATACACAAAACAATACTTTTACATTAACTGCGTTACCCATTTTAGCCCAGTTTTCTACTTTGACCGATGCTTGGATTGGTGACGTAAACAACGACCAAAACTTAGACATTGTGGCCGTTGGCAATACTTTTGCACCCGATTATTTGACGGGCCGAAACGACGCTTCTTGTGGATTACTGATGCTGGGCAATGGCCGTGGTGTTTTCAGAGCCCTAACGCCCAATCAAAGTGGAATTCACCTCCGAGGCGACATGAAATCATTGGTAAAATTTAATCTGGCAAAGCAGCCCGTTTGGCTCATTGGCACCAATTCGATGCCTTTGCAGGTGCTGAGGCAAAGAATACAGGTTGGGTTATAATTGAGCGTTTATTTGAATTGTACCACTTAAAATACAAACCATGAGCTATACTCAAACTTCTCATTCTTTTGACAAATACAACATCGAGGCCGCCAAATACATTGCGGGCGGGGTGGTTTCACTGAACAGAAAAGTAAATCCTGCCATCGTTTTTGACCGAGCCAAAGGCAGTAAACTCCATGACATTGATGGAAAAGAATACATTGATTACCACGCTTCGTTTGCGCCTTATTTGCTCGGGCACAACTTCGATGCCGTCAATGACGCTGTAATTCAGAGCATTAGAGACGAACGATCACTTTACGGAAGTGGCACCAATGCCATGGAAATCCAATTGGCCAAGCTAATGTGCGAATTGATTCCGTCGCTCGAACTCATTCAAGTATCCAACACGGGCAGCGAAGCTACCGCCCACGCCATACGTTTGAGCAGGGCTTACACGGGGCGCGAAGACGTAATCATGATGATTGGCGGCTACAATGGTTGGCACAATGAGGTTTCACGGGCGGTAATGCCCAGTTTGGCCCAAGTTGGCAAGCGCGTAAGTCCAGGCGAATACCCTTTTGTGACGCTGTCGGCGGGTATTCCCGACGGTACAAAACGCCGCGTGCATTTGGTCAATTTCAACGATTTAGAATCAATCGAATACGTGATGAAACGCAACCCCGTGGCCTGCGTGTTGATGGAACCCGCCATGCAAAACGTGGGCGTGGTGCTACCCAAAGCTGGTTATTTGAAAGGCCTGATTGAACTTTGCGAAGCCAACGGTACGGTCTGTATTTTTGATGAAGTAAAAACGGGATTCCGCACTCAACTTGGTGGTTATCAGGCAAAAGAAGGACTAACGCCGCACTTGTCGGTCTTTGGTAAAGCCGTGGCAAATGGTTATCCGCTCGGAATTATTGGCGGTAAACGCGAAATTATGGAGCAATTTGACCACCCCGAACCAGCCAAAAAAGTGTTGATTGCGGGTACGTACAACGCCCACCCCGTCAATACGGCCGCCGCCATCGCCACGCTCGAAATACTGAAAAAACCCGCTGTTTATGAACACATTACCGCCGTAAGTAACCAGCTTTATGACGGGTTAAAAACGCTTTTCCAAGAAAAAGGCATGGCCGTTTCTATTGTCAATAATGCCTCGGCATTTTGTGTCTATTTTTCTGAAAAAGCCCCAACAGATTTACATGATATTCTTGAAAACACAAACTTCGCCCATGATATAGCCTATCGCAAAGCCTTGATTAACAAGGGTGTATACCACATTCCGATTGCTTGCAAACAAGGCTCGGTGAGTTATTCGCATAGCCACGAAGACATTGCCAAAACCTTAGAACTCACCAGAGAAGTATTACAAGAAATGTAAACCATGGCACAAAATAAGGCATTCATTGAGACTGGCGGAGTATCTTGGGCGGCACTTTTTGCCTGTAATCTGATGTGGGCGTTGCAATTTACTTGTATCAAACTGGTGCAAGACCAGGTTGGGGCATTTGCCACGGTATTTATTCCGATGCTCTTGGCAGCCTTGTTCATGTTGCCTTTTGTTTGGAAAACCGTAAAAACCAATAAAAATCGCAAACTGTCTGATTTAAAGGTATTTGCGATGCTGGCACTGGTAGGTCAATTTCCTGCGCAAGTACTGATGACCTTTGGCACACAACAGTCCACCGCCAGCAATGCCGCCCTCATCAACATGAGTTTGCCCATTGTTTCGGCACTTTTGGCGGTACTTTTATTGCAAGAAAAAATGACTTCAACCCGTTGGTTGAGTTTCATTATTGCCATGGCGGGCGTGGTGCTTTGTTCACTCAAAGATATTTTGAGCGTCAATTTTAGTATGCAGTATTTGCTGGGCAATTTGCTGATTCTGTCGGGTGTTTTGGGAAGTGGTTTTTACAATACTTACTGTAAAAAAATTGCCCAAGACTATACCGAAATGGAAATGCTTTTTTATACCTATATTTTCATGGTGGTCTTGCTCGCCCCTTTTGTTTGGTACTACGAAAAATCAATTTTTAGTACCATTCCCCACTTTACAAGCAATACTTGGATAGGCTTGGGCTTGCTCACTGTTTTTCACAATTTCTTGTCTATGTTGCTGTTTTTCAAGGCATTAAAACACCTTGAGGCCATACAAGTTGCTTTTTCTAATTTTCTAATTGCTATTTTCGCGCTACCCATTGCCATTATTTGGCTAAACGAAAGCCTCGGTTTTTGGTCAATCATTGGGGGTTTGTTGGTTCTATTGGGTACAATAATTATCACCGTTTCGGAGTATAGGAAGTCTTCTGTTCACCTAAAAAATCCTTAAATCATGCGTAAATTGTTGTTCGTTGGTATCTTAACTGTATCGTTTTGGCTCGTTTTTCGTCCGCAGGGCATGGCTCAAATTGTTGTCCCGAGCAACGCCGAAAACTATGGTATGCACAAAATCATCAAAGATGGTTCGGGCAAAATATTGGCATGGCACGCGCCCCAAGTCCCAGGAGCCGCTTACGCCCACGTTAGCAAATTAGCGGCTGAATTTATTAAATCGGGGACACCGCTTGACTCGGCCACGGGCCTGAAATCTTATTTGGTTACTTGCTGCTTCAGCGGGCCACATTTGGTGGGGCAGAAAAAGTTTTCGGAAGGGCGTGCCAACGAGGGCTGGATGCACAACCCCGCCATGACTTATGCGGGCATGGTGCAAAGTTTGGTGCTTGATTATCGGGTGTTTTCGGGCGATGAAGCCTACGTGAAGGTAGTAAAGGAAATGCTTGATTATCAGCTTGATAACGGCACGACACCCGCCAATTTCATGTATGCCAAAGTACCTTACGCCAGTAGCGACCCGTTTGAAAAAACATATAACGGGGCTACCCGCTGGGAAAATGACGGAATGCGCGGCGATGGCCTTCATGGAATAGAACCCGACAAAATAGGCGAACTGGGCTACGCCTATCTGAAATTTTATCAGGTAACGAACGACGAAAAATATTTAAAAGCAGCTTTCGATTGTGCCGACGCTTTGGCAAAAAATGTAAGAGCAGTCGGGGGAAATTTGGAAAACTTTGGCGAAGTAAATACCAAAAAATCTCCTTGGCCCTTTCGGGTCAATGCCCGCACTGGCTTTGTGCAGGACGAATATTGTGCCAACGTGATTGAACCCATCCGATTGTTTGACGAACTGTTACGGACTTCAAAAAAGATAAATGTATCTGCTAACCAAATAAAGGAATACCAAAAAGCCCGTAAAATTGCGTGGGATTGGCTTTTTTCGAGAAACGGCCCGATGTACACCTACATTTGGACAAACTATTTTGAAGATATTCCCAACGACCCCGACCGAAGCAATCGCAATCAGGTGAGCCCCATGGAAACGGCCCGGTACTTAATCAAAAACCCTGGTCTTGACCCCAACATGAATCGAAATGTACCCGCTTTGCTTCATTATGTGGAAAGTGTTTTTGGTACCTACGGACAAGATGCCATCAAAGAACAAACCTTTTGTTATGTGCCAATGGGAAGCCATACGGCCCGTTTTGCCTCGGTTTGTGCGTTGTGGTACGCATATTCGGGTGACGTAAATTACAAAGAAAAGGCTTTTAGGTATTTCAACAATGCCACATATATCACCGATACCAACGGTGTGGTTAGGGTAGGCAATACATGGCCAAGTAGTTGGTTTTCTGACGGGTACAGCGACTACATCAAGCATTTTATGGATGGCATGGCCGCCGTTCCTGAATGGGTACACCAAGATGCCGTTTTGCGAAGCACATCAAGCGTCCAAAAGATTGATTATCAAGCCAATAAAATCAGTTTGCAAACTTACGATGATACTGGAAATATCTGGTTTCGATTGATGAAAAAGCCAACAAAAGTACAAGTGTCGGGAAAAATAGTCAAGGAAAATCAAGGCTGGAATTGGCAACCACTTGACAAAGGCGGCGTATTGAAGCTAACGCAGTCGGGTCATCAAATCGAAGTAACAAAGTAGTGTACTCAAACCCTTTTCTAAACATGAACAGAAGAAAATTTATCCAACAAAGTTCTCAACTTTCGTTGGCAGCAGGGGCATTTATTTCAGAAAGTTATGCCCGAAATACGACCCGCATTTCTGCCAACGAAAAAATTGTTATTGGGGTAATTGGGTGCAATAATATGGGCAACGTCATTATGAATCATGCCCTTAATCAACCCAATGTTGAATGCGCCATGATTTGCGATATTGACGACAACATTGCCGCCAAACGTGCCGAGGAGGTTTTCAAAAAAACGGGCAAAAAACCGCAAACAACCAACGACTACCGCCGACTTTTAGACAATAAAGACATTGATGCGGTTGTCATTGGTACGCCCGACCATTGGCATTGTTTGCCTTTTGTGGAGGCGTGTCAGGCGGGCAAAGATGTGTACGTAGAAAAGCCGCTTGCCAATTCGATTGCGGAGTGCAATGTCATGGTCAAAGCCACTCGGCAGTACAATCGTATTGTGCAAGTTGGGCAGCAGCAACGCAGTGGTGCGCACTGGCAAACGGCTATTAGCTTGATTCAGTCGGGGGAAATCGGCACTTTGCGGAAAGTAAATTGTTGGGCAAATTTCAACTACGCCATTGGCAGGCCCCAAACGCCTGATGTGGCAATTCCTGCGGGAATAGATTTTGAAAAATGGCTCGGCCCTGCGCCACTGCGTGCATACAATCCTGCCCGACACCACGGATCTTGGCGGTTTTTTTGGGATTACGGCGGTGGACTTATGACCGACTGGGGAGCTCATTTGATTGACATTGCACTTTGGGCAAAAAATATCAAAACAGCTCCACAAACGGTAGCAGCAACGGGTGGAAACTTTTATTCACCCGATTTCATGCACGAAACCTTCGATACCATGAGCGTTTTGTACCAATTGCCCGATTATACCATTTCGTGGGAACATACTGCGGGTACTCAAACGGGACCTTACGGGCGTAGTTATGGACTGGCTTTTGTGTGCAATGACGCTACGCTGGTCATTGACCGTTCGGGTTGGGAGTTGTTTGCGGAAGAAAACAAAAACAAGTCCAACATACAGGCCATAACCACCCAAAGAAAAGGCATTGAAGAGTCGCATGACAAGCACGTGGAAAATTGGTTGGACTGCATCAGGAACAAAAAAGAGCCAAATTGCCCCATCGAAAACGGAAGGCTGGTGGCTATGTATGCTCATTTAGGCAACATCGCTTTGCGCACCAATTCACGGTTGGTATGGAACGAAGCGCAACAGTCTTTTGGTAAAAACAAGGCCGCCAATGCCCTCATTACCCCCACGTACCGCAAACCTTGGGTTTTTCCGAAATTATAAAATTGTTTGTTTATGTCTGAACTCATCACCTTGCCGCGAGCCCTGGTGTCGGCCATTTGCCCAAACGCCACATTTATCGTGAAAAATACCCGTCAATTATTTTTAATAATTTTTGTTCTCACTCATTTAAGTTGTGCTAAAAACGACCCGAGCCAACCCGTAACACCCGTAATTGAAGCACCCGTCATACCCATTACTGTTGATGTAAATGAGGTGGTGCGAACACTATCGGGCGATGAAGTGGGTATCAACATAAATTATTTGATGGACGATGCCGTGGTGCCAGGCAATACCCACGAAAAAACGGGCCAAGGTTTGAAACAAATGGGGGCAAAAATACTGCGTTATCCAGGCGGCGAAAAATCGGACAACTATTATTTTTCTTCTCCACCCTACGCTTCTGCCGCCCCAAAAACGGCTTTTTGTACCTTTCCAACTCCCGACGGGCGGTTTTTTAATGCCGACCAAACCGCCAAAAGTGAAGTCTTAGATTTTGATGAAATGATGCTGGTTTGCAACCAAACGGGCAGCAAACCGCTCATTGTGGTTGCCTACGATGCCATGTATTCGCCCTGGGTTTGTGGCCCCAAACCCACCAAAGAGCAGTTGCTCACCAACGCCAAAGAATGGGTGCGCTACGCCAACATCACGAAAAAACACGGCATTAAACTGTGGATGATTGGCAACGAATCGTTTTTAAAAGACAGTTACAACGGTTTTACTACGCCAGCCCAATACGCACTTGATGTGGTGGAGTTTGCCGATGCCATGCGAAGCATTGACCCCACCATCAAAATTGTGGTGAACGGCAAGCCCGATTGGTGGCCCGCACTACTCAACAGCCCCGCCGCCTCAAAAATAGATTTTTTGGGCATCAGCAATTATCCGCAGGCCAATATTTCGTCTTACGATAAGTACCGAACCAATACGGGTAGCCTGAATGCCGAAACCGATTTGGCCATTGCCGCCATAAGCAGAGCCGCCAACGATGCCGACCGAAGCCGAATTGGCGTGATAGAAACCGAGTATAATAGCATTGATTTTGTAAACAAAACTTGGCCAAACAACAACAACTTAGGGCATGCTTTGTGCAATTTTGAGATGCTGTCGGAGGCTATCTTAAAACCAAAACTGTACACCGCTTGCCTTTGGAACACCCGATGGATTGAAAACGCAACCAAACCACAAGAGTTGTTTGATGCCCTGCAAGCCAACGGGCAACTGAACGCCACGGGTTTGGGATTGGGTATATTGGGCAATAATTTGCTTAAAACAATGGTCAGAACCACCGCATCGGGCAACGTAAAGTGCTACGCATCTTACGACAATGCCACCAAACGTTTGCACATATTTGTGCTCAATAAGGAAACTGCTACCCAAAAAGTGAAAATAAGTACGGTTAATTTTTTGAGTAGTTTTAAATTCAATAAATGGGAATTAAAGGGAACATCGCCCGAGGACAAAGCCCCCACTTGGGATAAAGTATTGGACAACCAAGCGGGGACAGCAACCACCGACCTTACCTTGCCCGCCTACTCCATAACGATGTTGGTTTGCGAACAAAAATAACAACAATGAAAATCCGATTGCTCGTTTTGTTTTGCTTGGTAAGAACGCTTGCCATTGCCTAAACGTTCCGGCAGCAACAGTATCAGCTTTAATTTCTAAGGAACGTAAAATAAGTAAGTAGCTGTATTTTAAATTACAAATAGCTGATTGTCAGGCATTATTTAGTCACCGCGCTGCCGCCCCGTCAATAATTAAAAACTCATTCCTACGTAAACAATGTAACGCTAAAATAAACAAGCACATGAAAAAGCACATCATAATTATTTTATTTCTGGTTGTTGTTTCGATATGTAAAGCCCAGAATTTTACCGTTCAAAATGATAAAATACTTGACCCCACAGGTCAGGAGTTTATCATAAAAGGCACGAATGTAAACGGCCCGCATTGGCCTTGGAATCGCCCAACGATACCTGATGCAGACTTGATTATCAATACTTGGAAATTCAATACGGTGCGGGTAAACTGTGTTCCAAGTTTGAAAAATACTTTTCCGAACAACAACCCAAACTTTGAGGCTATCGTGAGTGCCTTTACACCCCGTAGAGTGGTGGTACAACTCGAAAATCACGATTTTACGGGTAAATACCCCGAGGGTGCCGAGTTAGAAAACCTAAAAACTTGGTGGATTGATTTGGCAAATCGCTTCAAAAGTAATCCTTACGTTTGGTTTAATATTATGAACGAGCCAGGCAATGGCCCCAAAGTTGATGAACGCTGGAAAACCACCCACGAAACCATCGTGAAAGCCATTAGGGCAACGGGGGCAAACAACATTATTGTGTTGGACGAACACGGATTTGGGCAAGCAAGCGGTTTGAGAGACGGTACTACAAACAGCGGTATCTTGACGTATGCCGAATATTTTACCAAAAACTACCAGAATATTTGCTTTTCTGTCCACATGTATTCCGAGTGGATTTATGGTCAAAACCGCCTGGCAAAGTTGTTTGAAGAAGCAAAAAATCGCAAATTTTCCGTTCACATTGGCGAATATGGCTCTTCAAACGGGTACGCTAAAAGCATTGCTGCTCAAATGTTTAGCCTTTTGTTGAAATGGAAAGTCGGCAATATTGTCTGGCATTGGGACGGGACAGATGCTCATGCTCTTACCCAAAATACGGCACGTGGTGGTGCGTGGGAAATCGACCCGAAGGACGGCACAATACCCAGAAATTTGTCGTTTGTGGGCAATCTAATTTGGAAATACAACCGAGACGAACTCAAACCCAACAGCCCCGACTTTGAGCTAAAAGCACTTTGGATGTTGAACGGTAGTTTTGAGAAAAATTTTGATGAGTGGATAAACTGGGGAAATGCCGAAGTAGAAAAAAATTCGACAAATGCCAAAGATGGCAACAACAACGTAAAAGTGGCAAGTGCCGCTGCGGGTGGTGGCTGCGGGCAGCCCATTTACCTCACGCCAGGCGAAACGTACGTGGTGCAGGCTTGGGGCAAAAACAGCATTGTTCCAACTGGCACAACCGATTTGGGGGTGCAGTACAAAGATGCCAGCGGCAAAACTCAGTTTGAAGTCTTAAATTTTACCGAAACGAACTACGTCCAGAAACGAAAGGAGTTTACGTTGCCCCAAGGTATTTCAGATGTGAGTATTTTTATCTGGAAAAATGACAAGAATGTGTCTTTTTTTGCAGATAACATTGAATTATTTCTAAAAAAAGAAGAGGTTATTTTGGCCAATAGTCTTTTGGAAGATGTCCAAATCGAAGTTTATCCAAATCCTACAACGGGTATCATAGTTTTGAAAGGCAATGACTTGCAGCAGTTTGATTTTCATGTTACAAACTTGGCGGGGCAAGAAATTTCGGTGAAAGTGGTACACATCTCAACCGATAAAGTTCAAATCCAGCTACCCGAGTTGCCCGATGCAACGTATTTTATTTCAGGAAATGCCAAAGGCCAGCGGTTTGTTAGAAAAGTATTGATGAGAAAATAGTTATTTACAAAAGATGCACATAAAATACAACCGCCTTAACATATTTCCTGAACTGTAAAAACCAAGTCTATGAAATCCTTATTTAGCCCAACTCTACTGCTGCTGTCCATTTTTTTTAGTGCAGCCCATGCCCAGCAGCTCGTTACCTACAACGTCCCCGATACCCTTCGCCCGTCTGAGTTTTATCAGGTAAAAGCGAATGGCAAACCACTATTTGTTTATCAAAATGATGTTTCATCACTTGCTTATTTCAGTTTTCAAGGAAAGGTAGAAATTGAAATCACGTGTTCCAATGATGTAAAATGGGTAGATGTGCGCCCCAAAAACTTGAACATCGCCCCGTTGTTTGGTGGCCATACCGTCAAGTTTTCGATTGATAAGCCCTGTAATCTTTCCATTGAACTCAACGGCGAAATGACCCGCCCGTTGTATTTGTTTGCCGCACCGCTCGAAATCAACCTTCCCGCGCCCAACGATCCCAAGGTTCGATACTTTGAGGGCGGCAAAGTCCACGAAGTCGGAACGATCACGCTCCGTTCTGACGAAACGATTTACATTGCGGGCGGCGCAATTGTGCGCGGCACAATCGTGGCCAACGATGCCAAAAATGTAAAAATCAAGGGTCGAGGCATACTGGACGGCACTTACGTTAATTCCCACATGATTGAACTCACTAACTGCGAAAATATTGAAATAGAAGGTATTATCATGCTCAATAGCCCAGGTTGGACGGTTGTTCCTAAAAATTGTAAGTATCTAAATGTCAATAATATAAAACAAGTTTGTTGGCGCAACGGCTCCGACGGCCTCGATTTAGTAGCAACGTCGCACGTGCGGGTGAGCGATTCATTTTTCCGAAACAACGACGACAACATTGTGCTAAAATGTTGGGGTGGCGACGAAAAATACCCGCACCAAGCTCCCCAAGGCCCCGACATGAGCGATATTGCTATCACAAATTCGGTTTTTTGGAATATGCCCTGGGGCAACGCCCTTGAAATTGGTTTTGAACTTCGTTGCGGCAAAGTGAGCAACGTGCAGTTTACCAACTGCGACCTCATTCACGTTGAGCGCGGGGCGGCTTTCAGCATCCACAACGGCGACAATGCCACGGTCGAGAACATACTTTACGAAAATATCCGCGTCGAAGATGCCATGCACAAACTGATTGACTTGGCCGTATTTTTGTCCCAATACAGCCTCGACCGCCTCGCCACCGACGCGGAGCGAAAGGAGCGGTATATGCACGGTGCTTGGGACGGGGTATCGACCGTAAGCGACGCGCAAAAAGCCCAATATGCCGCCAACCGAGGGTACATCAAAAACATTATTTTCCGAAACATTGCCGTGTCCGACGGGCAATTTCCTTACTCCATCATTTCGGGCTACGATGCCAATCATTTGGCAGAAAACATATTGATTGAAAACTTGACTATTCATGGGAAACGTATTAAAAATGCAAAAGAAGGGCGTTTTTTTATCGAAAACTCAAAAAATGTACAGTTCCAATAAGCCCAACTATGCAAAAATAATTTGGTAGCGCCGCTCATTTTTGTGCCACGCTAAAGCGCTGACTTAGTGCTGGCTGGCCGCCCCTGCAACTACTTTTGAGAATTGTTCTGCGCTACCGTCCGTAAATTTTACGCGTTTACCAACCGCCTTTTTGAGCCGCCTGATGTAGTCGGATTTACTAATCTCTATGGCCCCAAACCGCCTGACATTATCATTCAAAAACTGCGTGTCGAGTAGCTCGAATTGCTGCTGTCTTAGTATTTCGATCAAGTAATGAAAAGCCACTTTGGAGGCATCGCTCACGCGGTGGAACATGGATTCGCCAAAAAAAGCCGCTCCTATGCTCACTCCGTACAACCCGCCCACCAAGCTGTTGTCAATGTACGTTTCGACACTGTGCGCAAATCCCATGTCGTGAAGTTTGGTGTAGGCCTCGATTATTTCTTCCGATATCCACGTACCTTCGTCATCTTCGCGCGGGGCCGAGCACCCGCGCATCACGGCTTCAAAGTTGGTATTTATCCGCACCTCAAAACGTTTTTTATTGAGCACTGGACGCAAAGATTTGGGCGACTGATAGGTATCGATCGGGATGATGGCGCGCGGGTCTGGCGAATACCAGTAGAGTGTTGTGTCAGAATCGGCCATCGGAAATATGCCGTTCATGTAGCCATAAACAAGGTCGTTAGCGGACAAAATTGACATCGTCGTCGGGAAAAGTGTGTCTGTTAAAGGTAAAAATATATTTCAAATTAATTGCAAAAGGCCAATTATTTTAAAAACTTTGCATTCTCGTTTCAACCAAGTTAGCCAATGGCCAATTCGTTTCCGCATACTGCTCTGTTTTTCCCGAGGCTGCTGCGCCGTTTCAGGCCCGTGAGGGCATAACTATATTGTTGCCGCCTTTGGGTGCGCAAAACCCCAATTCATTCTATTTTTTTCAGGTACACCCAAATATATCCGCGCTCAAACAGCCAGCGAGCCTGTTTTGGGTAGTTTTTTCAACCAACAACGATGCACAACCACCACACACCGGACAGCGATTATACTGTTCGGATAGCAAACGAAGCCGATACTATTTTTGCGCCCGTTATTTGCCACCAAATGGAGGAAAGCGCAAAAGCACGCGGAACGGGCATCGCCAAGCGGTCGCCAGACTACCTGATCGATAAAATGCGCGAGGGAAAAGCCATCATTGCCACCACGCCACAAAACGATTGGGTGGGCTTTTGCTACATCGAAACGTGGGAACACGGCAAGTTTGTGGCCAACTCGGGGCTCATCGTCCACCCCCACCACCGCAAAAGTGGCATCGCAAAAAAAATCAAAGCCCGGGCGTTTGAGCTGTCGAGAAGCAAATATCCCGAAGCCAAAATTATTGGTATAACAACCAACTTGGCCGTTATGAAGATAAACTCAGACCTGGGCTACGAACCCGTTACTTTTAGCGAACTACCCGCCGACGATGCCTTCTGGAAGGGATGTTCGAGCTGCGTTAATTTCGATATTCTTACCCGCACCGAACGCAAGCACTGCCTCTGCACCGGAATGTTGTATAACCCCGAGGAGAAAAAGCCCCTGCCTGCAATTGGGGCAGAGGCCGGGCAACAAACACGTACAAAAGAAGATTTAGCGGTGGTTTAAGGTCAGTATTGTCCGTGATTTTCTGCCAATGCTGAACGCCAGCAAGCAAATTGTTTGTAGTTTTGCCAAAAATAATTCGTAATGATTTACGTAAGTAGAAAAGAACATTTCAATGCTGCCCACCAACTGTGGAACTACGGGTGGTCGGCCGAAAAGAATTTTGAGACTTTTGGCCCCTGCGCCAATCCGAATTTTCACGGCCATAATTTCGACCTCTTCGTAACGGTCAAAGGAACGCCCGACCCCCAAACAGGCTTCGTGATTGACCTAAAAATACTGGGAGACATCATCAAAGCAGAGGTTATAGACAAAGTAGATCACAAAAACTTGAACTTAGACGTGGACTTCATGACGGGCAAAATGGCCAGCTGTGAGGTGATTGTGATCGAAATTTGGCGCATTTTGGCCCCAAAAATCCAAGAGTACGCCCCAAATGCTCGTTTGCACTACCTAAAACTGGTAGAGACACCAAAGAATTTTGTAGAATACTACGGCGAATGAAATACTACCTCATAGCGGGCGAGCGGTCGGGAGATATGCACGGAGCCAACCTGCTGCGGGGCATCAAAAACAACGACCCCGCCGCCGAGTTTAGGGGCTGGGGCGGCAGCTTAATGGCCGACCAAGGAATGACGCTCGTAACCGACTACTCCGAAACTGCTTTTATGGGCTTTGTGGAGGTTGTCAAAAACCTCGGGACAATCCGTAGGCTGCTCAAAAAATGCCAAGCAGACCTCCTCGCCTACACCCCAGACGTGCTCATACTGATCGACTACCCGGGCTTCAACCTCAGAATGGCCGCCTTTGCCAAGCTGCACGGCCTGCGGGTTTTCTACTATATTTCGCCCAAGGTGTGGGCCTGGAACCAACGTCGCGCCCTCAAAATAAAAGCCAACGTCGATAAATTATTTACCATTTTTCCGTTCGAGACCGCTTTTTTTAAACACTACCACTACGACGTTGATTACGTAGGAAACCCCATTGTGGACGCACTGGCTGCCTTTGTGCCCAATCCCGATTTTAAAACACAAAACCAACTTTCCGAACGCCCAATTGTGGCCCTTTTGCCTGGCAGCCGCCAGCAAGAACTCCAAAGTATGTTGGGCGTGATGCTGGCGGTTGCCCCGCGTTTTGCCAACTACCAATTTGTGGTGGCGGGGGTAAGCAACCTGCCCGCCTCGCTGTACCCCGAGGGCTCAAAAGTTGTTTTTGAGGCAGCCTACGACCTACTCCACGTGGCCACGGCGGCCATAGTGACCTCCGGAACGGCCACCCTCGAAACCGCCCTCTTCGGGGTGCCGCAGGTAGTGTGCTACAAAACAAGTGGCCTCACGTATCGGCTGGCAAAGTGGCTCATAAAGGTCAAATACCTATCTTTGGTTAATCTTATTTCTGACAAACCCGTAGTCAAGGAGCTGATTCAAAGCCAATTGACGGTCGAAAATCTGACTACCGAGCTGCAAAAAATTATACCTACTGGCAGCAACCGAGCGCAGCAACTCGGCGACTATGCCCAACTCAAACTGCTGGTTGGCGAAGCGGGCGCGTCCGAGCGCGCTGGTGCGCTGACTGTCAAATACCTCAAACAATACCTGGCTCAATAGCGGCGCACATTACTTCTGCCATGCTGGTTAAACGCGCTTCGGTTGCCGCTGGAATTTCGACGACCTCCACGTTGGACGGCAGACCCGCCGCAATGAGTGCATCAGTATGGGGCAAGAGCATACTGCCCAACCACCTAAACACCACTGTGGGCACGGTCAATGCCTGTACTTTTTGGGCGCGTTCGTGTTCAAAAGCAAAGCGGTAGGCCAGATCGTAGGCCGTTCCCGCCGCCAAAAACTCCATCGCTGAGGTGTGCTGCATGGCCGCAGTTGGCTCAAAATTAGAAATTCGGTGCGCCTCGTTGGCCTCAAACCACGGAAAAAACTGGAACGACTGCCCCGCCATGGCCCAGGCTTGCCGCAGGTGTGCGCCGTCGGCGCGGGGCGTGAGATCAGGAAAATATTGTCCCATAATCTTATTGCGCGTTTGGTCTGAGAAATCGGCGGCGTTGTCTAAGTATAGTTTCCGAACGTCGTTTGGGTAGGTGAGCGCGTAGGCAATGCCCAACTGCGCCCCCGTTGCCGACCCGTAGAACGTGCATTTTTGGACACCTATCTGGTGTAGAAACGCCCGCAGGGCGGGCAAATACCCGTAAATATCCTCGGGGGTTTGGGCCAAACTTTCCGACAAACCATAGCCAGGCGTGTCGGGCGCGACCACATTAAAGTGATCCTGCAAACGAGCCATAAAAGGCAAAAACATGGCCGAATTTCTCGGCGACGCGTGCAGCAGCACCAGCGTTGGCGCGTTGGCTTTTTTAGAAAAACGGTAGTGCCAATAGCGGCCATTTACCAGTTCGAGGGCGCGTTCTATCATGGAGGTAGGGGATCGAAATTTGATTCTGTAAAACTAAAAAAAATACCTGCTATGCGCAAGATTACCGCGCAAATGGCTTATTTTTGACCATTTAAGCGCTCAAAAGCCCTACCAATGCCACAAAATACCCAGATTACCCTCGCCACCCGCCCGCAAGGCATGCCCAAAACCACTGATTTTGGCCTCCAAAAAAACGATGTTCCCGCGCTAACCGACGGCCAAGTTTTAATCGAAGTAGAGATCGTTTCGCTCGACCCAGCCATACGCGGTTGGATGAACGCGGGCACTACCTACATTCCTGGTATTGAAATCGGCGCGGTGATTCGGGCATTTGCGGCGGGTAAAGTCCTTGCCTCCCGCCACAGCAACTACGCCAGCGGCGAGTACGTTACTGGCCTTTTGGGGGCACAAAAATACGCAATCTCCGACGGCCAGGGGCTCACAAAAGTTGATGTATCGGCTGGGAGTTTGTCGTATCACCTCGGTATTTTGGGAATGCCCGGAATGACGGCCTACTTTGGCCTCCTCGAAAAAGCCAAACCCGCTGCGGGTGAAACAGTTTTTGTATCGGGCGCGGCTGGCATTGTGGGGACTACCGTGGGGCAGATTGCAAAAATAAAAGGCTGCAAAGTGGTTGGAACGGCGGGTAGTGACGAAAAATGCCGCTTCTTGACCGAAAAAATGGGCTTCGACTTGGCCATAAACTATAAAACCCAGGACATTGACGCGGTATTGAAAGCGCAGTGTCCCGGAAAAATAAACGTTTTTTTCGACAACGTCGGTGGCGACCAGTTGGACATTGCCCTAAACAACTTAGCCCTCGGCGCACGCGTGGTGATCTGCGGAGCCATTTCGCAGTACAACAACACGTCGGCGCTGCAAGGCCCCAAAAACTACATGAAGATCGTGACCGCGCGCGGAATCATCACTGGCATTATTGTTTTCGATTATCTCGAACACTACCCGCGCGCGGTGGCCGACATCGGCGGGTGGCTCGATGCTGGCCTCATCACCACCCAAGAAGATTTCTACGATGGCCTCGAGAACTTCCCACAAACGCTTTTGAAACTCTACAACGGCGACAACTTTGGCAAGCTACTCCTCAGAATCTAACGGGCTTGCCACAAACCAATGTTGGCGGTTCGACTTTTTTCGCTACCACTGTTTTGTAATTTTATCAAGTCGGTTGTCGTTAAAAATCAAGTTCACTCTGTCAAGAGAAATTGTGTCGCTTTTAAAATCCATGTACTCAAAAAGTTTATGCTCTTTTAAAGATTTCTTGATTTGTCCTTTTGTCAAGTCCGTTTCGTTAATAATTTTCATTAAGTTGTCAAGGTCATTTTCTGTGTCCGAATACCCTTCACGCATATATGTCAAACTTGTCCCTTGGTCGATAATTGAGTAAAGTCCGCCAATTATAATGATAATTAAAGCTATTAAACAAGTCCAAAAAGCAATTTTCCGTTTATTCATTTCTTGCGTAGTCCTTGTAAGTTATTAGATATTTTGTCGTTGAAGTCATTGAATTTCTTTCAGCGATTGCCACCAACGGAAAAGTATTGGCGAAGAAGGGGTATTTTGGCACAAATGCTCAATAAACCACAAATGTTGATAGAAGTACAAATGCTCAATTTAGCACTTCTGCCCCTTTTTCACCAAACCCTTGTTATCTGCCGTTTTTCTATATTGTCAAGAGAGTTTTAAGGCTAATTTTTGATTCTAATGTTTTAAGAATAATATCAAGTTCTATATTTGCTTCGGCTTGAAGTCCCATACATTTTGATATACCTGCACTATCTGTGCTCATTCTTTCGTGTAAACCAAGATGGTAATTGGTATCGTTTTCTTTTAATCTATATGAATGAAAGTGCATTGAATCTCCAATTTTAGCTGTTTTTGAAATGTGTGAAAAGGAAAATTCCTTTTGCATATATTCGAGTAAACAGTCTTGAACTACCAATACTAAATGCTTACTTAAATGTTCAAAAGTTTCAATTTTATGATGTAGTTGAACAAGAATTGTTTTCGCTGTCATTTTCCAATTCATTCCAAATGATTTAATAGAATCTGTATCACTATCTGAAACTGGAATATTTAAGGATTTAAGAAAGCGTTGCCTTTCTGGCCAAACTGTTCCTGTTGTATCAAGTGTTTGTAATTCAATTCCAACAAAATCCTTTACTTTATTATCCTTTGCAGAAACTAAAATATAATCAATACTTCCTCCTGGGATTGATACTTCCGAAACTACGTGAAGTTCATTCCCTGGTTCGTGTAATGTTAAAAGATGAATGCAGTCTATGAAAATTTTCCTGTTTTCCAAAAGTCTATGAGGACAAATGATAACATCATTTGTGCCATATTTTACAGTACAAGTTCCTATTGATATTTCAGGCTGGCTTTTTCGAGATTTAATACATTTCCTATTAAGGAATGAGCATTGCTGGTTTTCAACAATGGTTTTCCAATTTTTTTCTTCCGAGATTGTTGAAACTGTAAAAAGTTCTGATAATTTAGACGAGCTCATAGATTCCAATTCTGTTTTGAGCTAATTCAATGTATTCAAGTGACAAATCAATTCCAATAGATTTTCTATCGAAATGTAAGGCTACTTTATTTGAGGTACCTGTTCCACAAAATGGGTCAAGAACTACACCGTCTTTTGGACAAGTTGCTAAAATTGGAATTCTGCACAAGTCTTCTGGAAAAGCAGCAAAGTGTTTTTCTCTTTTTTGAGTATCTTCGGGTACAATGTCCCAAACATCATTTGGCAGTGTTCCATTAGGGTTATACATTAAAAAATAAAATCCTTTTTCAACTAATTCTTTCGCTCGACCTGAAACTTTCATAGAGTCAGAGTGTGTAGTTCTTTGTTGATTTCTAATAATCATTCTAAAATCAGAAATTTCTCCTTTTGAAATTCGTTCAAGAACGAAATTTAATTGAAAGAGTGCGTTTTCTTTTTCAATATCAGAAAGTGAAGTTGAAAGTTCTATTTGCCTTTTGTATCTAATACCTGTTACACCTGTTGCTGAAACTACTGACCCGTTTTTAATTGTTGCTTCTCTTGGTTTTGTTCTTATTGAATTAGCATCATAATAATATCCTTTTGCTTTTTTTACAAAGTGGAAAAAATTTTCGTGTACATTTCTTAAACGGTCGGCACTACTATGAAGTCCACCTTTATGCTTATTCCAAATAACGCTATTTCTTAGAATCCAATTTTGGTCATCTATCATTTTAATCGCTACTCTCCAAGGAATTCCTTGCAAAGATTTGTTTCCGTATGTGTCGCCTAAATTGAGCCAAAAAGAACCTGTTGGTTTTAAAACACGATAAAGTTCTTTGATTATATCAAGTAAATTAGATATGAAATATTCTGGTTTTTCTTCAAGTCCAATACCCTCATTTGAATATTCTCTTTGTCCCCAATATGGTGGACTTGTTATTATACAGTCAACTGAATTAGCTTGAAAGGTTTTCAAAACAGCCAAAGAATCGCCAACCAAAAATAATGGTAGTTTTTCAGTTGATTCAAGATATTCATTTATTTCAAAATTTTCTGTCATACTGCAAAGTTGCTAAATTATTTTATGATTATAGGTCGTTCTAAAATTGCCAACAACTGTTTATAAACGCAAAAATACGCGCAGTCGTCAGTTAAGAATTATAAAGCGTCTAACGGCTATCGCTCGTCCTCAATCGTAGGCAATGCGGGCTTGGATGCTGCGCCCCAGGGTTATTTCGTCGGCGTATTCTAAATCGCCACCGATGGGTATGCCCCGGGCTATGGTGCTTACTTTGAGGCCAAAGGGTTTGAGTTTTTTTTGCAGATAAAACGCCGTCGTGTCGCCCTCCATGGTTGGGCTCAATGCCAAAATAATCTCTTTTACTGACTGAGCCTCCGAGCCCGCGAGCCGCTCTACCAGCGAACTGATTTTCAGGTCCTGCGGGCCAATGCCCTCCAACGGGCTGATGATGCCGCCCAGCACGTGGTAAAGACCGTTGAATTGGGCCGTGTTTTCGATGGCCAGCACGTCGCGGGTGTCTTCGACGACGCAAATAATGGAGGCATCGCGCCGCGCACTGGTGCAGATGGTACACAGGGCGGCATCCGAAATAGTATGGCACCGTTGGCAATACTGTACTTTGTTGCGCATCGACACGAGCGCATCGGCCAGCATTTGGGTTTGGGTCTCGTCTTTTTTGAGCAAGTGAAGCACCAACCTCAACGCGGTTTTTTTGCCAATTCCAGGCAATTTTGCCACTTCTTCGACGGCTTCTTCAATGAGTTTGGAGGGGAAATTCAACGCTTTTTGAGTTTCTTGTGGATGTAAGGCACCAGCAAACCAACCCCCGCGCCCACCACGTAGCCCACTATCACATCGGTTGGGTAGTGCACGCCGCCCGCCACCCGCAGGTAGCCCACTACGGCGGGTATGGTGGCGGCTGCCGCCCAAACGACTGGCTTCATGGGCGAGTCTGGGTGGTAATCGGCGTACATTTGGGCCGCAAAAAAGGTGGCGGCGGCGGTGGCCGAGGTATGTCCCGAAAAAAACGAGTTGCGGGTGTCTATGTCCAATTTTTCGTCGAGTGGCACCACGGGGTTGTAGGCCAACGGGCGGGTTCTCAGAACGGCATCTTTGGTGATGTTTTTAATCAAATTCTCGAGCAGCAAGACCTCGCCGTAGAGCACCATATTGGTTTTCCAGTGTTTGCGCATGGCGGGGTCGAGTTGCATAATGACCGGAATACCAACCGCGCCAACAGTTAAGTAATCGCTCACTTTTTGGAGCGGCACGTTCCAGTTGGTAGTGGCTGGGCGGTCGAACGAACCGACGGATTCTGCTCTCAGTTGGGATATTTGCAAAACCGAAAGCGGCGGATACGCCTTGGGTTTGAGGCGTTCTACGGCCGCATACGAAACTCCGACGGCATAAATGGGCAAGTCCAGTTTCCAGTGCGTGCGGTAGGGGCTTTGGGCCAGCAATTGAGCCGACACCAGCAGCATTACAAAGTAGCTACTAACCTTGCTGGCGCACCTCATCTTTTGTAAACCTCCGCCGAAATTCCCCGCCGGCAGATCTCTTGGCGCATCGGTGCGAGTTGCTCAAAGGTTCCGTTTTTTACCGACGCTTTGCCCTTGTAGTGAATAATGAGGGTACACTGCTCGGCCTGGTTTGGCTCGTGTTCGCACACCTCAATGAGCGTGTCGGTTACGTGTTCGAAAGTATTTACATCGTCGTTGAACACAATAAGATCGTAGGCGTAGGTCACTACCGCCTCCTCTTCTGCTTGATCTATGACGCTAATTTCGGGTAACTCAAAGGGTTTCATCTCAAATCATTTATTGGCTTTGTGTAGCAAATTTAATAATTTTTCTGATTTTTGACCTTTCAAACTGAAACTTTACCCAAAAACGCCCCACAATGAATCCATACATTGCGCTTTTTATTCTTACAATATATTTTGCCGTCTTGGTGGCGGTGTCGGCATATACCTCGCGCGGGGCAGATACCAACACTTTTTTTACTGCCAACAAACAGTCGCCGTGGTACCTGGTGGCCTTCGCCATGATCGGCACGTCGCTGTCGGGGGTTACATTTATCTCCGTTCCAGGGGCAGTTGGCACGGGGGCGTTCAATTATTTTCAGGTGGTGCTGGGCTACATTGTCGGCTACGTTTTCATCGGCACGGTGCTTATGCCACTGTACTACCGACTCAATCTGATCTCGATTTACTCCTATCTCGACACCCGTTTTGGGTTCTGGAGCTACAAAACGGGCTCGGCGTTTTTTCTACTTTCGCGCACGCTGGGCAGCGCGGTGCGGCTCTACATTGCCGCCAATGTTTTGCAGTTGGCGCTCTACGACGGCCTCGGCATTCCGTTCGAGCTCTCCGTTTTTATTACCATCGCCCTTATTTGGGTTTATACCTACAAAGGCGGTGTAAAGACCATTATCATCACCGATACCCTCCAAACTACGTTTCTAATTACGGCAGTAGCCCTGACCATCTACTTGATTTCGAGCGAGTTGAACCTCACCTTTGGCCAAATGCTCAGTACGGTGAGCAATAGTAAGTATTCGCAAATATTTTTCTTTGAAAACGGTTGGAGCGACAATAAATACTTTTTCAAGCAGTTTATTTCGGGGGCTTTTATTGCCATTGTGATGACGGGACTCGACCAAGACCTGATGCAAAAAAACCTAACCTGCAAGAACATCGGCGAGGCCCAAAAAAATATGTTTTGGTTCACGGTCGTCCTCATTTTTGTAAACCTCATGTTCCTGTCGCTTGGCACGCTTTTGTACATTTATGCCCAGCAAAAAGGCTTAATTACCATGCCCAGCGGCAACACGCCACTCGGTATTCTCAACAGCGTTACGGGCCAAATGATCCCCTCCAAAACCGATGAACTGTACCCGCAATTGGCCTTGAATCACTTTGGTGCGGGGGCAGTTGGTACGGCTGGCGTGGTAGTGGCCATTACGTTTTTAATCGGCATCACGGCTGCCACCTACGCCAGTTCAGACTCGGCCCTAACGGCCCTGACCACTTCGTTTTGCATCGATTTTATGAACGTGGAGCAAAAACCCGAAGCCGAACGCGCCAAAATCAAGCACTGGGTACACATCGGCTTCTCGTTTTTGTTTTATCTGGCTATTTTGGCCTTTAAACAACTCAACAGCAAGGACGTAATTACGGCTATTTTCGACATTGCGGGCTACACCTACGGGCCACTTCTGGGACTGTTTGCGTTTGGTCTCTACACCAAACGCCCCCTCAACGACCGCCTCGTGCCGTTGGTTTGCGTGGTGTCGCCGATCTTGGTTTATGTGCTCAATGCCAACTCGCAGGCTTGGCTTGGCGGCTACAAAATGGGGTTCGAGCGTCTTATCATCAACGGCCTCATTACGTTCGCGGGTTTGTATTTGATTTCAAGAAAAGGAGACTTCACAAAAAAATAACGTCTTTTACTCACGTTAAAGGCACACTGGGCGTTTTTGGTAAGGTTATTGATAAGTGATAATCGCAATAGATTGTTTCTCTTGGCAATAACCCAAAAATCATGCGTTGCTTCTCTATACCCAACTTTCTTAAAAATTTGTCGTTCCACGTTCTAATCATGGCCTGTTTGGCAGCGTTTGGTGTGGTGGGACAAGCCAAAAAAAAATTACCCCTGCCCGATTCTTTGCAACCGTCGGACGTGGTGATGCTCCGAAAAGACTTCGACTTAGCCTTAAATAAAGCCACCCGCCGCGCCCACGAACTCAACAACGCGGGCGTAGAAAGCATAGCACAAAACCATGTTTTTAGTGCCCTTCAGCAATTTAAAAAAGCGGCCGTTCTCCAACCCAACAACGACACCATCCAGGCCAACGAGGCGGCGGCGGCTTTGAAAGTCGGGCGGTTTGCGGAGGCCGAAGCCATTCTGAACCAACTGCCAATTGAGCTCAAAAACGTGACGGCCAACCTGGGAACGTGTGCGGCCATACGCGGCGACACCGCCCTGGCGGCGCAGTTTTTTGAAGCGTCCAACGCCCCAGGCGGCATTGTGGCCTACAACAAAAGTTTGATTGCCTACAAAAAAGGCGACCTCGACCAAGCCCTGCACCTCGTTGAGCAGGCGATCCTCAAACAAAAAGGCACAAACCCAGCTTTCCACGCGCTGAAAGGCGATATTCTGTTTGCCGAAAAACACTACGACTGGGCCGAAAATCAGTACAAAAAAGCCGAACGCAAGGGTGGTCGCATGGAAATTCAGTTGGGAAACGCCGCCCTGGCCACCCACAACTACGACCGCGCCGTGACGCTGTTTCAGCAATATTTGGACGACGGCAACCGGGCGTACCAGTTTTGGGCGTACTACGGACTGGGGGCGGCCTACTACCGACAAAAAGACTACCCAAATGCCCTCTATCATTTTCGGAAAGCCGTCTGGTTGCAACCCACGTCGTCGCCAGCGCACACGGGGCTGGCCAATGTCTATTGCAGCCAGCACGACAACCGCAACGCCCGAAAAGCCTACGAAAAGGCCGTGGATTTGGACTCTACCAACGTGTATGCCCGCCTGGGGCTGGGGGTGGTACTTTACCGAGCCAACGAATACGAACGCGCACTGGTTTGTTTTAATTATTCGGAGGTACTCTTCAACCCAAAAAACCGCGAGCACGCCGACTTTTACATCAGCAAAGGGTTTTGTTTGTTATACACCAACCGCGTGAAAGCCGCCGAGCCGTACTTATTAACAGGCCGAAAACTGGCCCCCGACCGCCCCGACGGCTACGCGGGCCTGAGCGAGTTTTACCGCCTGCAAGATCATTTTTTGACAGCATTTAGGTTTGTGGACAAGGCCCTCGAATTTGACGATCGGAACGATAAACTGTTCTCGAACCGGGGGAGTATTTACCTCAAATTTAAGGACTACCAAAGTGCCAGATCGGATTTTTACGACGCTAAAAACCTAAACCCGCACAACATA
Organism: Cytophagales bacterium; assembly: GCA_013298215.1. Lineage (GTDB taxonomy): Bacteria > Bacteroidota > Bacteroidia > Cytophagales > Spirosomataceae > JAAFKE01. The sequence goes on along the minus strand of JAAFKE010000014.1, from coordinate 39,516 downwards.
AACGCCGCAAACGGTTTCGGGCTGGCTTTGCTCGAAATGGACGAAATAGAAAGAGCTTTGAGCCTGTATGACAGCCTATTGGCCAAGGTAAACAACCGCTCGACGATACACAACAACCGTGGAATTGTGCACGCTTACATGGCACTAAAAGCCGAAATGATGCACAAAAACCCCGCCGATAAAGAACGGTATCACTACAAATCATTGATCGATTTTGACAACGCGATGAAGGCCGACTCTGCCAAGAAATTTTACCACGTCAATGTGGGCAACGTCTATAAATCGAAGGGCGAAAGAGAAAACGCGATCGTTCATTACGAAGCCTATTTGAGCAAAAACTCCATCAATAACCTGGGTATTTTGTTTGCCAAACCCGACCAAAAACGGTACTCCAATCATTATCTGGACGTGGCCGTGAAATTAGATTCGTCCAACGCCATTTATCTCTACAACCGCGCCAAACTTTTTGCCGAGTACTTTAAGGATTCGCTGGCGCGCAACCGCGACCTGCAACGCGCCCTCAAACTACGCCCCGAAGCCGACGTGAGTTTTAAATACAGCCAAGACGGTTTTGTGACGATATACCTCGTCGATTTTGAGTTTGACCGCTATAACTACCCAGGAAAGCACTTTTTTCCGGTGCAAGTCCTACCCGTGGAGGCCAACCAATTTTTGCCAATTGTGGAATGGCTCAAAATTCCGATTCCAAAAAACAAGGCACTGGACGAACAAAACGGAGTAGCAAGATCGACCCCGCAGCTCAAATTTAAGGCCGCCTCCCGACGGTCGAGGGGGAGTATGCACTGCCCAAAATTTTGAGATTGAACGCCAATGCCCTACATTGCGGCTTTTAAAAAATGTATGGCTTCAGATCAGAAAATTTGCGTTGCGTCCGAGGTAGGAACGCTCCGTCGCTTGCTCATTCACAGTCCAGACCGGGGTTTGGGCAAGGTTATTCCCTCAAAAGCCCAAGATTGGCTCTTTGAAGACATCGTTCACCTCAAAACCATGCGCCGCGACGAGTACGACTACTACGTTAAGATATTGTTGTACTTTCTTGATCCCGATAAAATAAAGGGAAAACTGGCCGCCATTGATGCCGACAAAACGCGGGATTTTTACAAGCCCGACAACCCCAGTTATTTTAAGTCCGACAAGGTGATTGACGTGCAGCGGCTTCTGGCCGAAATACTGGAAGACGACTCGATCCGTACCAAACTTATTGCCACCATTTGCGGCATTGAACGCTGCTCGTACCGAACGCAGGAACAACTTAATGCCTTCGATGGCAACGAGTTAGCCAAGATACTGATCTCGGGCTCGCTGCCCGACGACACGATGCTGTTTGCGCCGTTGCCAAATTTAATTTTCACGCGCGACATTGGAATCACGATCAACGACCACATTTTGTTGAACAAACCAGCCAAGGCTGCCCGCACCCGCGAGTCTATTTTGGCGCAGTACGTGTTTTTTAACCACCCGATTTTTGGGCAATACCAACAAAATTTGATCGAAATACCCGACAACGAACACCACTTTTTGATGGCCAGCGATGCCAACACGGACTTTACGCGCTCGACCCTCGAAGGCGGCGACGTAATGATGGTGTCGCCGCGCCATTTGATGATCGGGTGCAGCGAACGAACAACCATTTACGCCGCCCAACAGGTGATGCGACTATTGTTTGATAAAAATGTAGTGGACACGGTGACGATCGTGAAAATTCCTAAAAAACGCGATTACATGCACATAGACACCGTTTTTACGCAGGTGAAACGCAATATGTGGGTACTTTTGGGGGACATTGCCCGGCAAGGCGATGATGCAAAAAAGCGCGATGCACTCCATTTTTTTGCCCAACCAAACAAAGACGAGGAGCTCAAAATACTGCAGTTCAACAAAGGCTGGGAACACAAACCTACCGAAATTGAAAACTTAGAAGACCTACTTACCGACATTTCTAAAAACGACCTGGGTAGCCAAGAACCCGTTCAGTTTATTTATTCGGGCAACAACGTGTTTCCGTTTGGCGCGCGCGAACAATGGACGGACTCCTGCAACTTACTGGCCATTAAAGAGGGCGTGGTCATTGGCTACGACCGAAACGACAAAACGTTGGAGGCATTCAAGGCGGCGGGTTTCGAGATCATAAAAGCCGCCGACCTGCTCGAACGCTTTGAGCGCGGGGAGGCGTCGCCCGATACGCTCACCGACACCTTTATCATGCTCCCTTCGGCCGAGCTGTCGCGGGCGCGGGGAGGCTCCCACTGCATGAGTATGCCCATTCTGCGCGACGCGATCGTTTAAAAACTTTCCTCGGAATTTGCCCAGAACTGTCGGCTGTAAATTCTGCGAAACGACCAGTTTTTTGCCTTCATTGCAATGGGCAAATACCCGTGGGGTTCTTTGGCGGTTTGGCTTTGGTAGTACAAATCATCGTCGGTTAGCACCAACGATTCGTATAAATCTCCTTGCTTGATAGTCAGGTCGGCAAAAGGAAGATCAGTGCATTTGGTTTGGCTCAAATCAATACCAACAAACTGATTTTCAATGAGTTTATCTCTCAGCAACAAACCACTCTCGTAACCCTGGCGCACCAAAATTGGGGGTTTGAACCTACCCTCCGACACCTCGATGGCATACTCTAAGTAGCGTTTGAGTAGTTTTGGGCCATCGTTTTGGGCGTTATCGGTTTTGAGTTGGTGGGGCAAAATACTGGCCACCACCACTACCCTACTTTTGGCGCGGGTCACGGCCACGTTGAGGCGATTTTCGCCGCCGTGGGCGTTTAGCGTACCAAAATTCATTGTCATCTTACCGTGCAGATCGGGGGCGTAGCCAACCGAAAACACAATGATGTCGCGCTCGTCGCCCTGCACGTTCTCAATATTTTTCACAAAAACGGTCTCGTCGGCCAGCAAATCCTCGATCATTTTTTGCTGCGGAAAGTTAAAAGTCACCACCCCGATCGACTGCTCTGGTGCTTCGGCCCGGAGCGCGGCCACCAGCAATACCACCCGCTCGGCCTCAATTTGATTGGCATTGTTGTGCCAAACGCCCTCCGTTTTTATAAATTCAATCGGCGGCCTGGTTTCGTTAATAGCCCCAAAATGCGGCAACATTTGTAGCTGGTTTTTGTAAAAATGCTGGTTAGAAAACGCAATTAACGCCAGCGAGCGGCTTCGGTAATGGCTCCGCAAAACGGTCTGGGGCAGCACCTGAGCGGCCAGATCGAGCAGCGAGTCGGTCTCTAATTGCGGGTCAGCGTCAGTGTCGTCCTCAAACCTGATTCGGTACAAGTCGTTGGGAACGAGCTGCTTAGAGTCGCCAGTAATCAACACTTGCTTTCCCCGATACATGGATGGCACCGCGTTTTCGACGAAACACTGCGATGCCTCGTCGAAGATAACGAGGTCGAAAAGGTCTTTTTGGAGCGGAAAAATAGCGGAGACCGACTCGGGTGATGCCATCCAACAGGGTACGAGGCGAAAAATGTCTTCGGCGTAGCTATCGAGTAATTTTCTTACTGGCCAAATTTTCTTCTTTTTTGTTACCTGGTGGTTCAACTCGCGGTAGGTGAGCAAGTTATTGAGCCGGTTGAAGAGCAAATCTTGGTAGGTATTTTGGCGTAGTTTCATCAGTAAAACAGCCTGACTTAGGGCCTGTTTTTTGATAATACCAGCCTGCAATCGCTCTTCCAACTGACTGATTTTGAGCGATGAAACCCCGCGAAGAAGCGGCTCGCAGGCTTCGATGTGGGTGATCCAGGCCAACTTTAAACTGTTCAAAAACACGGTCTCTAAATCGCCCCCTTTTTGCACCAAATGACCCACAATTTGCGCTTCTTGGTCGCTAAAACTGTCCAACATTTTATCGGCCTCAACCAATAAATCAAAATCGGCTTTGAGCGTATTTTTAAGTTGAACGGCGTACTGCCCCGTATTGTCTTCCAAGATGGTATCGACCTGAAAATCAGACAAGTACGTTCTCCATTTTGGTTCTTGATCGGCAATTTTTTGCCAATAAATCTGCCGTTCTTTTAGCTCAAAAACCAAGCGGGGCGCATCAGTCTGGGCAAACGGCCTAACTGCCAGCAAGGTCAAGCCCGCTGCGGCAGTGGCGGCTTTTTCGGCCTGATTAATGCGCGAAAACTCCGCTTCGATGGCCGCTATTTGCAGGTTTTTTGCGCCAACGCGCAGCGAATCATACAGGTTTGCCCCCGCAAGCTTTTGGAACTCGATCCGATTGTTAATTCTTCGTTCGAGTACTTCCAAACCTTCGGCTTGGTTTGCTAAGTTGTTGGCCGCTAAGAGCTGGTTTACTTTTTTTCGAGCGTCCGAAAACAGCCAAGCCAGTTTTTTTACTGCCGAACTCTGTGCCAGTGCGGCATTTTTGACGTACCCCAAATAAACCACCAGCGCGTCGTCGGGGAGGGTTGTTTCGAGCGATTCGTCTAATACATATTTTTGTATTTTTTGAAGTTCTTCGTTTCTTTTTTCAGCGGTTTGCGGAAAGGCGTAATTCCCAAACAGCATTTTACCAAAAAGCAAAGTCGTTGGCGCATCTTTCAAGTTTTCGATGACGGCGTCCAAGTATTGAATTTCTGACAAAATTGAGCGTAAACCTGTCAGCGTAGGCGGCTGTGCCACGGCTGCCAATCTCGGTTTTAGTGCCACCACATTGTCAATAACCTCCTTTATATCAGCCATATTTTCGTAATTTTGTTGGGCAAAACTGGTACGAACCGCCCACGGATGTGGCTCTTTGAGCTGGGTTAGATACTGTTGGTAGTCGCGCAGCTTACCAGTAAAAACGCCTAACTTTTGGTCAAAAACAAAGTGTCGGTATTGTTCTGATAAATCGATCAATGGGGCGCGTTGGTTCGAGGTCAAGTAAAGTTCTTTACTGGCCAAACCACATTTTTGGGTATCGAATAATGCAGTCTTAAACGCGTCCAACTCTGCCACAATTTGGTCAATTTGGCGGCTCTCCTGGGTGAAGGTACGCTCCAAAAAGACGGTATCTAAACTGTAATTTTGTCGTTTGTAGTCCTCAACTTGCCCGATCTGGTGGGCAAGTTGGGCGTATAATGCTGCGCGGTCGCTCTTGAAATCGTGGATTAAAGCCACCGAATGGGCCATTCCAACGCTTTTCAAACGGTCGTACACAATGTCGAGTGCCACTCTTTTTTGACACACCAACAACACGCGCTTTCCTTGCGCCGCAAAATCAGTGATTAAATTGGCAATCAGCTGCGACTTGCCCGTGCCAGGCGGCCCCTGCACCACCAAAGACTGCCCCAATTTGACCGCTCGGAGGGCTTTTTCTTGCGAGGCATCGAGCGGAAAAGCAGTTACGATGTGCTCCTCTTTGCTGTTTACACGCGGGTTTTCGGGTATGTTTGGGGCAAAATTGAGTCGGTAATCTGCCTCAATCAGTGCCGTATAGTCGGGCATGAGGTAGCTGCCTGCCTGCGGAAAAACCCCCAGCACGGCTTCGGGTTGCAGTTTGAGTTCTCCGTTTTGTTCGAGCAACTCGAGGTCGGTTGTTTTTAAAATTGTGAACGGACGGAGTAAATCAGCGAACGTGTCGGCATTGAAATTTATCGCTAACGCGCTGGTTTTCAACAGTTCATAAAGTTGGGTTCTAAATATGAGCGGGTCGCGGTCGAGTTCAGAGATGTTGGTTTCTATAAAATCATCGGTTATTTTTGTTTGGTTAAAATGGGCGTAGGCCAGCAGCAGCGAGCGGTTGAAACCAACGGGGGTATCGCGCTTTTTGAGCAACCAGCGGTTATTTTCTTGGTCGAGCGACACGGGGAAAAACAAAAGTGGCCCGTGAATGGGCGTGCCGTCGAGGAGTTTTCCTTGCACGAAGGGCCAGCCCACGAAAAGGTCTTCTGAACCACATTCTTGCGCAATAAACCGCTGGGTACGCGCTATTTTTTTGAGCCTTTTGCTGATTTCATTCGTTCGCTGGTGGCGCGGGTCGATGACATCACAGAGTTTTATTTCATTTTTTTGGCCAATCAATTGGCCAATTAATTCAAACGACGACCGACCGTTGAGGTGGTCTAATTCGTGGAAGTCTATGAACTGCTCGGCGGGTAGGCTGGCCAGTACCAGCGATCGGTTTCTGGTGCTTAGGTTGGTGAGGCGTTTGAGATAAGATTTTAAAATTGACATAGAACTATAAATCGGCTTGGTCAAAATTAGTTAATTTTGCGGCACGGGGGGCGTTTTTGCCCGAGCCGTCCCCCATTTTATTTCATTTTATCACGTACATTCATGTATAATTTCAAGAAAGTTATTGTTGTGTTGCCCGCCTACAAAGCCGCCCTCACCCTCGAACGCACCTACCGCGAGATTCCTTTCGACTGGGTTGATGACGTAATTTTGGTGGACGACCACAGCCCCGACAACACCGTTGAAGTGGCTAAACTACTGGGAATTAAACACATAATAAGGCACGAACGCAACAAAGGCTACGGCGGAAACCAAAAAACTTGCTACGACAAGGCACTCCAACTGGGCGGCCAGATCGTCATCATGCTCCACCCCGACTACCAGTACACGCCGCTGCTGCTTCGGGCCATGATTTCGATCATTGGCGAGGGGCTATACCCCGTCGTTTTTGGGTCGCGCATTTTGGGCAAAGGCGCTTTGAAGGGCGGAATGCCACTTTATAAATACGTTGCCAACCGTTTTTTAACGCTCTTCCAGAATATTTTGATGGGCCAAAAACTGTCCGAATACCACACGGGCTACCGCGCCTACTCGGGCGAGGTGCTGCAAGCCATTGACTACCAAAGGTGCGACGACGATTTTATTTTCGACAACGAGGTGATTGCCAACATATTTTGGAAAGGCTACGACATCGGCGAGATTACCTGCCCAACGAAGTACTTCGACGAAGCGTCATCGATCAATTTTAGGCGTAGTGCCATTTACGGCCTCGGGGTGCTGCGGGTGTCGGTCAAATATAGGTTGGCAAAATGGGGGCTTGTGAAAATGTAACGTTACAATGAGTTGCCGTATCCAACCAAAAAAACCGATAAAATAACAACGGCAATGCCCGCTAAAATAGTGCGAAAAGTACGCGGCGACACGCCCTGCCACTCCTTAAAATAAATGCCCCACAGGTTGGATGTGATAATAATGGTGGCCATGTGCAGAATCCAAGAACTGGCTCCGTTGCCCAATTTGCTCTCGCCCATGCCGTAGAAAAAAAACTGCAAAAACCAGGTTGTGCCCGCCAGTGCGGAAAACAAGTAGTTGCGGGCAAGCGGAGCGGCGGCGTTGGTATAATCTCCAAAAGTTTTGTTGGTAACATTGAGGAACATCGTCCAGATAAAATTGGTCGTTAGGCCGCCCCACAAAATAACCACAAAGATTACGTTGTTCTGAAAAAGCGGGTTGCATCCGTTGGCCACCGCAGCCATTGCCATGGATTTTCCGCTTTCAATACCAAAGTTGAAACAAGCACTCAGAATGCCCGACGCGATGGCCACGCCCAAGCCTTTCCAGAGGTCAAACTCTTTGATTGCGGCTTTTTTCTGTTCGTCGCTCAGTTCCGATTCTTTCATCATGCCCGCGCGGCCGCACACATAAATGCCCAGTAAACACACCAAAACCCCCAAAATAACGACGCGACCAGCTGTATTTTGGAGCATCGAAGTAAACGTTCCCGTGGTGTCGTCGGTGAATATGTCGCGGTAGATGGGCGGAATTAATGCACCAAAGGCCGAGCAGAAACCCAGCACAATCGACATCCCGAGCGACATACCCAAGTAACGCATCGACAGCCCGAAGGTGAGCCCGCCGACTCCCCACAAAAGCCCCAAAAAATACGTCCAAAAAAGTATTTCTGCGTTTGTGCTTTGAATAATACCCATAAAATCTGGAATGGTAAGGTAGGCGGCCACAAACGGAACCAGCAACCACGAAAACACCCCGCCCACAATCCAGTAGCTTTCCCAAGCCCAGGCTTTTACGCGCTGATACGGAATATAAAAACTCCCCGAGGCCACGCCGCCGAGCGAATGAAATAGCAACCCTAAAATTACTTGCATAAATAAATATGTTAAAAAATCATTAGCAGAATGTTTTCATTGACCTGTACCAAAGTAGAAAAACCAGCGAGATTACTTATTAACCCAAAAATATACCCGATGACCAACTACAAACACGTAAGTTATTTGTGGGATGATGCCCTCGCAGCCAAAATGGCTGGCAACGAAATAGCCCTGTTTATTTACCGCTCTAACCTCCTCGGAGCCGACCTCCGCCTGACCAATTACGGCGGCGGAAACACGTCGGTGAAGGTGCAAGACAAAGACCCGCTCACCCAAAAAACCACCGACGTGATGTGGATAAAAGGGTCGGGCGGCGATATTGGGACGCTCAAAAAATCGGGCTGTGCGGCTTTGTACATGGATCGATTTTTGTCGTTAGAAAACGTGTACCAAGGTCTGGCGCACGAAGACCAAATGGTGGAGCTGCTCAACCACTGTATTTTCGACCTGGCCTCCAAAGCCCCGTCCATCGACACGCCGCTGCACGGTTTTTTGCCTTTTGCCCACATAGACCACCTGCACCCAGACGCGGCCATTGCCATTGCCGCCGCCCACGACGGCGAGGCCATAACCCGCCAACTCTTTGACGGACAGGTGGGTTGGGTGGGCTGGCAGCGCCCTGGGTTTGATCTGGGGCTCAAAATACGCGCTTGCCTCACCGAAAACGCCGCCAAAGGCATAAAACTGAAAGGCATCATGCTGGGGTCGCACGGGTTGTTTACCTGGGGCGACACCTCCCACCAAAGCTACGTGAACACCTTAGACGTGATCGAAAAATGCGCCGAATACATAGAAAGTAAATCGGGCAAAGACAAGCCAGCGTTTGGCGGCCAAAAAATAACTGCCATGCCCGCTCCCGAACGTCACAATCGCGCTGCGCAGCTGGCCCCCATACTTCGCGGGCGGTGTTCGTCGGCCCAAAAAATGGTTGGCCATTTTAGCGACGCGCCAGCCGTTTTGGCGTTTACAAACTCCTACCATCTGGCCAAACTTGCGCCACTCGGCACGTCTTGCCCCGACCATTTTTTGAGAACCAAAATCTGCCCCTTGGTGCTCGACGAGCAACGCATGGTTTTTGACGGCAATCAATTAACAACCGAAAGTTTGGCGTACTTAGACCAACTTTTTGCCAACTATCGAACCGACTACCAGCAATATTACGCCACCTGCAAGCATTCAGATTCGCCCGCCATGCGCGATGCAAACCCCGTGGTGATACTCTATCCAGGAGTAGGGATGTTTACGTTTGCGAAAAATAAAAACACCGCCCGGCTGGCAGCCGAGTACTACCTCAACGCCATAAACGTGATGCGGGGCGCAGAAGCCGTGAGCAAATATACTGCCCTGCCGCGTCAAGAAGCCTTCAATATTGAATATTGGCTCCTCGAAGAAGCCAAACTACAGCGAATGCCGCCGCCTAAACCACTCAGCGGGCGGGTGGCACTGATTTCGGGCAGCGCAGGAGGAATTGGGAAGGCCATTGCCAAAAAGATGGCCGACGAAGGAGCCTGCGTGGTGCTAAACGACAACAATGCCGAGCGGTTGGAGGCCGCACTGGCCGAGTTTGTTCAAAAATATGGCCAAGATACAGTAACGTCAGTTTTGATGGACGTGACCAACGCGGAGTCGATCAGTGCCGCTTTCGATGCCGCCGCGCTGGCTTTTGGCGGAGTGGACATTGTGGTGAGCAACGCGGGCATCAGTATTTCTAAGCCACTAACCGAACACACCGTGGGCGACTGGGATAAGTTGTACGATATTTTGGTGAAGGGCCAATTTCTAATTGCCCAAAAAGCCGCCGAAACAATGCGAAAACAATGTTTTGGGGGTGACATTATAACGATTGTATCGAAAAATGCCGTGGTTTCGGGACCAAATAATGCTGGCTACGGTTCGGCCAAAGCTGCCCAGGCGCATTTGTCGCGCTTGCTGGCCGCCGAACTGGGAGCAGATGGCATTAGGGTGAACAGCGTAAACCCCGATGCAGTCATTGCCGATTCTAATATTTGGGCGGGCGGCTGGGCCGAAGGCCGCGCCAAGGCTTACGGTATTTCGGTGGCCGAACTGCCCGCCTACTACGCCAAGCGCACCCTTTTGAACCAGACCATCCTGCCCGAAGATATTGCCAACGCCTGCTTTGCGTTTGTGGGAGGGCTGCTCGGTAAATCAACGGGAAACGCCCTCAATGTGGACGGTGGCGTGGCCACGGCTTTCTTGAGGTAGTGCTGCTAAACCCACCCAAAAACCAAATATACCATGGTAGATCAGGCCTTTATTGAACAACAAAACCAAGAAAAACACGTCCAACACCAACGTCGGCTGGCGTATTGTTTTTCGGAAATAGCCCACGCCGAGGCCATCATTGAACAACTTATGGCCTTTCAGATCGCCATTCCGAGTTGGGCTTTGGGCGCGGGGGGCACTCGCTTTGGGCGTTTTTCGATCGGCGGCGAACCCAGTACCCTCAACCAAAAAATAGCCGATATTGGCCTAATCCACGCCCTGTGCCAGTCGGCCAATGCTATTTCTTTGCACATTCCCTGGGACATTCCGCAGGACGTAGCAGCCACCAAGCAACTCCTGGCCCAGTATGGTTTGAGCATCGACTCGGTCAATTCAAATACTTTTCAAGACCAAGCAAACCAGCCGTTCAGCTACAAATTTGGGTCGCTTTGCAGCCACCAGGCGCACGTGCGCCAGCAAGCCATCCAGCACAATACCGATTGCATTGAATACGGCAAAGCACTCGGCGCAAAAATACACACCGTGTGGCTCGCCGACGGCTCCAATTTTCCTGGCCAGCAGCATTTTAGGCACGCCTACCAGCACACCGCCAACTCGCTCTCAGAAATATACCAATCGATGCCCACCGATTGGACGATGCTCATTGAGTACAAACCCTACGAACCCAATTTTTACTCGATGGTAATCCCCGACTGGGGAACGTCATACTCGCTTTGCCAGCAAATTGGCAGCAACGCACAGGTTCTGGTCGATCTGGGGCATCACCTGCCCAATACCAACATCGAACAAATTGTGGGGAGGCTCACGCACTTTGGGCGGCTGGGTGGTTTTCATTTCAACGGCTCCATGTACGGCGACGACGACCTGACAACGGGCAGCACCCGCCCCTTTCAGTTGTTTTTGATATTCAACGAACTGGTCGATGCAATGACGGATAGCACCGTGACCAACCCACCCATTGCGTGGATGATCGATGCCAGCCACAACACAAAAGACCCCATCGAAGACCTGTTGCAGTCGGTGCAAAACATTTTAGTGACCTACGCCAAAGCCTTACTCGTAGACAGGGCCGCACTCACTGCCGCCCAACTGAACAACGACGTAGTGAGTGCCGAAGAATTATTGCGCGATGCCTTTGCCACCGACACCCGTGCCCTCGTGAGCGAGGCGATGCGGCGAGCGGGCGGATGCCTCGATCCGATTGCAGCGTTTCGGGCGGTAGCGGGGCGGCAGCGGCTCATCGATGCGCGCGGAAAACTTAGCGTGGCCACTGGACTCTAATGAAAAAAATACCCGTTTGCGCCGTTTTTGACGTTGGCAAAACCAATAAAAAATGCTTTTTGTTGGATGAAAACTACCAAGTTTTGTGGGAAAAATCGGCCCAGTTGCCCGAGACTACCGACGACGACGGCGAACCCTGCGAGGACATTGATCTCCTGCAAAAGTGGCTATTTTTGACCCTCGAGGCCATGAAATCCGAAGATTGTTTTGAGATAAAAGCACTTAATTTTACCACTTACGGAGCAAGTTTGGTGCACCTCAACGCCAACGGCAAGGTGGTGGCGCCACTTTATAATTATTTGAAACAATACCCCGCGTTGCTTCAAACGCAGTTTTACGAACAATACGGCGGCGAATCTGCCTTTGCCCTCCAAACGGCCTCCCCCGTTTTGGGGAGTCTCAATTCGGGTATGGTCTTGTACCGATTAAAACACGAAAAACCTGCGCTTTTTGCCCAAATAAAAACGTCGTTGCACCTGCCGCAGTTTGTCGGTTTTCTTTTCACCAAGCAATCATGTTCAGACATAACGAGCATTGGGTGCCACACCAACCTCTGGCACTTCCAAACGAATCAGTACCACCGTTGGGTAAACGAAACAGAAATTGGGTCAAAATTAGCCCCCATTCTGCCCACCGAAACCGTTTTCGATGCGCCAACCGTTTTGCCAGGGTGCCGAATTGGCGTTGGCATGCACGACAGTTCGGCGGCGTTGGTTCCGTATATTGCGTCTTTTAGCGCACCCTTCGTGCTGATTTCAACTGGGACTTGGTGCATTTCGATGAACCCCTTCAACGACCAGCCACTCACCGCCCAAGAGCTAACCCAAGACTGTTTGTGCTTTCTGACCTACACGGGAAAACCCGTAAAAGCCGCTCGGTTGTTTGCGGGACGGCAACACGAAGACGAAACAAACAGGTTGGCAACGACCTACCAAAAACCTGCCGATTACTACAGAACCATACCCTTTGAAACCCAGCGGCTCAACGCCCAAACGGACGATTACGAAGGGGCGTATTACCGACTGATGGGTCAGATTGTGAGCCAACAGGTGGCATCTACCAACTTGGTGCTGTCGGCGGGGGTTTCTACTATTTTTGTGGACGGCGGATTTGGCAAAAACCCCATTTTTATGAACCTGCTGGCGGCGGCGTATCCTGATTATAAGGTCTACGCAGCCACTGTGGCTCAAGCCACGGCTTTGGGTGCAGCCTTGGTGCTGCACCCGCACTGGAATTCCCAACCATACCCCAAAAACCTGGTGGCTTTGAAGGCATATTGCGTGTAGCAGGTTCTAATTGTCTTCGTAGTAGTACCCAAAAATTATCCCCATTTCGTCTTCGCTTTTAAGGCCAAAGGATACCGCCTTGCCAGTGGTGTTGTTGTAGGTTATTTCTGAGGTGAAGCCCTCGCCCTTTTTGAGCACAATGGCCGTTTTGAAGTTTATGATCTCGGGGTTCTCCCAGTCGGTAGAAGAATATACCTGTTCGCCGTCGCGGGAGCCGCCTTTGATTTTTATGACAAATTTTTCGAGCAATTTGTGCGCGTGCGACGTGAGCATGAGCACCTTCACGTTGGTGTCGAAGGTGAAATTTTTGGTAACGGTTGTTTTTTTGTTGGCGGGCAAACTTAGGCTGGTGTTGCCCAGATCGAGGGCCTTGACCACGAATTTTACTTTTTCTTTGGGCACCGTGTACAGGTTGGCATAGACTTCGCCGGTGAGGGGCTGGGCGGTTTTATTGACGTAGTGCGAGTTGAGATCGAAACTATAATTGGCTGGCAACTGCATGGCGGCGCCCTCGGGCAGCGTGTAGTCGTAGTTGGGGTTTTGCGCACCCGCCCAAAAAATGTGGTTCTGCATACTGAGCAACGTCAGCAGGTTTTGGGTACCGTCGGGGTTTCTAATGTCGCGCATTTGGTTCATGGTGGGCAACATATTTTCGTTTCGGAACGAGTACAAAATAAAGTGGTGGCTTCCTGGACGCATTTTTATGGCCACCCGATTGACGTACAACTCGGTTTTATTGCCAACTTCTTGGCGCACAAAAACTTCGCGCTCAAAATTGGGCTGCACCGTAAAGTCGGTGAGCCTCACCTGCAAGCCCTCCCCCGCCTTGGGTGGTTCCAAACCCACAAAAGACGCCGCATTGTAGCTCGGGGTGCGGTCTTTGAGCAGCGTGGTGTCGGCTACATTGCCCGTTCGGGGTGCGCCAGATTCTATCCAGCGGCGCACAAACTCAATCTGGCCATTAAACAGCGGCGTGCCTCCGAGCGGCATGGGGCTGCCGTAGCTGCGGCCAGCGTGGTGGCCAGCCCCGTCCCAGTTGAGCTTGTGGTAAAACAAACTGGTGAGCGAATTGAAAGGCACAACACGCTTAAACTTGTCTTCGAGCGCCAGGGCGTTTTTGGGGTCTATGCCCACCAAATAATCGTAGGCTTTGCCCTTTGTCAGCAGCAGGCCGTGCTGCCTAAAAGACCCGTCGGTCTCGGAGGCGTGGCAACCCGACAGTGCGCACGTGGGCGTGAGAATGCGGTCTTGAATGAGGTCGAAAGTAGCAGCTTCGGTGGGTTTTATGGCCTCATTAATAACGCTATTTTTACTGCAACTGGCAATAAGAATGCCCGCAACCGAAAGCGTGACGACGAATGTAAAAATCTTGACGGGCTTCATGTTCAACTGTGTTTTGGTGTGCAATATAACTCAATAGACCCAAAATAGAAAATAGGGTTTAGTTGCCGCACCACAATTGCATTTGGCAAACATCCGCTACCTTTGCCGAGGCGTTGGGGTTTGTTTTAATTACTGCCCACAAACGCCCAGCCACCTCAGATATTTAACCCAAAAAAACCTTGACCCAACCCCCACGCCCAGCAGCCCAGCCCGCCAGCCCAGACACGGTTTTTGGCCAGCTGTTTCACGATGTCCAACTGTCGAGGGTGTTTGCCGACAATAAAACTTTTGCCGACTGCACCCCGCGCAGCACGCCCGAAAGCATTTTGAACGCTTATTTGATTGAAAAAGAAAAGGTTGGTTTCGACCTAAAAACCTTTGTAGAACAGCACTTTGAGTTGCCCGTTGTGTTTGCGTCGGGTTTTGTGAGCAGCACCTCCGACAGCGTCGAGGCGCACATTCACAAACTTTGGCCCGTGCTCACACGGCAACCCGAAGCGGCACCGCCTGGGAGTTCTTTGTTGGCCCTGCCGTTTCCGTACATTGTGCCAGGCGGGCGTTTTGGTGAGATTTATTATTGGGACTCGTATTTTACGATGCTGGGTTTTGAAGCCACTGGCCACCACGCCGTCATTGCGCAAATGACCGATAACTTTGCGCACCTCATCCAAACCTACGGCCACGTTCCAAACGGCAACCGGACGTATTTTTTGAGCCGAAGCCAGCCGCCTTTTTTTGCTTTGTTGGTAGAGATGCTGGCCAAAAACACGGGTGACGGCCATGTGTATAAAAAATATTTGTCGGCCCTCGAAACAGAATATGCGTTCTGGATGAGCGGAGCAAACACCCTACCTGCCAACGACAGCCGCCAGCGGGTGGTGTGCCTGCCCGACGGCACGGTGCTAAACCGCTACTGGGACGATACGGCAACCCCACGCCCCGAATCATATTTCGAGGACGTCGAACTGTCGCAAAGTGCCTCCGACCCACAAAATTTATTCTTGAACCTGCGGGCGGCCTGCGAGTCTGGCTGGGATTTTTCGACCAGGTGGTTTAAAGAGCCCACCGATTTTGGTTCGATACGCACCGTAGAGCTCCTGCCCGTGGACTTGAACTGCCTTTTGTACCAATTAGAAAACACGCTGGCCAACGCCTACCGAGCCACGAGCAAAGGTACCGATTGCACCGTTTTTTTGGGCAAAGCCGAACGCCGTAAACAACACATAAACCAGTATTTTTGGCACCAAGATACCCAAACCTACCAAGATTACGACTTCAAGGCCGCTCAAACCACGGGCGTTCAGTCGCTGGCAATGGTCTATCCGCTATTTTTTGAGATTGCCTCTTCGCACCAAGCCGCGCACGTGGCGGGCATTTTGGAGCGCGACTTCCTGAAAGAAGGCGGCCTCGTAACCACCCTCACGCGCTCGGGCCAGCAATGGGACGCACCCAACGGCTGGGCGTGTTTGCAGTGGATGGCCATTGTGGGTTTGCGCAACTACGGTTTCAACGCGCTGGCCGAAACCATCAAAAAACGCTGGCTCAAGGCCAACGAAACGGTGTTTAAAAAAACTGGGAAGATGCTCGAAAAATACAACGTCGAAGACATCGACGCCGAGCCAACGGGGGGCGAGTATGGCGTTCAAGATGGCTTTGGGTGGACCAACGGCCTGTACCTAAAACTGATTATGGAACAAAACCGTGTTTTTTGACCCTATCTTAGTTCGTTTTTCAACCGCCATGCCCTTGGTAATTGCCATTGGTGTATTTTTTAGGAAACTAATCCTTAGCTTTGGCCAAATTTGAACTTCAAACCAAAAAATTTACCAAAATGTCGAAAGTAACTTTAATTATTGTAGCGGTAGCCCTCTTGTTTGGATTTTACGGTTGTAGCACCTACAACGGTTTAGTGGGCAAAGACGAGACCGTGAAAGGCAAATGGGCCGCCGTACAAACGCAGTACCAACGCCGGGGCGATCTGATCCCGAACTTGGTGAACACCGTGAAGGGCGCGGCAGATTTTGAAAAAAGCACGCTTACCGATGTCATCGAGGCGCGTTCAAAAGCATCGTCGATCCAATTGAGTGCCGACCAGCTCACGCCCGAAAACATTCAGAAGTTTCAGGCCGCGCAGAGCCAGTTGAGCGGATCGCTGTCGCGCTTGTTGGCGGTTGCCGAAAACTACCCCGTACTCAAAGCCAACGAAAACTTCCGCGACTTGCAGGCTCAGTTGGAAGGCACCGAAAACCGCATTGCCGTGGCACGAAACGACTTCAACGAGGTGGTGCAGGGCTACAACCAATCGGTACGAACCTTCCCCGCGTCTATATTTGCGGGTATGTTGGGTTTTGCCCAAAAAGGCTACTTCGAGGCATCGCAAGCGTCGCAGTCGGCCCCAGCGGTTAAATTCTAACGCAAAATAACCAGAAGCGTTGCTCTTTGGGGCAACGCTTTTAAAAAACATGGAAACAAAATCCATTTTCGACCAAGCCGATCAGAACCGCATCGTGGCGGCCATTCATGAGGCAGAAATGCAAACATCGGGCGAAGTACGGGTACACATTGAGGCAAGATGCCCCACCGAAAACGCCGTCGAGCGCGCCCAGGAGGTTTTCTTTGAACTCGGCTTGCACAAAACGGCCCTGCAAAACGGCGTACTATTTTACCTTGCCACCGACGACCGTAAGTTTGCCGTAGTCGGCGACCGTGGCATAGACCAAAAGGTGCCCGCTGGTTTTTGGGATGGCGTAAAAAACTCCCTGCGGACGCACTTCAGCGCGGGTCGGTTTACCGATGGGTTTTGTGCTGGAATAGAACTGGCTGGTCGTGAACTAAAAACGTATTTTCCTCGCCAAGCAGACGATAAAAACGAACTGCCCGACGATATTTCTTTCGGATGAAAAAAACACTCATTTTACTATTTTTGCTCGCCGCAGCCTTTGTGCGGGCGCAAGACTTCCCGGCCAAGCCCAATCCGCCGCGTTTGGTCAACGATTTTGCGGGGGCACTCAACGGCACCGAGATCGACGCGCTCGAGCAAAAACTACGGGTTTACAACGACTCCACGTCGTCGCAGATTACGGTTGTGATCGTAAAAACCACCCAGCCCTACCCTGCCAGCGACTACGCCTTTGAGATTGGTCGCCGCTGGGGTGTTGGCCAAAAGGGCAAAAACAATGGCCTGGTGCTGCTGTGGGCCACCGACGACCGCAAATTGAACATCGCCACGGGCTACGGGCTGGAGGGAGCCATTCCCGATGCCATTGCCAAGCGCATTATTTCGGAGGAAATTGTACCCGAGTTTAAGCAAAAAATGTACTATCGGGGCCTCGACCGTGGCATCGATGCCATCGTTAAATACGCCAAAGGCGAGTATAAAGCCGAGCCAAAAGAAAAAGACTTTCCGGCAAGCAGTTTTTTTATGACCCTGCTGATTATCGTTATTATTTTCTATTTTTTCAATAAAATGGGCGGTGGCGGTGGCGGCCGAGGTGGCAACCGCAGCCGCAACATGGGCGGCGGCTTTTTTCCGTACACAACCTACACGGGTTGGGGCAGCTCGTCGGGCAACTGGGGCGGTGGCGGCGGCGGCAGCAGTTTTGGCGGCTTTGGGGGAGGCAGTTTCGGCGGCGGTGGCGCGGGCGGCGACTACTAACCGTTGAACGATACGGGCGTTTTTTCCGTTCTGAATCCACACCAGTCATTAGCCCAGTGAGTTACATAAAAGCCATTGAAACAGCCGTACCGACGTTTCGCCACGACCAAAACACCGTGGCTGAATTTTACAGCCGTTCGACCAGCAACGAGACCCTGAAACGCAAGATTAGGATTATAGCCAAAAAGTCGGGGATCAAATCGCGGTATTCGGTCATCGAAGATTTTAGCCTGCAACCCGACCGCTTCACTTTTTTTGCCACTAATGCTGCCCTGCTGCCCGAGCCAACGCTCACCGCACGGATGCGGGTATTCAAGAAAAACGCCTTAGAAATGGCGGTGGAGGCAGTGGGTAAGATCAAAAATTTTGAGGCCATAAAATCCGCCATTACCCACCTCATTACAGTCACTTGCACGGGCTTGTTTGCCCCAGGTTTAGACATCGAGCTCATCCGCGAGCTCGGGCTGTCGCCGCGAATTAACCGCAGTAGCGTCAATTTTATGGGTTGTAATGCCGCTATTTTGGCACTCAAACAAGCCGACGCACTCTGCAAAGCCAATGCCAACGCCAATGTGCTGGTGGTGTGCGTGGAGCTGTGTACGATCCATTTTCAAAAACAATACACCGACGACTACCTGCTCTCAAACACACTCTTTGGCGACGGTGCGGCGGCGGTTTTGGTGGGAAGCACGCCAACCAACGATCCACTTTATGAGCGCCTTGCAATCAAGTCGTTCGATTCGCTGATCCTCCACAACGGCCACGAGCAAATGGCCTGGCAACTGTCCGAAACTGGCTTTATGATGAGCCTGTCGTCGTATGTGTCGGCACTCATTAAAGAAAACATTGGGGGAATGATGGCCGATTTGTCGGTAAACCCAGCCACAGTTACCCACTGGGCGGTGCATCCTGGCGGCAAAAAAATATTGGACGATTTTGCCCACGCCCTGCACCTCACACCCCAGCGGCTGGCGGCCTCTTACGACGTGCTGGCCAGGTTTGGCAATATGTCATCGCCCACGGTTTTGTTTGTGCTGAAAGCCGTCGTCGAAAACAATGCCCACGCTGCGGCGGGAGACACCATTCTTGCGGCGGCATTTGGGCCAGGTTTGAGCATCGAAACCGCGCAGTTGCAGTATGTTTAAGCACCGAAGCTCCCAAAAAGAACTGCTCGACGGAGTGGATATTCCCGAGCGCGATTTGTTTCAAAACCTCCGCGAACTCGACACCATCAACCGTCTTTTGGGCGGGTATGCAGTTACGTTTGCGGCTATCGACAAAAAATTGGAGGCCAACAAAAGCTACGTGCTGGTTGATATTGGTTGCGGCGGCGGCGATACGCTGCGCCGAATCTACGACTGGAACAAAGGCAGAAACTGCCACCTGAGCCTGCTGGGCATCGACCTCAAACCCACCTGCGTAGCCTACGCCGAAAGAAAACAAAGCGGGCGCAACATCCGTTTTGTGTGCGACGATTATCGGCAGGTCTATGCCTACGAACCCAAAATTGACGTAATTCACGCCAGTCTTTTTTGCCACCACCTCGCCGAGGCGCAGATCGTAGAGCTCATCCAGTTTGCGATCAGCCATAAATCAAAACTGATAATCAACGATTTAGAGCGTAATCCATTGGCCTATTTTTCCATTAAATTATTGACTAAATTATTCTCGAAGTCGTACTTGGTCAAAAACGACGCGCCGCTATCAGTTTTGCGGGGTTTCAAAAAAGCTGAGTGGCAGCAAATAATCGCGAAGGCGGGTGCAACCAATTTTACGGTACAAAACAAATGGGCGTTCAGACATTTAATAGTCATCGATGGATAACAACAATCAGTACCAGTGTGCCATTGTGGGCGGCGGGCTGGCGGGGCTTTGCCTGAGTATTCAGTTGGCCAAAAGCGGCAAACGCGTTGTGTTGTTCGAGAAAAACACGTACCCGTTTCACCGGGTGTGCGGCGAATACATCTCGATGGAAAGTTGGGGCTTTTTAGAAAGTCTCGGCGTGCCATTGACCGCACTCAACTTGCCCAAAATCAACAGCCTCGGCATATCGTCGGAGAGCGGATTTATGCTCAATGCTCCCCTGCAATTGGGCGGCTTTGGCATTAGTAGGTACAACTTAGACCATTATCTGAGTACGCTGGCAGTACAAAACGGGGTAGAACTGGTGCAAGATTGCAAGGTTGTGGGCGTTGAAAGCGGCCAGCAAAACAACAGTCGGGTCGAGACCACTCGCGGCGTGTATTTTGCCGAAATGGTGTGCGGCTCCTACGGAAAATATACCCCAACCTTTGTGAACGAACCCGCCAGGCAACCACCAAAAACGAACTACGTGGGCGTTAAATACCACATTGAGGCCGATCTGCCCGCCAACCGAATTGAGCTCCACAATTTTGAGGGAGGCTACTGCGGTATCTCAAAAGTAGATCAGGGTTGGTACTGCATTTGCTACCTAACTGATGCCGCCAATTTGAAGAAAAATGGCAACGACATCAAAAAAATGGAGGCGAACGTACTCTACAAAAACCCGTTCTTGAAAAAATATTTTACCCAATCAGCCTTCGTCACCCCCCAACCGCAGGTGGTGAGCAACGTGGGTTTTACCAAAAAACAAACCAGTCAGGGCGGTATTTTAATGCTTGGCGACGCGGCGGGGGCCATATCGCCGCTTTGTGGCAACGGCATGAGCATGGCCATGCGGTCGTCTAAGTTGTTGGCCGCGCAGTTGGAGTCTTATTTCGACGGGGCTGTTTCGCGGCAACAACTGCTCGACAATTACCAGACCAACTGGAACGCCCACTTCGCTTTCAGGTTGCGGGCGGGGCGGTCGTTGCAAACGCTATTTGGCAAAACGCACCTCACCGAACTCGCCCTCCGCAGCCTGAACGCACTGCCAGGGGGCATCACGGAGCGCGTAATCAAACTCACGCACGGGAACGTTTTTTGACCTAAACTTGGTTGGTTCTGGCTCTTAAATAAAAGTCGGCCAGCACGAGTGCCGCCATGGCTTCTACGATGGGTACGGCGCGGGGCAACACGCACGGATCGTGCCTGCCCTTGCCCGACACCACAACGGCCTCGCCGCTGGTATTCACGCTTTCTTGGTCGGTCATAATAGTGGCCACGGGCTTAAAAGCCACCCTAAAATAAATATCTTCGCCGTTAGAAACACCACCCTGCACCCCGCCCGAGTGGTTGCTGCGGGTGCGAACGCGCCCCGTTTCGTCGGTATAAAAAGCATCGTTGTGGGCCGACCCCCGCAGGGCAGCACCCTCAAAACCAGAGCCGTACTCAAAGCCTTTCACGGCATTTATGCCCAGCATGGCTTTTCCCAGCTCGGCGTGGAGCTTGTCGAAAACGGGTTCGCCCCAGCCCACGGGTACGCCAGTAAGCACGCAATTAACAACACCCCCGACCGAGTCGCCCTGCTTTCGGATGTCGTCTATGTACGTAAACATCCGCGCGGCCATGTCAGCGTCGGGGCAGCGCACAGCGTTGGTGTCGGTCTGCGAAAGGTCTAATTGTTGGTATGGGGTCTCTAATTTGAGCGTGCCCACTTGGCTCACGTAGGCTTGCACGCGCACGCCCATCCGCGCCAGCAGGAGCTTGGCCACCGCGCCCGCTGCCACGCGGGCGGCGGTTTCGCGGGCCGAACTGCGCCCGCCACCCCGGTAGTCGCGGACACCGTACTTGGCCTGGTAGGTATAGTCGGCGTGCGACGGCCTAAACTGCTCGGCAATGTGGCCGTAGTCTTTGCTGCGCTGGTCTTCGTTCCAGATCAGCAAGGCTATGGGCGTACCAGTGGTTTTGCCCTCAAAAACCCCCGAAAGCACCTCAAACGCGTCGGCCTCTCGGCGTTGGGTTGTAATGCGCGACTGCCCTGGCTTGCGGCGGTCGAGTTCGTGCTGAATAAACTCCAGGTCGAAATCCAGTCCAGCGGGGCAGCCATCAATTGTAACGCCAATTGCACGCCCGTGCGACTCCCCAAAGGTCGAAATCTTAAAAATTTGTCCGTATTGACTGCTCATCTTTTTACAAAAATAAAAATCATCCCGATCAGCATGGCCACCAAAAGTACATTGGCCACCTGCTTAATCATTTCCTGAATATTAACGTCTTGTTTGCTACTGTCTAATTTTTCGATGTTGGCGTAAATAGACCCCACATCTTGGCCTTCGATGTTTTGTTCTTCGATGTTTTCGCCGCCCACCCCCAACTTCAAGGCCGACCGCAGCGTATCGTATCGGTTGCGAACGGGATCGAAGTAAATCCATTTGAAATAATCGCCGAGCGGATAGACCCCGTTTTGTTTCGGAACAATGTAATAGCTGTACATTTTATCGCCGCTCACTTGGTTGTTTCCGCGCCGAATGGTCTGCTGAACTTCGGGGGGATATACGTCAAAAAATAAGTTGTTGGGTATCTCGGGCATCGTCAAGGTAGCCACGTTTCCGTTGCCCGAAATCTTAAAATCCAACCTGGCACTTTGCCCAGTAGTAATGTTTTTCTTGTCCATTTTTTCGTTTAGCTCAAAGGCCCCCACCGAAACCTGGTCGCGCTCGGGGTGCGCGGGGAGTAGATCGACGGCAACAGAAAGTACTTTTGTGTAAAACGTTTTTCGTTCGGCGGCCTTTGTGTTGTCGCCGATGCGATACAGTTTCATGGCCAGACCAACGGCGGGTAGTACAATCTTGCGCACACTCAGCGGAAAAAAAGTGGCCTGAAAGATTCGGTACTCGGTAAACCTGCGCCCGTTGATGGTGGCTGGAAGTTGCAGGACTTCCTTCATGTCGAAGTTTTCTTCCCAGCACTGGGCGGGCGTTATTTTTTTGAGAATGGCCTGCAATTGCGCGTCGAGCTCGTAAAACTCCATGCCCACGGTGTTGTTGTCGGCCACATAAAACGACAGTTTGAGGGTGAACCCCTGCCTGACGTAAACCTTTTTTTTGGAAGTTGTGAGTGCCAAAAAAGCGTCCTCTTTCACGTCGGCCAGTTCATTGACGGTTTCATCGACTTCAACAACAGTTAAATCGGGCAATGCGTTGGGGTCACTATTGGTAGACACTTGACCCACCAGCACAGTGGCAGCCTGGGTGCGGTATTCGGCCTTATCTATTTTTATGACCGATTCTGGCACACTAAACTTACCCTCGGCGAGGGCAAAGTAATTTTGAACAATAATTTGGGTAAACGTCGAGATACCACCGTTGGTTTTGGTTACCTGGCTCACCGATTTGTCTCTTTTCTGAAAACCTTTTAACTCTGGAAAAATAACAGTTGGGCGTTCTTCGTAGTTTTCTATGGTAACGGTTATTGTGAAAGCACGCCCCAGCGAGATGTTGGTGGGTCCCAACTCTACCTGAACCTCTTTTTCTTGTGCGTAACAATTTGGCAACAAGATAATCCAAAATAAAAGGAAAATAGTGTACTTTATTTTCAAACTTAACGTTATATTTGAAATGCAAATTTACGACCTTCAACTACTTAATTTCACAATTCATTTCATTAAATCAAAATAAAATGAAAACTACAATGCTTGAGTACATGAAAATAGTACTTCAGAAAGTAAGTTTCGACACGCGGCTCTTCGAGAAAGAACTCCGTAAAGCCCTCCGAAATCTATTGCCTCACGAAGTAACTAACCTGCGCGACTGGTGCTACGCCAGCTTTGGCAACGCCCACGCGGCGACCCTCAATAAGTATTTTCCGTCGATGAGTTTTTAGACCCTACAAAAACTCCACCCGAAAAAATAAGACACCCCGTAAGAGAAAAGGCCGCCCAATTGGGCGGCCTTTTGTGGAACCGGAGAGATTCGAACTCTCGTCCAGATCATGGAAACTGAATACCTTCTACATGCTTAGTTGTGATTCGGTTTTTGTGCTTTGCAAGGTTCACATCAGACCTTAACGAAACCTTAGGTTTTTGGGTAGTCGCCGAGTTTCAAAACCATTATCTCGACCAAGTGCGGCGTTGCGACGCTCCGTGACCCGCCCAGCTACACGGAGGGCGGCGGAACGATGGCTATTGCGTAATCCTCCGGATTAGGCAGCCATGGCGTACGATGGTGCGCCTGTTATTGTTTGGTAGAATTATTTACGGGAGCAATTCCTACCACCTCCCGACATGCTTACTCATTCAGACTCGACACGCTGTCAATACCAGGTCGGCCCCATTATTTACTGATACCACAACCACAAATGTGAGCCTGATAGTTCCAGGCTGGTGCGATAATATTTTAGGGGGCGTTTCTGCCTTGTGAGGTGTTAGCCGCCGCCTTGTTCCACAAAAGTACGTCTTCATTTGGTTTTAACGGTTTTTGGTACGAGTTTTGCAATTGAATCGAAAAAGATGAAGCAACCTCGTTTAGTTATTTGCTGGATAAACACTCTGGTGGCAATGCTGTTGCTCTTTGCAACGGCGGTACGCCCGCTGGCGGCGCAGGCAGCCAGCAACAAAACCGAGAAAACCCCCGCAACGACCCAAACACACGGCCAATCTGAGGCACCTGAGCCAACATTTGTGTCGGAGCTCGCCCACGACGCGGTGTTTTCGGCGGTCCTCTCCTACGACTTCAACCAAGACTTTTGCACGCTCGCTCGCCCCGCGCTGTTCGACCAGCAAACGGCTACTGGCAACAAGCCACTCACTGAGCCGCATTTCTACTTTTCGTACTTCCGAAAAATCTTCACCCACCACATCGCCATCAACGCGCCGTAGGTTCTGTTTTCAATTTCCATTTCCCTCTCGTGCCGTCGCACTACCGACTCCTTTGGTGAAGCGCGCATCCGATTTTTAATTTACATTTTCACAATTGTGCACCAGCACACAATCACCCAAAAATAATGCAAAACCGTATTGGTATTTTTATTTTGACGATCGTAGTGGCTCTCCTGAGCGTCTATTATTTGTCGTTCACCTTTGTGTCGCGCGGGATCAAGAATGATGCCGCCACCTACGCAACCGATAAAAGTGGTAAGGTTGATCTCACCAAGAAGCAACGCTACATGGACTCGCTCTGGAAGCAGCCCGTGTACCTCGGCAACACCCTCCAAGAAGTGACCCAGCGCGAGTTGGGGCTGGGCCTCGACCTGCAAGGAGGTATGCACGTGGTGTTGGAAGTGACGCCCGCCGACATTTTGAAAGGCTTGGCTGGCGGAAACGCCCGCAACACGCAGTTTAATGAAGCCATTAAAAAAGCAACCGAAGCCCAAAAAACGAGCCAAACCAATTTTGTGGACTTGTTCGCGTCGGCTTTCAACGACGTGGCTCCCGACACCCGCTTGGCAACACTGTTTTCTAACAGTGCCAATCGTGGCAAAATAAACAGTACATCTACCGACGGGCAGGTGATATCGCTCCTAAAAACGGAGGTAGATGGTGCCATCGACCGGGCGTTTAAGATCATCCAGACGCGCGTCGATCAGTTTGGGGTGGCCAATCCAAACATCCAGCGTTTGCCAGGATCAGGGCGCATTTTAATCGAGCTGCCTGGGGTAGACAACCCCGAGCGCGTGCGCAGCTTGCTAACGGGCGCGGCCAAATTGGAGTTCTGCGAGGTATATTTGTCGTCGGAGATTTCGGCTGGCTTGCAGGCTTTTGGGGCATTGCTCACGCAGGAAGCCCTGGCCAAAAAAATTAACCAAAAAACAACTGCAACTACCTCAACCACCGATACAACCAAAAAAACGTCGGGTTTGGAGGCGCAGTTGGCTGCCCAGGCTCCCGCAAAATCTGATACCGCCAAAAAAGACACTACCGCCGCCCAGACGGGCTTAACGAGCTTGTTTGTGCCGCTTTCGCAAGACCAGCGCGGCGAAATGACCTTTGGCGTGAACAGCAAAGACATGGCGCGCGCCAAAGAACTGCTGGCCCGCACCGACGTTAAATCGTTTTTCCCCGCCGATTTGGAGTTTATTTTTGATCGGAAGCCCACAGAAACAACCGACAAGAAAAACGAGATTACTCCCATTTATTTCGTAAAAAAAATAAACGGTAAAGCACCCATGGAGGGCGATGTGATCGTAGACGCTTCCAACGACTACGACGACCGTGGCCGCCCCGAAGTGACTATGCGCATGAACGGCGAAGGAGCCAACCAGTGGAAGCGGCTCACGGCGGCCAACATCAACCGCCCAGTGGCCATTTTGCTCGACAACTTGGTTTACACCGCACCAAACGTACAAAACGAAATTCCGAACGGAAACTCGAGCATCACGGGTAGTTTTACGATCGAAGAGACCAAAGACATGGTCAATATGCTAAAAGCAGGTAAGTTGCCCGCTCCAACCACCATCGTAGAGGAAGCCGTAGTGGGTGCCACGCTGGGATCGGAGTCGGTAAATGCGGGTTTAATCTCGTCGCTGGTGGGTTTACTGATCGTACTTGCCTTCATGGTGATTTATTACAACAAAGCAGGTTTGGTGGCCGACTTGGCACTGTTCGTAAACTTGTTTTTCTTGATGGGCGTAATGGCCTCGCTCGGCGCGGTACTTACTTTGCCAGGTATTGCAGGTATTGTGCTCACCATTGGTATGTCGGTCGATGCCAACGTGCTGGTTTTTGAGCGCATCAAAGAAGAATTAGAGTTGGGCAAGCCCTTTAAGCTGGCCGTTGCCGATGGTTTCAAGAACGCCCTCTCGTCCATTCTCGACTCCAACATTACGACTTTCCTGACGGGGGTTATCCTGTTTTTCTTGGGAACTGGTCTGATCTTGGGCTTTGCCACTACGCTCATATTGGGCATCATAACGTCGTTGTTCGCAGCGTTGCTCATCACCCGTTTAATCTTAGAGTACCAAATCAGAAATGGCAAAGAAATTAGTTTTTTTGCCGATTGGTCGAAAAACCTCTTTAAAGGAGCCGATTTTGATTTTGTATCGCGCCGCAAAACGTACTACACCATTTCTTCGATTATCATCGGTTTGGGTGTCATCTCTATTTTTGTGAAGGGTTTTGGTTTGGGCGTAGATTTCAAAGGAGGCCGCAGCTACGTGGCGCGTTTCGAGAAAACAGTTTCTACCGACCAGATCCGCACGTCGCTGGCATCTGTTTTGGGTACGGCTCCCGAAGTTAAAACTTTCGGAGGATCCGAGCAGGTAAAGATTACGACCAGTTTCTTGGCCGACGATACCGCCCCCGATGCCGACCAAAAAGCCCAAGCCAAGGTTATGGAGGGGCTCAACAAGATTGCCAACAACCCAGTTACGATCCAAAGCTCGCAGAAAGTAGGGCCTACTATCGCCAACGACATGATCTGGTCGTCGATCAAAGCCATGTTGCTGGCCATCTTGGTGGTATCGCTTTACATATTTATTCGCTTCAAAAAGTTTGCGTTCGTCTACGGCGCGGTGGTGGCATTGTTCCACGACGTACTCATTATTTTGGCGGTGTTCTCTATCTTTAACGGACTATTGCCGTTTTCGCTCGACGTAGACCAGGCTTTTGTGGGCGCGGTACTGACCATTATGGGATACTCGATGAACGACACCGTGGTGGTCTTCGACCGCGTGCGCGAATACCTCCGCGAGAGCGTGGGCAAACGCGAAAGCATCTCCGTTATCATCAACAACGCCCTCAACAGCACCCTGAGCCGCACGGCAGTAACGGGTCTTTCTACGATGTTGGTGCTGATCGTTTTGTTTATTTTTGGGGGTGAGGTAATCCGTGGTTTCTCGTTTGCAATGCTCCTCGGGGTAATCGTCGGAACGTATTCGTCGCTGTTTGTGGCCACGCCTATCGTAGTCGATGCCCTCACCCGTGAGCGCGCCAACGAAGACGCAATGCCCGCTTCTGCCAAAAAAGCCGACGCACCAACGCGCCTCATCAGCGATTTTCCAGAGGGCAAGTTCGACACCCAAGGCGCACCAGTAGAAGAAACCGAAGAAAAAGCAAAAAAAGAGAAAAAGGCACCAGTCATAAAACCACTGGCTACGCTGAAAAAAAACAAGTAAGCTACCCTTAAATTTCTCCGAGCTTACATCAAAAATCCCCGCCGAGCTAACAACTCCGTCGGGGATTTTTTTGTGCATTCGCAGAGCACCTAAAGGCTGGTTCGAGCCCGGCTTCGAGAGCGTTGGTAAAAAGGTAGTTACGTTAGTTCGTAACTACCTTTTTTTATGTATTGCAATATAATCCTCACGCGCACTTGAACTATCTTCCATTCTTCAATTTATACCAACCATTCTTTGAACATTAGAATACTGCGCAATACTGTCGTCACACCATTTTAATATTTTTTTGAAAAACCCTACTAAATTAGTATTGTGCGTCCTACATCAAAAACCAAAATTCAATTTGATAAAATAAAACGCATATAAAATATTAGCGTTGCTGATAGTTCCTTTTGAAGTAAAACGGCCAAATTTTTACAGAACAAAGAGGAGCAGTCAGGAGGCGCACCCTATGGGTGTGTCCTCTTGCTGTTTTCTAATTTGTTCAGGTGCTTGGCCGTACCTTCTTCGATTAGATATACAAGCAGAGGTTCACACCCTTTTTGTTTTTCAGCGACGATTTTAATTGGAAAATCAAACCAAATAATTTCTATAACTCAAAAATAAAATGCCGTGAAGCATCTAACTCTTGTATCTCAAAAATCAAGCCTCTTGCTCTTATTTTGCGTCATATTCTATTCATGCCGAAAAAAAGATGTATCCATTCCAATTCCAAATACTCCTACCAACCTCCAAGCACCAGCAAAAACCTCTACATCAATTACTTTACAGTGGGACGCTTCGGCAGCCGCCACAGGATATAGGGCAATATAATTATTTATGAGGGCAAAGTTCAAAACTACATAGACACAGGACTGAGTGCCAGCACAATTTATAATTACATTGAAAACTCAGTAAAAGTAGCTATACCATACTAAGTAGTTGATTTACTTGTTCTTGTGTTAAACTTTGTTATTTTATAAAATCTTGAATCGGATCGCCGAAGCGACAGAATAAAATTTGCCAAGATTTTTAATCCTTCAAGATAGAAATGTTTGGTAATTTTCCCTTTACTCTTTGCTAATTGACAAATGGTTATGACTTGTGGGTCTTTGACCATTTCATGTTGATTTTCGTAAAAGTAACCTGCCACGAAAAAACAGAGTGTAATAATATTTTGAATGACCCGCACGGGCGACCCCCGATAAAGTCTCGAACACGGAAGTTTTCTCAGCCTAACTGGTCTTTCAAAAATTTGAACACATTTTCTATTTTTGAACGCCTTAAATAGGCTTTGTAGATTTCAAAAGCGGAGTCGAAATCATTTACTAACTCATTGGTTATGAGCAACATCGAATCTTTGAATATTACTTTTCTTTCTCGGTCAAATACTTGTATCCTGACTACGGAATAGGTCTTGTTTTCCAAGACTAATTTGCCCCAAGTGATAACAATTTTAGTACTATACCCTACTATTTTAAGTACTTGATAATGAGGTTTTTATTTTA
The DNA here is from genome assembly GCA_013298215.1 of Cytophagales bacterium. Lineage (GTDB taxonomy): Bacteria > Bacteroidota > Bacteroidia > Cytophagales > Spirosomataceae > JAAFKE01. The sequence goes on along the minus strand of JAAFKE010000014.1, from coordinate 10,155 downwards.
CTTTTATCATATTTTCTTTTTTGGACTATCAAGTACTTGAGAAATTTTTCGACCCTTTCTTCAAATTCTTCTACCGATTGTTTGCAAAGGTCTTTTATCAAATCAATGCCTGTTCTACAAAAACTTTTCTCTTTGTAGACATGTTTTTTGACTTTTATTTTTTGTACTTTTTCGTTTTGATAAATACCCAAACTCGTACAAACGGCAAAAGCAATTGACACCATGGCTACTAATTTCTTGAGCCTGTCAAGGGCTTTGATATGGGTACTCTCTAAATTAAATCCTCGCCCTTTGAAAGATTGAAATACGGTTTCAATCGTCCATCTTCGCCTATATACTTGCCCCAAATGTCTGGGGTCTTTGAGTGTACCTATTAAAAATAAATACTCATCTCCGTCTAATTTCTTTAACAACACATTGACCCAAACACCATCTACCAAGCAATCTTTTAAATACAAAGGCTGTTGGGTTGCCAAATCCTCTATGCGCTGCTTTCGCCCCTCTGAGTCTTCAATAAGATGATGCTTGGGCACTCGAATACAGAAATTTATACCATTGTCTTTCAAGTATTTAATCGCAGCGGCGAACCGCCCAGCGATGTCCAATAAACTCGCGGTCAGCTATCAAAATACCTAATCGCTCAAGCCCGATTAAATTTACGATCTTTTCTAACAAAGCAATGCGGTCATCTGCATTAGAATTGCCACTTTTATTATCCACAAGCTCCCAGTATAAAGGAACTTGCCCTGCCCCATTGCAAGCAATGACCATCAAAATATTGACCTGTGATGTGCCAAAATCCCATTCCGTCCTATCCAGGCTCAACGGTGCGGGTTTCTTTGGTGGTTTCGGTGTTGTCAAAAGCGCCGTATTCAAAAGAAATTACCCGCTGCGCGCGCAGGGCTTCCCAAAGCAGGGTGAGGTGTTCGGTGCCTTTAAACTGGTTGTTTTTCTCAAATCTCACGTACCGCCCCACGTCGTGCAAATTTGTAAAGGTGCTGTTCACAAGCTCCATGCGTTCGCGGCGTTCGAGCAGTTGGATGAAAGCCTTTATGTCGGTAATGTCTTCGTTGAGTGGGGTGTTGATAAAGTAGCCACGGTGGTCGTGGCAGTAAGTGACGTAAATCCCATACTCTTCGCTAATCTCTTTCAAATAGCGGGTAAGTGAGCTTTTCGAGCATTTAACATCGGTGTCATGCACTTTTTGGAGCAACTCCTCTTTGGAAGGATACCTAAAAGGCGACTCTACGGCGCGGATAATGCACAGGTGGCAGCGGAGGGTGGCGGCAACGGTCATGGTTAGTTTGGTGGTCTAAGAACAGTAGCCCTAAATATAAACCAAATTTTTAATCCGCCAAAACCGATCTATTAAGAGGAGTAAATTTTATCTTGAATGGAGCGCCCCACCATTTAGCGCCGCTATCCTACCAGGCCAGCATCCTTCAAAATGCGCAACAGGGTTTGGGTTTTGAGCTCAGTTTCGTTATACTCACGGGCTGGGTTCGAGTCCTCCGTTATGCCTGCGCCAGCGTAGAGTGTACCAACGTTGGCCTCAATTTTCATGCAGCGGAGGTTCACGAACAAATTAGTGGCGTTTTCAACGTTTACGGGGCCCAAAAAGCCACTGTAAAACTCCCGGTTGTAGGCTTCGTTGTAGGCAATAAAACCCAGGGCGGCCGCCTTGGGCATTCCGCAAACTGCCGATGTGGGGTGGAGCAGCTCTAACATCACTGTGCCAAGTTGTGGGAAATTAATCTCGGTCGTATCCACGCAATAGTCGGTGCGCAGGTGCATTACGTTGCCCGCAACCACCGTTTTTGGCCCTTCTTCGAGGTACTCGCGCACCCTAATTTTTTTAAAACACCCAATCACGTAGCGGCTCACGAGGGCTTGCTCTTCGATTTCTTTCTGAGTCCACTGGGCATTTTTGAGCGCAATCGGTTGCCCGTTGGCATCTAATGCAGCTTGCGTTCCAGCCAGCGACACGGTCTTAAAAATACCGTTTTCGTCTTGGCTCACCAACGTCTCGGGGGTTGCGCCGAGCCACATTTGGTTTAGATGGGGCAAATAAACCAAGCTCACAAAAGCGGTTGGGTAGGCTTGGCAGAGCGCATCGAAAGCCAGCGCGGCGTTGAAACCGTCGGGGAGCTCGATGTACTTTGGCCGCGACAGCACCACCTTTTGCATCCAGTCGGTCTTGATGGCTTCGGTGGCTTTTTGTACCAGCGCCTCGTAGGTATGTTTTGCGGTTTCAGTGCTTGCCTCGGTATTTTTTGGTGTACGTTTGCCCCGCAGTTGGGCATGAACTGGCCGCGCCTGTTCAATGCTGGCAATCATCCGCTGCGCGTTGGTGTCGGCCACCAAAAGGTTGCTGGCGTTGAACTTCATGTAAACGTCGCCTTCAATAAACAGCGAAGCGTCTCCCGTTGGGTTCAGGAACGGGCTTATGGCGAAGCCCATCGGTAGCTCCTCAAAATCGATTTTCAGGGTGCGAGGCTCGGGCATATTGCCGCACAAAAAGTGTTTGGTGTCTGCCTTCGGCAACCGCCAAAGTTCATACAAAAGTGAAGCCTTGATGGGCGTTTGAGAACGCTGTGAAAACAGAACAAAGGTGTTTACGAGCGGTCGAATTAGTTTTTTTTACGTCGATTAACTTTTAAAACAGTGCACTTAAGAAGCTCACGCTCAATAAACGAGCGCATAAACCAAGCCCGCCACCAACGCGTAGCCGATAAGAAGCCACTTTCGTTTTTGGCTAAACTCCGCTCGAAAATGGTAGTAGTCATAGACCATCGACGCAAACAAGCCCATCTGCATCAGCACGGCAGCGGCAATGCCTACGTCGGTGCGGTAGTGTAGGTAGGGGGTGAGCGCCACAAAACGCCCGCCCAAAATCAAGTACAACACCCAGGTGGCAAAGCCCATTCGGTAGAGGTACACCGACAACCTGCGGTCGTTTTTAATGTCAAATATGTCGTGGGGGGCGGTGTTCATGGCGGTTTTAGACAACTTTCATTTGTCTGATTTCGTTTTCGATGCAAGCCTTGTACGGAAAAAAATCGACCTGGAGTGTATGCCGGGGCGAGGCTTTGTAGCGTTTCTGCATAGTCAATTTGTCGTTTTCGATGCGCTGACGCATGGTGTCAGCAGAAGGTAAACGTACTTTTCCGCTCAATATTTTAGCTATCCAGCCCGACTGCGTTTCGGCGAGTGGCATGATGGCACCCAAAGGTTGAATCAACGCCACAAAAAACAAGTTCTCAAAATCGGGATGCACTACCTTGTGGTACAGCCGCAGGTCGTTGGTTTGGCCCACGTCGAAGCTCTGGTGTTTCAAAAAAGGGAAAGTCACCTTGTAGCCAGTTGCATACACAATAAGGTCAAAGTCTTGCTCGGTTCCGTCTTCAAACACAACCGTCTGGCCCCGAAATTCTCTCACGTTGGGTTTGAAACCAACCAGGCCGCGCCCCGCCAGGTTCAATAAATCTTGCGAAAGCGTGGGGTGCTCCATCAATACGGGGCGGTTGGGTGTTGGCACGCCGTAGTCTGACTGGTTGCCACGGGCCACCCACAGGGCGGTTTTTAAGAAAATACGTTGCAAAAAAAGCGGCATTTTAGAAGCCAGTGGGCTGGCCAGTTCGTCGAACGGTTTACTGCCGATCCAGTTGGGCACAATGTATGCCCCGCTCCGGCTCGAGATCACTACGCGCCCCGAGTGCGTGCGGGCGGCCTCGCAGGCGATGTCCACGGCCGAGTTTCCCATTCCGACCACGAGCACATTTTTACCCGCCACCTGCTGGCTTTCTTTGTAGTGGTGCGAATGAATCTGCTCGCCCGTGAATGTACCCGCAAAGGCTGGCTCAGGAAAGCGGGGGTTCCAGTGGTGGCCGTTGCACACCACCACGGCGTCGTAAATGATTTTATTTTTGGTCGTTTCGACCAAGTATTTTCCGTCGTCTTGCCGGGCAACGTCCAGCACTTCGGTATTGAAATAAATGAACGGGCGGATGCCAAAATGATCGACGTAGTCTTCAAAATACGCAATAATGTGGCTGTGGTGCGGAAACATGGGGTAGCTGGCAGGCATCGGAAAATCGGAGTAGGCCATTACCCGACGGTTGGTATTGATGTGCAACGACCGGTACGCCGACGACATCCCGTTGTCGTTATTAAAACGCCAGTTGCCGCCAATGTTGGAGCCTTTCTCGTAGCAATCGAACGAAATGCCGTGTTCTTTGAGGGTTTTGGCGGCCGTAATACCCGACGACCCCGCGCCAATAATGCATACTTTCATAAAGATCGGTGGTTATTTTTTTGCCTATGGAATGAGGCGGTTCGCCGCTGCGATTGAATTGTAGACGGGGCCGCCCGCGCTGTGCTTGAGTGTTGAATAATGCTTGACAATTAGCTATTTATGTTTAAAAATCCAGCCACTTATTTATTTCACGTTCCTATGTCTTGACCCTGTTTTTGAGATACTTCGCTGTGCAGTATGACAAAAAAAGTCATTAGCGCAATCATACCAAAAACAGATCGGAGGCGACCCTGTCCGCAAAAAGTTTGCCAGCCTTGGTGAGCACAATATTGTTTTTTTGTCTCGCCAAGTAATCTCGCTCGATGTAGTTTTCTAACGTTGCCCGTTGTTGGCGTTGCCAGCGCTCGCCCACCAGGGCCTGAATCACACCGAGGTCGCAACCCCAAATCGTTCTTAGGCCTGTCAGAATATAATCGTTCACTTGGTTGTCGAGCGACAGTTGCTCGATCTCAAACTCCAACCGCCCAGCCTCCACTGCCCGAATATACCGCGCGTTGTTTGTTACATTATACTGGCGCGAGTGGCCGTTGTAGGAGTGCGCGCTGGGCCCAACGCCCAGGTACGGCTCCCGCTGCCAGTATGCCGAATTGTGGACGGAGTATCGGTTGGGCTTGGCAAAACTACAAATTTCGTATTGCTCGTAGCCGTTTTGGGTGAGCGTACTTTCCAACGTTTCAAACTCGGCCACGGCGCGTTCCTCGTCTTCGGGGGGGCGGTGGCCGCTTTTTTGCTGGTTGCCCCAAACGGTTTTTGGCTCTATCGTGAGGCAGTAGGCCGACACGTGCGGTACGTTCAGGGCCAATGTCTTGGATAGATCGTTGTCAAAATCGGCCCCGAGTCCGTACATCAGATCCACGCTGATGTTCTCAAAACCAGCGTCTTGCGCCACTTTCACGCACACCTCCGACTGCTTGGCGTTGTGGGCGCGGTTCATTTTGAGGAGCGTGGCCGCGTCGAAGGTCTGAATGCCAATGCTCAAACGGTTCACGAATCTTTTTAGCACGCCCAAATTGGCCTCCACCAGATCGTCGGGGTTGGCCTCGAGGGTTATCTCGGCACCTGGGGCGATTGAAAAACGCGTTTGAATAGTTTCAAAAATGTCGGCCAGCTCTCTTTCGGAGAGTAGCGAGGGCGTTCCACCGCCAAAGTAAATGGTTTCAAGTGGGTTGGCGGGTAGGTAGTGCCGTTGCAGCTCAATCTCCCGGCAAATGGCGCGCACCATGGCGGCCTTGTTTTGTAGATTGGTGCTAAAATGAAAGTTGCAGTAGTGGCACGCTTGCTTGCAAAACGGTATGTGAATGTACAGGTGCATTAATCTACCAGCCAAATCTGATCCAACTCGTGGCCTTGCTCTCGCCACTCCACTTGTACGCGCTGCGAGTCTAAGGTGTTCACTTTCAGGCCCGTGTAGTTGGGTTCGATCGGTATATCGCGGTTGTATTGTCGGTCAATGAGCACGGCCAGCTCTATTTTTTTGGGCCTTCCGAAGGCCGTCATCGCGTCGATGGCCGCCCGAATCATGCGGCCAGTTGCAATTACATCGTCGATCAGAACCACTGATTTGTTTTCGACCGTGAAGCCGACGGGTATTTTGCTGGCGTTGGGTTTGAGGATCGAGTCGCGGCGGCGGAAGTCGTCGCGGTAGAAAGTGGCATCTAAATAACCCAAAGGCGACTTGTGGCCCGTTGTTTTTTGGAGTTCTGACACAATGCGTTCGGCAAAAAAAATGCCCCGTGGTTGCAGCCCGAGCACCACGGTGTTCGAGAAATCGCCGTGGTTTTCGATGAGCTGCTGGCACAGCCGGCTAATCATGATTTCGAGCAACGGACTCGATAATATCAAACGTTTTGTCATACACTCGTCGGGGCTAACTGGCCACCATTGGCTGGTGGGCGGCTTCGTGGGTCATGCGCTGGGCGTTTTCTTTGCCCAAATAGTTGTCAATAAAATAGTGTGCTACGTACAAGATCGGGGTCATCAGCAGGGCCACCACGGCTTTGTAGGTATAATTTATAACCCCCACCGACATGACCTGCTCTACCTCCCAGTTTCCAAATAAATAGAACGCCACGAATATAACCAAAAAACTGTCGATTAATTGCGAAAATAAGGTAGAACCCGTGGCCCGTAGCCAGATGAAACGCGGGCCAGTGCGGCGGCGTAGGTACGAAAAAACCGTTACATCGAGCAACTGCCCAACCAAAAAGGCGGTTATAGACCCAATAATGATGCCCAGCCCCTGCTGAAAAATCTTTGAGTAGGCATCGTTGATGTTCAGCAAACGCCCCGCGCTGTCGGTGCGGTTGATGTCGATCCAAAACTGGGCGGGGGGCAGCTCGGTGGTGGTATAAATAACCACAAACATGTACGTAATGAACCCCGCCGTGAGTAGCGAGATGCGTTGCACGCCTTTTTTGCCGTAGTATTCGTTTATAATATCGGAAGTAATGAACACAATTGGCCAGTTTACTACCCCCGCCGACATATTGAAGTCTAATTTGCCGCCGCCAAACACCGGGATCTGGGCGGGCGCAATACCCAGCAGCGTCTCTACCGAAAATATCTTAGTGCCGATAATCTCGGCAACCAACGCATTGGTCAAAAAAATACCGCAGAGAAACAAAAACAGGCGTTGTTTTTTATTTTCTGACACTGACTGAGAATCCATTGGCTACGGGTAGAACTTGAAAACAAATGATACCTACACAACGCCAGGCAAACTGTTTTTGTTCTAATGTGTGCCAAGATGCACAATATCTTTTGCGGGTGGCATACGGCAGCAGTACGCACATCTGCTGTTTTTGGGCCACAGGCCGTCGCCAATACCGTCGCGAGGCAGACCAATGCAACGATTATTTTTTCGTTTCTATAGCTATATTTTAACGAACTCAACCCTTCGATTATTGGCTTTTTCTTCGGGCGTGGTGTTTGGGGTGGCGGGTTTAAATGCTCTTTATCGTCTCATCACCACTAATGTTTCTCACTTTTATTCTCAATGGTTTTTTGTTGCTAATGATTTTGCCGTCCCAAAAATCTTTTGATTTTACTCCGTCTCTTATAACATAGCCTAGTTTGTCAATTTTTATTTCGGTGCTGCTGTGCCACTGACCTTCGCTGTTTTCACAATCAAGGGCAATCAATTCTATGAGTTCCAAACCTTCTTCGCTGATGTTGATTGGATTGAATTTTTTGCCTTTGGCAATCGATTGCAAATTTCCTTTTTGATTGAACTCGCCGATTTTTTGAATTAGTCTGTCGCTGATGAATTTATTTATTTCTGTTTCGTAACCAGCTGCGGTTTTGGTGGTTTTAGAATCTATAATATCCTCAATAACTACATCGTGGAGTAGATTTTTTAGGTCTTTCAGTTCAACTTCTATTTCGGTGGCATTGTTGTCTCTAATAAATTTCTCTAATTCCTTTTGGTCGTCAATGTCTATGTAATAAACAATTACTTTTTTGGCATTAATTTCCAAGTTTTGCAATTCCTGATTGATGATGGTGTTAATGGTGGGAATATCCAACACTTTTTCTTGTGTGTTCAATAAATTAGGCACATAAACGGGTATAGTGCCGTCTTTGCTATGGACTACGGCCCCAAACCAAAACTTAGAAATGCCTGGCAAACCTTGCAACAAGCCAGGTATTAGCATTTTTAACTTATCCATTGTTTGCTGTGGATTGCGGAACAAACTAACACCGTCTTTTATTTCCAAGATTTGAAAATTGGCTTTGGCTTCTTTTAAACGGTCTCTTACCGTTTGGATGCTGTTTATTCCTATATCAACGTGAATAAATTTCCGTTTTAAGTCACTCGCAGCTTTTGCTGTTACTCCGCTACCTCCAAAGAAATCTGCGACAACTGTTCTTTCGGTTTTTTCTTCATTCCGCCAATTTTTACAACTAAGTCTCATTATTCTATCAAGTAACATTTCTGGTTTTTGAGTTGAATAAGATACTCTTTCGCCTGCCGTTGCAGATAATGCAAGAAAATCATTCCAGAAATCATCTAGTAAAATCCCCTCAGTATTTTCAGCATACATTTTATACCGAATTTTGCCATTTTTTGTCGTGTATAGTAAACCGTCTGCCTTTAACTTATTCAATGTTGCTTCACTAGGTTCTTGTAATTCAGCAGTTTTGTAAAATCCCTTCTCATCTTCATAAGGATAGTTTCTTTTAATGTATTGCTCGGATACTTCCAAAAACTGAGGCTGATAAGTGAAGGTTTCACTTTTAGCATACCAAAATATTGTGTCGTGTGTTGAGCCAAGTTTGTTTGCCAACGCTTTCATGCCGCTTGGCGTCTGAGTTTTCCAAACAATTTCATTCTTGAAGTTATCCTCACCAAAAACTTCGTCCATTAATATTTTGACATAATGTCCGATATGCCAATCAATATGTAGAAAAATACTTGCAGTATCAGTCATTACACTTTTAATTGCCATCAAATTCTCATACATCCAATTCAAGTAATCTTCTTTTTGCCAAATATCGCCATACATTTTTTCCTCAAATGCTTTGAGTTCGTCCATGTCCATTTGCTGTTCTGCTTCTGCTATCTTTTCAGCCAATTTTGGATTTCTTCGCAAGTAAACTTTCTTAGCATAATCTGCGCCACTGGCAAAAGGTGGGTCAATGTAAACCAGATCAACCTTTATTCCTTGCTCTTTCAGGTAGGCACAAGCCGAAATACATTCGCCACGAATAACTAAGTTTTCAAGCCCCCCAACCCCCAAAGGGGGCGTACCGACAGTTTCGAGGGTTTCTACTTCGTAGTAAGGCATACCTCTTTTAATGCGGTCGTAAACTTTATCGTTTTCACGGTAGCGCAAAACCCGTTGCGTTCGGGTAATGTTGTCTAATATTGCTTGTCCTTCAACCGTGTTGGGGTAATAGGGAATGTATTTTATTGGCATAATTATTTATCTAATAATTTTTGTACTTCTTTTTTGAGCTTTGGCAGGTGGTTAATGATAATGCCCCAAATTTGCACATTTTCAATTTCGTCATAGCCGTGCGATATTTTATTTCTTGTGTTTATTATTGCACGGGTGTTAGAAATAAGAATGTTTGGGTCTATCTCTAACAGGCGCTTTGTGGCTTCACCAATTATTTCTAAATTTCGTTCTACTGCTTGTTGCAGTTGCAGATTGCTGTTGTACTGCTCGAAAATTTTAGGCATCCCAATATAGTTTTCAATATTGGCAATAGAAAAAATGATGGTTTGTAGCGACTGGTAATATCTATTGTTCATAAATAAGCTGTTTGGTTTCCTGAAGTTCCTTAATAAAATAAGGATTTTTGGGAGTAGTTTCTTGCAATAAATCAACTTTTCGGGCAAATGTATCTTCTATTTCAAATTGCATATTCCACATGAGTTCACCTTTTTCTAATGGATCTGTAATTTCTGGTATAAAATTTATCAGAATATCTAAATCGCTTTTATCATTAAACTTATCGGTAAGCACCGAACCAAAAAAGTACGCATTTTTTATTTTATGCTTTTTAAATATTGCAATTACTTCGGGCAGACAGGGTTGAAAAGATTGGTGTATCATCGCTTTATAATTTAATCATTGAAGAACTCGTTTAGCTTATTGTTCAATGTTGTGATGTTGGCGGCCATGTTTTTGCTGTCTTCCAAATACAGGAAGTCAAATCGTTGGTAGCCGAATTTTTCTTGGTTGAGTTTTAAAAACTCGGTTTCAACATACAATATGAGTGCCACTTATGCAGCGTTAATTAAGTCTTGTGGTATAAATTGTTGGCAAAACTGTTCATTAAAAATAGTATTGGGTTCATTTCGTACCAATTTTAATATGTTTTTAGCTGTAAAA
>JAAFKE010000013.1 GCA_013298215.1 Cytophagales bacterium | reverse complement strand
GATCCTAAACAGGCTTTTAATTCTATAAGTGTGAGCATTAGAATAAGAAGAAAAGTAGTTTGCAATACAAATTTAACTCTTTTCTATGCTCACGCTTTTTTTATCCTAATGTGGCACTCATATTGTTTCTATGCTCACGCTTTTTTTATCCTAATGTGGCACTCATATTGTAATCAGTATGCTTATTATAACGGTACGACTTGGACGAATTTCCCTTCGGCATCATCTTCGTCTGGACCTGTACTCTGGGCAGTGAATGCAGCAAACCGTATTGCTGCAAATGCAGGTTATCCTGCTGGGATTCAAGTAGAGAAAATCACTTCTCAGGCAAGCAATAGTTCCTTGGCAAATGCCTTAATCAATGCCGAAGGAGGTGGCACAACTTTCTTTAAATACGGTACAACGGGAGGGGCTTGGTCTATATCCCAAGAAGCCGTAACGGGTTTTACTTTGGGAGGTTCAGGTATTAACTGGCGATATAATGACAATGCTAATCCGCAGACTACAGCCCACATGTTTGGCTATTCTGCCAATACTTTTAATGTTACAGGTGCTTTAAATGCAACTGGTGCAGGCACAGTTGGTGGAGGTTTGACAATCGGCGGCAGAACAATCGTTGGCTCATCTACTGCAACCACGGCAGGTATGGAAATAAGGTCAAGTACTGGCACCGATGCCAACCCAGATATTCATTTTAAGGGAACAAACAATGTTCTACGCTACGGAAATAATACGGACGGAACGAGTATTGTTCAGACTTCGATTTCAAATAATACGCCAAATTTAGCAAGTTTATCTTGGAAACACTTATCTAATGCGGCTACGCCCGTTGCCACGCCCATGATGAGTATTGACGGCGAAGGAGATTTGACGGTCAATGGTTTTACAAAATTGGGAGGAACTACTACTGATGTGCCTGCCGTAAAGCAGAAACTCTTAACAGGGATAATCACAGCTGCCCTTGCAACCGAAACATCGGCTTCTTTGACCACCACAGTTGCTCATGGAATTGCTAACTGGGATAAAATTGTTGATGTTTCTATCATTCTGAAAGCCCGTATCGTCGCTACAACGATCGACTTGGCTGTGCCCGCCAGATTCTTTGATACACGACCTTCACCGGGTGGAACAAATGGCTTGGAATATACTTACATCATCGGAGCAACCAATATTGACATCATTAGGAATAGTACCAACAGTGCCAGCCTTGCAAGACCCGCTGCTGGTGGTGCCGCCGCTTTTGCCGCACCGTACAGAATTTTGATAACTTATACGAACTGATCTGGGTAAATATACATCAACCAACTACTACACTCACACCGAATAAAGCCATGATACACGTAGGCGCATACCAAAAGCTACTCCCGCAGGCAATCATCAACATGGATGCCGACGTAAACTACACCATCATTACGCTCAATACTGGGCAAAAAATAATGGTTTCTGTTACGCTCAAAAAAATAGAGGCCAAGTTCGTAGCCCACAAAAACTTTGTGCGGGTCAATAAATCAACGATCTTGAACACCGACTATGCTTGTTTGAAAGAGAACACCTACATCTTGCCCGACAACAGAATAGTGAAGTTTTCGAGAAGAAAGTGGAAGAAGTTCCAGACAAATGCCCAGCATTTGTTGAATTGAGAAATTAAACTTGACGTTCTGAAAATCCGTAGTAAACTTGTACGCAATCTCCGTTGGGCAAAACTTTTGAAAGTCCGACGGAGATACGCGTTCTATGAGTTCGCCGAGCCTCCATGCAACTCCACCACCTCCATTGTGGCGGGTGCTGGCTGGTTTTTGCTGGTTTTGACCAAACGATAAAAGCGGTAGGTGAGCAAAATGGCCGAGATCGTTAGCCCCAGCGACAGCCCCACCCAAACCCCAACCACGTCCATGCCGAGCGGAAACGCAAAGACGTAGCTCATGGGCAGCCCCACGCCCCAGTAGGCAAAAAGCGTGATCCAAGTCGGTACGTTCACATCGTTCAGGCTGCGCAACATTCCGAGGGCGGCCACCTGAATACCGTCCGAGAGCTGAAATACCGCCGCCATCAGCACCAGCGACGCGGCTATGGACGCAACGCTGCCTTTGTCTTGGATGTAAAGACTTACTAACCAATGGTTTGAGGTTACGAACAACACGCACCACAACGCCATAAAGCCCACCACGAGCAGCATGAGCACGTTGCCAGTGCGCAAAATAGCCGCGTAGTCGCGCTGGCCGTAGCCGTAGCCCACCCGAATGGCCCCCGCCGCCGCTATGCCCGTGGCCATCATGTAGGTGGTCGATGCCATGTTTATCGCAATCTGGTGCGCTGCCAGTTGGGCTTCGCCCAGCCAGCCGATCATCACCACGGCGAGGGTGAAGGCGGCAATCTCGAAAAAAAACGAAAAACCGCCTGGAAGTCCAATTCTCAGAATGCGAACCACCTCGGCGCGCAAATTTTTTACGTTGGTAATTTTCAAGTAATAATTTGTGCGTTTATTGGCCCAAATATAACCCAACATGGCCGCGCACATAAACACCCGCGACACCAGCGTGGCCAACGCCGAGCCGTTCAGGCCAAAAGCGGGGATCACGCCAAAGCCTTTGATAAACAACCAGTTGCCCGCCAGGTTCATCAGCAGTGCGCCCAGCGTAATAAACATGGCCACGCGCGGCAGCTTGAGTCCTTCGCAAAATTGCCGCCCCGCGCTAAACAGCAGCAGCGGCACCGCAGACACGCCCATAATGACCATAAACGACTTGGCAGATTGGGTAATCTGAACACTCTTCAACTGGAAAATATCCAGGTTGTAGGCCAACAAAATGGTGAGTGCCGCAAACAAAACACCCAGCAAAACGGCCACGTACAGCCCCGCCCGAAAGGTACGGCTGATGGCCGCGTCGTTGTTTTGGCCGCGCGCCTGCGCCACAAAAGTAGAAACCACGCTCAGTGCGCCGAGCCCGATGCTCATTACCAAAAAGGCCAGCGAGTTTCCCAAACCCGCCGCGCCCAGCGGAACGGGGCCGAGTAGCCGCCCCACCATCATGGTGTCGGTTACGCCCATTAAAATAACGCCCAATTGGGCAATCACAATGGGAACCGCCAGGCGTATTGTTTCTTTAAATTCTAATTTATAGGCTATCTTGTTCATTTTTCGTTGCATAATTTGTCAATAAATTGGTTGAATTCCTGCACGAATTCATCGTAATATTTGCCCGTTCCTGGCCCCGAAAACCCCGTGTGGATTTGCCGCACCTTGCCCTTCTTGTCGATAAAAATAGTGGTCGGATACCCCATAATTTGGTTGAGCATCGGCAAACTTTTAGAAGCGGTTGCGTCGTTTTTACCCGCCAGCAAAACGGGGTAAGTTATCTTCATACGGTCGGTCATGCGGCGTATTTTTGGCGCAGATTCGGTTAGCTTATCCGATTTCTCGAACGACAGCCCTACCACTTCCACGCCGCGACTCCTGTTTTTTAAGTACCACGGAGCCAAAAAATTAGACTCGTCCATGCAATTTGGGCACCACGACCCCATTATTTGCACCACCGTCACCTTGTTTTCAAAACGCGGGTCTTTCAGCGAAACCATTTTGCCGCTGGCATCGGGAAAACTAAAATCGACCGATTCGTAGCCAGGTTTTAGGTAGGTTAGCGTGTTGGCATCGGGCAGCGACGCGGCTGGGTTGGGGCGGGCGGTCCAGGTTTGAAAACCCGAAATACCCGACCAGAAACCACCCTTCAAGGTGCCATCTTCTTGTTTTTTTGCTTTGAACAAAAACGCGTGCGAGCCGTCGTAGCAGGCCAAAAACAAACTGTCGCCTACCACGTCGCCCGCTAAGTAGCGGTAGTCGCCCGTCGAACTCAAAAATGTACCCGTCAGCTTTGTGCCTTGCTGCTCAAAAAGGCCCACGGTGGCATTTTCCTTCCCAGTTTCAACGTTTTTGAACGTGGCCGACCACTTGCCCGTCAGGTTGGCGTTGGCGGGTTTATTGGCAGCGTTGAACAAATAAAAACGGCCAAAAGTAGCCTTAAACGGCAGAGTGACCACGTCTTTGGCGGAGCGGTATTTTTTCCAAACACCCACCATGGAGTTGTTTTGCACGCTCACCACCAGGTCCGAGTCGTAGAGTTTCATGGGGATGTGCAGCGAGTCGCGCTCCACGTAGGCCGTGTCCATGGCCAGCCGCTCCGCGCCGTTTATGGCCAAAGCGCGGTAGGTTTTGCCGTCGGTGTTGGGTTGTATATCAAAGCCAAAAGGTAGCTCGTGGCCATCTCGCAGCAAGGTTGCTCGCCAAATGCCCTTTTGGATATTAAATTGTCCGTAAACAATTGACTGTGAGAATATTAGGACGAGTAGTAAAATAAATTGTTTATTTTTCATGTCTGAATGAGCCGTTATTTTGCACCAAATTTGTTAAGTTTGTAACGAGTATTTAAACGCTTTAAGTTCCGTTATTTTGCCTCAACGGCACTCTTTACCCCGAATCATCAGGCTATGGCGCTGTGCAATGGGCACCTGGCCGAGCCGAAAACGCCCGTAACCCCCCCAAATTATGTACCACGATCCCGTCATGCTTACCCAATGTTTAGATGGTTTGGCGATCGATCCCGACGGCATCTATGTGGACGTGACCTTTGGCGGCGGTGGCCACTCGCGGGCTATTTTAGAACGCTTAGACAAAGGAAGACTGCTCGTTTTTGACCAGGACGAAGACGCGCGAGCCAACGCCCAAACAATTGAAGACCAGCGTTTTACGTTTATTGATGTTAATTTTAGACACCTAAAAAAGTACCTGCGCCACCACGGTGTTCGGCAGGTGAATGGTATTTTGGGCGATCTGGGGGTGTCGTCGCACCAGTTCGATACGGCCGAGCGTGGTTTTTCGACGCGTTTTGAGGCCGACCTGGACATGCGCATGAACACCAGCGCGGGCATGAGCGCCCGCGACGTGCTGAACGATTATTCGGAGGAGCAGTTGCACAAAATTTTTGGAATGTATGGCGAGGTGCAAAACGCCCGCACGGCGGCGGCGGCGGTGGTTACGGCCCGCGCAAACCACCCCATCAATACCGTAAACGACCTCAAAACTGTTTTGGCGCGCCTGGCCCAACGCGGGCGCGAAAACAAATATTTTGCCCAGGTTTTCCAGGCTGTGCGCATCGAGGTGAACGATGAGATGGGGGCTTTGCAGGATTTTTTGGAACAAGTGCCAGACGTGCTCGCGCCGAACGGACGTTTGGTGGTTATGTCGTACCATTCGTTGGAAGACCGGTTGGTCAAAAACTTCATTGCCAAAGGGAAGTTTCACGGTGAAGTAGAAAAGGATTTTTTTGGCAATGAGCTAAAACCACTGCGCGGCATTACGCGCAAACCCACCGAGGCATCGGCGGAGGAGGTGGCCCGCAACCCACGCGCCCGGAGCGCAAAATTGCGGGTGGCGGCTAAGATTTGACGATTGATTTTACCCTCACATACGACACTGTTTTATGGCCACGAATGTATTTCCTACTGGGCAACCCAATTTACCACCCAAACCACCCCGCCGATCTGGCCGAACCAATCGGCTGATTTTGTGGGCCAACGATGCCTTCAATACCGACCGACTATTCGGCGAAAAACTGTCGCTGACGTATTTTAAGCGCGCGCTTTGGGTGGCTCTGCTGGTGCTCATCTACGTGAGTTTGACGTTGAACGCCGAGAAATTGGCACGCCAAGCCTATAAACTCGACCGCGAAATAAACGACTACCGGAGCGGGCTGATTACCCTCGAAGCCGAAATTGCCAACCGGGGCCGTTTGCCCAGGGTTGTTCAAAAAATGAAAGAACGTGGGTTAGAAGAAAGTACCGTTGCTCCCAAAAAAATAGTAGTTCCAACCCAAAAAGAAGACTGAAATGGCCAATGTACGCACTATTTTCGTGAACAGAATGAGGAACATTGGCTGGTTTTTGGGCGGCCTGGGCGTTCTGATCGTCGTCAAAATTGTTAGAATCCAGCACTTTGAGACCTATTCGTCTAACCCCGCCAAAATAAAACCCAAGCCCTGGATCGAACATCTCAGGCGGACGTTTGACAAGGACACCATTTGGGCCATGCGCGGCCAGGTGTTTGCCAGCGATGGGCGCGTGCTGGCCACGTCGATTCCCAAGTACGAGATTTCGATCGACCCAACCATTGCCGATAGTACCTATTTCAAAACCCGGGTAGATTCGCTGGGGATGTTGCTGGCGCAGACTTTCAACGAAAAAAGCAGTGAAGAATACGCCGACGAGATCAGAACCGCCCGCGAATTGGGCGATTCGGAGGTGTTGATAAGCGGCAAGGTCGATTTTTTTACCAGAAACAGAATTAAACAATGGCCTTTTTTTAGGAATACCTCCAAGCGATATCCGTACCCCAACGGTGGCATTGTGAGAACATACTACGAACGAAACCGCCCCTTTAATATGCTGGCCGAACGAACCATTGGCGGCATGAAGCAAAACAAAACACACAGCGGCCACAACGGTTTGGAATATACCTACAACCACGAGCTGGCGGGGGTGAACCGGATCGGGATGGTAGAAAAACTGCGCGGCGGCGTTAGGCGGGAGATCGGCGAAGATCAAAATGGCACAAGCGCCCAAGCGGGGATGGACATTTATACAACGCTCGACATTAATATTCAGGACATTGCTACGAGCGCGCTCGTTAAACAACTCCGCGACAAACGCGCCCGCTACGGGTGCGTGGTGGTGATGGAAACGGCCACTGGGCAAATTAAGGCGATGGTAAATTTGGGACGGCAGCTCGATTCTTCCTACGTTGAAGACGATAACTATGCGTTGAAAGCCAAAAAAGACCCAGGTTCGACCTTTAAGTTGGCCGCCATGATGGCAATTTTAGACCACGCCGACGTGAGCCTCAGCAAGGTATACAACACTGGCCGCGGCCGCGTGGATTTGCCAGGCGGGTTAGACATCGTGGACACCAAAGCCCACGGCTCGCTCACGGTGCAGCAAATCATCGAGCAGTCATCGAACGTGGG
This sequence comes from Cytophagales bacterium, assembly GCA_013298215.1. GTDB lineage: Bacteria > Bacteroidota > Bacteroidia > Cytophagales > Spirosomataceae > JAAFKE01. The sequence goes on along the minus strand of JAAFKE010000013.1, from coordinate 73,350 downwards.
GATGCACCTGCTCATGCGTGATTATTTTTACCGCGACCCCAAGGTATTTTTGCAGTATTTGCACAAATATAAGCTCACCCAAAAGTCTGGTCAGGATATTTGGGGCGAGGAGCCGCCCGTCATCCACGAGTACCAAGGCCAGGGTTGGCACCGCTACAGCCTCTCGAAGATGGCCTACGGCTACGAAATGGACTTGGTGCCAATGCAAATACTGAGTTTTTATAATACCATTGCCAACGACGGCCACTGGGTGCGGCCCATGCTGGTGCGCGAAGTTAGAAGGTCGGACGAGTTGGTAAAAAAAATAAATCCGCAGCGCGCTATGGTGCCAATCTGCGGGGCATTGACCCTAAAAAAACTGAGAACCATGCTCGTGGGGGTGGTCGAAAACGGCACTGCACGCGGCCCGTTCGAGAACTGCCCGTATCAGGTGGCGGGCAAAACGGGTACGGCCCAAAACCGCGACGATGCCGGGGCGTACATCAAAGGTCGGGACTTTAACACAACCTTTGTGGGGTATTTTCCCGCCCAAAAGCCCAAATATACCTGCATTGTGGTCATCGATCGCCCGAAGGGATTGTCGGAGGGCGCACTGTACGCGGCCAACATTGCCGCCCCCGTTTTTCGGACTATTTCGGATCGAATCTACGCCACCGACGTGACGATGCACCCGCCCATTGCGCCAAAGCGAAATACACTCACCAACCTGACCAACCATTTTAAGTCGGGCAACGCCGACGACCTGCGTTCGATTGCCGACGGCCTCGACGTGCCAGTGACGGCCAACGTGAGTGGTTGGGTGGACGCGAAGACGGGTAAACTCAAAAAGAAAAAAATAGACGGTGCGCGCGTACCAAATGTGCGCGGCATGACCCTGCGCGACGCGCTGGCAGTGCTCGAAAACCAGGGATTTGAAGTGGCTTTTAGTGGCGTTGGTAAAATAACGCAACAGTCGCTCGAGCCTGGTAGTGAGGTCTTTGCAAATCGAAATATAATCCTAACGCTGCGCTAACGCAACACCCGCCCCATGCCTCAACTCCAAACCCTACTCCGCAACGTGGCCGTTGAAAAAACGGTGGGAAACCCCTTTGTGGCCGTTGAAAATATTGTCATCGACTCGCGCAAGGCCACCGAGGGAAGCCTCTTTGTGGCCCTGCGCGGCACGCAGGTAGATGGCCACGCGTTCATCGAAAAAGCCGTGCAACTGGGCGCAGGCGCGGTGCTGTGCGAAGAGATGCCCGCCGCGCCCCTGCCCGCCGACGTTACTTTTGTGGTTGTCGAAAACTCGGCGCGTACCATGGGGTTTGTGGCGGCGCATTTTTATGACCAGCCCGCCCGCAAACTCCAATTGGTGGGCGTAACGGGTACAAACGGCAAAACCTCCACGGTGTCTTTGTTGTTTGAGCTGTTCCGAAAACTGGGGCATCACGTGGGGCTAATCTCGACGGTTCAGAACCAAATAGACGACCAAATAATACCCAGCACCCACACCACCCCCGACTCCGTGACGCTCAACGCCCTGCTGGCCGAGATGGTCAAAAAGGGTTGTTCGTACTGTTTCATGGAGGTTAGTTCGCACGCGGTGGTGCAGGAGCGCATTGCTGGATTGCGTTTTGCGGGTGGCATCTTTACCAACATCACCCACGACCACCTTGATTTTCACGGCACGTTTGACAATTACATCAAGGCAAAAAAAGGCTTTTTTGACCAGCTCCCCGCCGATGCCTTCGCGTTGGTGAACATAGACGACCGCCGGGGTGCGGTGATGGTGCAAAATACCGCCGCCCGCCGCGAAACCTACTCGCTCCAAACGCTGGCCACTTTTAAGGGTAAGGTGCTCGACAATAGTTTTTTTGGCCTGCAAATGGACATCGAAGGGCGCGAGGTGTACCTGCAACTCATCGGGCGGTTTAATGCCTACAACACACTGGGCGTTTATGGGGCGGCGGTGCTGCTGGGCGAAAACCCCGACGAGGTGCTGGCCGTACTGTCGGCGCAGAAGGCTCCGCCAGGGCGTTTTGAACAAGTGATATCAGACAATAAAATTGTGGGCATTGTAGACTACGCCCACACGCCCGACGCACTCCAAAATGTACTCGAAACAATATCGTCGTTGCGGCAAGGCAACGAGCAGATCATCACGGTGGTGGGCTGCGGGGGCAACCGCGATGCCACCAAACGACCAGTGATGGCGCAGATTGCCTGCAAGTTTTCGGACAAAGTAATTCTGACCTCCGACAACCCGCGCCGCGAAGACCCCACCACTATCTTAGAACAGATGCAGGCGGGAGTACCACCCATCGATTTTAAAAAAACCAAGACCATCCCAAACCGCCACGAAGCCATTCGATACGCGGTGTCTTTGGCTGCACCCAACGATGTGGTGCTGGTGGCGGGCAAAGGCCACGAAACCTACCAAGAGATTTTGGGCGTGAAACACGATTTTGACGACCGAGTGGAGCTTAGAAAAGCGTTTGGCGCGTAAATAATTGGTTCATAGCAACCATTACTCAATTACTTTTTCAATATTTGTAAAAACCTCAAAGTCAATCATACCATGCTTTATTATTTGTTTTCGTACTTAGACAAAGAGTTCAATATACCTGGTGCGGGCGTGTTTCAGTACATTTCGTTTAGGGCGTTGGGCGCAGTGGTACTCTCGCTGTTGATTGGGGCAATCTACGGCCGCAAAATTATTGACCAGCTCCGCAAACTGCAGATCGGCGAAACCGTGCGCGATTTGGGGCTCGACGGGCAAAAACAAAAGCAGGGAACCCCCACCATGGGCGGTTTTATTATACTGGCCGCGTTGGTCATCCCCGTTTTGTTGTTTGCCAAACTCACCAATGTGTACATCGTTTTGCTGTTGATCTCGACAATCTGGACGGCCATGATCGGTTTTTTGGACGACTACATCAAGGTTTTTAGAAAAAATAAAGAAGGTCTAAAAGGTAAGTTCAAAGTTGTGGGGCAGATCGGCCTGGGCATTATTGTGGGCCTAACGCTGTACTACAACAATTACGTAAAAATAAGAATTTACGACAAACCAGCCCTGAGTTCGCAGATTGGCACGCTAACCCAGTACCAAGACGTAAAATCGACGCTTACGACCGTTCCGTTTTTAAAAAACAATGAGTTCGATTACAACGACCTACTTTTTGGTTTCCTGCCCGACCAATACACCTGGATCATCTACGTGTTGGTTTGTATTTTTATTATCACGGCGGTGTCCAACGGGGCCAACATCACCGACGGCATCGACGGTTTGGCGGCCGGCACGTCCGTTATTATCGGCCTCACGCTGGCCGTATTGGCCTACGTGTCTGGCAATAAACTTATATCGCAGTACCTCAATATCATGTACATTCCGTACTCGGGCGAGATGGTAATATTCTGTGCGGCCTTCGTGGGAGCGTGCGTGGGTTTTTTGTGGTACAACTCGTACCCCGCGCAGGTTTTTATGGGAGACACTGGGAGCTTGATGCTGGGGAGTATCATTGCGGTTTTGGCGTTGGCCATCCGCAAAGAGCTGCTCATTCCGGTGATGTGCGGCGTATTTTTGGCCGAAAACCTATCGGTTATTATGCAAGTGGCGTATTTTAAATATACCAAAAGGAAATACGGCGAGGGACGGCGCATTTTTTTGATGTCGCCGTTGCACCACCACTTCCAGAAAAAAGGCTACCACGAAGCCAAGATCGTAACCAGGTTTTGGATCGTAGGTATTTTATTGGCCGTACTCACCCTGGCCACGCTCAAACTTCGGTAGTAGACGCGTTTTTTTACCCGTAAATACTCGGAAAGCGCCCTGGATCGGTCTCTTGCATGAGTGCGTAGGCGGCCTCAAAAACATCCTCGGTGCTGGGCTTAGAAAAATAGTCTCCGTCTGAAGTGTACGCAGGTCGGTGCGCCTTGGCGGTAATGGTGCGCGGCGGCGAGTCTAACCAGCGGTAGGCGTTTTGTTTTTCTACTACTTGCTGCATCATAAACGCCGAGGCTCCACCAGGCATATCTTCGTCGGCAAAAATAACGCGGCTCGTTTTTTGGATTGATTTCACAATTCGGTGGTCAATGTCGAACGGCAACAGCGTTTGCACATCAATAACCTCCACGTTGATTCCCGCCTGAGCCAGTTGCTCGGCGGCCTCCATCACAATCCGGCACATCGAACCGTAGGTCACAATGCTCACGTCCGAACCTTCGCGCAGGGTTTCGGGTTGGCCGAGTGGCACACAAATATCAGACAGGTTTGAGGGTAGTTTCTCTTTGAGTCGGTAGCCGTTTAGGCATTCTACAACCAGCGCGGGGTCGTCGCCGCTGATGAGGGTGTTGTACATTCCTGCCGCCTGGGTAAAGTTGCGTGGCACGCAAACGTGCAAACCGCGCAGGCTGTGCAACATAACGGCCATTGGCGAGCCCGAGTGCCAAATGCCCTCGAGGCGGTGGCCACGGGTGCGCACAATGAGCGGGGCTTTTTGGCCGCCTTTGGTGCGGTAGTGCAGCGAGGCCAGGTCGTCGGTCAGGGTGGCAAGGGCGTAATAAACGTAGTCGAAATACTGGATTTCGACGATCGGCTTGAGGCCGCGCAGTGCCATTCCGATGCCTTGCCCCACAATGGTGGTTTCTCTAATGCCGGTGTCGGTAATGCGGAGTTTACCGTATTTATCTTGCAGGCCCGCCATGCCTTGGTTCACATCGCCGATCTGCCCCACGTCTTCGCCAATGGCCACCACGCGGGCATCGCGAGCGAAGAGCTCGTCGAAAAAATTCTTTATCACCTCGCGTCCGTCCACCAATGGTGCATCGGGTGCATACTGAGCGGCCACGGCTGGTACTTTCAGCGGCGAGTCGGGCGATTGGCTGTACAAGTGTGAGCTAAAACGGTCGTGGTTTTGGGTCTCGGTGCGCAAAAACCACTCCGACAGTGCCTTTCTGGCGGCGGTGTCTTCAAACCTTAGCACACGCATGGCGCGTCTGACCACCGAAACGGAGTCTCGCCGAACGGGGCTGATCGTTTTCTGGAGCTCGTCTTTTAGGGCCAACAATTCGGCAGAAAACCGACTGCCACTGGCGGCCTCTTGGAGTAGTTGCAGCGCCGAGTCGAAATCGGTTTTTAGCGACAATTGGTAAGCTTCCCAGGCTTCGTTGCGCATTTTTTTGGCCAGTTGCTTGGCTTTTTTTTGCAGGTCGTCCAGTGTGGCTTCGCTGGCGTAGTGGTTGTCAATAATCCACCGCTTGAAATGTTTGTTGCAGTCAAATTCTTTTTCCCACGCCAGCCGCTCCGCTGGTTTGTAGCGCTCGTGCGACCCCGACGTGGAGTGTCCCTGCGGCTGCGTTACCTCCTGCACGTGCACGAGCACCGGCACGTGCTGGTGGCGGCAAATGTGAGCCGCCCGCTGGTAGGTGTCTATCAAGCCCGCGTAATCCCAGGCTTTCACGGCAAAAATAGCCATCCCTTTCTCGCCCTCCCCCCGCTGAAAACCCGCCAGTGCTTTCGAGATACTGGCTTTGGCGGTTTGGTATTCGATGGGCACCGAGATGCCGTAGCCGTCGTCCCAAACCGAAACCAACAAAGGAATTTGCAATACGGTGGCGGCGTTCATAGACTCCCAGAACATTCCTTCTGAGGTGGAGGCATCGCCGATGGTGGCAAAGCAAACTTCGTTGCCCCCCCGCGAGAACCCCGTCATCGACTGAATCCCTGGGTTGTGGCGGTAGAGTTTAGAGGCGTAGGCCAGCCCCACTGCCCGTGGCATTTGAGCGGCAGTAGGCGCAATGTCACAGATATGGTTGTAGGTGTCGGTTTGGTCGTTGGTCCAAAGTCCGTTTTGGTCCAAAAACCGCGTTGTATAATGATTATTCATAGACCGCCCCGCCGTGTGGGGGTCGTGGGCCACGTCGGTGTGGCCATAAATCTGAGAGAACAAATGGTGCCAAGTCATGCCGTTCAGTGCCTTCACCACCGTTTGGTCGCGGTAGTACCCCGACCTAAAATCGCCCGGTTGAAATGCCTTGGCCATTGCAATTTGGGCCAGTTCTTTGCCGTCGCCGAAGATACCAAACTTGGCCCGCCCACCCATTACTTCCTTCCTGCCCAGTAAGCTCATCTCCCGACTTTCGACGGCCAGCTGGTAATCCTTGAGAATAATTTCGCGGGTTAGTGCAATTTGTTCGTTTAAGGTTTCGTTTTCTACCACGGTTTCGGAAAAGATTGTTGAGAGTGAGTAATTTGTCTGTAAATTTAAAGCAAAAAAATTTAATTCTTGGTATTTCGCCGTTTTTGAGTTGTTTTGTGGAAATTTTTTAGACACATTATCATTTGGCAAAACTTTTGCTTAGTAAATTGTTGTTAAAGAGAAAGTGAATTATACCAAACTAAATTTTTGTAAATCAATGAAAAAGTCAATTTCATTATTCGTAGTTTTTTTTGCACTTGCAGTAGCTGTCCAGGCTCAAAAAGGAGTTATCGCTTTTAAAGAGACCACTTTTAGTTTTGGAAAAATTGCCCAGGGCAAACCCGTCACCCACGTGTTTGAGTTTGTGAACAAAGGCACCGACCCAATCGTGGTGACCAACGCCACCGCATCGTGTGGTTGCACCACGCCCACCTACACCAAAGAGCCTGTGATGCCTGGCAAAACGGGCTCGATCTCGGCTACTTTCAACGCGGGCGTAGTAGGGCCGTTCAACAAGCCAGTGACCGTTTACAGCAATGCCGAAGGCGGTAGCGTTCAAGTTACCCTGACGGGCGAGGTGCTAACTGGTGAGGTGCAAACTGCGGCTACTCCCGCTCCAACAGCTGCTGTTGCCGCGCCAGTTCCGTCAGCGGTCATTAAAGAAGTAAAGAAGGCGGCCAAGAAAACCACCCGAAAGTAGTAGTTAGCCGCAAGTTTTTTGTTTGTGTAGAGTCCCAATTCGGAATAGTACCCGAATTGGGACTTTATTTTTTACGCAGGCTAAGAACTAAAATTGCCCAATTTTGATTTTTAAGGCCGCTTGCACGCCAAGTATGCCTTTCGCTTTGTACTTTTGCAGTATAAAAATAAAACAAAACACATTTTTGAACGCATATTATTAGCCCAACTCAAAATGACAATCCACAAAGAAGGCTTCAAAATAATTACGGTAACGATCATTACGCTGTTGATTATCAACGTAGCCACCCGTTATTTTTTGCCCGACACCACCTGGCTTCATACCGCTTTGTTGGTGAGCAGCATCGGCCTTTTTCTGATTATACTGCAATTTTTTCGCAAGCCCGTTCGGGTTGTTGCCGTCAATCCCAAACACATCATTGCCCCCTGCGACGGCAAGGTGGTGGTGATCGAAGAGGTGATCGAGTCGGAATATTTTAAGGGGCCTCGCCGGCAGGTTTCCATCTTCATGTCGCCGCTCAATGTACACATCAACTGGAATCCCATTGGCGGTTTGGTGAAGTACTTCAAATACCACCCAGGCAAGTATCTGGTGGCTTGGCACCCAAAATCGAGCACCGAAAACGAGCGAACCACCACCGTTTTGCAGTCTGCCAACGGCGTGGAGGTTCTGTACCGCCAGATTGCGGGCGCGTTGGCCAAGCGCATTGTTTGGTACGTGGCCGAAGGCCAAAAAGTGACCCAAGGCTCTGAAATGGGTTTCATTAAGTTTGGCTCCAGAATGGACTTATTTTTGCCGTTGGATGCCAAAATAGAGGTAAATCTCGAAGAAAAAGCCACGGGCGGCCAAACAATCATCGCGGTTCTGGCCGATTAGGCGGCGGCGTGAAGTCTTTGGAGTGGTTTTTGAACGATATTCAAAATGAACACTTGCGTTGAAACAGCATCAAAAAATAGTAAATTTGTTTTGGAAATTCATTAAAACGCCATGAGTAAGAAATTAATACGGTTCGATTGGGCGATTAAAAGACTTTTGAGAAACAAAGCCAACTTTGGTGTTTTAGAAGGATTTTTAAGCGAACTTCTGTTTGATGATATTAAAATTGAGCAAATTCTTGAAAGTGAGAGCAATCAGAAAACAAACGATGACAAATTTAATAGAGTTGATATTTTGACCAAAAACTCAAAAAATGAGCTCATAATTATTGAAATTCAAAGCACTTATGAAATAGATTATCTTCAAAGAATGGCTTACGGTGCTTCAAAAGCATTAACGGAAAACCTCTCTTTGGGACAGGCATATTCTGAGATCAAAAAAGTAATTTCTATTAATATTGTTTACTTTGACCTTGGGCAAGGACAGGACTATATTTACAAAGGAAGAACAAATTTTAGGGGCTTGCATCAAAACGATTTATTGGGGCTTTCGGATAAACAAAGAACTACTTTCTTGAAAGAAAACGTGTCTGACATTTTTCCAGAGTTCTATTTACTAAAAGTGAATCAATTTAACGACCACGCCAAAGATACCTTGGACGAATGGGTGTACTTTTTGAAAAATAGCGAAGTAAAGGACGAGTTCAGAGCCAAAGGACTAAAAGAAGCGGGTGAAGTTTTGGACATTATGCGACTTGAAAAAGAAGACGAGTACGGCTACAATCGTTACATGGATAGTTTGAGTTTAAAGGCAAGCGAAATTTTTACTTTGCAGACGGAGGCCGAATTTAAAGTAAAAGAAAATAGGGATATCGAGAATGCAATAAAAGGAATACTGAAAGGGTATTCAAACGCTGTAATTTCCGACTTGACAAATTTGACTATTGAAAAAGTTGAAGAGTTGAGAGCAAACTTGAAAAAATAAATCTTCGCTCAACCGCATGGGTTGATACGGAATGTCGCCGCGATTTTATTCCCACCCCCCTGCCCCCAAACCGTTGGCCTCCCCAAAACACGGAATCAATAAAAACATACCCTCCCCAAATCTGTAGAGTCCGTTTTTGCGTACATGGTGAAAAACAAGACAAGTTTTTATTCATACTCAAAAATGATTCGTTCCGCCGTTGCTCTGTTATTGCTTGCTACTTACCTGCTTTTGGCGGGAATGGGCTGCATAACTGCGCCCAACGACGCGCCGAACGACCTCGTGATGGTGCAAACCCACCACGAAGGGCAACGCTACGAAGAGTGTAGGTACTTGCGCATGGACGGCCTCGAGGCTTTTATGAACGAGTCGCTGGCCACGCGCTACCAAGATGCCCCCACCACGCCACCGCAACATACTTTAACAGTGGTTCAATCTATTGACACGCATTGCCTGCCCGACGTGGCGCAGCTACAATTTGTTTCTTTTCGAGCCCAAAATCGGCCTGACTTTGGGTATAACGAACACTTTTTTGCGGGGTACCCTGCCCCGATCGACACGCCACCCTGGCGCGGATAATTGTTTGTCGTGGCTTGGTATTTGTGGCTGGAGCAGGAGTTTGTGTACGTGGGCGACGCGGGCGTGGTAGAACCTGGCGGCAGAACCCGTCGCCAGGGAATCGACGTGTCGGTGCGGTATCAAATTGCCAAAAACCTTTAGAGTTTGTTTTGAAATTATAACTCATTGATAATGAATAAATTACGATTTTTCTATTAATTTTAAGCCTCTGACAATCTGATAAATGCAAAATATTTTCCGGTAGCGTGTTTCTACTCAATTCTGAAAGCGAAAAAAATAAATATCTGCAAAGAAAATATATTAAAACATTGATTGTCAACAGTTTGAAAATCCAAAACATACTCTTATTTCGACGTGGACTTGAACACCGCCAAACCCCGCGCCATTGGCGAATTGGAAGGCCAAAATTTCTTGCCATTGGCTCCCACTTTCACCACCGTCGGTGGTTTGTCGCTCCAAAATAAGTCGGGTTTTAGCGGTTCGTTGCGCTACCGCTACATCGGCGACCGCCCCGCCAACGCAGACAATACGATTATAGCCAAAGGCTATTTTGTGAACGATTTACAGGCAAATTATAGCCAAAAATGCTATAATTTAGGTTTATCCATTCAAAACATCTTCAACGTGCGCTGGAAAGAAACCCAGTTTGCCACCAACAGCCGCCTCAAAAACGAGACCGAGCCAGTAGAAGAGATTCATTTTACGCCAGGCACTCCGTTTTTTGCGCGGTTGAGCCTAACGCTATTTTTTAAGATATATTTAGAGATGAAAAGTGAACCAAAAAAGGCAACGAACTTCGTTGCCTTTTTTTTGTTGAAATCCTCTTCTATCTCCTCCGCCGTTTTTTTGCCTTGGTTCGACCCGCACCGCGTTTTCGGCGGGCGGGGGCGGCTTTTCGGATGGCGGTCATTTTTTTGATAAGTGCCGTTTCAGCGGGGTCGAATGGTTTGCCGTTGGCCCGAAAAATATCGTGAAACCACACCGCTGGTTCGGGTGCGCCGAGCTTAGACTCCCACGGAAAAATAGTGTTCGTTTTGCCGCTCACCAAGCCCCAATTTATGGCTCCAATGTCCTCGCGTTTCAATATCGGCAGGTGCGTTTGGAAGCGGCTGTTGCTGGTTCGGGCCATGTATTCGGTGCAGATCAGCGGGCGGTCGTCGGTTTTGGCGCGGATCGCCACAATGCGGCTCTCCAAAGATTCGGCGTTTTCGTAGTGGTGAAAAGTAGTGACATCGGAGTTTTCGAGCGAAAACTTATTGAGGCTCTCAAACTCGGTGCTGTAGTTCCAAACTCCGCACGTGAGCGGCTGGGTGGGGTCGGCGGCGCGCGCCCACGCAAAGGTTTTTTCTAACAGCGGCAGTGTTTTATTGACCTGCCCCGAGTTGCCTGGCTCGTTGTACAAATCCCACATTACAATGCGTCGGTCGGTCGAAAACGTCCCGACCATATCCTTCACGTAACTTTCTAATGTTGGCCAAACCGCCTGATCTGTCACCTGTTTGAAACCTGGGCATTGCACCCAACCCGAGTTGTGTATGCCTGGTTGCGGCGCGGGCTGCGGGCCAAGTTTAGGCTCGGGGTTCCAGCAGTCGTCGAAGAGCACAAAAATGGTTTTTATTTGGTGCTTGGCTGCAATGGCCAAATACTGGCCAACGCGCTTTCTGAAGCCCGCCGCGTCTTGTTGCCAGGGCAAATAATGCAAATAAACCCGCATGGTGTTCATGCCGATGGCCTTAGCCCATCCCAATTCGCGGTCAATCGTCTTGGGGTCGAAAGTCTCAGCCTGCCACATTTCCAACTGATTAATGGCCGAACTGGGGCAGAAGTTTGCGCCCACCAGCCAGCTCTGCCGTCCGTACCAAATCTCCGCTTTTTGGTTGCTCCAGCCCCTGGCCGTAAAGCCGTTGGGGCTGTCGGTGGTTGTAGATGCGCCCATTTTGGTTTTAATAATGTTGCTCGGCGCACCCAACAACGACGCTGGATTGCTGGCTTCCATCGTAACGCTGGGCAGGTTGGTGTTGGCCAGTGCGTCCAGATCGGTTACGCCATCTATGAGTTTGAGGCGGTACGAATAACTGTATTCCTTGGCGGTGAGCAAATACTCGGGGTGGGTGCGCGGAGTCCAGCTGTCGTCGCCGCCCAGTCCCATCAGTTGCTGGTCAATGTTCAGCACGGTGGTGTTGCCACGGGGCAGGTTTTGGGTCTTTTTGGAGGCCAACAGATCGGCATCGGTGTAGTCGCGCACGCTCACGTTGAGCAGCGGTGCGCCCACCACCAGCAAGCCCTTGCCGCTGGCATCGGTCACGGCCGCCCAGCGCACGTCGGTTTTGTTGCCGTTTTCTTGGGGCATAATGTACCCAAAGTGCTGGTCGGCCACCTTGCTGGTGTACTCGCCCAGGCGCGCGGCGGTTTTTCGGTCCCAGTAGCTTTCAAACGGCCCGCGCCCGTACCATCTAAACTCGGTAAATGTGGCTGGCAGTTGGGTTTGCACGCCCACTTTGGCCAACGGCGGGAACGCTCCGTTCAAGGTAAAAGTATTTTTGACCCGGATGTCGCCCGTGCCAAAAATATCGTAGACTGTTTTTACCGATATGCTCCCCGCTTTGGCCTTCCAAACGCCCGTCATCTCCACCCTTATCGTTTGGGCGTTCACGTTTATGGGTTGCTGGACGTTGCCGCCCGCGTATTTGAGCGAGTCTAAACCAGCCTTTCGCCACCGCGCGGCGAAACTGGCGGGCGCACTGCCCTCGTCGTTGTCGGTGGGGGTGCGCATAAAATTGGGCAACAGCGGCTGGCTCAATAGTTCCTGGCCTTTGTAATTGATGGACGTGATTCCGCCTATTTTTCGATCCAAAGAAACACTAAACAAGCTGCCCGCCTGTATTTTTACCGCGCCCGACCCCGCCCGGTCTAACCCGTATTTAAGGTTACTGGCCGTGGCCATTTGAACGAGTTTGTCTGATGCGGGCACTGCCACTCGAAGCTGCTCAAAGGCTACCTCGTGGGCGGCATCGGCCCAGGGTGTTTTTTCTTTGGTCTGAACACTCAAGTTGAGCCAATATTCTACCCCAGGCCGCAGCGTTTGAATGGTGTACGGAATCGTCAGGCTCTGGTTTGTGCCAGCGTCGGCGTTTAGGTTTGTTACGTCGCCCTGTTGCACAACCCGCCCGTTTTCCAACAATTGCCACACCAACTTAAAGCCTCTCAGGCTAATAAAGTCGTAGGTGTTTTGGAGCGTAACGACTCGGCTCTGGGGAGATATAGAGTCTTTGGGCGCAAACTTTACGTACTGATAAACGTGTTTCACCTCGTTGATTTCGGGCTGCGGCACTCGGTCGGGGTTCACCAGGCCGTCGCCCGCGTTTGCCCCGTCTATGTGGTTCACGTGGTCAATGTAAGTTCGTCCGTTGCGGTCTTTAAGAAACAAACCCTGGTCTACCCAGTCCCAAATAAAAGCCCCTTGCAGGCGCGGGTATTTGTCTATTGCGTCCCAATAGTCTTTCAAATTGCCCACGCTGTTGCCCATCGAATGCGCGTACTCGCAGATAATTACGGGGCGGGTGGGGTCTCGTTCCATGAGAGACACCATGCCCGCCACCGACGGATACATGGTTGTGATGATGTCGAAATTGGAAAGAGGTTGGTTTACTTTGCTAAAATCGAACTGGTAATTGTTGCGGCCTTCGTAATGAATAGGGCGGGTGGGGTCGATCAGTTTAATGATCTGGGCCATGTCCTCGAAACTTTGCCCAAAGCCCGTTTCGTTGCCCAACGACCAGATCACAACCGACGGGTGGTTTTTGTCGCGCTCTACCAAGGCTTTGCCACGGGCCAAAAACGCCCCTTTCCACTCGGGCAGTGCGGCCATGCTAATGCCCTTCAACTGAAACATTTCGTGGCTTTCGATGTTGGCTTCGTCTATCACGTACAACCCGTACTGGTCGCACAGGTCGTACCAGAGCGGGTTGTTGGGGTAGTGCGACGTTCGGACGGCGTTGATGTTGTGTTGTTTCATCAACAAAATATCTTTCACCATCGACTCGCGGCTAATAACCCGCCCTGTGGTGGGGTCAAATTCGTGGCGGTTCACCCCCTTGAACGTTACGGGGCGGCCATTGACGAGCAACAAACCATTTTTTATTTCCACCTCCCGAAAGCCCACTCTGCTGCTCGTCACCTCCACAATTTCGCCATCGGCATTGATTGTCTTCACAACCAGCGTGTAGAGGTTGGGCGTTTCGGCAGTCCATTTGGCGGGGTTTTCTACTTTTATATTGAACCCTTGGTAAGCTTCGTCTTTGGGGTCGAGCATCGGGATATTCTTGGTCTCGTTGGCAAACACCGCCTTGCCGGCGGGGTCAAAAAGGGAGTATTGAATCTGAAAACGGTCTTGAACTTGGCTCAAAAAGTTTTTTACAAAGGTAGTAACGCGCAGGTTGGCATCGCGGTAGTCGTCGTCTAAGTCAGTAATTACGTACATATCTCGCACGTGAACGGGGGGCGTGGCATACAGGAAAACGTCTCTGAATATACCCGAAATGCGCCAGTAGTCTTGGTCTTCCAGATAACTACCGTCCGACCAGTTAATAACCTCCACGGCCAGGTCGTTGCTGCCACTTTGGAGGTACTTGGTCACGTCAAATTCGGCGGGGGTCATACCGTCTTCGTGGTAGCCTACTTTTTGGCCGTTCACCCACACGTAGCACGCCGACTGCACGCCCGCAAAGTGCAAAAAAACCTGGTTTGTTTGCCAGTTGGTGGGTACGCTAAAAGTGGTGCGGTACAAGCCCACCGCGTTGGTGTCGGCCTCTATTTTGGGCGGGTTTGCCTTGAAAGGGTGTTTTATATTGGTAAAAATAGGGCGGTCGTAGGCCCGGCCTTCGCGGGCGCCAAACACCTGCCAATTAGACGGCACGGGCAGGTCGTCCCAGTTTTGGGTAGATGTGGCGGGCACAAAAAAATTGGCGGGGACTTTCGACGGGTGCTGCACCCACTTAAACTTCCAGGTGCCATTCAATGATTTGTACCACGGCGAAGCGCTGGGATCGAACCCCAGCGCGGCTTTTTCGGTGGTGTAGGGCACGCTGCTGGCCCGTGGTCGCTCGGTGTTGGTGGCAAACACCTCGGGGTTTTCCCAATCGGGAATGGTCTGAGCTGTTGCCGTAAATAAAGTGAAGAATAAAAAGAAAAATGGCAGAAAATGTTTCATGGGTCAATTGGTTTTACAAAATCTAAACGCCAACGCAAAGAATATATTACCTTTGCGGAGGCGCAACGAAGTTGCAAAATGCAAAAAAATATACTTTCAATCGCCATCAGGCACTGCTTATTTGGCCGCCAAGATTAGCAAACACCCAAAAAGACCACGCATGAATCTATTCAAAATAAGTTGGGCCAATCTGAAAGACAAAAAGCTGAACAGTTTTTTGAGCGCTTTGCTCATGGCGCTTGGCATCGGGCTGATCTCGCTTTTGCTGTTGCTCAACAAGCAGTTGGACGACAAATTTAAGCGCAACCTGCGCGGCATCGACATGGTGGTGGGCGCAAAGGGCAGCCCGTTGCAGTTGATCCTGTCGAGTATTTACCAGATTGACGCACCCACTGGAAACGTATCTTTGGCCGATGCGCAGCGTATCATGCGCAATCCGATGGTAAAAATGGCCATTCCGCTGGCCATGGGCGACAACTACCAAGGCTTCCGCATTGTGGGAACGAACCAAAAATACGTGGGCCATTTCGACGGAAAACTAACCGACGGACGGTTGTTTAGCAAAGACCTTGAGGTTTGTGTTGGGGCAAAGGTAGCCGCCGCCACTGGCCTAAAACTAAACGATAGCTTTGCGGGGATGCACGGCTACGACAACTCGGGCGATGTGCACGACAACAAAAAATACAAGGTTGTGGGCATTTTTGAGTACAATAACTCGGTACTCGACCAAACAATCGTGACCAACGTGTCGAGCGTCTGGGGCATCCATGCCGGGCACGAGAGCCAATCGGCCACCGACTTGCTCATGGCCGACGACAGCAGTAGCACCCAAACCAGCGCGTCGGAGGAGATTACGAGTTTGTTAGTAAAATTCAGAAACCCCATGGGCCTCATTGTGCTGCCGAGGTTCATCAACGAAAACACCAAAATGCAAGCCGCCGTGCCAGCGTTCGAGATCAATCGGTTGTTTTCGCTCATGGGCGTGGGTTTAGACACGCTGCAAGCCATTGCTTTTATTATCATTTTTATTGCGGGGGTGAGCGTACTGATTTCGCTCTACAATTCGTTGAAAGAACGCAAGTACGAAATGGCCCTGATGCTGTCGATGGGTGCCGTCAGAACCCAATTATTTTTGTTGCTCTTGATCGAAGGGCTCACGCTGGCGGTGGTTGGCTACGTGGCGGGCATTTTGATGAGTCGGGTTGGTTTATTGATTTTTAGCCAACAAACCGAGCAAAACTTTCGTTACGATTTTAACAATTTCGGAATACTGATCGAAGAGGTCTGGTTGCTTGGCGGAGCCGTTTTGGTGGGAGTTGTAGCGGCGACACTGCCGTCGTTGGGAGTTTACAAAATTAATATATCAAGAACCCTGGCCGAGGAATAAGTAATCATGTTGAATGAATGAATTATTGAATAAACGTATTATAATTAAACAGTTATAAACTAAAAAAAGTCGATTGTTTAATTACAACTACTTAATTTTTAGAACATAATTTTATTAAAAAATGAAAAAATACGCAGTCCTTTTTGTTGCCATTGCGCTAATGGCTTTCGCGCCCAACCGCTTAGAACCTACTAAAATTACGTGGGAGACCCTGCGCGACGTAACTTTCAAGAAAAAATGGTACGCCGAAGAATCCGTTTTTATGTTGTATCCCACCTTCGGGCCGAACATCAATAAACTGAGCGGCAAAGAGGTGACAATTACGGGCTACGTGCTGCCCGTGGACATTGAGGCAAACTTGTACGTGCTGTCGGCGTTTCCGATGGCGGCCTGCTTTTTTTGCGGCGGCGCTGGCCCCGAAACAGTGATGGGACTAAAATTTAAGAGCAACAAACGCAAGTTTAAAACCGACGAACGCCACGCCCTAAAAGGAGTCCTGAAACTGAATGCCGATGATATTTACGAGATGAACTACATTCTTACCAACGCCGAAATCGCCGATTGACGCGCCTCCGTTGGCTACATTCGCTCGGGTACGTCTATGCCCAGCAGCGCAGTGGCTTTTTTGAGGGTTAAGCCCACGGCGTTCGACAGGCACACCCGCGCACTGAGTGTTACGGGGTCGGTTTCGCCCAAAATACTTACTTCGGCGTAGAACGAGTTGTAGCCTTTGGCCAGGTCGTAGGCATACTGCGCCACAAAAGCTGGCGAGTAGTCGCGGGCGGCATCGGCCACGCGCTCGGGGTATTGGGTCAGCAAAAAAATGAGTTCTCTTTCCGAGTTTTGCAGCGCCACATCTGAGGCTACCGCGCCCAATGGCACTTCCATGGCGTGGGCTTTCCGCAACACCGACCGAATGCGGGCGTGGGTATATTGAATAAACGGCCCCGTGTTGCCGTGCAGTTCTACCGACTCGGCGGGGTTGAAGAGCATTCTTTTCTGGGGATCTACCTTCAATAAATAGTATTTCAAAGCCCCCAAACCGAGCATCGAAAAGAGCTGGGTTTTCTCGCTGGCGGGGAAGTCGTCTAATTTTCCCTTCGAGTTTCCCTCCGTTTCGGCGGCGGCTGTCACCTCGGCAATCAGTTCGTCGGCATCTACCACCGTTCCCTCGCGCGACTTCATCTTGCCACTCGGCAAATCGACCATGCCGTAAGACAGGTGGTGGCAACCATCCGCGTAGCTGCGGCCAAGGCGTTTCATGATCTTAAACAACACCGAAAAATGGTAGTCTTGCTCGTTGCCCACCACCCAAATGGAGCGGTCGTTGCCGTAGTCTTTAAATTTAAGGTCGGTTGTTCCCAAATCTTGGGTCATGTACACCGACGTACCGTCGGCGCGGAGCACCAATTTTTGGTCGAGCCCCTCGTCGGTCAAATCAATCCAGACCGAACCGTCGGGTTTCGTAAAAAATACCCCGGTTGTCAGGCCATCGGCCACCAGGTCTTTTCCGAGTAAATACGTTTGGGATTCGTAGTACACTTTGTCAAAATTTGCCCCAATTTTTTGGTACGTTTCGCCGAATCCGTCGTACACCCACTGGTTCATTTGTTGCCAGAGGGTTCGGGTGTCGGGGTCGTTTTGCTCCCATTTCTGGAGCATTTGCTGGGCTTCTTTCATCCACGGGGCTTGCTTTTTGGCCTCCTCTTCGGGCAGGCCCGTAGCCGTTAATGCTTCGACTTGCCGTTTGTACTCGCGGTCGAACAAAACGTAGTATTTGCCAATCAGGTGGTCGCCTTTCAAGCCCGCACTTTGGGGCGTTTCGCCGTTGCCAAGGTGCTGGTAGGCCAGCATAGACTTACAAATATGAATGCCCCGGTCGTTGACCAAACACGTCTTGACTACCTCGTTGCCGTCGGCTTTTAGGATTCTGCTGATCGAATCGCCCAGGAAAACATTGCGCAAGTGCCCCAAGTGCAGGGGTTTGTTGGTGTTGGGCGACGAAAACTCCACCATCGCAGAGTGTCCGTTGGCAGGTTTTGTGCCAAAATTTTTGTCGGCAATAATCTCATTCAACAACCCAACCCAAGTTTGGTCGTGTATGCTCAGGTTCAAAAAGCCCTGCACCACGTTGAAGGCCGACACTTGCGGCGCGTGCAGCAGCAAATATTGCCCCAGCTCCTGGCCAATCTGAACGGGCGGTTTGCGGAGCGCTTTGGTGAGGCCGAAAGTCACAAAAGTATAAAAACCCTCAAAATCTTTTTTGGTGGGTTGCAGCACCACGTCGTTTTCCGACAATTGATATAGTGCCAAAAGTGCCTGCCGAATATGATTTTTTAATTGTAATTCTAAGGTCATAACAAACAATAAAAACGGTAAACGAGTGGAACAATTGCCACTGCGGTGGCCGCAAAATTACGGTAAAAATGCAAAGAGATTGCTTTTGGATTGAGAAAATGATTGGTGCGTCAATAATTGTTTTGTAACTTTCGATCTACTTTAGCTTTGCTTTGCATGAAACGCCTGTACGTATTTTTATTGATTTGGGGGTCTGCGGTTGCGCCTGTTTTGGGGCAATTGGAACAAACATTGCGCTTAGAAATAAAAACCAACCCCAACGGCCAAGAAAAATACGAAGTAGTGCCTTTGGGCAAAGACGGGGTTTTATTGACCGTCAAAAAAGAGGAATACTTTGGCGATGCCGCCGAAACTTGGACGTTCATAAACTACAACGCCGACCTTAAAGAAACGTGGCGCACAACGCTCAACCTGGATTTTGGCTACCGTGCCGTGCGCCACTACCAAACAAACGGTTTTTTGTATTGGCTCTTTATGGAAACCGAAACGGACAATATACAGGTGCTAAAAATGGAACTAACCACTGGCGAAACCGACGTGACCAAAGGCAAAACCCTCACCCAGCTCGACGTGCAGCACTTCAAACTACTCGGCAATATGGCGTATTTGGGTGGCTCCTACCACGGGAGGCCCCTGGTGGTGGCCTTTTCGTTGTTCGACCGCTCGGTGAAAGTACTGCCAGGATTATACGCCAACAATGCCGAAATTAATAACTTGGAGATCGACGAAGCCAACCAGCGCGTCAATGTGGTGGTTTATACTTTCAAAAAATCCAAGTGCCAGTTTGAGATTAAAACGTACAGCAAAGACAGCAAACTCCTCAAAAACAACCGGTTGAGCAATGAGCGCAACAGCCTCATTTCGGGAAGAATAATTCCGATTGAGGGCGAGGGGGCGCTTTTGGTCGGCAACTACTCGCAGGGTTGTACGCAGTATTCGCAAGGATTGTATTTTTCTAAACTTGATGATGAGGAGACCACCAAGATTCAGTACGTGGAGTTTTCGGAATTAGAGAATTTTTTTAACTACCTCAAACCCAGGCATAAACAACGAATGTTGGAGCGGATCGTCAAGAAAAAGGAAACTGGCCGAGAGATAAAGCTGCGCTACCGAATGTTGGTGCATAATATCATAAAAACCAACGATGAGTACGTGCTGGTGGCCGAGGTTTTCTATCCCCAGTATCGCATCAGCAACAACATGAACGACATGGGAGTGAGCAACGCGCGGACTTTCAACGTGAAAAATGGCGACGGCTACCGCTACACCCACGCGCTGGTTTGTGGGTTCGATGGCAACGGTAAACTGCTCTGGGACAATTGTTTTGGGATACAAGACCTGTCCAGCAACGACCTCATGGAGATGGTGCAGGTGTCGCAGCAGGGCAACGCGCTCGTGTTGGCGTATCCGCAAGATGGCGAGATTCATACCGAAGTCATCGAGCGCAACAAGGTGGTGAAAGAGCCCGAAAACTTCAAAATAAAGACCAGCTCAGACTCCGAAAAGGTGCTATACAACGAAGATGCCATGCTTACGGCTTGGTACGATACATACTTTTTGGCCTATGGTATCCAAAAAATAGCCTCAGAACGGGGGACGGCGGGCGGACGGGAGGTTTTTTACCTCAATAAAATTTCGTACAAAATCCAGGATACTGACTCCAAGAACTAATAAAACACCCGCACCGCAGCAATGCTGTTTTGGGTGTTTGGGTTGCCTTTGGTGCGGCAAAAAAATCATTTTAGTTGGTTATTATAGTATATTTTCTTCGCGCGTTGGCCCCTGACCGCTACAATAAAGTGCATTTTAGGTAGCTTGGCACGATTTGTGCAACCCTGTGCGTAAATTAGTAGCACGCTGAACTTGAACTTGGGAGCGAAAAGATACAAGTACATTTTTTCGCGCCTCCCGCAGAATTTAACTGTTTATATGCCAAAATCTTAGTAATCTTTTGGATTAAATATATACCCAAACACGAGGCCATTAAACCAGTCAGACGAGGTATGGGTACATTTTGGCACGAAATTAGCTTAGAGGCCGTCCTGTTTTTATTTTAGACTTTACGATGAAATTAGTTGCTTACATACCTGTTATTTTTACCCTCGTTGGCATTGCTTGCACCCAGCGCTCAATGGCGCAAACCCCAGGCGACAGTACAGCTGTATGCGGCAACTTGCCTGCTCCCATTATCAAGGCCAACAAAACCGAAACTTGCGCGGGTACGCCAGTTTTGTTAGAGTCGAGCAGCTGCGAAGGTACAATCATCTGGTCGAACGGGCGCACGGGCGTGGCCATGACTTCCAAACCAAACCGAACCACTGTCTACACCGCATTTTGCCAGACCAACCGCTGCCGAAGTGCCAACAGCAATCCCGTGGAGGTTGCCGTTTTTATTCCCAAAACCCCAACCATCAAATCGAGTGCCGCCACTGTTTGCAGCGGCGCGGCCGTTGTGCTGTCGGCTACGGGTTGCGAGGGCGCGGTCACTTGGTCGAACAGCCAAGTGGGCTCGGAGATAACCGTGCGTCCCACCACAACCGTTCGGTACACGGCCATTTGCCGGGCCGCGTCTGGTTGCATTAGCTGTTTTGCCGACGAGGTCACGGTGGTGGTGAGCGAAGTGCCACTCATTAAAGCCTCCCGCACCGCCATTTGCGACGGCGAATCGGCGGTTTTGAACGTGGATAATTGCGCAGGAACCGCAAAATGGTCGTCGGGCGGAGTTGGTAAAGAAATAACCGTTAAACCCTCAACCACAACAACTTACACGGTTCTGTGCCAGACCGAAAGCTGCCAAACTACCTCCGCCCCCGCTACAATTGCGGTGGGTGTGCCAAATGCGCCAATCATCAGAGTAGCCAAAACGCACCTCTGTTCCGGTGAGGCACTCTCGCTGGTGGCCGACGGCTGCGGTGGTATTTTAGAATGGTCGGACGGCGCGGGTGTTTTCAGTCCCAAGTTGGGCGAAAGCAAATCTGAAATTGTCGTGAAACCAACCCAAAACACCAATTACTCGGTCGTTTGCAAGACCGAAACCTGCCGAAGCCAACCATCGCCAGCGGTTCAGATACTGGTCGATCCGCTACTGCGCCGCCCCATCGTGGCATCCGAAATAAACAACACCTGCCCCTTTGCCAGTGTCGATCTATCGTCGGCGTTGCGGTCGGCGTTTTCTGCCCCAGGGAGCACTTTTGCGGTTTATACCGACAGCCTCAGAACCACTTTGCCGATACCAGTGCCAGGTTCGGTGGGCGAGGGCGTTTATTTTATCTTTGAAAAAACACCCGCTGGCTGTTTCAGTGCGCCAGCCAAGGTAACAGCCAAACTAAGCAATTGCCGAAATTCGATTGGTGTTTGCATGGGCAACCCGCCCACGGCAGAGATAGCCGCCGACGGCATCGAAAACGGCAAGTATCTTCTCAAAGCCACGCTGGGCGGCACTGCCACTGGCGGGCGTTGGCAGAGCAATGGCACGGGTGTTTTTGAACGCACAGACACCCCCAAGACCAGTTACGTGCCGTCGGCGGAGGACATAACGGCCAAAACAGTTACAGTTGCCTACGAAACCAACGACCCCGACAGCGCAGGGCCGTGCCAGCGCACAACCACCACGTTTTTGTTGAAATTACAGGCCAATCCAACGCCCAACGTGGTAGGAATTAGCAAATACGCTGGCGAGATTACGGCGGGTAGTTTGGCCACTTCGTTCGTTGTACCGTATGTAATTGTGGTAGAGAACATGGGGCAAAACGACCTGACCAACGTACAAGTTGTTGATAATTTGGACAGTATGCTCGTGAATGGTTCGATTATTGTAGGAAGGCCTGTGTGGGTCTCGGGCGATTTTACACTGAACGATGCCTACACTGGCAGCGGCCAAAATACCAACCTGCTGGCCAGCGGCCAAACAATAAAGGTAGGCCAGCGAAAGAAAATAAATTTGAACATCGAAATAGACATTGCCCGTGCATCGACCAATGTTTTGTATAACACGGCACTTGCTCGCGCCGAAGGCGCAAACGGAGCCGTTTGTACTGATGCCTCAATGGCTGGTCCCGAGGCCGACCCCGACCGCAATGGCAGCCCAACCGATAACAATGAGCCGACCGTTGTGAGGCTCAATGCCCTGCCCACCGAAGCCGACGCGACGTTTGTACCCGAGGGTTTTTCGCCGAACGGCGACGGACTAAACGATTTATTTGTGCTTAAAAACATACCCAATAACCTGAAAGTGAGCGTTGAGGTCTACGGCCGCGACGGGGCATTGGTTTATAAAAATGAAGATTACAAAAACGACTGGGATGGCAAGCGCAGCGCGACCGATAAAAGCGGTGTTCCAGTGGGCACTTACTTTTATTTGGTTCGATTGAACAATGGAAAAGAATTTTCACGTTTTATGACCGTCAGTCGCTAATACCTTGCCCATAATTATAAGAAACGAATGACTTAACGGCACACGCTTATGTGTATTTTGAAGAAAAAAATAATGGTTTTGTTTTGCTGGATGTTGCTGGTGTTAGGCCACGCGCGCGGCCAAGAAACCCTGCTGCAACAAGCCGACCGCCAGTTTGAGTCGCAAGCCTACGCCAAGGCCATCAACCTGTATTCGCAGGTTATGGTAGATGCCCGCACCACCGAGCAGCAACGAACAACTGCTCGCGCCAACACTGCTTACAGTTACCTGGCCCTCGGCGACAGCCAAAGGGCGGAGCGGTTGTATAGTGAGCTATTGGCCGAGGGGGAGCTTTCGGGAGCCAACACCGTTCATTATTTAAACTATGCCACGGCGCTGGCCAACAACGGCAAAATGGCTGAGTCGCAGCAAGCCTACGCAAAGTTTCAGAACGCATCGGTGGTGTTGAGCAACCAAAAAGCCGCCGCTATGATGGGCGCGACCAGTGCAACATCGAACCAAAAAGTAGCCTACAAAATAGAATACTTGTCTATAAATTCGCCCAATGCAGAGTTTAGCCCTGCCTACTACCGCAGCGGCTTGGTGTACGTGGCGGGCAAAAAGGCGGTATCGTCCGAATCGGTACAAAAGGGATATTTAGACTTGTTTTATGCCCCCGACCGCAGTGCCATCAGGGCGTTGTCGGTTATCAACTCCGACGGAAGCGAGTCTAAAATACAGGATGCCAAGAGCAACATTCCACGGGTGAGAACTCCCCGCGAGCTGGGCGCAGATGAGTATACTTTTTCGACCTCCAACGACTCTCGGACGGTGGGGACTTTCTACAACACCCGCTCGTCGGGAATCAATACGGCGGCTGGGAAAACCATTGCCGAGTCCGAAATTTTTAGCAAAACCCTCAATACAAAATACCACGAGGGCCCAGTGACTTTCACCAAAGATGGCTCGAAGATTATTTTTACCCGAAACAATTTTAACGAGGGTAAAAAAGGGACGAGTTCGGACAACGTAAACAAACTAAAACTATACACTGCCCGCCTCACAGCCAACGGCTGGTCGAACGCCGAAGAGTTGCCCTTCAACAGCGAAGAGTACTCGGTGGGGCATCCGGCGCTGAGTGCAGACGGCCAATTGTTGTATTTTGCCTCCGATATGCCCGGGGGTTTGGGTGGCACCGACCTGTACGTGTCTGAGTGGGAGGGAAGCCAGTGGGGCAAACCAACCAACTTGGGTAAAGAAATAAACGGGAAGTTCGATGAGCTCTTTCCGTTTGTGGACGAGAAGGGGACGATCTACTTTTCGTCGCCCAACCGCAAGGGTGGGTTGGGAGGTTTAGATATTTATTACGCAACATTGGTCAGTGGCGGCCTCAAAGCCCAAAACGTGCAGCACCTGGGCGCACCAATCAACTCGAAAGGCGACGACTTCGGGATTGTTACCGACACTGAACGCACCACGGGATATTTTAGCAGCAACCGCCGGGGCGAGGGCGACGACGACATTTATAGGTTCGTGCGCGAGAGCTCGTTGTTTGTATGCCGAAATTTGGACCTGCGTATTTATGATTACGACAAAAAACAACCGCTCGATAGCACACTTATTCTGATCGAAACCAAATCGGGTGGCCAAAACCGTGAGCTACGAACCGACGAAAACGGACGCGCCAATTTTTGTCTGGATGCCAACAACGACTTTCTTATTCGGGTGTCGCGCCAGGGATATTTGACCAACACGGTGGGTTTCACGACCCGCCAACTGACCGACGACAACCCGACTCGTTTGGAGATTCCGCTCACGCAACCGGTTGTGCTGATGGACACCGTGGTGATAAAAGTGGATTCGGTGAACAACAACAATACTTGGGACAGGACGAGCCCTAAATTGAAACGAAATATTATTCGCGGTACGATTCTAAATTTGACTAACCCCAAACCGATTGAAGGCATGACCGTTACGCTCCTTAACGAATGCGACCGGGTGGCCAGAAAGGTAATTACAAAATCAGATGGCCGCTACGAGTTTGATATTATTGCGGGATGCGACTATACGCTCATTGCCTCGAAGGAGGGCTACGGAACACGCCGCGATAAAATCAAAAAACTCCCTAAAATGGCCAAACCAAAAGTGGTCTCTACCGACATTAAAATGATAAAAGTAGGCGACGTCATCACGGTTGATAACATTTATTATGACTCTGGGAAGTGGGATCTGCGCCCTGAAGCCAAGCGTGAACTGGACAAGATTATGGGGACGATGAAACGCTATCCGTCGCTCAAAATCGAGATACGGTCGCACACCGACAGCCGAGGAGACGCCGAGGTGAACAAGTATCTATCGACAAAACGCGCCAAGGCGGTGGTAGATTATTTCGTTTCCAAGGGCATCGTCCGAAACAACATGACCGCAAACGGCATCGGCGAAAGCCTGCCAGTGAACAGCTGCGTGGACGGAGTGGATTGTACTGAGGCCGAGTATCAGCGCAACCGCCGCACCGAGTTCAAGGTGCTTTCGATCAAATAAAAACCCCCTGAGTGTATTACAAAAGCGCAGCCAAAGTACGGCTGCGCTTTTTTTTAGACCGTTGCTTTTTGTACTTTTGTTCCCATGGGAGTTCGGTCAATACTTAGCAAACCGCTGGCGCAATTCGTGGTCGGCCAGCAACAAAAATGGATGTTTCGCGCCGCCGAAACGCAAGACCAATTGCAAAAAAAGCTGGTTCAAAAAGCCAAAGATACCGTCTTTGGACGCGACCATTTTTTGAAGGACGTTCGGACCTACGACGACTTTAAACAGGCCGTCCCGATTCGCGACTACGAGGATTTTAAGCCCTACATCGAGCAGATCATCGACGGCCAGCCCAACGTTCTGTGGCCAGGCAGTCCGCTCTATTTTGCCAAAACGTCGGGCACAACGTCGGGCACGAAGTACATCCCAATCACCGCCGATTCTATTCCTAATCATATCAACTCGGCCCGCGATGCCCTGTTGAACTACGTCCACGAGAGCAAAAACGGGAGTTTTTTAGACCACAAGCTTATTTTTTTGTCGGGTAGCCCCGTTTTAGACCAAAAAGGCCCAATCGCTACGGGGCGGCTGTCGGGCATAGTAAACCACCACGTGCCAGCCTACCTGCGCGCCAACCAAATGCCGTCGTACCAAACCAATTGTATTGACGATTGGGAGGAAAAACTCGAGCGGATCATCGACGAAACCATCGCCCAACCCATGTCGCTCATCTCGGGGATTCCGCCGTGGGTGCAGATGTATTTCGACCGCATTGAGGCCCGAACGGGGCGTAAAATAAAAGATGTGTTTCCGCATTTGCAGGTGTTTGTGTATGGTGGCGTTAATTTTGAACCCTACCGCGCCAAACTTTTCGATTCCATCGGCAAGCGCATCGATTCGGTTGAGCTCTACCCCGCATCGGAGGGTTTTTTGGCCTACCAAGACTCCCAAGCCACCACTGGTTTGCTGTTGTTGCTCAGTTCGGGTATATTTTTTGAGTTCGTGCCCGCCGAAGAATACTTCGACCCAAACCCCACTCGGTTGAGCATTGGCCAGGTAGAGCTGGGTAAAAACTACGCGCTCATCATCAACAACAACGCGGGGTTGTGGGGATATTCTATCGGCGACACCGTGCGGTTTGTGTCCATCAACCCCTACCGAATCGTCGTTTCGGGGCGCATCAAACACTTTATTTCGGCCTTTGGCGAACACGTCATCGGCGAAGAAATCGAAAAAGCCCTGCAATACGCCATGGGCCGCCACCCCGAAACCGAAGTGGTAGAGCTGACGGTTGCGCCCGTGGTGTCGCCTGGGGAGGGTTTGCCTTACCACGAGTGGCTCATTGAGTTTTCGCGCCCGCCCCACAACGCCGCCGCTTTTGCCCACGACCTCGACCAAAAACTCATTCAACTCAACTCCTACTACCAAGACCTAATTTCGGGTGCTATTTTGAGCCCTCTAAAAATCAGGCAGTTACCAGCCAATACGTTCATAAAATATATGCGGTCGGAGGGTAAATTGGGCGGCCAGAACAAAATGCCAAGGCTATCGAACGACCGCAAGATTGCCGATGCGCTGCTAAAAATGATTTAATGTTTCGGTGGTGTGCCCAGTTGGATAACAATTTATGCCATTTTATGCACCTACTATATAAAACACGTAGTTTTGTGCAAAAAAACGTAATTAAACTTCCCATGAAAGTAGTTAGAATAATATTATTTCTATCCGTAATTTCAAATTTTAGCTTTGGGCAAAAGATAACTTTCGACCCCGTAGATTGGACTCCCGACCAGCCCGTGACGGTTCGTTGCGATTTCAGTGGCACTGCTTTTAGTGGTTCTACTTCAAATTTATACCTGTGGTCGTGGTACAAAAACGGAGCCAACGAGTCAGTAAGTTCGGCCAATAACGGGTTGTGGACTGCCTCCGCGGCGGCTTCGCAGCTGACCAATCAAGGCGGCAATATCTGGACCATTACGATTGTGCCGACTGCGTATTTTGGCGTTGCCAAAGAAATTCTGAACGCATCGGGCTTTAACTTCCTCGTCAAAACGGTCAATGGGTCGCAACAATCGACCGACTTTGGACCCATAAAACCCATGATGCCCGACGGCATTGCGCTCGGTACTACGTGGGTGGCCAACAAAAAAATCAAGGTAATTGTAGATGTGAGCGCAACACCTCTTAGCGGAAACGCTGGCCCGCTTTATTATTGGGGCTGGTACAACGCGGGCGCGGGCGACGTGGGTGCACCCGCCAACGGCGGCTGGACAAGCCCCAGCGCTGCCAGTGCTATGACCCAAATAGCCACCAACGTGTGGAGCATAGAACTACTGCCAACGGTTCATTTTGGTACAACAACGGCCAACCTCACCCCAGAAAGAGTGTTTGGGTTGGTGAAAAACGCCTCGGGCACTGCCCAAACGCCCGACTTGGGGCTTGCCAAACCCCACAAACGCTACATTACCTACCAAGTGAATGCCAGCAACGTGACGCTAACGCCCGCACTGCCCGCCGACAACGTACCCGTTACGATTCGTTTCGATGCGGGACTGGACCTGTTGGGCTACACTGGCGATGTTTTTATGCACAGTGGCGTGGTTTTGGAGGGCTTGGCCTCCAACGCGTGGAGCAACACCCAGGGTACTTGGGGTAGTAGCACCAGCCTGGGCAAAATGACCCGCACCGCCGCCAACCAGTACGAGATCACGATTCCGTCCGTTCGGTCGTATTACCAAATGACAACTGGGCAAACGGCTTTCAAAATCATGGCCGTATTCAGGTCGGCCGACGGGGCAATTGTTGAAAAAGACGGCGCGAATGATTTTACGCTGCCGATCCAATTATCGCCTTATTTGGAAATTCGAGAACCCGCTGGTACGTTCGTTACCAAAGCCATAAACCAACCGTTTAGAATCACTGGGTTCACGCCATCCAACAGTAATTTTACGGTTTCGGTGAATGGTTCGGTTGTGCAAACCCAGAGCGGTGTGCAACGCTCCACGGTGCTTTATACGCCCACGGCGGCAGGAAACTACACCATTACGGTGAGTGCCGTAAATGGTGGAACTACTTTTACCAAAACCACCACGGTGTCGGTTTGCGGGGTGTCGTCGGTGGCCATGCCAGTCGCTTTGCCCGCTGGTTTGCAGTACGGAATTAACTACAACCCCGCCGATGCTACCCGCGCCACGCTCGTTTTGCACGCCCCCACCGAAAGCAAACAGTCGGTGCACGTGATCGGCGATTTTAATAACTGGACGGTGGACTGCAATTATTTGATGAACTACGATGCCACCAAAAAAACCTTTTGGAAGGAGCTAACGGGGCTCACGGCTGGGCAGGAGTACGTTTTTCAGTATTTGATCGACGGCGAAACCCGAATCGGTGATCCGTATGCCGAGAAAGTAAGCGACCCCTGGGCAGATTCAGAAATCACAGCGGCCACGTACCCCAACTTGGTGCAGTATCCTGCCGCCGCGCGCCCCCAAAACGGCGAAACCCCCACCATAGCCACCGTGCTACAAACCAACCAAAGTGCCTACGTCTGGAAAACCACTAATTTTAACCGCCCGGCCCACAACAAACTCAATATTTACCAGCTGCATTTTAGGGATTTTACAACCGAGGGAACGTACTTGGCCGCCATCGAAAAACTCGATTACCTCAAAAGAATGGGAATAAATGCGGTTGAAACCCTGCCCGTGAGCGAGTTTGAAGGCAACAACAGCTGGGGCTACAACCCAAACTATTTCTTTGCCGTGGACAAAGCCTACGGAACAAAAACGGATTTTAAGGTATTTGTGGACGAGTGCCACAAACGTGGAATTGCCGTTTTGGGCGACATCGTTCTCAACCATGCTTTCGGCACAAATGCCATGGCGCGGATGTACTGGGACAACCTCAACAACCGCCCCGCCGCCAACAACCCGTGGTTCAATGCCCAGAGTAATTTTTCTAACCCAGGCGCTCAGTGGGGCAACGATTTCAACCACACCAGTGTGCATACCCAGGGTTTTGTGGACAGGGTCAATAAGTTTTGGGCCGAAGAATTTAAGATCGATGGCATCAGGTTTGACTTTACGAAGGGCTTTTCTAACACAGCATACCCAAATGCGTCTTGCCCAGATGTTTGGGGGAGTTGCTACGATGCTGCGCGCGTGGCCATTCTGAAACGGATGACCGACCAGGTGCGCACCGTAAACAATGGATCAACGGGTGCGCCTTTTATTGTTATTTTTGAACACTTGGCCACCGACGTGGAAGACAAAGAACTGGCCGACTACGGAATATTGCTCTGGGGCGGCCACGGCGTGACGAAACGCTACGAGGAAATAGCGATGGGATGGCCGCCAACCAGCAGCGCACCCGACAAAACTGACGTGGGCGTGGCCTATTATAAATCGAAAAATTTTAATTTTGCCAATGCCGTGAGCTACATGGAAAGCCACGACGAGCAGCGAATGGGCTACCAACAGTTGCAGTTTGGCAACGGCAGCGTCAAAACCGACCCCGCCATGCAGTCGCAGTTTTTGCAGGTGGCGGCGGCAGTCAATTTGCTTTTTCCTGGCCCGCGCATGGTTTGGCAATTTGGCGAGTTAGGCTACGACGTGGACATTAATTTCAACGGGCGGACGGGCAAAAAACCAATCCGTTGGGACTATTACGATATGCCCGAACGACGCAAAATATACGAAACCTACGCTCGGTTGTTTTACCTCAGAAACCACCTCAGTGGCACTTTTCAGCGCGATTTTGATAATCCATCAAACAGCAAAACTGACTTGGTGAGCCAATTTAAAAGGTATCATTTTTATAACGCCGCTGGCGACACCGCCGTGACGGTGGTGGCCAACACCGCCAACTCGGTCATAAACGGTGATCCCAAATTCAACGCCTCGGTGGCTACTTGGTACGAATACATGACTGGCCAAACCCACGCCGCCACCAACAACATGACCCTCCAACCAGGTGAGTTTAGGGTGTATTTCAACAAAGTACCCGCCCAAACGGCCCCCGTTTTTGAACTTACCAGACCGATTTCGGGCACTGTGGGGCAAAATACCACCAACATTGCCCTCCGTTTTGACAAACCAGTTTGGCGCGTCGTCGGGGTGTCGGCCTTGGGCGAAGCCCTTACTGCGGCCAATGTAGCCACGGCGGTAGAACTCCGCGACGCGGCCAACAATATTGTTCCGATCTCGGCCAGCGCGTCGTTCGACGGACAGACGCTCATCATTGACCCCAACGCCACTTTGCCAGTGGGCAACTACACCATTACTTTGCTGGCCAATGCAGTGCAAAACTACGGCGGCTTGCGTGCGCCGTCGGCTACTTATAATTTTAGTGTGCAGTGCGTACCAACCCTAAACCTGGCAAGTACTGCGGACGATTTGAGCGTTGGAACCCACGCCCTAAGTGCCAGCAATGGCATAGAGGCCACCAACAAAATAACCGCGACTGCCAATGTGAAGTACGAAGCGGGTAATTTTGTGGTTTTGCGGCCAGGTTTTGTGGCCGCGCCCACCACCACTGGTGCGTTTAGGGCGCAGATTGGTGGCTGTAATTAATGCCGCAAACAAAGTAGGATAACCAAAGAGCGTGCTTTTGGGGGTACAAAAAAGCGGAAACCCGCGCAAAATACCATGCAAATTCAAAATCGCCGGTTGGCACTCAAAAAATTGGCGGCATCGGCACTCTCTTTGGGAGCCTTGGAGGCAGTGGCCGCGCCAGCAAATGCAGATACGAAACTCAAAGGAAACATCAAGCACTCGGTGTCGCGGTGGTGCTACGGTAGTATTCCGCTGGAAGAACTCTGCCAGATATGCAAAGACCTCGGTATAAAATCCATCGAACTCGTTGGCCCCGAAGAGTGGCCTACGCTCAATAAGTATGGACTCACGTCGGCAATGGGGTGGGGAAACTGGCCGAAGGGAACGGGCTTAGAAAATTTTTTGAACAAAACCGAAAACCACGATGCCCTCGTGGCGTTCTACACCGAGCTCATTCCGCAGGCGGCAAGTATGGGCATCAATAATTTGATCTGTTTTTCGGGAAATCGACGCGGCTTGTCAGACTACCAAGGGCTGCTCAATTGCCAAAAAGGCTTGAAGCGCATCATGCCCATTGCCGAAAAAAACAATGTGACCATAACAATGGAGTTGCTGAGTTCGAGAGACAGCCACCCCGACTACCAGTGCGATAACGTGGAGTGGGGCGCGGTTTTGTGCGAGATGGTGGGTTCTGAACGCTTTAAGTTGCTCTACGATATTTTCCACATGCAGTCTATGCACGGCGACCACATTCGCAACATTCGCCGTTACGGCAAGTACATAAGCCACTACCACACTGGCGGAATGCCAGGCCGCCGCGAGATAGACGATACGCAAGAGATTTACTACCCCGCCATTATGAAAGCCCTCGTGGATAGCGGCTACAAAGGATACGTGGGGCAGGAATTTACGCCTACTCCCAAAGACCGAGCGGGCATTGTAGATTCGCTGCGGAAAGCAATTTTGATTTGTGACGTTTGACCCGCGCCAACGGTTTTTGGGCAGTCTCCGTTAGTTTTTTAAAGCCAAGTAAGCGTGGTCGCTTAGAACGGTCTGTAAAAAAAGGCGGGCATCGCCGTAGGCTGGGTTGTTGAGAACCGTACCAACTCGGTCGGCGGTGAGCTGCACGATTCCTTCGTTGTTTTTTTGCAAGACGCGTCTGAGGGTGCTAATATCTTGGTCGTTCAGGGCGACGACCCCTGGGTACGAAACGCGGTAATTATCGGGCATCTCGTCAAGCGCTATGTCGCTCAAAGACACCCTTGACCCTATTTTTACAACCGTCGTCGCCGCCGCAATGTCGCCCAGGCGCTGGCCCTTTCCGTTGATAGCAATTGTGACGATGGCCACCACTGGCGAAAACGGAAAACAGTCTATGATGGCCAACAACCAACGCATCAAATACGCACCAAGCGTTGGACTGCCACCATCCAAGGCCACAACTTTGATTTTTATGGCTTTTTTTCCGACGGTCTGCCCGTTGAGGTAGTATTCGGTGAGGAGCGGATATAGCACAATTGGGAGCGTAATGAACCCCACTTGGAAGAACGTATTGGTGGTATAGCCTGGCAAAATGTTGATGGCGGCCACCATGGCCAGAATCCAGGAAAAATAAATTGTCCAGTCGATGATGTTCGCCAAAATACGATCGCCCACACTGGCGGTTTCGTACTGGAGCGCAACATTTTGGTTGGTTTGTACGCTTAGTGGCATGGTAGCTTGGTCTTTATGGGTTTGAACGATAATTAACCACCCGCTTTTTTGGCTTTATAATTTTTGGCAAGCAACCACGCCAAGGCCTTCTCCCGAACGTCGCCCTGAATGAGTATTTCGCCATCTTTGGCCGTTCCGCCCACTCCGCAGTGGGTTTTGAGCGCCTTTCCCAGCTGTTCTAAATCGGCCTGGGAGCCCACAAAATCAACGATGCGCGTCACGGTTTTGCCGCCGCTTTTTCGGTCGAGCCAGAGTTTTAGGTTTTGTTGTTGTGGAGTCAAAGTAGCAGCCTCGGGTTCAGTTTCGGTTTGGAATTGGTAATTCGGGTCGGTAGAATAAACAACGCCCGACAGTTTTTTTTTGGACATATTTTGCTGTTTTCTAAGTAATTGGTAAGGGAATTATACACAAAAAGATACTCAACTACAAACTACTGAAAAGTTCTTTTCCGACGATAAAAATGGCAACCGTTAGCACAAACCAGCCGAAAGTTTTTTTGAGGTCTTGAACGGCAATGTGTTTACTGAGCGATTGCCCGACGAGGATTCCAACGATAGAAATCGACGTAAATGTAGTTAAAAACTGCCAATTGAACTCGTTCCAGTGTACATCTCCGAGCACGCCCACGAAAGAGTTTACGGCAATAATCAGAATGGACGTGCCAACGGCCAACGGCATGGGCAAACGCGCCATGACCACCAGCATCGGCACAATCAAAAACCCACCGCCAGCACCCACCGTGCCAGTGAGTAGGCCAACGGCCAGGCCGTCTAAACCCAACGATAAGTAATTGATTTTTAAAGATTTATCATTGTCTTCGATGCTTCGGTGGCGAATCATGGCGCGGGCGGCGAGGATCATGACGAAGGCAAAAAATAGCAAAATGGCATCGGCCTTGGGCAGCATAAAAGTTCCTATCGACAACATTGGGTCTGGAATAGCTGGCACCAAAACGCGGCGCGTGATGAACACCGACACCAGCGACGGCAACGCAAATGCCGCCGTAATTTTGAAATCGATTTGCCCGCGCAACGCGTACCCAACCGTGCCAACGAGCGACGTACTACCCACCACCACGAGCGAGTAGGAGGTGGCCAGCAGTGGGTTTAGGTCGAACAAATACACAAAAACGGGCACGGTGATGATGGATCCACCACCGCCCACCAATCCCATTATTAAGCCAACTACGAGTGCGGCGGCGTATCCAATTATCTCGGTAGGGGTCATTTTATGGCGCTTCTACCAGCTCAAACTGCAGTTTTACTAAGTTGGCATAAATGCCGTTTTCGATCCGCGCCAGCTCGTCGTGCGTGCCCGATTCGGCAATTGCCCCCTCGCGCAGCACGTAAATGCAGTCCACGTTGCGGATTGTTGCCAGGCGGTGGGCAATAATAATGGTTGTGCGGTTTTGCATGAGCAGATCCAGGGCATCTTGCACCAGTTTTTCGGACTCAGCATCTAACGAACTCGTGGCTTCGTCGAGGATCAAGATCTTTGGGTCTCTCAAAATGGCCCTGGCAATGGCTATCCGCTGGCGTTGGCCGCCCGACAGTTTCACGCCCCGCTCACCAACGATGGTCTCAAGTTTTTCGGGAAATCCGTCAATAAAATCGAGTGCGTTGGCCGTTCGGGCGGCTTCGGTGATTTGGGCTTCGGTGGCTCCAGGCCGTCCGTAGGCGATGTTCTCGCGGATTGTGCCACCAAAAAGCATAACCTCTTGGGGCACGATGGCCATGCTGCGGCGCAGGTCGGTGAGGTCGAAACCAGCAATAGCATGCTGGTCGATCGTGATCTGCCCGCTGGTGGGTTCGTAGTAGCGCATCAGCAGCTGCACAATCGTCGATTTGCCCGCGCCGCTGTAGCCCACAAAGGCAATTTTTTTGCCAGCGGCCACCTCAAAAGACACTCCTTTTAGTACCTCAACGTCGGAGCGAGAGGGGTACGAAAATTCGATATTTTGAAACGACAAGTCGCCGCTGATAACGGGTTTGGGCTTGTCGAGTTTTCGGTCCAAGTCGATTTCAGATTTTTCCTCCAGAAGTTCCAACAGCCGTTCCGACGCGCCCAACGTGCGTTGAATTTGGGCGTATACCTCCCCCAAACCGCCCACCGAACCGCCAATGTACATTGTATAAATAATGAAAGTAAAGAGCTCGGAAAAAGCCATGCGGCCCTCCTGCACCAAACCCGCGCCGTACCAAACCACGCCGATGATACCGCCAAACAAGGCCAAAATAATAAAAGACACAAAACTACCGCGAAAGGTAGCCGCCTGCAAAGCACTGTCGATTACTTTTTTGAGCGCGGCGGTGTAGCGGTCTATCTCCAATTGTTCGTTGGTAAAAGCTTTAACGGTATTGACCGATTGCAGGGTTTCTTCCACGATTACGTTGGCCTCGGCCAGGTTGTCTTGGGCTTGCTTGGATAGCTTTCGGATGTAGCGGCCAAAAAACATTGCCGCTACGATCATCACTGGAAAGGTGGCGAGCATAAATATGGCCAGTTTCCAAGAAAAATAAAGCAAAAAAGGCACTCCCACCACCAGCGTGGCCGCCTGCCTAAAAAACTCGGCCAGTGTAAACGAGAGCACGTCTGAGAGCGTACCCACGTCGGAGGTAATTCGGCTGGTGAGTTCGCCGACGCGGCGTTTTTCAAAAAAATGAACGGGTAGCGTAATTACTTTGCTGTAAATGAGGCGGCGAATGTCGGCCATGGTACGCTCGCTGACGCGGGCAAACAAATAAATGCGCATGAACGAAAACACGCCCTGCAACACCAAAACGCCAATAATGGCCAGCGTTACCTGATTGACGGTATAGTCTTTTACCTCGCCCTGGATAACCTTAATGATGTAGCCCAGCAGGGTCGGAAAACTGAATGATGTGATAAATGAAAGCACCATGAAGACCATTCCGAGAAAAAAAATGCCCCGGTAGGGTTTGGTGAAGGCAAATATTTTAAGGACTTTACTTGCGGCTTCTTTGCTGATTTTTGTTTTTTTGTCGTCGGGAGATACCTCAACTCCGCGTCTGTTTTGTGCCATTTTGGGGTTTTATTACGGGTGGTTTTCAATGGGTGTTAGCCCTAATTTTTGGCCTTCGGCGAGCATAAATGCCCACGCGGCGTGGTATTCGTTGGCAATGATACCGTCTAAAATAGCCTCGCGGATGTTGGTTTTAATAACGCCCACCTCGGCCGACGGTTGCAACCCAAAGGCGGCCATGATGTGCTCTCCTGTGACGACGGGCTGGAAGTTGCGGATTTGGTCGCGCGCTTCAAGGTCGTAGAGTTTCCGCTCCACGTGGTCGAAATTTTGGAGGTATCGCTTTACTTTTTCGCTGTTTTTGGAAGTAATATCGGCGCGGCACAGGGTCATTAGGGCTTCTAAGTCGGGGCCAGTTTCGTAGAGCAAACGCCTTAGTGCCGAGTCGGTTACGGTTTCTTTGGTGAGCGCAATGGGCCGCAAGTGCAGCCGAACGAGTTTTTGAACGAAGCGCATTTTTTCGTTCATGGGGAGTTTTAGTTTTTTAAATATGTTGGGAGTCATGCGCGCACCAAGGTCTTCGTGGCCGTGGAAAGTCCAGCCGACTTTTGGGTCAAAACGCTTGGTGGCGGGCTTGGCAATGTCGTGCAAAATAGCCGCCCAGCGCAGCCAAAGGTCGTCGGTGTGTTTAGAGATATTGTCTAAAACCTGGAGCGTGTGGTAAAAATTGTCTTTGTGGCCCTTGCCGTCTTGGGTTTGTGCACCCAGTAGCTCAACAAACTCGGGAAAAACAATTTGTAGCAACCCGCACTGGTGCAACAGTTTGAAACCATACGAAGGCGTGGGCGACAACACTATTTTGTTCAACTCCTCGGCTATTCGTTCGCCCGACACAATGCCGATGCGGTCTTTCATCCGAACGATGCCCTCGAAGGTATCGGGTTCGATGTCAAAATTGAGTTGGGCCGCAAACCGCACCGCCCGCATCATCCGCAGGGGGTCGTCCGAAAACGTTGCCTCGGGGGCCAGGGGTGTTTTGATGATCCTGCGGCGCAGGTCTCCAACGCCATCAAAAGGGTCGATGAGTTGGCCAAAATTGGCTTCGTTCAAAGCAATGCTCATGGCATTGATCGTAAAATCACGGCGGTTTTGGTCGTCTTCGAGCGTGCCATCCTCCACAATCGGCTTGCGGCTGTCGCGCTGGTACGACTCTCGGCGCGCGCCCACAAACTCAACTTCGAGGCCGTCGGTTTTGATTTGTGCCGTACCAAAATTCTTAAAAACACCCACGTCCACGTGTCCAGTGCAGTATCCCGCCACTTTTTCGGCCAGTGCTATGCCGCTGCCCACGCACACCACGTCGATGTCGTTGCTTGTCCGTTTCAGGATTAAATCTCGCACGTAGCCGCCCACCAAATAAGCCTCTACGTTCAAGTCGCGTGCACTTTGGGTGATGGCCTTGAAGATGGAAAGCGTGGGCAACGTATCGGAAAAATTCATTTTTGTACTTATCGTTCTTGGCAAATTGGCCACAAAGATACGAATACTTTTGCGCTCCCAAATCTAAACTTGGCGGCGCAGCCACAGATAGGTTATTTGTTAGTACGCACCATCACCGCCAAAACGCCCCGATTCAATCTGCGCCAAGCCTGGCGTTGGTAGGTTGTAGAGGTAGGTCCAAGCTCTAAAAGTAGTATTTTGGTGCCAAACCTCAACCTGGGCGCGGTCGTATGATTCTTGGCCTGGCGGTTGGTCGGGGTCGGTTTCCACGGTTTCGTAGTCGTCCAGAATAGGCCAGAGCGTTGCTTGGTCGGTCATTAGCCAAATTTCTCCGTGAACCGTTTCTGTGCTGGCTGGGTCATAAATTGCCCCTGGGTAGTAGTCGATCACGTACAAAAGCCCTTTCATGGAGGCGGCGCCCAGGCAAACTGCGTGCATTTTTAGGGCTGCGGCGGCAGGGTTTTTGAACTGGCTCATCAGCGTTCCATACACAAAAAGGTAAGGCGTTTGGCTCAATTTTTTGGTTGCGTTTGGGTGTTCACGAACGCAACGATCCACTGCCCCACGGTTGTTTCGTGGGTTACTTTTTGCAAAGATTCCAGGCCAATCTCGACCGTTTTCTGGCCCATCCGCGCCACGCGGTCGTGCATGAGGGCTTGGTTGTAGGGTTTATTAAATTCGGGGTGTGCTTGCAGGCCGAGCATGGTTTTGCCTACTTTGAACATGGCTACGGGGCAGGCGTTGGTTGTGGCCAAATGCACCGCGTCTGCGGGCAAAACTTGTACCTGATCTTGGCACATCATCAATAAATTGAACTGAGCCTGGGGCGGGGTCATCCAAGATTGGGTTTCTAAAATACGCATTTCGTGAACGCCCACGCACCAGCCCTGCGCCGATTTTTGTACCCGACCGCCCAGGGCTTCGGCCAACATCTGGTGCCCAAAACACACGCCCACGAACGGTTTTTTGGCCTCCCAGAGCGAGCGTACAAACGCTTTTAGGGTCTCTATCCAGGGGTCGGGGTCGTAAACGGAGGCCGTAGAACCAGAGCAAATGTAGGCATCGCATTCGTGAATGTTGCCGGGAAATTGCCCCTGGCAGACATCGTAAAAACTAAATGCCCAGTCTGCTGCGCCAGCGCGCCCGAGGTAGGCGGGAAAAACGTCGCGGTAGTTGCCACCGAGGATTTCTTGAAAGTCGTTGCGCACGTGGCCGCAGATCAAAAGACCAATTTTGAGCATCTTTTTTTGGTATGATTAAGCCTAAATTACTGGCGTGTTGTCAGCGAACCCGCGCACCGCGAAGTGCGTACCAGCCAATGTAGCCAAACATAGCGGCGGGCAGCAAAAATGCCGTCGCGATAGAAAATGAATCGGCCAGTGCGCCCATAATTGGCGGAAAAACCGCTCCACCCACAACAGACATAATCAGGTAAGACGACGCTTGTTTGGTGTACTTTCCCATGTTTTCGATACTGAGCGCAAAAATAGTCGGAAAAGTAATACTCTGGAAAAAGAAGAACAGCAGCAGCGCGTAAATAGCATTGCTCCCCAGGGTGCCAAAAGAAACCGCCGCCAACAACCCAACCATCAGCACGGCGTAGATGCCCAGCAATTGGCTGGGTTTAATAAATTGCATAAAAAAAGTGCCCGCAAAGCGCCCCAATACAAATATAATCATGCCAGAGGCCAAGTAGTTGGCCGCTTTGGCATCGTCGAAACCGAGGGTTTCGACGGCATAATTAATGAAAAAACCCCACACGCAGACCTGCGCTCCCACGTTAAGAAACTGCGCCAAAACCCCCAGCGTGAAGTGCTTAACTTTGAAAAGTCCCGTGTTGTCGGCGGCGGCCTCGTCGTCGGTTTTTAGTTCGGGAAGGTTGGTGAAGAAGAACAATACTGCCACCAAAACCACCAAAAACCCCACGCACACGTAGGGCAGCTGCACTTTGTCGAAGCCTTCTTGGAGGGTGGCGTTTTGGGAGGCAAACAAAAAAAGTGCGCCAATTTTTGGTCCCGCAAAAACACCAAAACCGTTGAAAGACTGCGCCAGATTGAGCCTAAACGCGGCGCGTTCGGGGCTACCGAGCACCGTTACGTAGGGGTTGGCGGCAGTTTCTAAGAATGCCAATCCGCAGGCCAAAACAAACAATGCAACCAAGAAAAAAGGCCAAGATTGCAGCTCGCCCGCTGGATACACCAAAAATGCGCCCGCCGCGTACAGTCCCAAACCAGCCAAGATGCCTTTTTTGTAGCCGTACTTTTTCATGAAATGCCCGGCTGGTAGGGCCATTAAAAAATAGGCCCCAAAGGTGCAAACTTGCACCCACGCCGACTCGGCGCGGCTGATGTGAAGTGTTTTTTGGAAGTGCCGGTTGAGCACATCGAGCATACTAATGGCAAAGCCCCAGAGAAAAAACAGACTCGTGACGAGCGCAAACGGAACAAGGTAGTTTTGGTTGGCATCTGCACTGTGGGCGGTGGTAGCGTGGGAGGGTTGGAGTTGTGCCATGGGGAGTTTTTAGTTTGTTAATACAAAAAATGGCTACTTTTACTGTAATGTAATTGAAAAATTAGTGGGCGGAGTACGATTTATGTGCCTCTGACTCAAAATAACCACAAATTATAGCAGCATGAAATTAGACATATTGGTTTTGGCAGTACACCCCGACGATGCCGAGCTGGGTTGCTCGGGTACGATACTGGCGCACGTGGCGCAGGGCTACAAGGTGGGTATTATAGACCTGACGCGCGGCGAACTCGGCACGCGCGGTACGCCCCAAATTAGGGTGGCCGAGGCCGAAGTGGCAGGGAAAATAATGGGGCTGGCCGTGCGCCAAAATGCGGGAATGAGAGACGGTTTTTTGAGAAACGACGAGCAACACCAGCTTCAATTAATGGCCTACATCCGGCGCTACCAACCCGAAATTGTGCTGGCAAACGCACCCGAAGACCGCCACCCCGACCACGGACGCGCCGCCGCCTTGCAGGTAGACGCTTGCTTTTTGGCGGGACTAAGGATGATAGAAACCCGCGAAGCCGATGGTACGCTCCAAACCGCCTGGCGACCCAAAAAGTTGTACCATTACGTCCAAGACCGCTACCTAAAACCCGATTTTGTGGTTGATATTTCGGCGCACTGGGAACAGAAATTGGCTACTATTCGGGCCTTTAAAAGTCAGTTTTTTGACCCCAACTCATCCGAACCCAATAGCTACATATCATCGCCCGAGTTTATGGATTTTTTGGCCGCGCGTTCCCAAGAAATGGGGCATACCATCGGAGCCAAATACGGCGAAGGATTTATTAAAAACCAACAGCTACAAGTACATAATTTGTTGAACCTGTGAGCGTTTGAAAAACCAAATACCTCATATTTAGTTTACTACTCCAACAACGTTATCATTCTCAGCCGTGCTAAATCTAAGACCACTTCTGTTTTTTTTATGTGTCTTGCCGCTCACAAACGCCTACGCCCAGAGCGGTTTGAGCGGGGCAGTGAACACCAAAGACGGCAAGCCGTTGCCCTTTGCCGCCATTGTGGTGAAGGGAACGAGCATTGGCACCATGTCGAACGCCGAAGGAAAGTACCAGCTCGACCTCAAGCCAGGCTACTACGAAATTGTGTTTCAGTACTTGGGCTTTAAGACCACCCAAAAGCAGCTAACCCTCGAGGCCAAACCCCAGGTTATGGACGTGACCCTCGACGAGCAGGCCCTGAACTTGGGAGAGGTACGGGTGGGTGCGCAAGACGAAGACCCAGCCTACACCATTATGCGGAGCGCCATTGCCAAAAGTCGGTTTCATCTTTTGCAGGTAGACGGCTACACCGCCAAAGCCTACTCAAAGTCGTCGTTTGTGATAACCGACTTGCCGCTCGAGTTTCTGTATAAAGATCAACTGAAAGAACTCGATAAAAACGGGGAGTTTAAGAAAGGCGTGCCGATACTGAACGAGACGGTGACGGAGGTGGTTTTTAGCCAGCCCAATTCGTATAAACAGCGCGTGGTGGCCACCCGAAACAGCCAAGGAAACGCGTTTGCCAACCCCAACGCCTATTTTTTGGCCAGTTTCTACCGCCCCGAAGTGGGCGGAGCCGTGTCGCCGTTGTCGCCGAAGGCTTTTGGCTACTACAAGTTTGTTTACGAGGGTTCTTTTGTAGAAAATGGGGTCGAGGTCAATAAAATAAAGGTCGTTCCGAGGGCTTTCGGCGAGGGCGTTTTTAGGGGCAGTATTTACATCATCGAAAACGTTTGGAGTATCCATAGTTTGAAGTTGCAGACTGTAAACCAAGGCATTACGTTCGAAATAAAACAGATTTTCAGTCCCCTTCAAGACGTTTGGATGCCTGTCAATCAGCAGTACCACATAGAGGGTGGTTTGTACGGAGTGAAGGGCAAAGCCGACTTTGTGGTCAGCCAGCGTTTCACAAACTTGAAAGTAAACCCCGCTTTTAGGGAGGACATTGTGGTGATAGACGAAAAAAAATACCGCCAAGAAGCCAAGCGCGCCGCCATATCTAAGCAAGACATGAAAACCCAGAACCTGGAGCAGCTGGTGGCCAAACAAAAGGAGTTTTCGAGCAAAGACTTGAGGAAGTTGATAAAAGAATACGAAAAACAGGAAAAGAAACAGAAAAAAGAAAAAGGGGAGGACACCGACGCGGGTACGGCCCGCAACGATTCTGTGAAGATAGATTCGCTGGCCAACCGCCGAAGTATGGCCTTTTGGGACTCGCTCCGAACCGTGCCGCTCACCAAAGCCGAGGTGAAAAGCTACGTGAGAATGGACAGCTTGAAGATTATGAAAGACGGCACAAAAATGCAGCGCGACAGCCTGAAAAAAGCCAATGGCGACACCCTCAAAAAAAGCAGCGTCGTTGTCAAAACTATTGGCGGAATTTTAATGGGGCACTCTTTTAGGCTGGGTAAAAAAAGTAGCTGGTCGCTCAACTACGCCAGCCCTATTTCTGATCCGCAGATCAACACCGTGGAGGGTTATGTCCTGAACGCGGGTCTGAAACTAAAATACGACAAAATAGATACTAATAAAATAACCAGAAAAACGAATGTGCGCAGTTTTTCGGCGGGCGGGGCGGCGCGGTATTCATCGGCGCGCGAAAAAATATTGGGTACTGGGTTGGTCGATTACAGCTGGCGCAACCACCGGCTGATGTTTCAGGGCGGGCGCACGGTGAGCCAAATAAACGCCAATAATCCCATCGGTACGGGTCTGAACTCGATCTCTACGGTGTTTTTTGAGCGTAATTTTATAAAATTGTACGAAAAGCAATTTGCCCGAATGGATTTCAACACGAATGAACGCAACGGCCATTTTGAGTTCAAGACCAGTTTAGAATACGCCCAACGCCAAGAATTATCGAACGCCGAGAATCCAAACCGTTACCGCTTAATCAATTTTAAAAACGTAGAATACACCCCAAACGCGCCTTTCAATCAGGAGGTTTTCGATGCCACGGGCATGGCGCAGGCGCGCATACCTGGCCACAGGGCATTGACATTTGAGGCGGCGGCATCGTGGAAACCGTGGCAAAGATACCGCCTGCGAAATGGCCAAAAAATCTATTATTTCGATGACTCCCCCCAAATTTCGGTTCAGTACCGAAAAGGAATCAGCGGTTTGTTAGACAGCGAGGTCGATTATGATTTTGGCAGTATCAGTTTTACCCACGGTTTCGATACGGGCGTTAGGAGCAGCCTGCGCTATCAAGTGGGCGTGGGTGGTTTTTTGAACCAGAACAAAGTGTTTTTTCCAGATTTTAAGCATTTTGCGGGCAATGCTTTCTTTCTCCAGCAGGGCGATCCACTCACCACCTTCCGAGCTTTGGAGTATTATAGCCTCAGCACCAGCAAACAATACGCCGAGGCGCACCTTATGGCCGAATTTCGCAAGTTGTTTCTCACCCAGCTCACCTGGCTTCGTTTCATGGGCATCAAAGAGAACCTTTTTGTGCACCACCTCACCACGCCAGCCTCCCAGCATTATACCGAGCTCGGCTACGGCCTCGATCTGGGCATACGGGTTCCTTTCAGGATCGAGGTCGTTGGTGTTTTTCAGAACCAGCGCTACCAGCAAACGGTTTTCAGAATAGGTACTACCCTCAAACTGAAATTTAATTAATAATTGTTTTGCTGAATACCTGTTCATATTTAGTTTATCTTATTGGCTAATTAGTTTGCACTATTTGACTGATATTGCTGCCAATAAGGATTAATTAGCCTGTATTATTGTTGATTAATATCCTTAAAATCAATAAGTTATAAAGATAACAGCAACTACTTTTGCGTAATTACTTAGTGCTAAAACTATTTGCCAACAAAAAAGACCATTTACCCGCAATTATACACATAAAAACAAACCCAATGCCAGGATTTTTTAGCGTACCATCGCCCCAGAACGAGCCCGTAAAAAGCTACGCACCGCAGTCGCCCGAGCGTGCGGCGGTACAGGCGGCCCTTGCCCAGAGCCGCGCCCAAGTGGTAGAAATGCCCATGTACATTGGCCAACAGCAGGTCACAACCGCCCAGCGTTTGCCAGTGGTTTGCCCGCACAACCACCAGCACGTGCTCGGGTATTTGCACGAAGGCGACGCCACGCACGTAGCGCAAGCCATAGACGCGGCACTGGCCGCCCGAAACGCCTGGGCCAACATGGCCTGGGAACATCGCCTGACCATTTTTCTGAAAGCCGCCGACCTGCTCGCTGGGCCTTACCGCGCCAAAATAAACGCGGCCACCATGCTGGGGCAGTCTAAAAATGTGTACCAGGCCGAAATTGACGCGGCCTGCGAGATGATCGACTTTCTGCGTTTCAATGTGCAGTTTGCCACTGATATTTACCAACAGCAACCAGTATCGTCGGACGGCATCTGGAACCGCCTCGAATACCGCCCGCTCGAAGGATTCATTTTTGCGCTCACGCCTTTTAATTTTACGGCCATTGCGGGCAACTTGCCCGCGTCGGCGGCCATGATGGGCAACGTGGTGGTTTGGAAACCTGCCTACACCCAAGCGCTGGCGGCCAACGTGCTCATGGCGGTTTTTAGGGAGGCTGGCCTGCCCGACGGCGTAATAAACCTGGTTTACGTGGACGGGCCAGCGGCGGGAGATGTGGTTTTTAGCCACCCCGATTTTGCAGGAATCCACTTCACGGGCAGCACCAAGGTGTTTCAGACCATTTGGAAAACCATCGGCAACAACATTCCCAACTACAAGACTTTCCCGCGTATTGTGGGCGAAACTGGTGGCAAAGACTTTGTGGTGGCGCACCAATCGGCCGATGCAGATGCCCTCGCCACGGCCTTGGTTCGTGGCGCATTTGAGTACCAGGGCCAAAAATGTTCGGCGGCTTCGCGGGCATACATCCCCGATAACTTGTGGCCTGCCGTTAAACAGAAGATGATTGCCGACCTAAAATCCATGAAAATGGGCGGCGTAGAAGACTTCTCTAACTTCATAAATGCCGTCATCGACGAGCGCTCGTTCGACAAAATTGCGGGCTACATCGACCGCGCCAAGGCCGACAGCAGCGTAGAAATAATAGCGGGCGGCAACTGCGACAAAACGTTGGGCTATTTTGTAGAACCCACCGTGTTGCAAACCACCGATCCACAATACGCTACGCTCTGCGAAGAAATATTCGGCCCCGTTCTGACGGTTTACGTCTATCCCGCCGCCGACTTTGAGGCCGCCCTTTCGCTGGTCGATGGCACGTCTCCTTACGCACTCACGGGAGCGGTTTTTGCCCAAGAC
Organism: Cytophagales bacterium; assembly: GCA_013298215.1. GTDB lineage: Bacteria > Bacteroidota > Bacteroidia > Cytophagales > Spirosomataceae > JAAFKE01. The sequence continues at coordinate 28,643 of JAAFKE010000013.1, read as the reverse complement.
CGATACGCCATCGAGCTGGCCACCAAGCATTTAACAAACGCTGCGGGCAATTTTTATATCAACGACAAACCCACGGGAGCCGTTGTGGGGCAGCAACCATTCGGCGGTGCGCGGGCTTCGGGCACCAACGACAAGGCGGGGTCTGTGCTGAACCTCCTCCGCTGGGTGTCGCCCCGAACGATCAAAGAAACCTTCGTATCGCCCAAAGATTATCGTTACCCGTTTTTGGGCGAATAAACCTGGGTGGTTGGGTGTTTTAGTCTTTGTAAATCAGCACTTCGAGGCTTCCGTCGGCTTTGATATAGCCCCGGTACATTCCCTCCGAGTTGAACGGCATGGCAATGTTTCCCTGGCGGTCGAGGGCAATTAGTCCGCCCTCGCCGCCGATCTTGACTAATTTTTTCATGACCACTTCGTTGGCGGCGGCTTTGAGGGGCAGTTTTTTGTATTCCATCAACGCCGAAACATCGTGGCCAACCACCGCACGGATAAAAAACTCTCCGTGGCCCGTGGCCGACACCGCGCAGGTGGCATTATTGGCGTAAGTTCCAGCCCCAATAATGGGCGCGTCGCCGATGCGTCCGTAGCGTTTATTGGTCATCCCGCCCGTTGAAGTGCCCGCCGCCAGGTTGCCAAATTGGTCTAAGGCCACCGCGCCCACCGTACCGAATTTATTGCCTTCGGTAAAAATATTTTCTTGGTTCAAACCCGTTTTTTTGGTCGTGTCGCCCTCGGTATGATCCAACTCCGTTTTTTCTTTTTCTAACGCCCGTTGCAAACCCTGCCAGCGGGTTTCGGTATAAAAATACGACGGATCGACTATTTCGAGTCCCTCTTTGCGGGCAAACTCCTCTGCGCCTTTGCCCGCCATCATCACGTGTTCCGACCGATCCATGATCTTTCTGGCCAACGAAATGGGGCTTCGCACCGTCGTTACGCCCGTTGCCGCGCCTGCTTTCAGGTTTTGGCCGTCCATTACGGCGGCATCTAATTCATTTTTGCCGTCGTGCGTAAAAACCGCGCCTTTGCCCGCATTGAACAACGGCGAGTCTTCCATGACGTGAATGGTGGCCTCAACGGCATCCATGCTCGTACCACCTTTTTTCAGAACGGCGTAGCCCGTTTTGAGCGCCATTTCGAGGGTTTGCTTGTAGGCTTTTTCTTTTTCGGGGGTCATGTTTTGGCGCGTAATCGTGCCCGCGCCGCCGTGAATGACGAGCGTAATTTTGTTTTTAAAACCCTGTGCTGGTGCGTTCATTGCCCAAAGAAAACCGATTAAAACAGTAGCTATTTTTTTCATTTTGGTTGTTTATTAAGTAATAATGTTGAATGAATTATAGGATAAATAAATGATAACCAGATAATTACAGTCAATAAATATTCATTATTCGATTATACTTATCCCAAACACTTATCTTACCAATTAAAAATATAGCAACGGCACTACTGGCGTTCGGCTGGCGCATCTAAAATGTGCGTGGTGCCATTTTGCGAGATGGTATAATTAAAACCCTTTTGGAGGCTGTACGCTCCGTGCTCACCTTTTTTGTTTACCGTCAGAATACCAACTTGGCTGTCGTCGGTGGGTTTTAGCTTTCGGGCAATTCGTTTTACGGCCTCCTCGGCGGCTTGCTGGGGCGTGCTGCCCTGCCGCATGAGTTCTACGGCCAAAAACGAACTCAGCGTCCTGAGTACCAACTCGCCCAATCCCGTGGCGCAGGCACCGCCTATTTCGTTGTCCACGTACATTCCTGCCCCAATAATGGGCGAGTCGCCGACGCGCCCGTGCAGCTTGTAGGCCATGCCGCTGGTGGTGCAAGCCCCCGAAATATTTCCCGCCGCGTCTATGGCCAGCATCCCAATGGTATCGTGGCGTTCTATGTTGGCAACTGGTTTATAGTCAGCCGTTTCGAGCCATTTTTCCCACGCTTTTTTTGAGTCATCGGTGAGTAGGTTTTCTTTTTTGAACCCATTTTGGCGAGCAAATTGCGTGGCTCCGTCGCCACTGAGCATCACGTGCGGGGTTTTCTCCATCACCAGTCGCGCCACCGAAACGGCGTGCATAATGCCCTCCATAAAAGTGACCGACCCCGCGTTGCCGTTCTCGTCCATGATGCAAGCGTCGAGCGTCACGTGGCCGTCGCGGTCGGGGCGGCCACCGTAGCCCACGCTGGTGTCGTTGGGGTCGGCCTCGGGTACGCGCACACCCGCCTCCACGGCATCGAGGGCTCGGCCACGCCGCTCAACCACGGCCACGGCGGCGGCGTTGGCCTTGGGTTGTTTCCAGGTCGAGATCACCAGTGGCGTACCCGCCGTTGAGTGTGGGTTCGATTTGCCGCTTTTGGGGTCGGTTTGGCAAGCCACCACCCCCGCAGTGGTGGCGAGCGTGCCAGTCTTTAAGAATTTTCGGCGCGAGAATTTCATTTTCGGATCGTTCGGTTGTCTGACCTATGTAGTGGAAATGGAAAAGGAGTTAAATTTGTGGACGGAAAACTTCAGCATCCACGATTTATTGTTAAACCTGACCTACCCATAACGAGCATAAAGATAGAAGGGAGTAAGATATTTATTTCATGTTTTGTGAAAAATACTATTCCGAAATGTCCTTGTCCAGATTGTGGAGAACTAACTGCAAAAGTTGATAAAAGTACGTTGCACCGAGTTCGAGATTTGGATATTTTAGGCCGACAAGTGTGGTTGAACGTGGTGGTGAGGAAAAATAAGATCGTGTTTTAGCACTGGTCTGGATCGACTTTTAGCTTTATAGTGTCTCAATTTGGAGTTGCCCTCCGCAAGCCCCACTCGCTTTTAGCCGACGAATGTTCTCTGCGGTTTTTGCCAAGAGATGAAGACCGCTCAGGGGTTGGTTTTGTCTAATTTAAACGTAAAAGTTGTGCCTTTGTCGATTTTGCTCATTACGGTTATTTTAGAACCGTGGGCGTTGACGATGTGCTTGACGATGGCCAGCCCCAGGCCCGTGCCGCCCTTTTCTTTGGAGCGGCTTTTATCGACCCTATAAAAACGTTCAAAAATACGGTTTATGTGCACGAGCGGTATGCCAGGGCCGTCGTCGGAGACGTTTACGACCACGTGTTTTTTTACGTCGGTAAACTCTACTTGAACCTTGCCGCTTTCGTGGCCGTATTTGATGGCGTTTTCGATCAAATTTGTCATTACCTGCACAATCCGCTGGGCATCGGCTTTCACCAACACGGGGCCCGCGAGGTCGCTCTTAGTGCGAAGCGTAATTTTTTTAGATACCGCCAGGCTTTCTAATTGTTCAAATATTTCGAGTGTTGTGTGGTGAATATCAACGGGTTCTAAGTGCATTTTTATGGCCCCAGTTTCCATCTGCGACAGCGCCACGAGGTCTTTGACGAGCGCGTCGAGGCCGTCTAAACTTTTGGCGGCTTTGCCCAAAAACTTGTCGCGCACCCGCACGTCGTCCACTGCGCCGTCGATGAGGGTGTGAATAAAACCCTGGGCGGCAAAGATGGGGGTCTTCAATTCGTGCGACACGTCGGCCAAAAACTCGCGCCTAAACTGCTCCAATTGCTTGAGCTCGTCGATCTCTTTTTGTTTTTTGGCTACGTAAACAAATATTTCGTCGTTCAATTTACGAAACGGATTGCTGTTTTTGATGAGCGATTTGCGCGAGATGTCGAAATCTTTGATTTTGAGTTTACGGATGGTGGTATAAATTTTGTTCACCTCCCTAAAAATGAGCAGTTCGAGGGCGTAGAGGATCAGGAAAAATGCCACTGAAAAACTCGAAACACCAGCCACGAAGAGCAAGCTGCTGGTTGCGCCATTCACAAACGACAAAAATGTGGTGGTGAGTGCCGATATAAGGGAGGCAACAAAAAAAGCGATCAGGCGCGGGTGGAAGATCATGGGGCGTAAAAAGCGCGAACAGTTGGGACTGCCCGCGCTTTTTTGAGGGTTAAAATGACCAGCATCAATGGATTAGTTCATCAGGCGCAGGGCGTGGCAACCGCGCGGGGCGTTTATTTTGCCCAACTGCTTGGTGAGTGCGGGCGTGGTTTTGTTTACTTTAAAGAACTCGATGCCGCCGTTGCGTCGGCCAAAATCGAAGTATTCGTACACGGCCACGGCCACGTTGTCGCCCGTTTTATCAAAGCAAACACTTTCGGGCATCAGGCCGTCGAGTTCGGTTTCGGCCACATTAACCAGCTTGCCGTCTTTGGCCAAACTAAGCAACGAAAGCGAGCTTTTGGGCGTAAAGTCGGTGTTTTCCCAGGGTTGGTGGGTGGTTTTTTTGTTGGCTACCACCAACATTGTTCCGTCGGGGTTCATCGCAAAACCTTCGGCGGCTGCACCCACAGTTGCCTGCGACACAATCTTGTGCTCGGCCGTGGCGGCATCACCCTCGGTCGTAAACTTCACCACAAACACGTCACCGTTGGCTTTGCCGTCTTTGAGGTCGGCGATTACGTAAAAATTACCGTCGGGCGTAAACATCCCCGCGCCAGGCTTGTCGCCCACTTTGAGGGGCTTTCCGAAGGGCAAAAAGGTAGCTATTTTTCCTTGCGGGTTGCGGTTGGCTTTATACAAAACCACCTCTTTGTTTTCTTCCAATGTGAGTGCGATGAACTCGCCCCCTGGGTGCCACGTCACGTCGGTGGCACGTATGCCGCCCGTTAGGTTCAAGGCCACCACCACGTTGCGGGTTGGCAGTCCACCCGCTCCGATTTCGAGCAGGCGCAGTTCTTTGCCGGCCTCCTCGGTTGTTACCAAAAGTTGGTTTTGCAACATATCGACCGCCATTGGGTTTTTGCCAACCGAAAATTTCTTGGCGGCTGGTTTGGTGGGGTTGCCCAGATCGACAATAAACATGGCACTACCAGCGGGGAGGTCGGTGCCCGGGTTTTTGACACTGGCCACGCTGTCGGCGGTCATGCCACGGGTTTCTATCACAAAAGCGGTGCGTCCGTCGTTGGCCAAAACCACGCCTTTGTTGCCACTCAAAGCCGAGTTCGACACCAGCGAGTTGCCCACTTCCATGCCGCGTTTGAGCGGGAAAGTATAAACCGAGAGCGCGTCTCGAACGCCCTGCTCTTTCATCAATTTGCCGTCTATGAAAGCCGAAGCCGCCATGTCGCCGTCCGACAACGCCACAATTCCACGGCCGTTGAACTCAATTTTTTGAGCCACCGCTGCGCTGCCCGCCATCAATCCAGCCAAAGCCAATGCTACTGTTGTTTTTCTCATCTGTGTTTATTATTATTTGTTTGATTTTGTTATTTCGATCATTATCGGAATATCCCGTAAAAATAAGTACAGTCTGCCAAATAAAAAATGGTTTTTTACTTCGTAGCCATTCTTTTGTTGAGGGTCAATAAAAACGCGGGCAGCAAAATTAAATTGCTCGCCATGCCCATCAGCAGGGTGATCGACACCAAAATACCCAACGCCACCGTTCCCTGAAAAGTGGACGCTGCATAAATGGCAAAGCCCGAAAACAAAATAATAGCGGTATAAAACATACTGATGCCCGTAAACAAAATGGTTTGCGTTACGGCATCTTGCACGCTCCGTTTGGCGTTGCGGAACTCGTCTTTGTATTTGGTCAAAAAATAAATGGTTCCGTCGGATGACAGCCCGAAGGCAATGCTAAAAATGAGCGTCGTGGACGGTTTGAGGTGGATGCCCGCCAGGCCCATAATGCCCGCCGTAATGAGGAGCGGCACCAGACTGGGAACGATGGCAATGAGGATCATGCGCCAGTCGCCGAAGAGGATAACCATCAAGATCGAGATCAACAAGATGGCCAGCAGGGTGCTTTCTACCAGGTTTTTTTGGAGGTAGGTATTTCCCTTTGTAAACACCACGCTGTTGCCAGTGATGCGGGCATCGTAGCGGTCGGCGGCGGGGAGCATTTGGCCCGTTTCGCGGTCAAAGTTAAAGATCGTATCAATTTTGGGCTGTAGTGTGTCATACAACTCGGTGATGCGCCGCGTGCCCACATCGGCAATCTGAAAGCTCACGCGGGTGTGCTGGCGGGTGCTGTCCAAAAACCCTTTTATTGCGTTTTCTTTTCCGTCCACGGTGTTGATGTACTGCGTCAGTTTGTTGAGTTCAGACACGGGCGGTAGTACAAAATACTTGGGGTCGCCGCCGCGATAGGCTTGGTAAACAACCTTGATGGCCTCTACCAGTGAAACGGGTTTGGCAAACTCCGAATACTTGGCAAACTCTTTTTGCATGAGTTTAATTTTGGTGAGCGTCTGCGGTTGCAGGGCGCGGCCTGGCCGTTGGGCATCTATGGCCACCTCGAAGGGCAAAATGCCGTTGAAGTTGCGTTCAATAAATTTGAGGTCGGTATAAATGGCACTGTCGGAGGGCAGGTCATCTACAATGTAGCCGATGGCCGTTATTTTTGTAATACCCCAAATGCCCAGCGCCGTTAGCACCGCCACCACACTGTATATCAACGATCGGCGGGTTTGGACGATGCCGTTTACCCAGCGCAAAAAAGCGGTAATGGTTTTGTTTTCGAGCCGCGCTACGTGGCGTTTTTGGGGTGGGGGCAAAAAACTAAACAGCACCGGGATCATCACCAACGACACGGCGTAGGTGGCCATTACGCTCAGGGCGGCCACCAAACCAAACTCCAGCAGCAGCGGGCTACCCGTGAGGTAAAAAACCCCGAAACCAATCGACGTAGTGATGTTGGCCCAGAAGGTGGTCTCGCCAATTTTTTCGGTGGCCGTGGTTAGGGCCTTCATTTTGTCGCCGTGGCGGGCGTATTCTTGGTGGTATTTATTGATGATGAAAACCGAATTGGGAACGCCAATAACAATAATGAGCGACGGAATGAGGCCAGTGAGGAGCGATATTTTGAAACCAAAGAGAACAATCCAGCCCATCGACCACAACACGCCCAACGCCACCACAAACATCGACACAAACATGACGATACCCGACCGAAAGAAAATCAGTAAAATGAGGGCCGTGACGGCAAACGCCAACACCGAAAACAGGGTCATTTCTGATTTTACCAGGGCCATAAACTCAGTTCGGATGTAGGGCATTCCCGACAGATGCACGTGAACGTCGTTGGTTTTGCCAAACGCCAGTGCCTCGGCCTTGATCTCTTCGGAGATTGTAATGCGGTTTTTGGAGTTGAGCTTACTTTGGTCGAGCGTGATGAGCATGAGGTGTGCGCCGCCGTTTTGGCTCACAATCAGTCCTTTATAAAACGGCATTTGGTCTATTTTGGCGCGGACGCTATCGACTTCGCTTTGTTTTTTGGGTTTTCGCGAAACCAGCGGTTTGAAATCGAAGCGTTTGAGGCTGTCGTTCCTAATTATTTCTACCAGGTTGGCGTTGGAGACCACGTTTTTTATGCCCCCGATGGCCTTGATGTGCTGATTAAGATCATACCAGTTGTCGAACGTTTGGAGCTCGTACATTTTCTGGGTTTCTATTCCGACCGCAATCACGTTGCCGTCTTCGCCGTAGCGGGCTTTAAAGTCTTCGTAGAGTTTAAAATTCTCGTCCGACTGCGGGAGTATCTTGGCCAGTTCGTAGCCCAGTTTGATCTGAGAGGCTTGGTAGGCCATAAAACCAGTGGACAAAAGCACCAAAAGCAGCATCGGCACGCGCCGGTTGATGATAAGCTGAGCGAGTTTAAGCCAAAACATGGGGGTTAAATAATTTTTGGAGGCGGTGGTGGTTAGTTTGTCAAGCCCACAAAGCTACGAAACTAATCACACAATTATGACGGCTCGGGCAATAAGAGCGACGAATCGCCGTAGCTCAAAAATCGGTAGTCGTTTTGCATGGCTTGGGCGTAGATTTCGTGCCAGGCATCGCCCACCAACGCCGCAATGAGCATCAGGAGCGTAGAATTGGGCTGGTGGTAGTTGGTAATGAGCCCTCGGCAGAGCTTAAAACCGTAGCTGGGCACGATCATAATGCTGGTTTCGCCCACAAACGCGGGCTGGTTGGTGGTTTCTAAGTGCGCCAAAACGGCCGCGAGTGCGACCCTGGGTGCGGGCAAATCGTCCTCTTCAAACTGGTAAGGATACAACTGCTCGACAAAATGAACGCCGTCGGTGGGAGCCTCCCGCAGTAGTTTTACCCCAAACCAATACAAACTTTCTAAGGCGCGCATACTGGTTGTGCCAACGGCAATTAGGTTGTCTATTTGAGCCAACGCGCTCACGATTAAGTCTTTGGAATATACAACCTGCTCGGCGTGCATGGGGTGTTCGATGGCGTTTTGGGCTTTCACGGGCTGGAAAGTCCCCGCGCCCACGTGGAGGGTCACAAAGTCGTGGCCGATGCCGCGCACTTTGAGCTGCCCAAAAACGCGGTCTGTGAAGTGCAAACCTGCCGTGGGTGCGGCCACGGCCCCCTCAATTTTTGAATAAACGGTTTGGTAGGTCGTCTTGTCTTGCTCTTCGGTGTGGCGGTTTAGGTAGGGCGGGAGCGGAATCTGCCCCGCCGCCTGCACAATGTCCACAAAGGGCAGGTCGGCATCCCAGCTTAGTTGCACCCAGTTGTGCTGGTGGTCAATCAGTTGGGCGTTCAGCGTCACGGTCAAGTTGTTGGTTTGGAGCTGGCAACTGAGCGTTTCGTTGGGCTTCCAGCGTTTTTTATGGCCAATCATACACTGCCACGTGCAGGTGCGTTGGGCCTGCATGGCCTCGCTAATAACCCGCGACGGGGCCTCGGGGTGCAACAAAAATACCTCAATGGTTGCGCCCGTTGATCGTTGAAAAAACAGCCGCGCGGGAATAACTTTGGTGTCGTTGAAAACCAAAAAACTACCATCGGGCAGCGCATCGGGCAGGTCGGTGAAAGTTCGGTGGGTGATTTGGCCGTTTTGAAAGACCAATAATTTGGACGCGTCGCGCGGGGTGAGCGGGTACTTGGCAATGCGGTCGTCGGGTAGGTTGTACTGATAATCAGAAAGTTTGATGTTGGGCAATGGCCTCATAAACACGGTTGGATGAATAGTTTTGTGATAAATGTAACTCAGATTCGTACTTTTGCGTTTTAATTGTAGGAGAAATAAAACGACAAACCGCCAAAACTCCAAATAAACGACTTCAAACTGTATTTTTATGACCCTCAAACAACAAATTGATGCCGAAATAAAGCAGGCGATGTTGGCCAAAAACGCCGACCGATTGCGGGCACTACGCGCCATAAAATCGATGATCCTGCTCGAAGAAACCAAAGAGGGCGCGGGCGACGGCCTCAAACCCGACGAGGAGATCAAGATATTGACCAAAGCCGTCAAGCAGCGCAAAGATTCGGCCGAGATATACAAACAGCAAAACCGCGAAGACCTGCTGGCCATCGAAGCCGCCGAGATTGCGGTCATCGAGGGTTTTTTACCCCAGCAACTAACCGAAGACGAACTCCGCGCCAAGTTGCAAGAAATAATGACGCGCGTAGGTGCGTCGTCGCCCGCCGACATGGGCAAAATGATGGGCGTGGCCAGTAAAGAACTCGCGGGCATTGCCGAGGGCAAGGCCATTTCGGTGATGGTAAAAACGCTGTTGTCGTAGCGACGCATGAAAACGATTGATATTCTCATTGTCATACCACTCATTTGGGGGGCCTACCACGGTTATCGGAAGGGCCTTCTGGTAGAGATTGTGGGCGTATTTGCTTTTATGGTGGCTATGATTGTGGGTTTTAAGTTTCTGAACTTCGGCATAGAACTCCTCGCGCCGTATATTTCTGTGGAGCTGGCGCGCCGTATTTTGCCGTATTTAGGGTTCTCGATCATATTTTTTCCGACGGTGTTGCTCATCAATCGGCTGGGGTTTTCGCTTCGCAACTCTTTCAAATACAGCATTTTAGGTACTTTAGACAACGTGGCTGGTGGACTGGTGGGGGCTTTTACGTGGGTGTTTGGCATCAGTACTTTTTTTTGGTTGTTGAGTTCGTTCGGAGTCGTTATTCCGCCCAATCAAAAAGATGGCTCGTTGCTATACCCAGTGGTGTTGCCCATTGCCCCAAAAATTATCAGCGAGGTGTCCGATTTTATTCCAATTGGCGGCAACCTAATCAGGCAATGGCGCGCCAAACAAAATTATTAAATCCAAAATAGTCTCAATGAACCGCATCACCGAAGTTTTTCAGAACGGCAAAGCCAACCTCCTGAACGTTTATTTTACGGCTGGATACCCCAATTTGAACGACACCGCCACCGTGTTGCAAGCACTCCAAGACGAGGGCGCAGACTTGGTCGAAATCGGAATGCCCTACTCCGACCCCGTGGCCGACGGCGAGACCATTCAGCAGTCTAACCAACAAGCCTTAGAAAATGGCATGACCGTGGCGGTGCTTTTTGAGCAATTACAAAACGTGCGAGACCGCGTAACGCTCCCCATTTTGTTGATGGGCTACTTGAACCCCGTGGTGCAGTTTGGGGTAGAAAATTTTTGTAAAAAGTGCCAAGAAGTCGGCGTGGACGGCCTGATTTTGCCCGATATGCCGATGGATGTTTACTTAGACGACTACAAAACGATCTTTGAAAAATACGGATTGCTCAATATTTTTCTGATTACACCCCAAACCTCCGACGCGCGCGTTCGGCAGATCGACGGGGTGAGCCAGGGCTTCATCTACATGGTTTCGTCGGCCAGTGTAACGGGGGCGCAGTCGGGGGTTAGTGCGGGAATGGAGGCGTATTTTGCCCGCATAAACGCCATGGGGCTTCACAATCCGCGTTTAATTGGTTTTGGTATTAAAGACCGAGATACTTTTCAGACTGCCTGCCAGCACGCCAAAGGAGCCATCATTGGCAGCCAGTTCATTCGGGTTTTGCAAGAAAACGCGCACGATCTACAACCAGGAATCGGGGCGTTTTTGCGGTCGGTGAAATAAATAATCCTTTTTTGTTGTCCGTTTATCTACCCCATGCAGGCTTCCGAGTTTCTTCAAATTTATACCCAAGATAGTTTCACCAAGCTGATTGCAGGGCAGGTGCTCGACCAAAAAACCGAGTCGCGAACCCAACTGCGCGGGCTGGTGGGCAGTCTGGATGCCGTGGTGGCGGCGGCAACGTACCTCACCGAGCCACGCACCAATTTGTTTGTGATGGCCGACCGCGAGGCGGCCGCCTACTTCCAAAACGACCTCCAAAACTTGCTGGGGCGCGACGTGTTGTTTTATCCCATGTCGTACAAGCGGCCCTACCATTACCAAGAAATAGAAAACGCCAACGTGCTGATGCGCGCCGAGATTCTCAACAAACTCAACGTGCCAAAATCGGACAATCTGCTCATTGTGACCTACCCCGAGGCGTTGTCGGAGAAAGTAATCAACAAAAGGTCGCTGCTGGCCAACACCTTCTCGGTGAAAGTAGGGGCGAGCTTAGATGCCGATTTTTTGGCCGAGTTCCTGTCCCAGTACGATTTTGACCGCACCGACTTTGTGTACGAAGCGGGGCAGTTTTCGGTGCGTGGGGGTATTATCGACGTTTTTTCTTACGCCAGCGAGTATCCTTACCGAATCGAGCTTTTCGATAATGAGGTCGAGAGCATCCGAACGTTCAATCCCGAAACCCAACTTTCGGTCGATCAGGTCTCGCACATCAATATTATTCCTGATATTCAAAACAAGCTCATTCACGAGACCCGCGAACCGTTTTTGGATTTTTTGCCCCAAAATGCCCTACTCTGGTTCAAAGATGTGGAGCTGACGCTCGAAATAGTGGAGGGCGGTTTTGAAAAAGCCGAGGCCAATTTGGCGGCACAGGTCAGCGGCGACATCAAGGTGGTGTCTGACGTGAACTTGCTGTTCGAGACCCGTCGCGGTTTTTTAAATCAGATCAAGACCTTCAAAACGGTAGAATTTGGCAAGCGGTTTTATTTTAAAAACACCGAAGACTCCTCCGTGGGGCGGGGAGCCAAGCCGCAGCCGTCGTTCAACAAAGATTTTAAACGCCTGGCCGACAACCTGGTCGAAAATCAAACGTATGGTTTTACGAACGTCATCACGGCGGAGTCGCCGAGGCAGTTGGATCGGTTGCACAAAATTTTTGAGGAGATCAACCCCTTTATCAAATTTCGGCCCATGCACCTGTCGCTGCGGGAGGGGTTTATTGACGAAGCACTCAAAATAGTTTGCTACACCGACCACCAGATTTTCGACCGTTTCCACAAATACCGAGTCCGCGACAAGTTTAGCAAATCCAAGGCCCTAACGCTCAAAGAGTTAAAAACTCTCCAGCCTGGCGACTACGTGACCCACGTAGATTACGGCATCGGGCGGTTTGCGGGCATGGAAAAAGTAGATGTGGGCGGTAGAGAGCAGGAGGCCATCAGGTTGATTTATAAAGACAACGACGTGCTGTTTGTGAGCATTCATGCCCTCCACAAAATTGCCAAGTACGCGGGCAAAGAGGGGCAGGCAGTTTCGATGTCAAAGTTGGGGTCGGGCGAGTGGGAGGCGCGAAAAAATAAAGTTAAAAAGCAGGTCAAAGACATTGCCCACGAACTCATTAAACTGTACGCCGAGCGGCGAAAAACCAACGGCTTTGCCTTCAACCGCGACAATTTTATGCAGGTCGAGCTCGAATCGTCGTTTATTTACGAAGACACCCCCGACCAAGCCAAGGCTACCAGCGACGTGAAAGACGACATGGAAAAACCCCACCCCATGGACCGTTTGGTGTGCGGCGATGTGGGTTTTGGGAAAACCGAAGTGGCCATTCGGGCGGCCTTCAAGGCCGTCTGCGACAGCAAGCAAGTGGCAGTTTTGGTGCCAACCACCATTTTGGCCATGCAACACTACAAGACTTTTAAGGAACGATTGGCCGATTTTCCCGCGCGGGTCGAATACATCAACCGTTTCAAATCCGAAAAACAAATAAAAGAAACACTCAAAGCCGTTGAAGACGGTAAAATTGATATTCTCATTGGCACCCACCGGATCGTAAACAAGGCGGTGAAGTTCAAAGACCTCGGTCTGCTGGTGATCGATGAGGAACAAAAGTTTGGGGTCAAAACCAAAGACCGCCTCAAAGAAATGCGGGTAAACGTCGATGTGCTCACACTAACGGCCACGCCAATTCCGCGGACGCTGCACTTTTCGCTCATGGGCGCGCGCGATCTTTCGGTCATTGCCACCCCACCGCCCAACCGCCAGCCCGTAACGACCGAAGTGCGGGTGTTCGACGAGGTTTTTATCCGAGATGCCGTTAGTTACGAAATAGACCGGGGCGGGCAGGTGTTTTTTGTCCACAACCGGGTGAGTGACATTGAATCGATTGGCAACATTATTATGCGGCTTGTTCCCGATGCCCGCATCGGAATTGCCCACGGCCAAATGGAAGGCGACCGCTTAGAAAAAGTAATGATGAAGTTTATTGAGGGGCAGTACGACGTGCTGGTTAGTACCAACATCATCGAGTCGGGCATTGATATTCCGAACGCAAATACCATCATCATCAACTCGTCGCACTACTTTGGTATGTCAGACCTGCACCAGATGCGTGGGCGCGTGGGGCGCAGCAACCGCAAAGCATTTTGCTATTTACTCACCCCGCCCGTGTCGGTGCTTACCCGCGAAGCCCGCAAACGACTCGAAACCCTCGAAGAGTTTTCGGACTTGGGCGACGGTTTTAAAGTGGCCATGCGAGACCTCGACATCAGGGGAGCTGGAAACCTGTTGGGTGCCGAACAAAGTGGATTTATTAATGACATTGGCTACGAAATGTACCACAAAATACTCGACGAAGCGGTGCAAGAACTCAAAGAAAATGAGTTTAAAGACTTGTTTGTCAATCCATTAGACTTGCCAAAAAATATTATTCCCGATTGCCAGATCGAGACCGACCTGATGATCGTGATCCCAGATACGTACATAAAAAATATCTCTGAGCGGTTGTCGTTGTATACCCGCCTGGACAGTTTGGAGAACGACCAGCAACTGGTGGCTTTTGAGCAGGAAGTAACCGACCGCTTCGGGCCAGTGCCCAAGGAGGTGAAAAACCTCGTCAAAATTGTTAGAATCCGCTGGAAAGCCGAGGCACTCTGCATTGACAAACTGACGCTCAAAAGCCAAACGATGAAGGCCTATTTTGTGACCCAAAACAACGACACGTTTATTCAGTCGCAGGCATTTGGCCACGTGATTGCCCACGTGAAAGCCCACCCCAAACGGTTCTCGATGCGCGACCTGAAAAGTAAATTGTTGCTCACCTGCACCGACGTTCCCGACATAAACGAGCTCGACCGCGTGATGACTGCCCTCACTGCATGATGATGTTTTAGTTGATGATTGCTATTTTTCTATATTGTTATGTTTGTGTTAAGAATATGAACACAGTGTGAAGTATTGGGCCGACCAATCTACTTTTGCGTTGCAATAAGAAACGTAACCGAGACGCTTTGCAAGTCCTCGAAAAACAAGATGACTCCGATCAAAAACGTACCAGTGGTAAACAGGATTTTAGTGGTAGATGACGAACCCGACATCGCCGAGCTCCTCGAATACAACCTCATCAAAGAAGGTTACGCAGTCAGAACGGCCTCCGATGGCAAAAAAGCCCTGGACATTGCCCGAGATTTTATTCCTGATTTGGTGCTGATGGACATTATGATGCCCAACATGGACGGCATAGAAGCGGCCCGCAAGTTGCGCGCCCTGCCCGATTTCAAAAATACGTACATCTGGTTTCTGACGGCCCGCTCCGAAGAATACTCCGAAGTGGCGGCCTTTGACATTGGTGCCGACGATTATATTACCAAGCCCATAAAACCCCGCGCCCTGATGAGCCGCATCAACGCGCTGTTCAGGCGCGAAGCCCAAAAGTCTGATCCTGGCTTGCAGGTCGAGATCGCTGGTTTGCTCATAAACCGAGAAAACTACACCGTCGAGCTTGCCGACCGCTCGGTGGTGCTGCCCCGCAAAGAGTTTGAGCTGCTGTTTTTTTTGGCCCAACACCCCAACAAGGTTTTTAGCCGAGACGAGCTGCTGCAAAAAATCTGGGGAGTAGATGTGTACGTGTTGGAGCGCACCGTGGACGTACACATCCGCAAACTGCGCGAAAAAGTCGGCGAACACTTCATCAAAACCCTCAAAGGTGTGGGCTATATGTTCACCGATCAGTTCGACTAATGTTGCGGGCGCAGGTCGCGCAGGAGTTTATTGGCAAACACAAACTCGTTTAGCTCCTCCACCGACGACTGCGTGATGCTGGCACTGTTGCCCTCCCAAAGTTTGTAGCCTTTGTAGAGAAACATAATCTTGTCGCCCATTTCGAGCACCGAGTTCATGTCGTGGGTAATGACAACGGTTGTGATTTGGTATTCTTCGGTGATTTCTTTGATGAGTTCGTCTATTTTTATCGACGTGAGCGGATCGAGCCCCGAGTTTGGTTCGTCACAAAAAAGGTATTTGGGGTTCATCACAATGGCGCGGGCAATTCCGACGCGCTTTTTCATGCCTCCCGACACCTCAGAGGGCATTCGATTGGCGGCCTGTTCGAGCCCCACGCGCTGCAAACATTCGTGGGCACGCGCCAGTTTTTGGTCTTCGGTCATGGTGGTGAGCATATCGAGCGGGAAGCGCACGTTTTCGACCACCGTTTTGGAGTCGAACAACGCCCCGCCCTGAAACAGCACCCCCATCTCGCGCCGAATGTCTTTCTTAACTTCATCGTCGCCCGCCCAAAAATCGCGGCCGTTGTAGAGCACCGCCCCTTCGTCGGGTTTCACCAGGCCAATCAAACATTTTAGCAAAACGCTCTTACCAGTGCCGCTACCGCCAATCACCAGGCTGGTGCTGCCAGGCAAAAAAGTACCGCTAACCCCAAAAAGCACCTGACGCTGCCCAAAAGTCTTTGAAATAGTATTGAATTCGATCATCCCTTTTTACGTTGAAACGTAAATTTACAAAATAACTTTTTTTACTTGCATTTTTGGCACAATTTTAGATACTTTGCATGACAACTAATTTTTAGTTTTATGACAACAGAAACCCTGCAGATCGACGTTCAGCCCATCGCAAAATCACGCATCGACGAGGTTGATTTCGATAACCTCGTCTTTGGAAAACACCACGCCGACCACATGTTTGTGGCCGATTACGTAAATGGCGAATGGACAGACCTTAAAATAATTCCTTACGGCGACCTGTCGCTCAGCCCAGCCACGGCGGCGCTGCACTACGGGCAAGCACTCTTTGAGGGCATGAAAGCCTACAAAAACGATGCCAACGAAGTGCTGATGTTCAGGCCGTTAGATAATTTGGCGCGGCTCAACCGCTCTGCCGAGCGGATGTGCATGCCGACTATTCCTGAGAGTATTTTCATGGACGGCCTCACCACGTTGTTGCGTTTGGACGCGGCTTGGGTGCCCACCCAACCCGACTGCTCGCTTTACGTGCGGCCCTATATGTTTGCCACCGACCCGTACATTGGCGTGCGGCCGTCGGACACCTACAAGTTTGTGATTTTTTGTAGCCCCGTTGGCAAATACTACGCCAAACCACCCCGCGTAAAAGTCGAGACCGAATACATACGAGCGGCAGAAGGCGGTTTTGGGTTTGCCAAGTGCGCTGGCAACTACGGCGGGTCGCTCAACCCCACCAGGTTGGCGCAGGAGCAGGGCTACGACCAGTTGATCTGGACCGATGCCCGCGAACACAAGTATATCGAAGAGTCGGGGACGATGAATTTGATGTTTGTGATCGACGGCGTGCTGGTCACTCCCGCCATTTCTGATACAATTCTCGACGGTGTGACCCGTAAAAGTATCATCGACATTGCCAAATACTGGGGCATGGAGGTGCAAGAACGCCGGGTGTCGGTTGATGAGGTGATCGGGGCAATTCAAGAAGCAAAATTAGAAGCCGCCTTTGGTGCGGGCACTGCCGTGGTGGTCTCGCCGTTTGCCGCCATTGCCCACCAGGGTATCGATTACACACTACCCGAAATCACCGAAGAGTCTTTTACCAACAAGGTGTACCACTATTTGTCAGACCTACGAATGGGCAAAGTGGCCGATCCCTTTGGCTGGGTTATAAAAGCCTAAATCGCGCACAAAAAAAGCCTTTCTTGCCAAGAGAGGCTTTTTTTGTGGACAATTCTTTATCTTTGCACAGTCTTTTTGGAGCGTACACAATCAATTCATAATCAATCATAATGCGACAAATACTTTTCCGCGAAGCCCTGCGTGAGGCAATGACCGAAGAAATGCGCCGTGACCCGCGCGTGTTTTTAATGGGTGAAGAAGTTGCCGAATACAACGGTGCGTACAAAGTGAGCCAGGGGCTTTTGGACGAATTTGGCTATGGGCGCGTCATCGATACCCCCATTGCAGAATTGGGTTTTGCGGGCATTGGCGTTGGAGCGGCCATGAACGGCCTGCGCCCCATTATTGAGTTTATGACCTTCAACTTTTCGTTGGTAGCCATCGACCAGATCATCAACGGAGCGGCCAAAATATTGTCGATGTCGGGCGGGCAGTACTCGTGTCCGATCGTATTTCGGGGGCCCACTGGTAGTGCGGGGCAGTTGGGTGCGCAGCATTCGCAAAATTTTGAAAACTGGTTTGCCAACACCCCAGGTCTGAAAGTAGTTGTGCCGTCGAACCCTTACGACGCCAAGGGACTGCTAAAAACGGCAATTCGCGACGAAGATCCCGTGATTTTTATGGAGTCTGAGGTCATGTATGGCGACAAAGGCGAAGTGCCCGAGGGAGACTACACCATTCCGTTTGGCAAGGCCAACGTCGTGCAAACTGGTACGGACGTGACAATCGTGACCTTCGGAAAAATGCTGTCGCGGGTGGTTATGCCCGCCGTCGTTGAGCTGGCCAAAAAGGGTGTCTCCGTCGAAGTGATTGATCTGAGAACTGTAAAACCAATTGATTATCAGACGGTTTTGGCATCTGTAAAGAAAACAAACCGCTGCGTGGTGGTAGAAGAAGCTTGGCCGCTGGCGGCTATCTCGTCCGAGATCACGTACCATGTTCAGCGCCACGCCTTCGATTATCTGGACGCGCCAGTGGTGCGCGTAAACAACAAAGATGTGTCGCTGCCCTACGCCGCCACGCTCATCGATGTTATTTTGCCCAATATTAAACAAACCATCGACGCGGTCGAAACTGTGTTGTACCGCAAATAATACTGCGCCACTTTTGCGCCATTATACTTCCAAGAGCATGGCTCCGTAGGAGTAGCCCCCGCCAAAAACTGTTATGACAATGCACTGGCCTTTCCGAAAACGTTCCCAGTTTTCGGAAAGGCCAATGGCGCAACCCGCGCAGCCAGTATTGCCCAAATACTGAATGTTAGAAATCAGTTTGTCTTCCGAAATTCCCAGCGTAGCTATCACATTTTTGCTAATTCGGTGGTTGGCTTGGTGGGGTATTAGAAAATCTACATCACTGGTTTTTAGGTTGTTGCGCTCCAAAATCTGCAAACTTACCTTTGGCATATACACGCAGGCGTTCTGAAAAACGTCGCGGCCGTAGGGCATAATCACCCCTTTGACCAATGGCTGCAACACCACCGCTTCGGTGGCCTTTCCGCTGGTGGCGGCTCCGCCCGTTACCACATCTCGAATATAAAAATCGGCATCGGTTGTTCGGTCTTTTGTGATGAGCAGCGCCGCCGAGCCGTCGCCCCACAAATGCCCCGAAACGGTGTCGGTTTCGTTGTAGTAGCCCGTGTTGTGTTCCGACACCACCACCAGTGCCTTGGTGGCTTTGTTGAGGGCAAAATAGCCCTGCACAATTTCGATGGCGTTGAGCAGCGACGAGCACGCCGAGGAGATTGATACGACGGGAATATCGGCCACCTGAATGTAATGCTGCACGCTGTGCGCGAGCGTCACGATGGTGTCGTGGGGCGTGTAGGTGGCTCCCACAATCAAATCTATTTCCGATTTATCGAAGGGCATTTTTGCCACCAGGCGGCTCACCGCTTCGATGGCCATGGTGCTGGCGTTTTCGCCTTCGGCGGCTTTGCGGCGTTCGCTTATGCCAGTCCGCTCCACGATCCATTCATCGGAGAGGCCGTTGAGGTTCGTAAAATGTTCATTCGTAACAATGTGTTGCGGAAAATAATGACTAACGCCGTTTAGATACATGGTTTGGGATTATACTTTAGAAAACGTCCGAAAGTTAAATCTTTCCGTGAAAATATGGTACATTATCACCGAATGATAACAAAAAAACTTTATATAGTTATGTTTAATCCACTCAATACAATTACAATTGTCTGACTACACCAAGTTAGGTTTTGCCGTTAGGCGATTGAGCGCAAAGAGTGCGATCAGCAAAAGACCCATCGGAATGAGCGTGAAGTAAAACGCCGATGCACCGCCAGTAGTCATAAAAAGCCAGCCGATAATCCGCGAACCGATGGTGCCACCCAACGCCGAAAACACCGTGAGTAAGCCAGTCATGGCACTGTGTTTGTTTTTGGGTAATGCGCTCAACACGACCGAGTTGATGAGCGGGTAAATGGGCGCGATGAACAAACCAATGAGCGGAAAAACAAAAGCAATGAGCGGAATATCGGTGAACGACTGAATGTTGCTGGCCGCCACCGAGGTGGTTTTGGGCAGCACCGCCACCACAATAAACATCGAAACCACCAAACAAACCGACAGGATGCTCAACCACGAGAAACGCTTGGTGAGCTGCCCCGCCAGCACGCGCCCAATGGCCAGAGAAATGGCCAAAATTGCGGCCATTTGTACCGAAACTGTTTCGGGGAGTTTTAGTATTTTTTCGTTGAAATTGGGCAGCCACGACATGATGCCCTGCTCGGTCATGACAAACAAAAAGGCGCAAACAATAAAGACCAGCACCATGGGCAGGGAGGTGAGTTTAAGCATTCCGAGGAAGTCTTCTTTTAGGCTTTGACCCGACGTTTGGATTTGAGATTCGTCGAACTTTGCCAACAATAAAAACACAAAAGACACCGCCACCATGCCCGCAATGACCAGGTAAACCCGCAGCCAGGCGTTGGGGTCGGTTTCGGAATAAAAGGCAGGAAACAGAAAATAGGCCAGCGCAATGCCCAGCATAAAAAAGCCCTCGATCGAGCTCATCAAAGAGTTGTGGGCCTTGGGCGAATCTGTGAGCAGGCCGATCATCGAATAGACCGACAATTTAATGAGGGCAAAAGCTACGCCCACGATGCCAAACAGCAGCAGGGCGGAGTTGAAAGAATTGCCGAAATACATGAGCAAACAGCCACCAAAAACCAAGGCTAAACCCGCCAACATTCCGCGTTTGTAGCCCAGGCGCGGCAAAAACGAGCCCACCAAAAACGATACGATCAGAATGCTCAGGTCTTTGGCCAACTCCAAGTTGCTGGCTTGCAACTCGTTGGTTTTGAATACGTTGATCGACTTCTGAATGACGATGCCCACGCTATTGAGCAAAATAGCGAAAACAAAATAATTGATAAATATGGAGATTTTGATGGGTATGTTTTTCATCATGGGAGAGGGGATGGGCGGGGCTTAGACGCGGGGAGTTTTTAGGTTAGTAGGTTGTTTACGTCTGGAAAAACCATGGTGGGTTCAAACGCCCGCGCTTCGTCGGGGGTCATCATGGCGTAGGCAATTATGATGACCACGTCGCCCACTGCGGCTTTGCGGGCGGCGGCTCCGTTCAAGCAAATAATGCCCGTACCGCGCTGGCCCTTAATGACATACGTAACGAGCCGTTCGCCGTTGTTGTTGTTTACTACGTGTACTTGTTCGTTTTCGTAGAGGCCAGCCGCGTCCATCAGGTCTTCGTCGATGGTGATGCTGCCCACGTAGTTTAGTTCGGCTTGGGTTACTTTTACGCGGTGAATTTTCGACTTGAATATGGTCACTAACATGGCTTTGTGAACTTTTCAGGTTGGTTAAAAGAGCATTGGTTCGTCGCAAAGGTCAGCCTAAAAAACGACATTATCAATCAAACGTACTTTGCCCAAAAAAGCTGCCGCGCAAATGGCCGTCTGGCCTTCGGGTTGGCACGCGGCCACGGGCTGCAGGGTGTGGAGGTTTACGATCTCGAAATACGCTAATTTGAAATCGGGCTGCGACGCAAAAGCCTCGGCTGCGTGGACTTGCGCCGTTTTTGAGGACTCACCAGCAAGGAGCGAAGTTTTGGCTTGGTTCAAAATTCTGAAAATTGTTGAAGCCGCTGGACGGTGCTGGGCCAATATATTAACGTTTCTCGACGACATGGCCAGGCCATCGGCCTCGCGCAGGGTTGGGCAAATGTGGAGTTCGATCTGAAAACCCAAGTCCACCATCATTTGGCGCACAACGGCCGTTTGTTGAAGGTCTTTTTGGCCAAAGTACGCGCGGTCGGGTTGCACAATATTAAACAGTTTGCTCACCACCACGCCAACACCGTTGAAATGCCCAGGCCGAAATTGGCCTTCCATGACGCGTTCCAAAGCACCAAAATCAAACTTGACTACTGCTGGTTCGGGGTACATTTCTTGGGCTGAGGGCGCAAAAACGGCGTCGCAGCCCGCCGCTTGGAGCATGGCGCAGTCGGCGGCCAACGTGCGTGGGTAGTGCGCCAGATCGTCGGGATTATTAAACTGGGTTGGGTTCACAAAGATGCTGCACACCGTCAGGTCGTTGCCCGCCCGAGATGCCGTGATGAGCGACCCGTGCCCTGCGTGCAGTGCGCCCATCGTTGGCACAAATCCGATGCTTTTGTTGTCTCTACGCTGGCTTTCTAAGTAAAGACGCAGGGCCGAAACAGAATTAAAAATCTCCATATTGTGCTATTATTCACCCAAAAGTAGCCTAAAATACGGAGTCTCGCCAAAATTATCCGCGAACGAACCCTTTTTCGCGCAAGAAATCGTTGGTCATCACGCTTTTTTCGGGGTGCAGCGTCACCTGCTTTATAACCTCGCAAACGAACAGTTCGTGGTCGCCGGCATCGGTGCTGCCCACCACGCGGCACTGCACGTAGCCCACGGCGTGGGTTAGGTACGGGCAGTTGCGGTCGTCGAGGGCGTAGGCCAGGTTTCTAAATTTGTCGGACGTGCGGCCGCTCTTGCGCCCCAGTTTGGCGATTAGCCCCGTCTGGTCTTGGGCCAATAGATTGACATTGAGCACATTAGATACCTTCACGAGTTCGATGGTATAATCTATTTTATACAACGCCACGCACAGCATTTTTCCGCCCATGGCCGTTTGCATCACCCAAGTGGCAATGTTGGCGTTGCGCCGCCCGTCGGCGGTGGCGGTTGTTATGGAGTGTACGTCGTAATTTTTGAGTTTCAGTACTTTTTTCATCGTTATTGTTTAGGCCATTTCTACCTCCTCGGGGGTTTCTTGGTAGGTTTCTCGGGGCGTTCTCATGCCCGCGCGGTTTCGCAGGTTTTCGGTGATGTGGTACATCGCTGGCACCATAACCAAGGTCAGGAATGTGGAGAAACTTAACCCAAAAATGATGGTGTAGGCCAACGAACCCCAAAAAACAGCGCTAAAACCGCCGATAAAAAACTGCGGGTCAAGCTCGGTGAACATGGTGATAAAATTGATGTTCATGCCCACCGCCAGCGGTACTAAGCCCAAAATACAGGCCGTGGCCGTGAGCAAAACGGGCGTTAGGCGGGTGGCCCCCGCCTCAATGATGGCCTCGCGCATCGACAGGCCGCGGTCGCGGAGTTCTTCGGTGAACTCGATGAGCAAAATACCGTTTTTAACCACAATACCCGCCAGGGCTATGATTCCCACACCCGTCATGATGACCGAAATGGTTTTGCCAGTGATGATGAAACCGAGCAACACGCCGATCAAACTAAACACAATGGTGAAGAATATAATGAGTGGTTTGGTGAGCGAGTTGAACTGCGTAACTAAGATCAGGAAAATGGCCGCAATGGCCAACAAAAACGCACCACCCAAAAACGACGCCGACTTGGCTTGTTCCTCTTGCTCGCCCGAGAGCCTAACCGAGTAGCCAGGCGGAATAACCAGCGAATCGAAAACATCTTGGAGTTCGGCGTTCACGTCGTTGGCATTGAAACCGTTGAGTACATCGGACGACAGCGTTACGACGCGCTCCTGGTTTTTGCGGTTGATGCCCGAAAACGTGGTGGCATATTTGATGCTGGCCACCGTGCTGAGGGGCACTTCGCGCAACATTCCGTCCATGTTCATGTCGCGGTAAACGATGTTCATGCTCAATAATTTCTCAATTTGGTTGCGGTCGTCTTGGAGTAATCGCACCATAATCGGGTAATCGTCTTTTTCGTCGCGATACTTAGAGACCTCTTTGCCAAACAATGCCGTGCGGAGCTGAAGGGCAATTTGGGCCGTTGATATGCCCTCGCGGGTGGCCTTGTCGCGGTCGATCTGCACCAAAATTTCGGGTTTGTTCAGTACCAGGTCAGATTTTAGTTCTTCGATTCCCTGCACGCCAGCCTTAGATATGGCCGCTTTGGTTTGGCGTTGGATGCGCACCAATTGGTCAAAATCCTCGCCCGAAATCTCGATCGTCACGGCTTTGCCCGTGGGTGGGCCGTTGTTTTCGGGTTCGGCCGTTACTTCTACGCCCGCCACGCCCTTGGTGGCCTCGCGCACGCGGTCTAAGATTGCGTTGCTCGAAATACCGTAGTGAATCCGCTCCTCGGCATTTTTGAAAGCCACCGTAATTTTACCTTTGTGGGGCGTTATGACGCGGTCGGGGTTGAAAGGGTCTCCCGCGCCAATGCCCACGTTTGTGATAATGGAGGCCACTGCCACCGAGTCGCCGCCGATGGCTTTTTGTACGCGTTTTTCGAGAATTTTCATTACCGAGTCCGTCTTGGTGGCGTTGGTGCCAATGGGCATCACGGCATAGACGTAGTTAAAATCGGGGTCGCCACTGGGGAAGAACTCCACCTTGGGCTTTGCCGCCCCCGTGAGCATAACCGTGCCCACAAAAAGCACCACCGCCGCCGCCACAAATGCGTAGGGACGTTTGCCCGTGATAACAAACGAGATCAGGCGACGGTAGCCGTTTTTGAAGCGCGGCAACACGTTTTCTTGGAACCGAATAATGAGCGGTGTGAGCACAAAGTGGTTGAAAACAACCAAGATCGCAATAAACAAAAAGAAGTTTCCGAACCCAACGTTCACCACGTAGCCAATGGCGGTGAGCACGCCCAAAATAATGATGGGCTTCAACAAAGACCGCACCGAGCGGTCTTTGCGGGCGTGGTCTTCGGTGCGCTCCATGAACGACGACGCAAAGACGGGGTTAATAATATAGGCCACAAACAACGACGCGAAGAGCGTCAGAATGAGCGTGAGGGGTAGGTATTTCATGAACTCGCCCACGATGCCTGGCCAAAAGAGCAGCGGCAAAAACGGGGCAATGGTGGTGAGTGTTCCCGTGAAAACGGGCACAAAAACCTCCCCAGCGGCGTAAGAAATGGCCTCGTTTACCGACAGTTTTTTGTTTTTATTGTAAATCCGGTGGGCATTTTCGATCACCACGATGGCATCATCTACCACGATTCCCAAACCCAACAAAAACGCAAACAGCACAATGGTGTTGAGCGTAAAATCTAAACTCGGCATAAAGATCATGGCCATCAACGCCGAAAGCGGCACCGAAAGTCCCACAAAAATGGCATCGGTTACGCCCATAAAAAACATCAGCACCAACACCACGAATATAAAGCCCAAAATTACGGTGTTAATCAAGTCGTTGAGTTCTACCTTAGTGCGTGCCGATTGGTCGTTGGTTACGCTTACCTTCAGCCCGTCCGGAAACTTAGATTCTTGGTAGCGGGCCAGCGTTTTTTCGATGTTTTCGGCGGCCGAAATCAAGTTGGCTCCGCCGCGTTTTATCACGTTTAGGGTAATGACGGTTTTGCCGTCTAAGCGGGCAAAGTTTTGTTTTTCGGCGTAGCCGTCTTTGATCTCGGCCACATCTTTGAGCTTCACGGTTGCGCCCGTCGACGACCGCACGGCAATCTCGCCAATCACCGCCACGTCTCTGAACTCGCCCGTCACGCGGATGTTCCTACGCACGTCATCGATGTTCAGCTCGCCGCCCGAAATGTTTACGTTCTCTCCTTTGATGGCATTTTCGATTTCGAAAAACGAAACGCCGGTGGCCTGCATTTTATACAAGTCCACGTTTACCTGAATCTCGCGGTCGAGCGCGCCCACTATGTCCACCCGCGTAATTTCGGGCATCGACTCAATGTCGTCCTGCAACGCGTCGGCGTATTGTTTGAGTTTATTGAGCGGATAATTTCCCGCCAAATTGATGTTCATAATCGGAAACTCCGAGAAGTTTACCTCCTGCACCTGCGGGTCTTGTTGCATATCGTTGGGCAGGTCTTTCTGGGCTTTGTCCACGGCATCGGCCACGCGCTGCTTGGCAATGTTGGTTTCAATGCCCGTGTCAAACTCCACCGTCAAGAGCGAAAAGTCTTGAATAGAGTTCGACTTCACCTTGCTGACTCCCGCCACCGATTTGAGCTGTTTTTCAATCGGCTTAGAAATCACGTTTTCAATGTCCGACGGGCTCGCTCCTGGGTATATCGTCGAGACGATAATTGTGGGCACCGCAATTTCGGGAAATTGCTCCTTGGGCAGTGTCAGATAAACGTACAGACCCGTCAGCGAGATCAGGATCGTAAAAATATAGATCGTCGTTTTGTTTTCTACGCACCACCTCGTGATGGCAAAATCTTTTAGTTTTTCTTGTTCCATGTTAGTAGCTAATAATTTGGCCATCCACCAGTTCTTGGTATCCTTCAGTAATCAACACGTCGCCCGCTTTGAGGCCGTTCGTAATTTCTATTTCGCCGGCGTATGCTGCGCCCGTTTTTATTTTGCGCGCCCGCGCTATTTTTTTGCCACCTTCTTCCACGGCCACGTAAACAATTTCGCCGTCTTCGGTATTCTGAATATAATTTTGGTTGATGGCAATGGCGTTGGGCGTGGTTTTGTCGGTAATTCGGAGCATCGACACCATGTTGGGTTTTATGTCGGCACTGCTCGGAATCGACGCTTCAACTTTGAAAGTCCTGCTGGCGGGGTTCACAATCTTGCTCACAAAATTAATGCGTGCGTTCATTTCTTTGCCCAGGTCTGGCAGTTTCACCAGCACGGGGTCGCCCATCCGCACGTTTTTTAGGTAGGTATCGCCCACGTTGGCCGTTGCCTTCAACGATCCCAAATTAATGACCCGCGCCAGTGGTGCGCCGGGCATTCCCATGTCGCCTACTTTGGCCATCATCTGATCTATCACGCCGCTCATCGGGGCCATCACCGCCGACATTCCCAGCTGCGTTTTGGTGGTTGCCAGCCGTTTTTCGAGGGCATCTTTGCCGTTTTGGGCTTGCAAATACTGCAACTCCGTCCCGATTTTCTGGTCCCAGAGTCCCTTTTGTTTTTCGTATAAAAGCGTGGCGAGGCTCAATTGATTTTTAATTTCTTCGATCGATTCCCGCACAATGGCGTCGTCGAGCCGCGCTACTATTTGCCCCTTTGCCACGGCATCGCCTTCTTTTACGTAGATGGCCGTGTATGCTCCCGCCGATCGCGGCGTGACCATCACGATATTTTTGGCCTCCACCGTGCCTTGGATATCAATAAAACTGCTGAAAGTGCGGGCCACGAGGGGTGCTACCACAACGGCCTTTATTTTTTCGGCGGCCCGGCTGGCGGGATCAAGTTTAAGAACTTCGGCTTCTAACGTCGTTATTTTTTGGGCTATTTCTTTACTCTGCGATTTCAGCGTGGCCAGCTCGGCTTTTTTGCCGCCCAGCGAGTTGTCGGCTTTGGGGCCGCACGATTGCGCAATAAACAGGGCTGTTAATGATAGAAAATAGGTTACTTTTTTCATAATATATTGTTTTTCTGGTGGTTGTCTATTTTAAAAGTAACTGTCCGCGCGCCTTGTCCAAATCTACTTTCGATAAAAGCAAGTCGTAGAGGGCGGCAAAATAGTTGGTCTGAGATTCTTTGAGCGACGACTCGGCATTGAGCACCTCAATGTTGGAGCCAGTGCCCGACTTGTACTTGATCTTGCTGACGCGCACAATTTCTTGCGAAAGCTCCAAATTACGTTTCTGGGTTTTGAGTGTTTCGAGGCCGTTGGTAATACCGACCGAGGCACTTTTCACCTGCAAATCAATGCTTTGTTCGAGCAGACCCATGCTCTGGTCTATTTTTTTGACGGTAAACTGGTTCTGTTGCAGCTTGTATTTTTTCTGAAAGCCGTCGAAGATCGGCACCTGAAAGGCCAAGCCCACGGTAGCACTATTAAACCAGGGATTGGTAAAAATCCTAAACTTTTCTAAGCCAATGTTGTAGCCATACGTTCCGAAAGCCGCAATGGTGGGCAGGTACTGCCGCCGCACGTTGGTTACGTCCATTTCGGCTAAGTTTTTTTGGTCTTTCAACAAACTGTATTCGATGCGGTCGTTGTAATTGAAGCTCCTCTCCTGGTTCAGCATATCGCGCTGGATGAGGGCCACGTTTTGCTCCGTAATGCGGTCGGCGAGCGCAATGGGTTCGTCTAACTTAATACCCATCTGAAACTTGAGCAAATAGTAGCTCAGTTCTACCAGGTTTTGCACCTTTTGGCGTTCGGTTTTGAGGTTATTGACCTGCACTTCGAGGCGGTCAATGTCGATTTTTTCCACGAAACCGTTTTGGTTCAATATCCTCGTTTCGCGCACCAGCGAGTCTAACCTACCGATGTTTAGGTTCAAAATAGTGGCGCGTTCTTCGGCTATCAGCACGCCGTAGTAGGCTTTCGACACGTTCTCTACCACCATTAGTTTGCTCTGCGTGATTTGCTTTTGCGCCAGCGAGCGGTACGCCTCGGCGGCTTTGAGGCCCAGCAGCCAAGTGGCACTGAACAACAGCTGATTGACCGTAAGGCTGGCCGCTCCCCCATAATTTACGCCAAACTTAGCGGCAATCGGCGGATCGTCGGGTCCAGCGTTGGGGTTGCCGAAAGTAGGGGGCAAGAAAATCCGCTGGATGATCGGGTTATGAACCAAGTTCAAGCTGGCACCTACTTGGGGCAGCCCGATGGACCGAATCTCGCCAATGCGCGAGTTGGCACTTTCGGCATCAACTTCGGCGTTTTTGACGCTCACGTTTTTTTGGATGCCGTAGCTTATGGCCTCCTGCAAAGTAAACGACTGTTGGGCAAATGCCTGGGTGGCCACAAACCACAGCCCGATCAGCGGCCATGCTCGTTTAAGTACTGTTTTTGGGATCATGCTTTTGAAAAATTAAGTTAAAAAATGATGGCTGTTAATAGCATTTGGTTTGAAATATTGGTTGTAAAGTTCGTACCCTTTTGGGGTTAAGATACCCCTCAGAAAGTGGTGGATAAGCTCAATTTGCACATCGATCGGGTTGAATCGATCAACTGGAAAAACGTCTGTATTGAACCCCAGTTCTACCTGCTCCATTCTGAACCGCGCCATAATGTCGGGGTTCATGTCGGCGCGGTACAAGCCCTGCGCTATTCCTTGGCCGAGGTTTTTTCGGATCAAGTTAATCATGTACGAGTTTTTGTAATCCTGAAAAATACTCCACGCACTGGGGTGGTATTTTTGGAGGTCGTACATCACCGAGGGGTGCATCTCGGCCATGCTCACGCGCATAAATTCTGAGCCGCGCACCACCTCGTCGATGGGGTCTTTGG